>NZ_JBIWCZ010000013.1:0-88203 GCF_044761765.1 Peribacillus sp. NPDC097284
GTCACACCCGTTCCCATTCCGAACACGGCAGTTAAGCTCTTCAGCGCCGATGGTAGTTGGGGGTTTCCCCCTGTGAGAGTAGGACGCCGCCAAGCAGATGATTTATATCTTCTAAGAGTTTTAGGAAACATTATATTATTCCGCAGTAGCTCAGTGGTAGAGCATTCGGCTGTTAACCGAACGGTCGTAGGTTCGAGTCCTACCTGCGGAGCCATATGCTTCCATAGCTCAGTAGGTAGAGCACTTCCATGGTAAGGAAGAGGTCAGCGGTTCGAATCCGCTTGGGAGCTTCCCAAACTACCTTTTAAAATTTTTTTACGGCCCGTTGGTCAAGCGGTTAAGACACCGCCCTTTCACGGCGGTAACACGGGTTCGATTCCCGTACGGGTCACCATTTTCAATTCACTTTTTGGAGGATTAGCTCAGCTGGGAGAGCATCTGCCTTACAAGCAGAGGGTCGGCGGTTCGATCCCGTCATCCTCCACCATTTTTAATATTGATTTGCCGGTGTAGCTCAACTGGTAGAGCAACTGACTTGTAATCAGTAGGTTGGGGGTTCAAGTCCTCTTGCCGGCACCATGTTTCACTTATATGTGGAGGGGTAGCGAAGTGGCTAAACGCGGCGGACTGTAAATCCGCTCCTTCGGGTTCGGCAGTTCGAATCTGCCCCCCTCCACCATCTTTTTTCAAAAAAATGTGGTTCAGTTATATACTTTCTTCTTTAGGGGAATATATAATTACCGCTTTTTATTTTGCTAACTATTAATTTACATATATTGGGCTATAGCCAAGCGGTAAGGCAACGGATTTTGATTCCGTCATGCGAAGGTTCGATCCCTTCTAGCCCAGCCATATGCGAAAGTAGTTCAGTGGTAGAATACAACCTTGCCAAGGTTGGGGTCGCGGGTTCGAATCCCGTCTTTCGCTTTATTTTAATTAGATTTTATACTTAGGGGCCTTAGCTCAGCTGGGAGAGCGCCTGCCTTGCACGCAGGAGGTCAGCGGTTCGATCCCGCTAGGCTCCACCATCTAACTACATACACCAACACTTACGCCTTAAACCTCTTCGGTTTAAGGCTTTTTTTTTTGAAAAACAACTTTCTATGGCTGTATCTTTATACATAAAAATGTCCGGTTGAACCATTCTCCTTAACAGTTATAAAATAACAGGAAGGGGGAATAGTATGTCTATTCAAAAAATTTCAGTTATCGGTCTTCCCATGGATCTTGGTCAAACAAGACGTGGGGTTGATATGGGGCCAAGTGCACTCCGTTGTGCAGGTGTTATCGAACGAATCCAACAATTGCAGTTAGAAGTGGAAGATTTAGGAGACATCATAGTGGGGAGGCCCGGG
The DNA here is from genome assembly GCF_044761765.1 of Peribacillus sp. NPDC097284. NCBI lineage: Bacteria > Bacillati > Bacillota > Bacilli > Caryophanales > Bacillaceae > Peribacillus > Peribacillus sp. NPDC097284. The sequence goes on from NZ_JBIWCZ010000013.1 coordinate 1,356, forward strand.
ACGTCTGAAGAGGCTGGCTCAAACTTGAAGAATCTATCACTTGTTTCTAAGGGGAATGCACAATTAGCAGCAAGGGTAGATGAAATTATTTGTAGTGGATCATTCCCTCTAGTTCTTGGGGGAGATCATTCGATAGCAATAGGAACACTTGCTGGGATTTCGAAGCATTATGAGAGTTTAGGGGTAATTTGGTATGATGCCCATGGAGATTTGAACACGGAGGAGACTTCTCCGTCAGGAAACATACATGGCATGCCACTCGCTGTCAGCATTGGACTCGGTCACCCTGATTTAGTTAATCTGCATGGGTATGCACAAAAGGTGAAACCAGAGAATATCGTCATTATTGGAGCCCGTTCCTTGGACGAAGGAGAAAAGGTACTAATACGTGATAAAGGCATCAAGGTCTATACGATGCATGAAATTGATAGGCTTGGTATGACGAAAGTGATGGAAGAATGCATCGAATACTTACGTGATAAAACGGATGGGGTTCATCTATCCCTAGATCTTGATGGGGTAGACCCTGCAGAGGCACCTGGAGTAGGAACACCAGTGCTTGGGGGGATAAGCTATCGGGAAAGTCATTTGGCCATGGAAATGCTTGCGGAGTCAGAGTTGATTACTTCAGCTGAGTTTGTAGAAGTAAACCCCGTACTAGACGAGCGTAATAAAACGGCGATCGTGGCGGTAGCCCTGATGGGTTCTCTATTTGGAGAAAAGCTATTATAACTTAACGCAATATATAAAAGAAACAGTAACCGGTTTTTTTATGGGTTACTGTTTTTCTATATGCTAGAATACAAAAGTATATGATTTAGATAATGTTGAACGAAGGTAACGTTATATGATTCCAAGGCAATCTCCCTCTTCACTTTACTGTTTGCTTTTTCGTTCCGCTTTGGGTCAATTGAAAATATTGATTCATCAGGGTATCAAGTTTGCTACTCACTTCGACCACTTCGTTATCTATCATAGAGGAACGGGAAGCTAAGATAATCATTTTCTGTCTATATCGCTCAATGTTATCTAGTATTTGTTCTGCAGTCATTATCAAGGTTCACTTCCTTTATTTTTACAATTTCTTACTATATATATCCTTGTATTTTTCGTTTTAAACATAAAATGTAAAAGTTTGCTAAAATAAAAGTAATAAATTATGAAACCTTTTAGCTTGCGATTCGTAATAATCGTATAGCCGCATGAAGCGGGGGTAAAAAACAAAAATGGATGGACTTGTTAAAGAGAGAATAAACCAAGTGTTAAAGGGAGACCACAATGCATTTGGGGAAATAGTCGAAATTTATAAGGATAAAGTTTTTCAAATCTGTTTTAGAATGCTTGGAAACCGGCAGGAGGCTGAAGACCTGTCCCAAGAAGCTTTTGTAAGGGCCTTTGTGAACATTCGCAGTTTCAATATCAATATGAAGTTTTCAACATGGTTATATCGCATAGCGACGAACCTCTGTATCGACCGACTTCGTAAGAAAAAGCCGGATTACTATTTAGATGCGGAAGTCACTGGTACAGAGGGATTGAATATGTATTCTCAAATTGCATCGGACATGGCGATGCCAGAGGAAGAAGTAGAGTCGTTAGAGCTTCAGGAAACCATCCAGGTCGAAATTATGAAGTTGCCGGAAAAGTATCGTTCGGTCATCGTATTAAAATACATTGAGGAATTATCGTTAAAGGAAATCAGTGAGATTCTTGATTTGCCGGTAGGCACTGTCAAAACGAGAATACATCGTGGGCGAGAAGCTTTGCGTAAACAACTGCGCCATTTATAAAAAGAAGGTGAGAAAAATGAACTGCCACGAGGAAATCATTAATTATATGCATGATTATTTAGATGAGGACATTAAGCCCGAGCATAAAGAAATTTTAAGGGACCATCTGCTTACATGTCCTGCATGCCGAGATTTTTTCAATGAAATGAAAAAAGCAGTTGCCCTTGTACAAAGCACTTCCCATATCAAGGCCCCGGATGATTTTACGGCAAGGGTAATGGCCCAATTGCCTAAGGAAAAGAAGGCTACGGGGGCAAAGAGATGGTTTAAGGCTCATCCGTTTATGACAGCCGCGGCGATGTTCGTTGTATTAATGACAGGATCGATCTTTTCCACTTATAATCAGGACGAACATTTTTCCGTCTCCAAGCAACCTAACTTATTGGTAGAAGGGGAAACCGTCATTGTCCCTCGTGGGGAAACCATTGAAGGGAACGTTGTGGTTCAAAATGGGGACATACGCATAGAGGGCGAAGTAAAGGGGAATGTGACAGTCATTAATGGTCAGGAGTATATGGCCAAGGCAGGAAATGTTACCGGTGATATAGAAGTCATAGACCAAGCCTTTGAGTGGATGTGGTACAAAATAAAGGATATTGGAACATCTCTACTTCCTTCTTCAAAAGAGGAAAGAGATGGGGAATAATGAAGCTGAGCATAAGCATGGTTCTAATCAGAACGGTGCTTTTGTTCAGCTTTATATTGTATGCAGACAAAAATAGTGGTTACTAGCACTACTTCCCATATAAATTTCTGTACTAGTTTTAGAAGTATGATTTAAAAAATGGTATACTATTAAGGTTATTACATAACGATGGTTATTGTGTTTTTGGAGTATTACGGACTGGAGGAAACAACATGTCTATATCCAATTTGAATGTTTGGGACTATGTAGTAAATTTCATTGATATTTTCCTTGTTTGGTTTGTGATATATAAATTGTTAACTATAATTCGAGGCACGAAAGCCATACAACTGCTAAAGGGAATTTTTGTGATTGTCATTGTGAAAAGCTTGAGCAATCTGTTTGGTTTCAATACACTCGGATGGTTAATGGAACAAGTCATGAACTGGGGTGTTCTGGCAATTCTCGTCATTTTCCAGCCTGAATTGAGAAGAGCACTTGAACAATTAGGACGAGGAAAGATCTTTTCAAGGGGCAGTGCTCCGGAAGAGAATCAACAAGAGCGTTTAGTAGAAGAAATTCTAAAGGCCTCTACGTATATGGCGAAAAGGCGTATTGGAGCCTTGATTACCATTGAAAAAGGAACGGCACTGGGTGATTACGTTGAAACGGGAATTCCTTTAAGGTCCTATATTTCTTCTGAACTGCTCATTAATATTTTCATTCCGAATACACCCCTCCATGATGGGGCTGTTATTTTACAGGATAATCAAGTCGCAGCTGCAGCTTGCTATCTGCCCTTATCGGAAAGTCCGTTCATTTCAAAAGAGCTGGGCACAAGGCATAGGGCTGCCATTGGAATGAGTGAAGTAACAGATAGTGTAACAATTGTTGTTTCTGAAGAAACGGGAGGTATCTCTGTCACCAAAAATGGGGAGCTATACCGCGATTTAAATCAGGAATCATTTAGAGCCATGCTAACAAGTGAACTGGTATTGCAGAATGTCAAAACAACTTCCTCGGGTATCTGGAATTGGAGGGGGAAGAAAAATGGATAAATTCACGAATAGCGCTTGGTTTATGAGAATTGTCGCTTTCGCCTTGGCTGCTCTATTATTTATATCCGTTAATTTCGAGATGGAGTCCGATAAAAAGTCCCTTGGATTGTCCACTGCGCCTGAGAATGGTACGGAAACCATTGAAAATGTTCCGGTTGAAGTGTACTATGATCGTGAAAATTTAGTGGTCAGCGGCGTACCTGAAACGGTGGATGTCACATTGAAGGGGGCAAAAAGCCTTCTGATCAACGCAAAAAGCCAACGGGATTTTAAAGTATATGTAGATCTTTCCGATCCCGAAATCTCGATGGGGGACCGAACTGTCACATTTAAAATAAGCGATTTAAATGAAAAGCTCGTGGCAACGATAGATCCGGAATATGCGGAAGTAAATGTTCAGGAACGGATGACGAAAGAGTTTAAGGTCGATGCAGAATATAACAGTTCATTACTGGAAGAAGGGTATACCGCTGGGCAGCCAACAGTAAATCCTGAAACCGTAAAAATTACGGGTGCCAAAGATGTAATTGAAAAAATATCCTATGTAAAGGCCAACCTTGAAATAAGGAAAGGGCTAAACGAATCGGTGAACGGGCAGGCAACGGTAAAAGCGCTAGACCGGGATTTGAATAAATTAGATGTCGCGATTGAGCCAGCTTCCGTGGCAGTTTCGTTAAAGGTCAGTATTCCTTCCAAAAAGGTATCAATCGTGCCAGAGCAAACGGGGAAGGCCAAGGCCGGAGTTCGTATCAAGAGTATTAGTGTCGACCCTACAGAGGTAACTCTATATGGACAAGAAGCATCATTGGATAAAATAAATGCATTAAATCTTCCAGTCAATATCTCGAAAGTAGATGGAGATACCGAAATGGAACTTAATCTTTCAAAACCTGAAAGTGTGCAGAAAATGTCCTTAAGTAAAGCTACGGTGAAGATTCGTACCGAAAAAGTGGATGTGGAAGATAAGGATACTGAAGAAGAGGCAGAAGAAGTAGTTGTCGAAGAAGAAAAAACGGTAGATAAGGTTGAACCGGAAACCACGGAATCCAAAACTTTCACCAACTTGAAAATAATCCCGGTAGGTAAACAGGATGATCAAGAAGTGGAATTGGATACGGATGTGATGAGCATTACATTGAATGGGAAAGCGGAAGATCTAAAAAAAATATCTAAAGACGACATTTCGCTCACGGTCGATGTAAGTAATTTAGATGAAGGTAAGCATGATGTTGAACTGGCAGTTAAAGTCCCCGCGGGAGTATCTTGGGAATTAGATTCTAAAAGAGTTGCAGTGTCAGTTTCCATGGCCCAAGAAGAGGAAGAAACGTAACCTGGCCTTAACATCATTTAATTTAGTAATGATTTGAAGAAGGAGCGATACAGATGGGTAAATATTTTGGAACAGATGGAGTTAGGGGAATAGCAAATACGGAGTTAACGCCGGAGTTGGCATTTAAACTAGGCCGTTTTGGCGGCTATGTCCTTACTAAGAATTCAGAAAAACCAAAGGTATTAATAGGGCGCGATACTCGTATTTCAGGGGAAATGTTAGAAGGTGCTCTTGTTGCCGGATTATTATCCATCGGCGCTGAAGTCATGCGACTGGGCATTATTTCGACACCGGGAGTGGCCTATCTGACAAAAGCCTTAAGTGCTGAAGCGGGTGTTATGATTTCAGCTTCTCATAATCCTGTAGCGGACAATGGAATTAAATTCTTTGGACCGGATGGCTTCAAGCTCTCAGATGAACAGGAAGCGGAAGTGGAAGCATTGCTTGATCTGGAGAATGATGAGTTACCGCGTCCTACAGGCGGAGACTTAGGCCATTTAAATGACTACTTTGAAGGCGGCCAAAAATATCTGCAATACTTAAAACAGTCGGTGGACGAAGACTTTACAGGCATACATGTTGCGCTTGATTGTGCTCATGGTGCGACATCTTCCTTGGCTATGCATCTATTTGCTGATTTAGATGCAGATATTTCGACAATGGGGGCATCACCGAATGGCTTGAACATCAATGATGGGGTCGGTTCTACCCACCCTGAGGCTCTGGCTGAATTCTTGAAGGAAAAAGGGGCAGATGTTGGACTTGCTTTCGATGGCGACGGCGACCGCATAATAGCTATTGATGAAAAAGGAAATATCGTAGATGGCGATCAAATCATGTATATCTGTGCGAAATACTTAAAAGAGAATAATCGATTGAAAAAAGGAACCGTGGTTTCTACGATCATGAGTAACCTTGGCTTTTACAAAGGGCTTGAGGAACATGGTATACATAGTGCTCAAACAGCAGTTGGCGATCGCTATGTAGTGGAAGAAATGCGTAAAGGTGGCTATAATCTTGGTGGAGAGCAATCCGGGCATATCATCTTCTTGGATTACAATACAACTGGGGACGGCTTATTAACGGGTTTACAGCTTGTGAACATCATGAGTGAGACGCAAAAACCTCTATCTGAGCTTGCGAGTGAGATGCAAAAATATCCGCAGACACTCATTAATGTTAAAGTAACTGACAAGCATGGGGTAACGGGGAATGAAAAAGTACAGGAAGTCATAAAAGAAGTGGAAGCGGAGATGGGTGGTAACGGCCGGATTCTGGTACGGCCATCTGGAACTGAACCGCTTGTCCGTGTTATGGCTGAAGCGCCTACTATTGAAGAATGTACGCGTTATGTAGACCGCATCGTAGCAACGGTAAGAGCAGAAATGGGACTAAACGAATAAACAACCTATGCATAAAGGGGAACGAAAATTTCCTTTTATGCATATTTTTATTAAGAATCATATTTTGTTTTAATGGTAGTAAAGAATTGACCTATGTCCCATGTATAGGGTATGATTATCCTGATTTACAACTACTTTTACCATAAAATGGTTATAAGGGAAAAGGAGGCCAGGCAAGATAATAGGAAAACTAAAGCGCCTGAACTAAACTGGGTCGAGACGGGTTTAGTTGACGAGGAGGAGGAGTATCGAATGTTCGGCGGATACCTCCCGGCTGAAGTACACAGCCGTAATAATTCCAATTTTAAAACAGTGGGGCAACCGACTGCACAAAGAGTTGGAAATGTACAATGGGAAAAAGCCTTCGGGTATTTCCTTTATAAAAATATCAGAGATGAGGGGGCAGGGATGCCCTCGTGCATTCCTGTTCCCTCTAATCAGTTGGAGGAACAGAAATTATGTGTGGAATTGTTGGATATATTGGTCTAAATGACGCGAAAGAAATCCTGTTAAAAGGTCTTGAAAAGTTAGAGTACCGTGGGTATGATTCTGCTGGTATAGCTGTGCAAAATAAGGAAGGCATCAAGGTCTTCAAGGAAAAGGGACGGATTGCAGACTTACGCGGTGTTGTGGATGAAGGGACTTCGGCGAATACAGGGATTGGACACACTCGCTGGGCCACTCATGGTGTACCTAGTCGTGATAATGCTCATCCTCACCAAAGTAACTCAGGTCGCCTGACATTAGTTCATAATGGGGTCATCGAAAACTATGCGATTTTAAAACGGGAATATTTGAAGGATGTTGCTTTTAAAAGCGACACTGATACGGAAGTCATCGTTCAGCTTATTGAGAAGTTCGTGAATGACGGCATGGAAGTGGAAGAGGCATTCCGTCACACGCTTACCCTTTTAGAAGGTTCGTATGCCCTTGCCCTATTGGATGCTGAAAACGAAGAAACGATTTTTGTTGCTAAAAATAAAAGCCCACTCCTAATCGGTGTTGGAAAAGACTTTAACGTTATCGCTTCTGATGCAATGGCTATGCTGCAAGTTACCGATCAATTCCTTGAATTAATGGATAAAGAAATGGTTATTGTCACAAAAGAAAAAGTGACAATTAAAAACCTTTCCAACGAAGAAGTATTTCGTGCTCCATTCACGGCGGAACTCGATGCCAGTGATATTGAAAAAGGTACGTATCCACATTATATGCTTAAAGAAATTGATGAGCAGCCTACTGTTATCCGTAAAATCATTCAATCTTACCAAAACGAAGAAGGTAAACTGGCGATTGATTACAATATTACAGAAGCAGTGAGCGAGGCAGACCGTATTTATATCGTGGCTTGTGGAACAAGCTACCATGCAGGCCTAATCGGTAAACAATTCATTGAAAAAATGGCTAAAATTCCGGTTGAAGTGCATGTAGCATCAGAGTTCACATACAATATGCCGATATTATCCGAAAAACCACTGTTCATCTTCATTTCGCAAAGTGGGGAAACGGCAGATAGCCGTGCAGTTTTAGTGGCCATCAAAGAGCTTGGCCATAAAGCATTGACCATCACAAATGTACCGGGCTCTACGCTGTCACGAGAAGCAGATTATACGCTCTTATTACATGCAGGTCCTGAAATTGCCGTGGCTTCTACTAAGGCCTATACGGCTCAAGTAGCGGTATTGGCGATATTAGCGAACGTAACTGGCCAGTTCCGTAACCTTGCATTTGATTTCGATCTTGTCAAAGAGCTTGGAATAGCTGCGACAGGCATGGAAGCTCTTTGCGATTCGAAAGAAGAGATGGAAGAGATTGCTCGTGAATACCTGTCTGTTACGCGTAATTGTTTCTTCATCGGTCGTTCCCTTGATTATTACGTGGGTCTTGAAGGTTCGCTTAAGCTGAAAGAAATCTCATACATCCAGGCAGAAGGGTTTGCCGGCGGTGAGCTTAAGCATGGAACGATTGCCCTAATCGAAGAAGGCACACCTGTTATCGCTCTTGCTACGCAAGCAGGAGTCAATCTAAGCATCCGTGGGAATGTCAAAGAAGTCGTCGCCCGTGGCGCTAATCCTTGCATCATTTCAATGAAAGGGTTGGAAGAAGAAGATGATCGTTTTGTCATCCCGGAAGTGAACGAACTATTAACACCTCTTATCTCTGTCATCCCGCTTCAACTCATTGCGTACTATGCTGCCCTACACCGGGAGTGTGACGTGGATAAACCACGTAATCTTGCGAAAAGTGTAACGGTTGAATAAGTAGAAATGATTTGTGCGTCATATCTATAAATGTTTATAAAAATTTATTTACCCATTTAGATACCATTATCTAAATGGGTTTTTTTATGTCCGAAAGAAAGAGAATATCTAAATGGAAAAATAAAAACAGGGACATATATCAATTTTCCTTCCCACCACAATAGTGTGTGATACATAATATATGTCAAGTACCCTATAACATATAATGGTAAATCAATCGTTAGATAAGCAATATGAAAAACTTTTTGGCCTATTGAAGGGGGAGGAAGATGTTGGATTTAATTGAGGTTTATATACAAGAGGTCACACGCAGGTTGCCTGAAAAAAAACGCAGGGATATTGCACTCGAGTTGCGGTCAACCATTGAAGAGATGCTTCCTGATGATTATAGTGAACTGGATGTGGAGGAGGTTCTGGGCGAATTGGGGAACCCAGCGACAGTGGCTAGTGGGTATCGGGCTCAGCCGATGCACCTGATCGGACCGCGTTATTATGATTTATATATTTCACTATTGAAAGTGGTTTTTCCCATAGCAGCGGGCATTGCACTCATTTCGCTGATTATCGATTCTTTTATGGGGTTTAGCCAAGATGAAGCAGTTATTCCTAAAGTGATTACCCTTATAGTCGAAGGCATATTGCGGGTCCTTGAAGTCAGCTTTCAAGTCTTCTTCTGGGTGACGATTGTCTTCGCGGTTCTGGAGCGAACGGATAAAGGAAAGGACCAAAGTCCACTATCGGCAAGCCTACAGAAATGGACCCCAAATGATTTGAGAAGTATCCCTTACATTCACAAGAAGAAAGAGATTACGAGGTTCAATGTATTCAGTGGACTGATGTGGACAGCGATTTGGACGACGGTATACTTTTATGCAAATCAATTTGTCGGGGTGTATGAAGGTGGAGATAGGATCGAACTCGTGATTCCGGTCTTCCAACAGGATATCCTACTTAACTATTGGCCGTTCATTCTTCTGGTGATCGCCATGGAAATCTGGTTAGCTTTTTATAAGAGTATCAAAAGGCAATGGACAAAAAAACTGGCAAATTTCAATTTGGTTCTTGAAATGATCACAACCATCGGATTCATTGTCATTGTAAGTAATCCGGATGTAATGAACCCTGAATTCCTTACATATATGGGGAGTTTATCCGATACAACGGCCATGCAGTTTCGAAATGCGATTGTAGGAGGCTCAATTACCATCTTCATTTTAGCCGCAGCATTAAATGTATTTGATGGATACCGCAAGTCTAGAATCCATTGATGACATGTATTCGATAATGGTTCCTACCAGCTGTTATCCAACCAGTTGCTCCAAACGGTTTAAACGGATAGCTACTTTTTAATCAGAATGGAATAGGAAGAACAAAAGCCACCCGACATAAGCAAAGTATCAATGTTGGATGGCCCTTGTCTTGTAAGATTATTGTTGGAGTTTTATTTTTGCGTCTTCATGCGATGAATATTCGCGATTGTACCACCATCCACACGTAAATCTATGCCAGTGATATAGGAAGCTGCATCGCTAAGCAAGAATTCCACAGCTGTTGCGATCTCGGATGCTTCTCCTTCACGGCGGAGTGGCGTGTGTTCGAGCATTGTTTTCATTTGCTCTTGTTGGGATGCTTCCTGACGCCCCATCGGAGTGTTAATGGTACCCGGAGAGATAGATGAGATACGTGCACCTTTTTCACCCCAAGCCCACGCTTGGTCTTCCACATATAAGACAACCCCCAATTTAGATAGGCTGTAAGCCGCACCTGAGTCGCCTTGTGTAAATTGCTCCATGGTCTCAATATAGTTTTCGGTTAAAGGCTGTTTTAAAATTTCCGTATAAGGACCTTGACGGGGCGCCATATAGGCACTCATCGAAGAGATACATACCGCAGCAGTACCTACTGTAGCAAGTGGAAGAAACGCATCTAGGACAATTCCGGTGCCAACAGAATTTACTTCTGTAATGCGTTTCGAATTGGCCATCGTCGGTGACAGCCCGGCTGTGTGAACCAATCCTTTTAATATCCCAAGTTCGGCAGATTTTTTAGCTAAAGCAGCAACATTTTCCCTTGATGTAATATCGACAGTTTGATAATGGACATCAGTTATACCTTTAGTCGCTAATTCCTCTTTTGTTTGGATTAAACGTTCTTCAGAAACATCTGCCAACAATATGGTTCCTTTTTTGCCAACCAGTTCTGCAGTGGCTTTACCCATACCACCAGAACCGCCTGTAATTACATAAACATGCTTATCCATTTCAATTCCCCCTAAACTTGATATAAACTTAGTGTAAACGGTTTTATAATAAAATAAGCAAGACATTTCCACTAAAAATGTCCAGAGGAGTGTCAAAAATGGAAACGGCAAAAGAATCGATAGTTGCCGCTTATTTACAGCTTTTATTTGAGAAAAGCTTTGAAGAGTTAGCTGTGAAAGAAATTGTTCAAAAGGCGGGCATTTCCCGATCCACATTTTATTTGCATTTTGCAGACAAATACGAACTGATGGATGAGGTGAGACGGAAGTTAAACGACCGGTTCTTGTCATTTTATGAGATGGATTACCAATGGGGTAAGCCAATCACCCTCCATTTATGTGAACATATTTTCAAATATCGCTCATTTTATGAACTCGAATTTGCAGAGGCGGACGCTATTCAAAAATTATCAGATAAGCTTGCAGCACATTTACAAGAAGTGTTCCAGGATCCAGACTATGCCCTATTTGCGAGCTATGGCACCATCGGTTATTTGGGTTTTTGGGTAAGGAACGGGTACGCCATGAGTCCGGCTGTGGCAGCGGAAAAACTATTGAAAATCGGCCTGACAAACTGGACAAAAGTATTGGATGCAAAATTAGATGGAATAGAGCGGTAGCGGGAAGCTGTAGACCTGAAAAAGAGGGTAGGAACTGATGAAATCGATGGAAGGAACTAAACGCCCGAGGAGCAAAGATAAGAGACGAATCTTGTTTTAAAAGTGTGCAAGTACTTTTGTTTTGAAAAAGATCGCTTAAAGTATTTGCAATCCCTACCATTTGATGGTATGCTTAGGTTAATTATTCATGTTCGGTACTAAGGATACTAAAAGTACTACTTTTCGTTTCGATGATGACTTAGAGCAAGGATAGTAATACAATGTGCTTTGGCACTAGGAGGCAACAACAATGGAACAAGGTAAAGTAAAATGGTTTAACGCAGAAAAAGGATTTGGCTTCATCGAACGCGAAAACGGAGACGATGTATTCGTACATTTCTCAGCTATCCAAAGCGAAGGATTCAAATCTTTAGACGAAGGTCAAGAAGTTACTTTTGAAGTAGAACAAGGTCAACGCGGACCTCAAGCTTCTAACGTTCAAAAAGCATAATTTCTAAAAACAAAAAAGGCAGACCCTATTACTAGGGTCTGCCTTTTTTGTTTTATTCAATAATAAAAAACCCTGCTCAATGTTGAGTAGGGTAAATGGAATGAGTAAAGTAAATCGCTTAAAAAGGTCTACCTAGTATAACATAGTTTTTTCAGAAAAAAGAATTTGTAAATGAAGAGGTTGGACTGCGGGAACTTCTTTTTTTGAGTCAGGGACCATTATTCATACACATTCAAACACAGGTTTGAGTATAATGTGAAATGTGGTATATTATAATCAAACGTAGGTTTGAATGAATGGATGTGAGAAGATGGATGAGATGAAGGATATGTGTGAAGTTCATCTGCATGATCAAGAAAAGGTGAACCGTATCCAAAAGGAAATCGGTCAGGTAGATATCTCCAGTATGTCAAAGTTGTTTAAAGTGATCGGTGATGAAAACAGGGTGAAAATCTCGTATGCACTTTGTGAGGATGAAGAGTTATGTGTATGTGATTTGGCAAATATCATTGGGGCGTCAATGGCAACAACTTCTCATCATCTCCGTACTCTATATAAACATGCAATTGTGAAATACAGAAAAGAGGGAAAGTTAGCCTTTTACTCTTTAGACGATGATCATATAAAACAATTAATCCTTATAGCGATAGCACATCAGCGGGAGGTGAGGGTCAATGGCTGATTCCCAATTAAAGACTTATCGGATTCAAGGGCTGTCCTGTACGAACTGTGCAGCCAAATTTGAAAACAATGTCCTGGAACTTGAAGGTGTGAAGGAGGCAAAAATCAACTTCGGGGCTTCGAAGATTTCTATTTCAGGAAGTGCTTCGATTGAAGAAATTGAGAAGGCTGGAGCCTTTGATAACCTGAAAATTCGTACTGAACAAGAGCAGGTGACAATAAAAGAACCAATTTGGAAGCAAAAAGAAAACATTAAGGTTTTTCTTTCGGCTATCCTCCTTTTTATCAGTTGGATTTTGGAACATCAATATGGCGAGGGTAGTCTTTTGCCGGTTCTGGGTTATGCCACTTCCATTTTAGTTGGTGGATACTCCTTATTCATCAATGGGTTGAAAAATCTCGTAAGACTTCGTTTTGATATGCATACGCTGATGACGGTCGCTATTATTGGAGCGGCTATACTTGGCGAATGGGGCGAGGCAGCCACTGTCGTCATTCTATTTGCTATAAGTGAAGCGCTTGAAAAGTATTCGATGGATAAAGCTCGAAATTCCATTGAGTCCCTTATGAATATTGCCCCTAAAGAGGCACTGATCAGGAGGGGCCATCATGAAATGATGTTGGCTGTCGATGCAATCGAGGTGGGAGACACCATGATTGTCAAACCGGGCCAGAAGCTTGCGATGGACGGAAGGATCATAAAAGGTGCATCCACACTGAATCAGGCGGCCATTACTGGTGAATCGGTGCCACTATTTAAAACGGTCGAAGGAGAAGTGTTTGCTGGTACGTTGAACGGCGAAGGTCTTTTGGAAGTGGAAGTCACGAAAAGGGTTGAAGATACGACGATTGCAAAGATTATTCATCTTGTAGAAGAGGCACAAGCGGAAAAAGCCCCTTCCCAAGCGTTCGTTGATAAATTTGCAAAATTCTATACACCGGCAATCATGCTGATTGCTTTGGCACTTGCAACCATTCCACCAATGATGCTGGGCGGAGAATGGAGTGAATGGATTTATCGCGGATTGACTGTATTAGTTGTCGGCTGTCCATGTGCCTTGGTCATATCCACACCCATTGCCATTGTTACAGCTATCGGAAATGCAGCGAAAAACGGTGTTCTGATTAAAGGTGGAATCCATCTGGAGGAAGCTGGAGCTTTGAAGGCGATTGCATTTGATAAAACGGGAACATTGACAAAGGGAATACCTGAAGTGACTAACTTTTCCGTAATGGTGGATGAAATGAGCGAACGGGATGCTTTGAAAATAGCGGCTGCTTTAGAAAGCCGCTCGCAACATCCATTGTCCACGGCCATTCTTCAGAAAGCGGATCTGCAGGATATAGACTATCGTTCTCTGATGGTAGATGATTTTTCTGCATTGACAGGCAAAGGGTTAAAAGGAACAATCAATCAGGCAGTCTATTATATTGGAAAACCACAACTCTTTGATGAAGTGGGGTTAACCATTTCTGAAAAGGCTCAACATCTGATCAATAACTATCAGAATGAAGGAAAGACAGTTATAGTTCTCGGTAATCAAACTAATATTCTAGCCCTGGTTGCCGTTGCGGATGAAATAAGAGAAAGCAGTAAGGAAGCTATCAGTAAATTACATGCTTTAGGGATTGAAAAAACAATCATGCTGACCGGTGATAATATCGGGACAGCGAATGTGATTGGAACAGCGGCGGGCGTTCATGAAATTCAAGCAGAATTATTACCGCAGGATAAGCTCTTCTTCATCAAACAATGGAAACAGAAGTATAACCGAGTGGCCATGGTTGGCGATGGTGTTAATGATGCCCCTGCTTTAGCCGCTTCCACTGTAGGAATTGCAATGGGGGGAGCGGGTACGGATACGGCCCTTGAAACAGCCGATATCGCTCTAATGGGTGATGATTTATCGAAATTGCCCTACACCATCTCATTAAGCAGGAAGACATTACAAATCATTAAGCAGAACATTACGTTTTCATTAGCGATTAAATTATTGGCCTTATTGTTGATTGCACCGGGCTGGCTGACACTTTGGATGGCGATTTTTGCGGATATGGGTGCGACGTTACTCGTGACCTTGAATAGTCTGAGGTTGCTCAGAATAAAAGAATAATAGATAAAGGGCTTCTGGATTTCTTGAAGGGAATCCAGAAGCCCTTTGCTATATCTAAACGTTTCATGTGAAACTCTGGAAAAGTGCCTCCATTATTCTTTGGAATTGTTAGGCCACAATCCATCATTAAGAATTAGAACCACCAACGGATGTTAGTTCCCGGACTTTGTTATTTTAATGGACATTAGGATATATTGAATGCATAGCCAGGTTAAAACTATGAACAGGATAGGTAGTATGCTACAATTTGGCTGACTTTTAAAGGAATGCATGCCATCGTTAGGTACGGTTGTTGAATAGATCAAAGGTATTAAAGGAAGGGATTTGAAAGATGGAATTACATCAAAAGGCAATATTAGTTGGAGTCAATCTGAACGGTCAAAAGGATTTTGAATATTCGATGGAGGAGCTCGCCAATTTAACCGAAGCCTGTGAGGTAGAAGTGGTTGGAACGATCACACAGAATCTACATCGTGTCACTTCCTCACATTTCATCGGTACAGGTAAAATTGAGGAAGTAAAGGCGCTAGTTGAATATAAAGAGGCAAATGTCGTTATCTTCAATGATCAATTATCCCCCTCACAACTTCGTAATTTGGAGCGGGATATGGATTGCAAGGTGATCGACCGTTCCATCTTGATCCTAGACATCTTCGCACAACGGGCGAAAACGAAGGAAGCACAGCTCCAGGTAGAAGTGGCAAAACTTCAATATATGCTTCCACGCCTTATCGGCTTAAGAGAATCGTTAGGTCGACAAAGTGGAGGAGTGGGAACGAACAAGGGTGCTGGGGAAAAGCAGCTTGAACTTGACCGTAGGCGGATTGAGGAAAACATCAGTGTTTTGAATAAGGAATTGGAGGAACTTGTAGCACACCGTCAAACACAGAGGAAACAACGGAAAAAGAATGCCATCCCTGTTGTGTCATTAGTCGGGTATACGAATGCGGGGAAATCATCCATCATGAACGCATTGATGGAGATGTTCCAACCGACATCCGAGAAGCAGGTACTCGAGAAGGATATGCTCTTCGCTACACTTGAGACGTCCGTTAGAAACATTCCCTTGCCAGATAACAAGGAGTTTTTACTCACAGATACAGTCGGGTTCGTGTCTAAACTACCACACCATCTGGTAAAGGCATTCCGGTCTACCCTTGAAGAAGTAGTGGAAGCAGATTTATTAATCCATGTTGTGGACTATTCCAATCCTAATTATGAACAACAGATAGAGATTACCGAAAAGACTTTACAAGATATTGGCATCAAAGAGATACCGACCATATTTGCTTATAATAAAGCGGATTTGACCGATATGGACATTCCAAAGGTTAACCGTGATTCCGTCTATATGGCGGCCAGAGAGAAGGTAGGCCTTAAGGAATTGATTGATCAGATCCGTAGCCATGTATTCATGGACTATATTCATTGTGAAATGCTGATTCCATATGACCAGGGAAAACTAGTATCTTACTTCAATGATAATGGCCATATAACGGAAACGGAATATGAGGAAAATGGGACCAAGCTAAAGCTTGAATGCAAGAAGACCGATTATGAAAAATATCATAACTACGTGATTGGAAAATCCTGATGTTTTTTCCAGGGACTGAACTGAATTTAAATAGAATGTTTTGAAAGATTTCCGTAACCATGATTCCCAAGTTATACATATATCGTTTAGTTGTGTATAACTTGTGGATAACTTTCAAAAAGCCTTGAAAAAGTTTTCAAGGCTTTTTTTTTGTGGACAACCTGTTGATAAGTAGATTGTTTGATATTCCCTTACTAAGACCTTAGGAATGATGTCGAGAATGTAGCGAGAAGTGTAGGACGTTGACTTTTTTTATCAGTTTTTGTAAAGAAACATGACATAGTGCACATTAAGTTGTCCGCATTATTTTACACTTTGTATAATGTAACTCCCTATCTATCATTATAAAATAAAGAATATTCATTTAATTTTGAGATTCATGAATAAGTAGGGGGCTAATGGTGATTTTTTAAATGTAACCTGTAAGATAAAAATGACAGTGCTACAGCCATAAATCATCAAAAGTAGGGATAGGATATTGCTAGTTCATTGACTATAGGCAATTCCTCCTTTTTTATTTTCCACAATAATTTTTTGGAAGGAGAATAGTAGATGGATATGACAAGCTCGTTAAAAGACGATTTGAAGAGAAACTTTCAGGAGGCAGAGAGGGGCTTAACCCCAAGAGAGGCACTGGAAGAATCTAATCGATGTTTATACTGTTATGATGCTCCTTGTATCCAGGCCTGCCCCACAGGGATTGACATCCCGACCTTTATAAAAAAAATCGCATCAGGAAATCTAAAAGGGTCGGCCAAAACGATCATGACGGCTAATCCAGTCGGTGCCAGTTGTGCGCGGGTATGTCCGACAGAAGAGTTATGTGAAGGGGCATGTGTTCTAAATCATTCTACAAAGCCAATCCCTATTGGCGATCTCCAGCGTTATTCCACAGATTGGGCCATTCAAAATAAACAAGCTCTATTCAAGGCTGGCAAGAAGAATGGCAAAACGGTTGCCATTGTCGGCAGTGGTCCTGCGGGCTTGTCTGCAGCAAGGGAATTGGCCTTGCTTGGCTACAGCGTAACCATCTTCGAAGCAGAAAAGAACCCTGGCGGATTAAACACTTACGGAATAGTGTCTTTCCGATTACCTCAGCACATCTCCTATTGGGAAGTCGATCAAGTAAAGAACCTTGATGTCGAGATCCGAACGAATTCAAGGGTTGGGGTGGATATCTCCGCTAACCAACTGATTAAGGACTATGATGCCGTTGTTTTGGCAATTGGTATGTCGGATGTACCAAAGCTTGGGATTGAAGGGGAGGACTTGGCTGAAGTCTACGATGCAATCGATTTCGTAAAAGCAACGAAAACGGAGGATATCACCGATAAGTTCGTTGGGAAGAAGCTGATGGTCATTGGAGCTGGAAATACAGCAATCGATGCTGCAACCTGCTCGGTCCGTCTTGGTGCTGAAGAGGCTGGTATCATTTATCGTCGGACCCAGGCGGAAATGACGGCGTATGATTTTGAATATGAGTTTGCCAAACAGGAAGGTGTCCGATTCCATTGGCTGACGAATCCTTCAAGAATCGTTGCCGATGAAAAGGGCCAGGTAACAGGCATTGAATGTGTGAAGATGGAACTGAGTGAGGCAGGGGAAGATGGTCGCAGACGACCGGTTCCAATTGCAGGCTCTGAGTTCATCCTTCCGGCCGATGGTGTGATTCGTGCGATTGGTCAATCACGTTATGTTGGTCTACTTGAACAATTTAACATCGATCACGATGGAGGTGTCGTTACCTTAACTGGAGACTCCTATAAGACGTCGAATGAAAAAGTGTTCGCCTGTGGCGATGTCATATTTGGGAAGGGCCAAGGAGAGGCTATGGTCGTTTCCGCTGCCCAGCAAGGGAAAATGACAGCCTATGAAATTGACGGAGTGTTAATGAGCAAGACAGAAGATATAGCTTAATAAAACAATAACTAGGAGGCGTATCAATGGCTGATTTATCAATTAATCTTGCAGGTATCAAATCTCCTAACCCCTTTTGGCTTGCTTCGGCACCACCAACTAATTCGGGTTATCAAGTGCAGAGGGCTTTTGAAGCCGGATGGGGAGGAGCTGTTTGGAAGACGCTTGGGGATCCAATCCTAAATGTTTCTTCCCGCTTTGCAGCCGTTGGGTTTAACGGCCAAAGAGTTGCTGGATTCAATAATATTGAACTAATTACGGATCGACCTCTTGAAGTGAATCTTAAAGAGATATATGAAACGAAAAAGAAGTTTCCCAATCACGCAATCATAGCATCCGTAATGGTCGAGCCACAACAGGAAAAGTGGCATGAAATTATCAAACGGATAGAGGATGTAGGCGTTGATGGTTACGAGCTGAATTTTGGATGTCCGCATGGCATGGCCGAAAGAGGGATGGGGGCTGCTTCAGGGCAGGTACCTGAACTGGTGGAAAAGCAAACATATTGGGCGAAGGAAGCGGCCTCGAAACCTGTCATCGTCAAGCTGACCCCAAATATTACGGACATCACGGTTACGGCAGAAGCAGCCGTAAGAGGCGGTGCGGATGCAATTAGTATGATCAATACGATCAATAGCCTTGCAGGGGTGGATATTCACTCCTGGAATACAATTCCCCATGTTGGCGGAAAAGGGGCCCATGGCGGGTACTGTGGTCCTGCAGTGAAGCCCATAGCCTTGAATATGGTGGCTGAATGCGCAAGGAACCCAGGGATTAATGTCCCGATATCCGGTATTGGGGGGATTTCTAACTGGCAGGATACGGTCGAGTTTTTATTGATGGGGTCGACTGGCGTACAGATTTGTACAGCCGCTATGCATCATGGTTTCCGGATCGTCGAAGACATGATTGATGGATTATCCAATTACCTTGATGAAAAAGGGATTGCTTCTGTAATGGACATTGTCGGTAAGTCCGTATCGCGCTACTCCGACTGGGGAAATCTGGATTTGAATTATAAAGTCGTGGCCCGCATCAATAATGATGTGTGCATCAACTGCAATAAATGCCATATAGCCTGTGAAGATACTTCCCACCAATGTATTGATATGTTAAAGGACACTTCAGGCAACTCATTTTTACGGGTGCGTGAAGAAGATTGCGTCGGCTGTAACCTTTGTTCAATCGTGTGTCCGGTCGATGGAGCGATTGACATGATTGAAATGGCCAGCAATCTAGCCCCTATGACTTGGAATGAGCGTCAAGGTTTGCTAGGCAACATCGGTAATGAACGTGTGGATTTCGTAAAATAATGGAGGGGTAAATTATGAAAAAAATTATTAAGAACGGCACTATAGCAACGGCTGCAGATACGTACCAAGCAGATATTTTGATTGAAAATGAAGTCATTACAATGATTGGTAAAGACCTATCAGCCGAGGGAGCTGAAATCATTGATGCCAAGGGCGCACTAATATTCCCAGGGGGTATAGACCCACATACCCATCTAGATATGCCGTTTGGTGGGACGACCACGAAGGACGATTATGAAACGGGAACGATTGCAGCTGCATATGGGGGCACGACGACGGTCATCGATTTCTGCTTAACGGAAAAGGGGGAGCCTTTAAAGAATGCCATTGAAACATGGCACAAGAAAGCGGACGGCAAAGCCGCCATCGATTATAGCTTTCATCTCATGATCAGTGAAATCAATGATGAAGTTCTGGCTGAACTGCCAAGCATCATTGATGAAGAAGGGATTTCTTCCTTTAAAGTGTTCATGGCATACAAAAATGTTTTTCAAGCAGATGATGCAACGCTTTATCGGACTTTGCTGCAGGCGAAAGAACTTGGTGCCCTTGTCATGGTCCACGCAGAAAATGGAGATGTCATCGATTATTTAACAAAGCAGGCACTCGCAAAGGGACAGACCGATCCAATTTATCATGCCTTAACTAGACCTCCTGAGCTTGAAGGAGAAGCGACCGGAAGAGCAGCGAAGTTGACGGAAATGGCGAATGGACAGCTTTACGTCGTTCATGTCACTTGCGAAGATGCGGTTGAGAAGATTACTGAAGCAAGAAATAAGGGCGTCGATATCTGGGGAGAAACATGTCCTCAATATCTGGTGCTGGATCAAAGCTATCTTGAAAAGCCCAATTTTGAAGGGGCCAAATACGTATGGTCGCCACCATTGAGGAAGAAGAAGGATCAGGATGTGCTATGGAATGCTTTAAAGACAGGCCAGCTGCAAACCATAGGCTCTGATCAGTGTTCCTTTGACTTTAAAGGACAAAAGGACTTGGGTCGGGACGACTTTACCAAGATTCCGAACGGTGGACCGACTATTGAAGACCGAATGAGTATCCTTTATTCAGAGGGAGTCAAAAAAGACCGCATCACCCTGAATCAGTTTGTCGATATTACTTCTACAAGAGTAGCCAAGTTGTTTGGTTTATTTCCACAAAAAGGAACGATTGCAGTTGGATCGGATGCCGACCTTGTTATCTTCGACCCGAAAGTGGAGCGGACCATTTCCGCTGAAACCCATCATATGGCTGTAGATTACAATGCTTTTGAAGGACTGGAAATTACAGGTGAACCCGTTTCTGTCTTATCTCGTGGCCAGTTCGTCATTCGTGATAAACAGTTTGTAGGGGAAGCTGGTAAAGGGCAGTTCTTAAAGCGGGCTAAGTATAATACATCGCTTGAGTCGGTTTCAGAGAATAAGCTTCCGGTCTAAAGTTATCATGGATATTTAAAGCAAATTAAAGGGGGATTTTATGGATGAGCGAAAATAAGGATTATTTAAAGTCTCCCGATTTGCTGCCTATACCGCATAGAGAGAAGAACATTAGCGCAGTAGGATTTGGCTTCATCTGGGTGGGGATGGCTGTCGTATTGGCCGCCTTTGCCATTGGAGGGAATGGGGTCCAAAGCCTATCGCTTGGTTGGGTCGTACTTGCGACAGTAATCGCCTGCGTAGTTCTTGGCTTCTTGATGACAATGACAGGGGATATAGGCGTTGAACATGGAATTTCATTTCCTGTATACATGAGGGCGCCTTTCGGAACGATTGGCACTCATATCCCTTCACTTGTCAGGGCGTTTGTTGCCTCTTGCTGGTTTGGATTGAACACTTATTTCGGTGCAACTGCGATGAACGCTATCTTTGCCACTCTTTTTAACTTTAATAATTGGTTTATCTGCTTTTTGGTTTTTGCCATTTTGCAATTAGTCAATACAGCCATGGGAATCAAGTCAATCGAACGGTTTGCCGATTTGGCAGCCCCGGTTATCATCTTGATTTCTGGCTGGATGTATTTTACGCTTTCCGACCAAGCAGTCGCACAAGGTAGGGAAGTCTGGTCATGGATTGAGAGTCCGGCAACCGGAGGGGCGGCTGTAACAGCTTTCATGGTCGTCATCATGTCGAATATGGGGTTTTGGGGAACGTTGACCGCGGATATGCCGACACTTTCCCGTTTTATAGAGGCACCAAAAAATGAGAAGAACTGGTTCAAACGCAATAAAGGGCAGATTATAGGGAACGTTATTACCTATCCTATTACCCAAACCTTCATGGTTATTATCGGAGCCGTTTCCTACATGGCCGTTTCCAATTATGATCCTGTTGTTGCTATACAGGGGTCAGCCAGTGGCATTACCCTTGGTGTTCTATTACTAATGATTGTTTTTGCTCAGTGGTCAACGAATACTTCTGCTAATGTTATTCCGGCAGCAACCATCTTCTCGAATGTAATGGGACCAAGAATGCCGTTTTGGTCGGGAGTTGTGGTTGCGGGAATCATCGGAATCGTTGTTCAGCCATGGAGCCTTTTCGGTATCATCATTGAGGTTTTGTTAATTGTCGGTGGGATTTTAGCCTCCATTGTGGGTATTTTGGTGGCTGATTATTACTTTCTTCGTAAGCGCCGTGTCAATGTACCAGAACTATATGAAAGTGAAGGGCAATATAAGTATAAAAACGGTGTAAATTGGGCGGGAATCATTGCCTGGATCATTGGTGGAAGCGGGGCAACGATTTTTTCCAATTACTCATTTATAGTCGGTTTTATACTCGGAAGTGCAACCTATTATGTACTGGCTAAATATTGGTGGTTCAAGAAGTACGAACAGGCAGAGATTATAGATCCGAGCGATGAGAAATATTTAGGAATCTCCGTCGGCAAGGATTGGGATATCGGAAAGAGAATGGTTGACGAAGAAGAGGTACTGAATATGCCTTTAGGCGGGGAAAACGTTAAATAAGGAGGAGTGGGACATGTCTGAATACCAAGAGTATCGCTTAGAAAGGGAACAAATTGATTTTTTACTTGAACGAGGGTACAGAATCACCCGGGTTTCTGAAAACTTAAGTGGCGCTTTCCTTGATTTCGAATTGATTGAAGGAACGAAGCAGGAATGGAAGCAGTTGAATATCAAGACTCCAGAAGGCAGAAAATATTTCTCAACATTGCTTTTTAAAAAACTAAATTAAAAACATGTATCCCCTAAGGATGTAAAGCTGTTAAGCTGGCCTATTTTCAGTTGAATAGGTCATTTTTTATGTTCATTTATAAATAGATAGTAAGAATATGAAGGGGGAAACTACTAGGAATGAAATGCATAGCATGATTTCTACAAAAATAACTGAAAATTTTGTAGAATTTTGACGTTAGTTATTATGTCCAGTATCTGGAGATTTACAGACAGTCCGTTTATAATAGGTTCTATAGCTATAAAAGGATGGTGGATGGATGAATACGTCGATTACAATTGAGGAAATTCTAACGCGCAGGCATTTTAACCGGACGGATGTGGTCGGAGGCGAAGGTGGGTTAAAACGCCAAGTCAAATGGGTCCACTGTTTGGAAGTCACCCAAATCAGTCACTTGTTAAATGGAAACGAACTAATTCTTACCACCGGTCTTGGGTGGAAGGATTCAGATAGTACATTCCTTTCTTTTTTAAATCAGCTCATTACATGTAATGCGGCAGGACTCTGTATAGAGATGGCTACCCATGCCATGGCCATTCCACAGAGTGCGATAGACCTTGCAGACGAGCATGGCTTTCCCCTCATTTTATTTAATCAGGAAGTTCCTTTTGTTGAAATTACTCAGGACATTCATTCCTTAATCATTAATAAACAGTATCAGATGATCTCCAACCTAGAAACCTACTCACAGCAGTTGAATAAAAAACTCCTCGAAATTGACCATTATGAACCAATTCTAAAATTTCTTCATTCGTATTTAAATGTTCAGGTGATGTTTATTCCCAATGAGAATGATATAGCCTGTATTCCAAAAATAAAGAAAAAACTCATCCAGCAATTGTTAGCCGAAGTATATGAAAAGCAAAATTTAAGTAAATTCGTTCTGAAACAAAGGATTCGTGTCCTTGGTGAAAATTATGCGGAACTGGTCATTTATAGTAGTAATCGAGAAATGACCGACTTTGATTCCCTTATCTTGGATCGAACGGCTACGGCTTTAGCTCAATATCTATTACGTGAAATCTATTTAGAGGAAAAGAAGATATCTGAAGAGAGCAAATGGCTAACGAACTGGCTCGAAGGGGAATATAGTGATGAAGTCATCCGGGAGCAACTGTCTTATATTGATCCGAAGATGCAATTGGAAGGCGGAATCGTATGCATTTGCAAACAACACTCAAGGTATAATAAAGGTTCTGCTAAGCTAGAGGGAACTTATTTTAAAATCCTGTTTAGATCCGTTTTTGAACAATATGGATTTCAGATTTTCTCTATGGAAGTACACCAACATCTGGTCTTTATTTTAGGGGATAACCGTTCACCTGGAGATTGGAAAGAGAGAGTGACGGGAGCCCTGGATCGAATCAGAATGATGGATGCTACTGGTCGCAACCGAATGAATGTGCTTTCAATAGGGTTTGGGAAATATGTTCAAAAGTTAAGTGAAATTTACAAGAGTTATGAAACGGCACGTGAGACCTTGTTGCTTCAGGAAACATTAACTGAGGAAAGCAGAAGCTATTTTTATCAAGATTTACATATGTATCGAATGATTGCGCTCATTAACAAACATGGAAACTTGGAAGAAACCGTGTATGAATATTTAGGTCCGGTCATCGAGTATGACAGACGAAATAACGGGGAGTTAATGCCAACCTTGAAAACGTATCTTGCCTGTAATGGATCTAAACAGGAGACATCCAAACAATTATTTATCGTAAGACAAACACTTTACCACCGCCTTGAAAAGTTAGAAAGGCTATTAGGTGCCAATTTCATGAAATCTGAACAACGACTCGGCATTGAGTTCATGATTTTTGCTTTAGATTATTTGAAACTTCGCAAGACGAAGGTAAACGGAAAAACAGCGGATGGGTTTGTGGAAAACTAAAATGTAAAAAGCAGATGATAATAGGGTGTCTTATGAGGCATCCTTTTTATTATGAATAAAAATTTCGTCGCAGGTAGGGGATAAGGTTCTATAAAAAATATGCTGACATCAAAGAGTTGGCCTTTACAGCTTTTGATGTCAGCGACTTTCTTTAATATTCATCTTTTTTTGAAAGGCAGTGGTCACATTCCACGAGGTAGGATTCAGCCTGTTCCATAATTTGATCTCCGCATTCGGTGCATTGCTTGGGTGGAAGGGTCCTGAAGAATTCCATTGGATTTTTAGTTTGCATATTTGTTCCTCCTTTTAGTTGTTTAGTAGTCTTCGGTTTTAGAAAGGCAACGGTCACATTCCATCAAGTAAGATTCAGCTTGTTCCACGATTTGCTCCCCGCATTCGGTGCATTGCTTGGGTGGAAGGGTTCTGAAGAACTCCATTGGATTTTTAGTTTGCATGATAGGTGGTACCTCCTTCTTGTTTTTTAATAGTTTTCGCTTTTAGAAAGGCAACGGTCACATTCCAACAAGTAGGATTCGGCTTGTTCCACGATTTGCTCCCCGCATTCGGTGCATTGCTTGGGTGGAAGGGTTCTGAAGAATTCCATTGGATTTTTAGTTTGCATATTTGTTCCTCCTTTTAGTTGTTTAGTAGTCTTCGCTTTTAGAAAGGCAACGGTCACATTCCATCAAGTAAGATTCGGCGTGTTCGACGATATGGTCGCCACACTCTGGGCAATCTTTGGCAGGGATACTGTTGAAAAATTCAATGGATTTTTTAGTTTGCATGGTGGTTTCCTCCTTTATAAGGTCTTTTCTATTTTTAAGACTTATTCATTCTTCACGTTTAGAAAGGCAGCGATCGCATTCCATCAAGTAAGATTCTGTTCCATCAAAAAGGGTTTCACCACATTCGGTACATTGTGCTAATGATTGGTCTTTCATGTTTTCTAATTGACTCGTTTGCATGTCACACTCTCCTTTCTGTAGTACAGTTTTTAATATCTGTCTGTTGTTATAATACAGTATATACCCGATGGTTAAAAAAGTATAGGCATTTCACAGAAAATTTAAAAATATTTCCAAAATAGTATGGAGAATCCTATTGTAACAAGGGTTTTCTGTGATATATTTTATTATTTTTTTCTTTTTAACTAAACCTGATTACTACGTTTACCTAAAAAGTGGGATTGATGGGATGGAGCGTCCAAGACTAAATAGATTAATTTATACAACAGAATAGTACAGAGGATTTTTGCTAGTACGGGGGTGAGATTCGAAGGGTTTTCTAAGATTTTGGCTCATCGATGGGGTTATTTTCGCAAAAGAATGGGAAATTGGTTTTAGCATTTTAGTAAAGAGGTAACTTGTTAATAGCAATAAATAACAGGAGGTCACTTATGTCTAAAAAAGTTATGGTCATTATTAACCCATCCTCTGGAAAAGAAAAAGCAGGAGAAATTTTGCCCAATGTGGAAAAGGTGCTTGGAGATATTTATGAACAAGTAGTGGTTCGGAAAACGAAGGGCGAGGGTGATGCTTCGCGGTTTGCAAAAGAAGCATGTGAAGGGAAATATGATGCCGTAATTTCAATGGGGGGAGATGGTACGGTAAATGAGACGGTCAATGGTCTCGCGGAACAGGAGCATAGGCCCATATTAGGGATTATCCCACTCGGAACAGTGAATGACTTTGCTAGGGCACTTAATATACCGTTAGACCCTATCAAAGCAATGGAGATGTACACAAAATCTGCGGTTAAAGAAGCGGATATCGGTAAGATCAATAATCGGTATTTCATGAATGTATTGGCGGTCGGGGCTATTGCAGAGGCTACCTATAATGTGAGTGTGGAGCAGAAAACGCGTCTTGGCTCACTATCTTATTTTTTGGAAGGAGCAAAGACGTTAGTCAAGAAGACACCATTCCCTATAACTGTGGAACATGATCATGGAAGGTGGACCGGTGAGACTTATTTACTGTTTGCTACGATGACAAATTCTGTCGGTGGTTTTGAACAACTTGCACCAGAGGCGGAAGTGAATGACGGGAAACTCCATACATTCATCATCAAAAGTCTTTCCATTCCACTCATCCTCAAAATCATTCCAAGTTTAATTAAGGGAGAAATCAAGAACCATGAAGAAATAGAGTACATTCCAACCTCTAAGCTTCACGTTTCTACATCAGAGGACCTCATTGTTAATATGGATGGTGAAAGAGGTAGCGAAATGCCTTTTCAAGCGGAAGTATTGCATAATCACCTGCGTTTGTTTGTTCCAGGAGCGTCATAATTGAGTGAAATTGATCGTGTATAATAGAAAAGCTGTTCGACCACAGGCCGTACAGCTTTTTTTAATACTATGAAGTGTGATTATCACAGTATATGATAATGGCGCTTCGAAAGAATATGGACAAACCGGGTTTGTATTTATCGATAGTAGCTGTAAAACGTTCATCCTGGACATATAAATCACCAAGTCCACGGAGTATTTCCAGGGTACATTCATAAAAGTTTTCTGTGATATATTTTTGCCATGCTGCGACTGCTTGTTGAACCTGTGGATCACCAGGACCATGACTCATTCCTTCTATTAATGTTTGATAAATGTCTTCTTGAGTTTTGGTTATGGACTTCCAGTCACCTTTTGAGTAGCTATTGGTTTTTTTCAAAGTTTCGTCGACTATCTTTTTCCCATATAGTTCTTGCGCTTCTTTAGCATACTTCTTTTGGTAGTGCTCTATCTCAGACATATCAAAGCCTTCAAACATCTCTTCTTTGTTCATGGTGCCGCCTCCTTCGATTATTAACAGGGTCTGATCAATCGTTTGAATCATCTCTTCTAGTCGTTCTTTCTTTTTTTTGAGGAGATCTTTATGTTGAAGCAAAGCACGTTTGCGATCAAAATCAGGACTTTCAAGAATGGATTTAATCTGTTGAAGTGAACACCCGATTTCTTTATAAAAAAGGATTTGCTGTAATGTCTCTAGATTTTGATCGGAATAAAGCCTATATCCGGAAGAAGAAATCGCTTCTGGTTTAAGTAAATCGATTTTGTCATAATGGTGTAACGTCCGTATGCTGATATTTGCTATATCGGCAATTTCTTTGATTTTATATAACACTCCAATCACCTCATCCTCATCTTAATCCCTTACGCAACGTTGGGGTCAATAGGTTTTAGTTAAAATGTATAGATAATTCCTAATAATTCAAGGGAAGGATAAGCTAATGAATGAACGGAGGGGGTATACTATGGTACGCTTATAGTTATGAAAATAGTTAAGAAAGGAAGTTGAATGTTCGTATGGAGTTTTTTCTTGTTATATTAGCGCTTCTTATCTTAATTGGAGCGTCTAATGTAATCAATCATTTTGTCCCTTTTGTACCGGTGCCGTTAATTCAAATAGCACTGGGTGTCGTAATAGCACTCTTACCTTTAGGTATACATATACAAATGGAAACAGAACTCTTTTTGCTTCTGTTTATAGCACCGCTTTTATTTAACGATGGTAAAAATGTGCCTCGTACAGCCTTATGGAAGTTGAGGACGCCGATTCTCATGCTTGCTTTAGGCCTCGTGTTCGTCACCGTTTGGGCTGGAGGATATCTTATTAACTGGATGATTCCTTCTATCCCATTGCCTGCTGCATTTGCATTAGCGGCCATCCTTTCTCCTACGGATGTTGTCGCGGTCAGTGCTTTGGCTAGTAGGCTTAAGTTACCGAAAAGTATCATGCACCTTCTTGAAGGGGAAGGGTTAATGAATGATGCTTCAGGTCTGGTAGCTTTTAAATTCGCTGTTGCGGCTACTGTCACGGGGGTCTTCTCCCTGGTCGATGCAACATTTAGTTTTATTTTGATAGCTATTGGGGGATTTGTAGGTGGGGCTGTTTTGTCCTTCATTATTATCAGGCTACGTGTCATCATTCGCCGATTGGGTATGGAAGATGTAACGATGCATACGTTGATCCAAATCCTAACACCTTTTATCATTTTCCTCGTTGTGGAGCATTTCCACCTTTCAGGTATTTTAGCGGTTGTGGCAGGGGGAATTGTTCATGCCATAGAACGAGATCGAGAGTTATCACCAACAGTTGAATTGCAGGTCGTATCCAAGAGTACGTGGTCTGTCATTCTATATGTATTAAATGGTTTGGTATTCGTTCTATTAGGTCTGCAAATTCCTAGCGTGGCCAAGATCATATTCCAAGATCCAGCATTCCATAATGGACAAGTGATTCTCTATATTGTAGTCATTACTCTGTTCCTATTTATCCTAAGATACATCTGGATTACTGCCGCTTGGTCAATCGGTTGGATGACGTATAAATCCGGTGTCCAAAAACCGGACTTCATGGCGGCAGGAATCATTACCATTTCCGGAGTACGCGGAGCGGTTACACTAGCAGGATCTTTTTCGATTCCCTATATATTAGCGGATGGCAGTCCATTTCCGGAGCGCTCGTTAATCATCTTCATTGCAGCGGGCGTCATATTACTTTCTTTGATCGTTGCAAGTGTCTTCCTTCCTATCGTGGCCCGAACAGAGGAAGAAGAAGTGGTAGATAAGCAGGCTGATAAGCTAAAATTGGCTACCATTCATGCACATCAATCGGCGATTAAAACTGTAGAGTCTCAAATGACGGATGAAAACCGGGAAGCGGCTATGTCCATTATTTCGAGATACCATACGAAAATCAATGCGCTTTCCTATGTTGAACAGGGCAAAAGTTCAAACACAATTGGAGAAGAAGAAAAAGAACTTCGCTTTAAAGCTCTTGAGGCGGAAAGGAAATTCCTGGACCAACTCATTAAAGAGGAGAAAGTAGATAGGGAATCCGCTTATATTTGCTTGGAATATATCCAACGTATGGAAGGGGCAGTCACTAATCGGATGAAATTCCGTTTTTACAGGTCCTTGACACTTTTCCGACGATCGATGTTAAAGGTGTTTAAACTATTCTTCCCGAATAAAAAAGAAATAAGAAGAATCAATTTGGAGAGACTAGAAAAGGTGAAAGACCTTAAGATCAGGATGTATAAAGTGGCTATCCAAGAGATACAAGCAGGCATTACACCTGAAAACCATGAGACATCTTCCATGATCATCGAAGAGTATAAATTACTTATTTTGAGATACAAAAGAGAAAATAAAGGGCGTAAACCTAGTAAAATGGTCAATTATGAACGAGAACTATTTTATAAGGCGATTCAGGCAGAACGTGACGACGTTCAGGAAATGTTTGAAAAAAGAAAAATACCAAGGGATGTTGCCAATAGAATCCGGCAGCAAATCAATTTACGCGAAGCACTTAGTATCAACGAAAACAGTCATTGACCATATTCAGGATAAGCACGGTCGAATTAATCGACCGTGCTTTTCGTGCGCTTGGAGGAGTTTCAACCGTAGAGAAAAGGAAAAGATAAAACAAAGCTAGGGGGATATCGATAAGGAACATTCGCACACCATCTACTAAATGATTGGAATTTGTCTGAAATGTTACATCCGGTTCAAAAGTCCATGTTGAATTCGTGGCTGTTTTAATTTCCCTTCTGCCTTATGGTACACTTTGTTTATTGATAAGTATGCTAATAGAGGTGTGAAAATATGAAAACAGTTGTAGTCATTGGCGGAGGAATTACAGGGTTGTCGACCATGTATCATTTACAGAAGGTCGTGAAGGCCGATAACCTTCCCGCAAGATTAATCCTGATAGAAGGAAATGATACATTAGGCGGTAAAATCAATACGATTCATGATGGTGCTTTTAAGATGGAGGCGGGTGCGGATTCGATTGTTGCCAGAAAACAACATGTAAAACCATTTATCAAAGAATTGGGTCTTGAAGATGATGTGGTCTACAATGCCACAGGAACATCATTCATCCATACGGACGGGAAACTGAAGAAAATACCTGAAGACGCTCTATTCGGTATTCCGATGAGCCTGGAGTCCTTGGCAAAAACCGAACTCATTTCTCCACAGGGTAAGGTGGACGCATTAAGAGATTTTTACACAAAAAACGAGACGTTTACGAAGAATGATTCAATCGGTTTATTTCTGGAAAGCTTTCTGGGTAAGGAACTCGTTCAGAAGCAGATTTCTCCAGTTTTGTCTGGCGTTTATTCAGGTAAGTTAAATGACCTGACCATTGCCAAGACATTACCGGAGATGCTGAATTATAAAAATGAATATGGAAGCATCATCCGCGGCTTATCGGAGAATAAGGATAAATACAGGAGCAAGGGGAACAAAAAGTTCCTTTCGTTTAAGAATGGTTTATCGATGTTGGTTGAACGGTTGGAAGAACTTCTCGATTGTGTGGATATTTTGAAAGGGAATCCGGTTGATAGAATAAGGAAAAATGAAGAGCGCTATTCGGTTACCTTAGTAAATGGAGAAACCATCGAGACGGATTTCATTGTCTTAAGTACGCCGCATACGACTACGCAAAAACTATTGGGTGACACTGAACTGGACCAGGACTTTGCAGGATTGCTTAATAGTTCGATGATCAGTATATACCTCGGATTCGATATCCCTGACAGTACACTGCCTGATGGAACAGGATTCATTGTCGGAGAAAATAGTGATTTGATATGCAATGCCTGTACCTGGACAAGTAGAAAATGGGAGCATACTTCAGAAAATAGCCAGTTGCTAGTCCGGCTCTTTTATAAAAGCTCCAACCCTGATTATGATCGGTTACAGTCATTATCGAAGCAAGAATTAATACAAGTGGCATTAGGGGATATTAAAAAAAGCTTGGATATTTCTGAGTGTCCTGTATCAAGCGAAGTTACGAAGTGGCAGGACAACATGCCGAATTACCACATTCAACACCCTTACATTGTTCAATCCCTAGAGCAGAAAATGAAAGCGAACTATCCGAATGTACTTCTTGCAGGTTGCTCATATTATGGGGTAGGGATCCCTGATTGTATTACGGATGGAGAGAAAAGGGCCCAGGAGATTGCGGCCAGATTATGATGAAAAAGGACTGCCGAAAATGGCGGTCCTTTTATTATGCACATCTTTCGGCAGAATGGATTGGGCATCTAAACGGGTAAACTTTCATTAAACGATTGATTAAATACTGGTAAGGATACAAGAGTCAGCCTTCCTTTTTCCCAGTTGTTGGCGGACTATCTAGCCATCTCATCGTAACGGGATTTTTTCCTTGCATTACCGTTGAACTTTTACTTAATTCCTGTATAATAAAGACCGTTAAATTAAAATGAAATTAAACTTAAAGTTTACTAATACAAAACTTTATTGACTGTAAGTTTACTATTCCTAAACGGATTGAGGTAATACTATGCATATTGGCAAAAAAATTAAAAACCTCCGTTTAAAAAAAGGATTGACTCAGGAAGAGCTGGGAGAGAGAACGGATTTAAGTAAAGGGTATATCTCGCAGCTGGAAAGAGATTTAAGTTCACCTTCAATAGAGACTTTTTTTAATATCCTTGAAGTACTTGGCTGCACTCCAAAAGACTTCTTTGATGAAGAGGAGCAAGTTCAAAAGGTAGTGTATGAGGAAGAAACGCAAACCTTTTTCATTGATGAAGAGCGCGGTTATCAGATTCAGTGGCTTGTACCAGAATCCAATGAAAAAGAAATGGAACCGATTCGGCTGACACTTCAGGAAAAAGGGGAGTTCAAGCAGTTTGAACCCTCGTTGTCAGAAACCTTTGGATATGTATTGAGTGGCAGGGTGATTGTGAAGCTTGGTACACATACCTATTTTGTAAAAGCTGGGGAATCCATTTACTTTCATGCATCCGATGAACATCAAATCATCAATGATTTTGATGGAGCATCCGAATTACTGCTGGTGGTGACGGAATCATATTTATAGAATTTAGTGATTGCAAACGCTTGTCTATTTGAAAAGTAGAACATGCGGTTCAATGGAAAGAGGGAAGTCTCTATGGCAAATGAAAAGATTATACGGTTTGAAAATGTTACGAAGCAATTCGATGACGATACAGTTGTTCTGGATAATGTCAGTTTTGAAATTGAAAGAGGGAAGTTTTATACACTACTGGGTCCATCGGGTTGTGGTAAGACGACCATCCTACGATTGATAGCAGGGTTCACGGAAGCTTCAAAAGGTGATATTTATTTTGAAGGTGAAAAAATCAACAATGTTCCGGCCAATAAACGTCAGGTCAACACGGTTTTTCAAGATTATGCCCTATTTCCACATTTGAATGTGTTTGAGAATGTGGCATTTGGACTTCGGATAAAAAAAATGAAGAACGCCGACGTCGAGGTTAAGGTGAAAGAAGCCCTAAGTTTCGTGAATTTGGATGGCTATGAAAAACGCGAAATCAGGGAGATGTCAGGCGGTCAGCGTCAGAGGGTAGCGATTGCACGGGCGATTGTGAATGAACCGGAAGTCATTCTTCTAGATGAACCATTATCAGCCCTGGATTTAAAACTGCGTACCGAAATGCAGTATGAATTGCGGGAATTGCAACAAAGACTTGGCATTACTTTTATCTTCGTCACTCATGACCAAGAAGAAGCGCTAGCGATGTCAGACGAAATTTTCGTCCTTAATAAAGGGAAAATCCAACAAAGCGGAACGCCTATTGATATTTATGATGAACCTCTGAATCGCTTTGTTGCCGACTTTATTGGCGAATCCAATATCGTAAAAGGAAAAATGATTGAAGATTACCTTGTCGAGTTTGTAGGGAGACAATTCGAATGTGTGGACCAAGGATTGAATCGTAATGAAGCCGTGGAAATTGTCATCCGACCTGAAGACTTAGAGATTACTTCAGTCGATCGAGGGAAACTGCAAGTTCGGGTGGACTCTCAGTTATTTCGTGGAGTGCACTATGAAATCAGCTGTTATGACCATGATGGAAATGAATGGCTAGTCCAGTCGACGAAAAAGGTGACCGTCGGGGATGAAATCGGTCTATATTTTGACCCAGAGGCCATACACGTCATGCGTTTGGGAGAAACAGAGGAAGAGTTCGATAAGCGTTTAGAAGCGTACCATGGTGGAGAAAGCCATGAAAAATAAGTTTTCTAGAAATATTTACTTTATCCCTTATATCTTATGGATTGCATTTTTCGTCATTGCGCCGATACTACTGGTTCTGTATTATTCCTTTTTCGATATCGAAGGCAATCTGTCGTTAATTAACTATCAAAAGTTCTTCACTCCCGTTTATTTGAAGATGACACTCAGTTCGTTTTGGTATGCCTTTTTAATTACAGCGATCTCGCTATTAGTAGCGTATCCAACAGCGTATCTTCTGACCAAGACCAAACACAAGCAACTTTGGCTGCTGCTGGTCATTGTGCCATCATGGATCAATCTGTTATTAAAAGCCTATGCGTTCCTTGGCATATTCGGCACATATGGCATGACGAATGCCTTTTTGGAAGCGATAGGAATCGGAAAACAACAGATACTCTTTACTGATTTCAGTTTCATATTCGTTTCCGTTTATATTTTTATTCCATTCATGATTTTACCAATATTCAATGCGTTGGACGAAATGAATCCGACTCTTGTAGATGCGGCTAATGATTTAGGCGCATCACGTTGGATGACTTTCCGACGCGTGATATTCCCGTTAACGATCGATGGCGTTAAAACCGGCTGCCAGGTTGTTTTCATCCCAGCCCTTTCACTGTTCATGCTGACAAGGCTAATTGCTGGAAATCGGGTCACTACGCTCGGAACTGCAATTGAACAGCATTTCTTGGTGACCCAGGATTGGGGAATGGGTTCTACCATTGCCGTCTTTTTAATCATTATTATGTTCCTGATTATGTTCGTAACGGGTAACCGAAAGCAGGGTGTGTAAATTGAGAAAAAAACTATCGCCGTTATCGAGGGTTTTCCTTGTCCTGATTTTTCTGGTACTCTATGCGCCGATTTTCTTTTTAGTCTTTTATTCGTTTAACAGCGGTGGAACGATGTATGACTTCGAGAGTTTCACGCTGGATTGGTATAAGGAGCTTTTCCAGGATACAAGGCTGTTGATCATTGTTTTAAATACGCTTGTGATTGCCTTATTGTCGGCGCTAATCGCCACGATTATCGGCGTCATCGGTGCCATTGGGATCCGTTCTTTTACAAACAGCCAAATGAGGAATTCATTCTTATCCCTGAATAACGTCCTGATTGTAAGTCCAGATGTCATTATTGGTGCTTCCTTTTTGATTCTTTTCACAATGGCTGGCATCAAGCTTGGGTTCTACTCGGTACTGCTATCACATATCGCTTTTAGCATTCCAATTGTTGTGTTACTGGTGCTTCCAAAGCTTCAAGAAATGAGCCCTACCTTGATTGATGCAGCCCGAGACTTAGGGGCGAGCCGATGGAATGTAATGTCGAAAGTCATTCTGCCTTATATTTCACCGGGTATTTTTGCCGGTTTCTTTATGGCATTGACTTATTCACTGGATGATTTTGCGGTTACGTTCTTTGTAACGGGTAATGGATTCTCTACTTTATCAGTGGAAATTTATTCATTGGCCCGCCGTGGGATTTCCTTGAATATTAATGCGTTATCGACCTTGCTATTCTTTGTCACACTAATATTGGTCGTTGTCTATTACTTTGTTACGCAGCGAGTCAAGCATACAGGAATGGGGGGGAAAAGATGAAGAAGATTGTCCAAATGTTCCTAGTCATTTCAATCACCTCTGCCTTGCTGTTGTATGTGACATCGAAGTTGAACTCATCGCAAGGGTTTACAAGTAGCGATACACTGACCATTTATAATTGGGGAGACTATATCGATACGGATTTGATTGACCGATTCGAGGAAGAAACCGGGATCAAGGTCATTTACGAGACATTCGATTCGAATGAAGCAATGATGACAAAGATTGAACAGGGCGGTACCACCTATGACGTGGCTATTCCGTCCGAATATATGATTGATAAAATGCGTAAAGAAAATCTGTTGATTCCACTGGATCATTCCAAACTTCCAAATTTGAAAAACATCGATGAGCGATTTATCGATTTACCTTTCGACCCGGAAAACAAGTTTTCGGTCCCTTACTTCTGGGGCACCGTTGGGGTTGTTTATAATTCCAAGATGCTTGGGGGAAAAGAAATAACAAGCTGGGAAGACTTATGGGATAAAGATTTGAAAAATCAAATCCTTTTGACGGATGGTGCTCGTGAAATAATCGGCATGGGTCTAAACTCGTTGAATTATTCCCTAAATGATACGAATGAAAAACACCTTCAAGAAGCGAAAACGAAGCTTGATAGCCTTACTCCAAATGTAAAAGCGATTGTTGGAGATGAGAGCCGCATGCTCCTGGAAACGCAGGAAGCAGCTATTGGAATCGTCTGGTCAGGAGTGGCCTCCGAAATCATGGCGGAAAACGAAGCCCTTGAATATGTGGTGCCCAAAGAGGGATCGAACTTATGGTTCGATAATATGGTCATCCCAAAAACAACGAAAAACGTGAATGCGGCCCATCAGTTTATTAATTTCATGTTAGATCCCGAAGTGGCTGCACAGAATGCGGAATATGTAAGCTATTCCACTCCGAATAAAGCAGCCTTGAAGTATTTACCGGAAGAAGTAGTGAAGGATGAGAGGTTCTATCCATCTCCTGAACTGACTGATAAACTAGAAGTGTACGAAAACATCGGAAAGAAAAATCTGGCCCGTTATAACGACCTTTTTCTAGAATTCAAGATGCATCGCAAATAAATGGAAGCCTGGTTTGAGAAGGTGTTGTCCTCCTTCTCGGACCAGGCTTTTTTTTGCATAGTAGATAAGTCGCCCACTGGATAAGCCGGTTTCCTTTGATACTCTAAAATGTCGGTGGAGAAAAAATTATGTTAGTATAATCATTAAGAGCAGAGTGAAGAGGAATCTTAAGATATTCTTAATAATTTCCTGCTATTATAAAATGAAAAATCAAGGGAGAGAGAATATGAATTTATTGAAAAGCACGAAGACATATGTATGGGCAGGCGCCATATTAATTATCGCCGCCATCCTAATATATGCAATGGTAGTCTCTACTGATAAGACAGTCGCGAGCGTAGGCGGAGAGAAAATCAAAGAGGCAGAGCTACAAGATACGCTTGTCAAAAATTATGGAGCAGAAACGGTCGATCAATTAATCACTGATAAAATCGTTGAATTAGAAGCAGATAAGGAAGGCATTAAAATTACAGAGAAAGAAATCCAAAAAGAAATCGATACCTTAGCTGAATCATACGGTGGAGAAGATGCTTTAAAAGAGCAATTGGAAGCGAGCGGTTCTTCCCTAGCGTCATTGAAACAAGACATCGTGGTTTATCTTCATACGAAAAAATTAGTGGAACCTAGGATTACTGTTACTGATGATGAAATCAGCGCGTATTTTGAAGAAAATAAAGATACGTTTGCCCAAGAAGAACAAGTGGAAGCTAGTCATATTTTAGTGGAAGACAAAAAGACAGCGGAAAAAGTAGAAAAAGAACTTGCTGCTGGCGGAGACTTTGCTGAGCTGGCAACCAAGTATTCCACTGATGCTGGAACGAAGGAAAAAGGCGGAAGCTTAGGATACTTCGGAAAAGGTAATATGGTTAAAGAATTTGAAGACGTTGCCTTCAACATGGACGTTAATAAAGTCAGTGACCCGGTCAAAACGGAGTATGGATACCATATCATAAAAGTTACGGGTAAAAAAGAAGCTAAAAAAGCGAATTTAGAAGATAGCAAGTCAGAAATCAAAGAAGCGCTTCTAAATAATAAATTACAAGAAGAATACACGGTTTGGTTAGCAGAAGTGAAGAAAGATTACGATATAACGAATAAATTCGAAGCAACGAAATAAGATACGAGGGAAAATGGTGCAAAATCGGTAACATACGATTTTGCACCATTTTTTGTTTATATACGATTTTGTGAGGTGAAATCTGGCGATATTTCAATTGTTTTTAGTGGTTTTAGGGTGTTAAAATTAATCGATATGAAGAAAGGTTTACATAAAATGGACATGTTGACGGGCTATTTTACAAGGTATACGGAATGGGTGATGGAAGAAAGTTTCATGTGAAAATAATGTTAAAGCCTTTAAACCAATAGGAACTGTTTTAGAAAGAAGGGGAAGGCAAGTGAAGTCGTTAAGAAAGTTATTGCCCTATCTGAAGCCATATACGCTGTTTGCGATTTTAGCACCGTTATGTATGTGTATAGAGGTAGCGATGGATTTACTACAACCCACTATGATGCAGCATATCATTGATGAGGGAATAGCCAACCAAGACAATGTGTATGTGACCAAACTAGGCTTTTTGATGCTGGGAGCTGCAGTGATTGGACTGATAGGTGGATTGGGTTGTACCGTTTACAGCACGAAAGCCGCTGTTCATTTTGCTTCAGATGTACGTAGGGATGTTTTTTGGAAAACGGAACTTTTTTCTAGTAAGAATACTGATTCATTCGGGACAGGTAAGCTGATCACGATTGTGACAAATGATATTACCTCTGTGCAGTCTTCTCTTATGATGACCTTACGGATATTTGTCCGGGGGCCGCTCATGTTTATTGGGAGTGTCATTATCGTCTGGGTGACAGCACGTGAATTGTTTCCGGTATTAGCGGTCGCTGTACCTGTTTTGATGGTCGCCATTATTTATTTTTCCTCACAGGCAGGGAAGTTATTTAAACGGGTTCAAGAAGCCATGGATCATGTGAATACAAAGCTCCAGGAGACACTGAGTGGCATCCGGGTCATTAAGGCATATGACCGCCAGGAATTTGAAAAGGAGAGTTTCAAGGAGTTTAATGATAAGCTGACGAAACGAAATGTAGCGGCAGAGCAGACCATTATGGCCTTAATGCCCATTTTGTTATTTGTTATCAATTTGGGTGTGGTGGCTGGTATGTGGATGGGTGCAATCAGGGTAGAAAACGGAACGATGCAGGTCGGTGTCATATTAGCTTTCATCAACTACTTGAATATCATCATGAACGGATTGATGTCGAGTAGTCACGTCTTGATGCAAATCACGCGCTCCTTTCCTTCGGCAGACCGGATTCAACAAGT
Organism: Peribacillus sp. NPDC097284; assembly: GCF_044761765.1. NCBI lineage: Bacteria > Bacillati > Bacillota > Bacilli > Caryophanales > Bacillaceae > Peribacillus > Peribacillus sp. NPDC097284. Next base: position 39,938 of record NZ_JBIWCZ010000013.1, read on the forward strand.
GTTGGATACGGAAATTGATATTAATGAACCTTCCAAACCAGCATCTGTTCAGGCAAGGACGGGGGATGTGAAGTTTGAACGTGTGAATTACAGTTATAGCAAAAATGGTGAATATGTGATTAAAGATATTAGTTTCCATGCCCGAGGAGGACAAAAGATAGGTATTATCGGTTCAACAGGTAGTGGGAAGTCCACCCTCGTTAAGTTGATTCCGCGTTTATATGATCCTGATACCGGTACGATTACTATTGATGGCATCCCTTTACAGGATTATCCTCTAAAAAGCCTAAGGGGTGAGATTGGGTATATTCCTCAAAGGGCCTCGCTGTTTTCCGGAAGCATTGAAGAGAATCTACGGTTCGGAAAAGAGGAGGCGGGGACGGCAGATATGGAAGCAGCGACTCAATCCGCGGCCGCTCTTGATTTTGTTAAGGGCTTTGAGGGGGCATTCTCGTATAGGCTGACTCAGGGTGCCAACAATTTGTCAGGTGGGCAAAAGCAAAGGTTGTCCATTGCAAGGGCCTTTATCCGAAAACCTAGGATCTTGATCTTGGATGACTCGACGTCAGCGATAGATGCTCTATCGGAAGCAAAGGTCCTACAGGCGTTGAAGCGGGAATTTACCGATTCGACGGTGTTCATTGTTTCATCCAAGATATCTTCGATTATGGATGCCGATCAGATTCTTGTGATGGATGACGGAATGATTGAGGCGAAGGGTACTCATGAAGAACTACTCGCCAAAAGTCGTGTTTACCAGGATATTTATCGGACGCAAAGCGGAAGGGAGATAGCTCCCCATGAATAAGCAGATGAATCAACCTCCAGTATCAGATGTGATGGGGAAAGCCCGCGGACCAAGAGGATTTGGTGGTCCGGTCGTTCAAGCAAAGAATAAAAAACAGACAGTTAAAAGGATATGGAAGTATCTAGAGAAGCAGAAAGCGGGTTTGGTCATAGCGATTTTATTTGTGGTGCTCTCCACATTACTTGGTCTATCAGGACCTTATCTGATTGGAAGAATCATAGACCACTATATTATCCCGAAAGATATTACGGGTACGGTAAGAATGCTAGGGGTACTTGCAGCTGTCTATATCGGATCGTCTCTGTTCACCTGGATGCAGACAGCCATCATGATAAATGTATCGTTACGGACCATTCGAACGCTGCGTAAAGACTTATATAATAAATTTCACACGCTTTCCTTACGATTTTTTGATAACCGGGTTCATGGAGATTTGATGAGCCGGGTGACGAACGATATTGATCAATTGAACAATGCATTAAGTCAAAGTGTCATCCAAATTTTTAATTCGTTGCTCATGATTGCCGGTGTGACGATAGCGATGTTCTCCATGAATGCAATTTTAGCGGTGGTAACCCTACTGATTGTCCCGCTGATGATACTGACGACTAAAAAGATCATCAAATACAGCAGCAGTAACTTCATAAAAAGGCAACGTGACTTAGGGGAGTTAAATGGGTTCATCGAGGAATCCATTTCAGGAACGGAAGTCATCACTTTATTTGGAAAAGAAGAAAAGGTCTTCAGCCAGTTTTCCACCGTTAATGAGAGGCTTCGCCGTTCTTCAATGGCCGCTGATACAGTTTCCGGGTTCTTGGGGCCAATTAATAACTTCATTAACAACATCGGCTTAGCTATTGTCATCGGTGTCGGTGCTTTGATGGCCGTAAAGGGAACGGTCACGGTGGGACTCATTGCCGCTTTTGTGACCTACTCCCGGCAATTTTTCCGACCAATCAATCAATTGTCCAGTCTACTAAATACCTTTCAATCAGCCATTGCAGGAGCCGAACGTGTATTTGAAATCTTGGATGAAACGCCTGATATGAAGGATAAAAAGGGTGCAATACCCGTCGATGCCTTTAAGGGGGATGTAGAGTTTACAGATGTCCATTTTGGCTATTCCAAGGATCAACCGATTCTAAAGGGAATTAACTTTACGGCATCAGCCGGGCAGACCATTGCCCTTGTTGGTCCGACCGGATCGGGGAAAACGACGATTATTAATTTGCTATCCCGATTTTATGAAGTGGACCAGGGTCAAATCAACATGGATGGTCGAAACATACAAGACTATAAAATTAGTGATTTACGAAAGAAAATCGGCATTGTTCTCCAGGATACTTTTCTATTTTCGGGGACCATTTTAGAAAACATCCGATATGGCCGGTTAGATGCAACAGATTCTGAAGTGATTGAAGCGGCTAAGGTTGCTTCGGCACATGGCTTCATCAAACACTTGCCAGATCAGTATCAGACCCGGATCACAACAGGCGGTTTGAATTTAAGTCAAGGGCAAAAGCAGCTTTTGGCCATAGCCAGGGCCATCTTGGCGGATTCGGATGTGTTGATTTTAGATGAGGCGACATCGAGTATTGATACAAGGACGGAAATTGAAATCCAAAAAGGAGTGAACCGCTTGACGGAGGGGCGCACGAGCTTCGTCATCGCCCACCGATTGAAAACAATAGAAACCGCCGACAAAATTTTGGTTATAAAAGATGGTGAAATCATCGAAATGGGTACCCATCACGAACTTATGATGAGTCGAGGGTTTTATAAGGATTTGTACGATAGTCAATTCAATATTTAGTACGAAAAAAGAGCAGAGTTTTCTCTGCTCTTTCTTTATGTGTTAGAAGTTGGATGAGATGGATTTTTCATTTGATAGTTGGGATTTGGTGACCATTTCATCGCTATCTTTTTCGCCTTTTTTATTATCTTCCTTTTCCGTTTTCAGGGATTGTGCAGGAGTTTCCTTCAATTGCTTCCCAGCCACTACGACTTTAGAGCTAATGTCCTTCAATTCACTTGTTGCATCTTTCGCTGAACCGAGGGCGTTGGTGGAAATCTCTTTCACTTCCGATACTTTTCCTACGACTTCTTCATTAACGGTTTCATATAGGGTTTCAACGTCACTGATTGCCTCTTTGATCGTTTCGGTTGCACCCTTAACGCCGGATACCATTTGTTCCTTCACTTCACCGGGATTTTGTTTTACCTGTTCAATCATATTCATGGAATTGTCTTTTAAAAGAACTGCAGAACGTTTCATTTTATTTCTTGTGTTCGAGTCCAATAATGTTAAGGCACCGCCGACAATTCCTCCGATAATAATACCTTTTAGTAGTTTGCTATTCGATTCGTTTTGATTATTTGATTGAGTCATCTATACTTCCTCCTTTAAGAATGGTTAGTATGTTCTTACTTTCTTGTTTCCCTAATTTTCCATGATTTAAACGGATAACAATAAAACTGTCATCTAATTGACATATTAATCCAATTTATAGTAAGATGGCAAATAGTTAAGTGACTGAACTACTTTTTATGGGGTGAAGGGATGAGTGATAAACAAGTTACCGAATTGATTGATCGATACATGAAGGTTTCCTTTCATGTGAATAAGATGGGGGAGCTTCTCATTAAAGACGAGATTTGTGATGTACTGACAAATGAACAATATTATACTTTGCGTTTCATAAAACAACAGCAATTCTGTACCTCGACCGAGCTTAGTGAGGCTTTCCATGTCAATAAAAGCGCAGTCACATCGAACATTAAACGCCTTGAAGGCAAAGGCTTGATAGAGCGTGCACGTGACCTTGATGACCGAAGGGTGGTCCATTTGAGGCTTTCCGAAAAGGGAGAAACATTATTTCAGGAAATGGAGCAGAAGATTCATATAGTCGTAGAGACAATCATGGGGAATTTTAAATATGAAGAGATTGTTAGTTTCCTGGATACATATGAAAAGCTTTCATGGACTTTTGCCGAGATGAAGATGGGGATAAGGGAGGAAAGGTAAATGAGAGCAATTATAAAAGGAAAATGGGCAATCGTCATTATCTGGATTGCCATTACAGTTGGATTATTGTTCATAGCTCCTAATATGGCGGAACTCGTCAAGGAAAAGGGACAGTTGGATGTTCCGAAAGAGTATTCTTCCGGAATGGCGAATGAACTTTTGAAGCAAGTGCAAAATGAGGATGAATCGCAGTTGGCCCTGGTTTTTCATAGTGAAAAGAAGCTGACTGCAGATGAAAGGCAAGAGATTGAAAAGGGGATACAAAGGTTAGAAGTGAATAAAGGGGAACTGGGCATCAAAGAAATACTGACCCATTTTAAAGAACCATCCCTTAAAGAACAGTTGGTTTCGAAAGATCAATCCACGATACTGACCTCCATCACCATGACCAAGGGAGACCGTGAGGCAAAGGACGTCATTGACGCGCTTTATAAGGAATTGGATCAAATAGATGTTGATCATTATTACACGAGCAGTTGGATAATCGATGAAGATCTTAATACCAATTCCCAGGAAGGATTAAAAAAAACGGAGGGAATCACCGTCATCTTCATATTGGTGGTATTATTGGTGGTCTTCCGTTCGGTAGTGACGCCTCTCATTCCGATGATTACAGTAGGCTTCACCTATTTATGCTCCCAATCCATCGTTTCCTTTTTGGTGGACCGTTGGGATTTTCCCATCTCGTCCTATACCCAGATTTTCTTGGTCGGGATTTTGTTCGGGATCGGAACGGATTATTGCATTCTCTTGTTAAGTCGTTTTAAAGAGGAATTATCAGGACAGGAGTCATTGACGGAAGCCATTGTAGAAACGTATCGTACGGCTGGTAAAACGGTCTTCTTCAGCGGATTGACCGTGATGATCGGATTTGCGGCCATTGGCTTTTCCACGTTTAAGCTATATCAATCAGCGGCTGCCGTGGCCATCGGAGTCTTTATCCTGATGGTTGCCCTGTATACAATCGTTCCATTTTTCATGGCAGTGCTTGGCAAGAAGCTATTCTGGCCTTCAAAAGGCAAGCTTGAACATAGCGATAGTAAGTTGTGGGGCAGATTAGGAAACTTCTCCTTAAATCGTCCTTTGCTGGCCTTGCTTATCGTGGCGATTGTCTGTGTTCCCTTTTTATTGATGTATGAAGGGAAGATTTCTTATAACTCTCTTGAAGAGGCTGGGAATGATGTTCCCTCAATCATGGCCTTCAATATCATTGCCGACGAATTTGGTCCGGGACAATCCATGCCAACCCAGATCGTCATCCAGAATGATGAGCGGATGGATTCAGAGGATTATGTCGGGCTTGCGGAGAAGATCAGTGTGGAAATCACGAAGGTGGATGACGTCGATGTCGTCCGTTCTGTAACCCGTCCGACCGGTGAGCCTATAGAGGATTTGTTTGTCTCCAATCAGGCCAAAACGTTGGAAAAAGGAATCGGAGAAGGGAATCAAGGGATTGAACAGATTAGTGACGGATTAAAGACGGCAGGAAGTGAACTTTCAGAATCTGGTCCGCGTTTAAAGAAGGCGACAGACGGAATCGGAGGCCTGATCTCTGGAACCAATGAATTGAAAAACGGGGTAGGCCAGGTAGAGACCGCTTTAACGAGTATTGAAGCAGGTATCCGTGATGGCTCCTTAGGTACAGGGGACGTGAAAAAAGGACTGGAAGAGGTCAAGTCTAACCTTGAAAAGCTGGCTACAGGCAGTGGAAAGCTTTTGGAAGGCTACCAGCAGTCCACATCTGGATTGAATGAACTTAAAGGCGGGTACAAAGATATTCAGACAAATCTTAATGAGGTGTCGAAAAGTCTTACGGGGCTGAACGCATCCTTTGAAAAAATGGAAGCTAGTAATCCGGAGCTTCAGCAAGATGTGAACTACCAAACAATCAAACAAACGGTCCAGGGCGCACAGAGTGGGGTAGGGACGATGGCAGCTGGACTAGCGGAACTCAATAAGAATCTCGGCCTTGTATCTGGTGGCTTGAATACCGCGAATAAAAGCATGGCGGAAATCGTGAACGGACAAAAAGCCCTGGGGAAAGGTCTAACCCAGTTGATCACAGGCGTGGATACCTTGCAAAAAGGATTAACGACCATGGCCAATGGACAAAGCGAAGTCATTAAAAATCTATCCCAGTTTGAAGGGGGCCTAACAAGCTTAAGCAGTGGTCAGCAAGAGCTATTGAATGGCTTTTCCAGCATGGGTGGTCAGCTAAACCAATTGGAAGATGGTTTAAATAAAAGTGCCGATGGCCTGAATGAAGTCCATGATGGATTATCATCTGCACAGGGCTATTTATCCGGTCTTGCGAAGACGGATAAAACGGTCACAGGCATGTACATTCCAAAAGAGGTGTTGGAAAGCAAGGAATTTGGAGAATCACTGAATACCTATCTATCTGACGACGGCAAAGTGATGACACTTGATGTAATCTTCAAGACGAATCCATATTCCAACGAATCCATTGAACAAATTGATAGGATTGAGGATGCGGTCAAAAATGTAACGAAAGGAACAAAACTAGAAAATGCCAACATTGCTATCGGCGGAATTACAAGCACCCATCATGATTTGAGCATGATGTCCGAGGCTGATTTCTCTAAGACAGTGGTGTTGATGCTTTCAGGTATTGCAATCGTTCTATTCTTTATGTTTAGATCGTTGGTTATGCCAATCTATTTAATCGTGTCTCTTGTTTTGACATACTTCACGGCAGCGGCGATTACAGAATTGATATTCGTTAACATTCTGGGGTATGCGGGCATAGGCTGGGCCGTTCCATTCTTCGCTTTCGTTATCTTAATAGCACTCGGAATCGATTATAGTATTTTCTTGATGGATCGCTTTAATGAGTGGAAAGGTAAACCGGTAAAAGAAGCGATGTATTTATCGATGCGGAAAATGGGGACGGTCATTATCTCCGCGGCCGTGATCCTTGGTGGGACTTTCGCGGCCATGATGCCTGCAGGCGTTCTGTCACTCCTAGAGATTGCGACTTTAATATTGGTAGGCCTTGCTCTATACGCGTTCATCATATTGCCACTGTTTATCCCAGTGATGGTTGCAACGTTCGGAAAAGCTAACTGGTGGCCGTTTATGAATCAACAGCAATCTGAGAAATGATACAAAACGAAAGGCACCCCACCTGGGTGCCTTTCGTTTGTTTTCTTAGCATTAACTCGTTACATAAACATCTTTTGCTGCTTCTTCTTGTTGGCCGATATTATCATATCCATAACATACGGGAGCCCCATTGGAGGGGTCTATCATGATCCGTGCATCGATTTGAAAGACCTCTTTCAAGACTTCCGGTGTAATCGTCTCGGAAGGGGTTCCAACCTTCATGATTTTTCCATTCTTCATGGTGATGATTTCATCAGAAAAGCGGGCCGCATGATTGATGTCATGTAAAACCATGACGATGGTTCTATTTTGTTCTATGTTTAACCTTTCAACGATCCGTAGAACTTCCAATTGATGAGCCATATCAAGGTATGTCGTAGGTTCATCCAATAATAATATGCCCGTTTCCTGTGCTAATGCCATGGCAAGCCAAACCTTTTGACGCTGCCCACCGGATAGGTTGGCTATTTCCCTATCACGAAAAGGGAGGGTCTTGGTAATGTCCATGGCCCATTCAATCTTTTCTTTATCGTCTCTGGTTAATTTATTGACATTATTGCGGTGTGGATATCTACCATATGAAATAAGTTCCTCCACTTTCAATTGAGAAGGTGCGACAGGGTTTTGGGGAAGCAAGGCCATTAACTGGGCAATCCGCTTTGTATGAATGGACTGTAAATCCTGCCCCTGCAGATAAATGGTCCCGTTTTTTTGCTTAAGGATGCGCCCTATTGTTTTTAGTAAAGTGGATTTACCGCATCCATTCGGTCCAATGATGGTTGTGATCAGTCCTTCTTTTATTTCCAAATTTAAATCTTTGAACACTGTGAATTTTTCATAATTGGTTTCCAGATTTTCCATCTGCAGAATGCTCACGGGCCATCTCTCCTTTTATCTTTTTTCTTTTATTAATAAATAGAGAAAATAGGGAACACCGATAATGGAAATGACGATTCCTACTGGCAATTCAGCCGGTGCAAACACCGTCTTTGCGATATAGTCGGAAGCGATTACCAGGAAGGACCCAATCACCCCACACACAGGAAGCACATGTTTGTGGTGGATTCCTACAAGGTGTTTTGCAATGTGCGGGGACATCAACCCGATAAATCCGATGTTACCTGATACGGAAACACATGCACTCACTAAGCCGATACTGCTGAGCAAGAGAATCGAAGTTTCCTTTTCTACTGATATTCCGAGGCTTTTTATACTGGTCTGTTCCAATTGAAACAAATCCAATAAATAGGCCTTCCTCATAATGATGGGTATTAAGATTATTAGCCAAGGTAACATGGCGACGATGTATTTCCAATTGGCCGAGTAGATACTGCCTGAGATCCATACAGTGGCCATTTCAAAATCCGAAGATTTCATCTTCAAAGATATGTAGAGGGAAAGGGCCCCAAATGCCGAGCCAATCGCAATCCCGGTCAGTAAGAAACGACTCGTATCAAGGGATCCGTTTTTCCACGAAATAAGGAATATGATGAGGGCGGCTAAAATTCCACCAACCAATCCAAACAACGGAACGCTCATGATGGACAGCCAATCAGAACCTGCTCCAATATATTTACCTTGAAAGAAAAACATGAAGATGACGATGGCAGTTCCGGCCCCTGCATTTATTCCCAAGATGCCTGAATCCGCCAAACCGTTTCTCGTTACACCTTGAATGACAGCTCCTGCAATACCTAGTGCAAGTCCTACTAGACCGGCAATGACAATGCGGGGGAGCCTAAAATCAAAAATGACCAAATCGTAGTCTGCGACCGGGTTTATACGGAATAACGTCCGAACGACATCCATGACGGTCATATCAAAGGTACCGCTTACCAAGCTTAAATAGCTTGTCGCTATGATTAGGCAGATACCGACTGTCATTGTGATAACCAAGCGTTTCGATGATTGACTATACACTTTTTTCTCCTCCTTTCGTTCTTATTAAATATAGGAAGAAAGGGATGCCGATTAAGGAGGTGACCACTCCAATCGGCGTTTCGAATGGATAATTAACGAACCTACTGATTACATCGCATAATGCTAGGAAAATTCCACCGATTACACCAGCACAGGGAACGATCCATTTATAATCGATTCCTATTAAAAAGCGTGTGATGTGTGGGATGATCAACCCTATAAATCCAATCTTGCCGACGAGTGCTACTGCAATACCCGTTAGGCATACGACAGAGAGTAGGGAAACAAGCTTAACTAGTTTCGTACGTTGACCTAAGTTGATGGAGACTTCATCCCCCAGAGATAGAATGGTGATGGATTTGGAAATGAATAGAGCAAGGATGATGCCAATTGCCCCAATGGGGATCGAAAGTTTCAGGATGTCCGGATTGATCTGATGCAATCTTGCATTATACCAAAAACTAACACTCTGGGAAATTTGGAAGTAGGAGGCTATCGCAGCCGATATACTACTCAAAAATGTTCCGATTACCGTACCGATTATGGCTAGGCGTACCGGGGATAAACCATTATGTAGTAATGAACCAAAACCAAAAACTATGCCAGCCCCTAAGGCAGAACCCAGCATCGAAAAAAGAATCATATGGAAAGAAGACATGCCAGGAGCGAAAACCATGCAAAGAGTGATGACAAATGCAGAGCCATCGGTCACTCCCATGATTGAAGGGGATGCAAGATAGTTTCTTGTCATCCCCTGCATGAGTGCTCCTGATATGGCTAAAAATGCCCCAACAAGAAGGGCACCCAGAACCCTTGGCAATCGTGAAGTGATTATAATAGCATGATCGACGTTCTCTGGGTCATAATGCAAAAATGCATTCCATACTGTTATAAAGTCTATATTTTTTGCACCATAAAGAATGGACAAAATGGTTGTCAGAATAATTAAGACGGGTGCCATACATAGAATTATGATCGGTAATGAATTTATTTTTGCCATATCAATCAACGCACCTTACTGCCTATTTAGCTAAATTTTCCGATGCAGCTTTTAAGAAGGCTGTTTTACTCCAAGCTGTTCCACCTTGTGCAAGCGGATCAACAGAGTTCACAAACACCTTATCGTTTTTAACAGCCTCGATGCTCTTCCAAATGGAGTTGCTTTCCAATTCTTCTAAAGCTTTTGGTTTTTCAGCATTTTCGCTTTCTGAGAACTGTAGGAAGATATAGTCCGGGTTAATTTCAGCAAATTTCTCTAATGCAATCATTTCTTGCGCTTTGACTGGTTTAATTTCTTCAGGAACCGTTAATCCTAAATCAGCATATAACACTGGGTTGAAGTATACATCTTGAGGATAGAGGAATAGACTACCGTTTCTTACCCTCACAACCATTACCTTTTTATCCTTCAGGTTTTCGCCGACTTCCACTTTTGCTTTTTCAGCATCTTCTTTGTATTGAGAGATGATGGATTCGGCCTTGTCTTCCGTGCCGGACAGCTTGGCCATTAACCGTAAGTTGTCCTCCCAATCAGTAGAAATATGTGAGTAAGGAAATGTTGTAGCCACTTTATCTAATTTTTCCGTTACCGTACCGTCGGATTTGGATGTCCACATGATAGCATCTGGTTTAAGGCCAAGAATGGTTTCGTAGTTTGGCTGCATTTTCTCACCAATTGACTCTGCACCCTCAAGGTCTTTCGCCAAATATTCTGGAAGTTTTCCACCTACCGTTATAGCACCCACTGGTTTAACTCCTAATGCAGCGGCATCTTCCATTGACTCCAAACTTGCTGTCACTATTCTTTTAACTTCAGAAGGAATCGTATATTCCTTGCCAAGATAGGTTATCTTTTGTGTCTCTTGCTTCTTCGTTTCGGTCGCACTGCTTTTTTCAGAAGTATCTCCTGAACTGTTTTCAGCATTACCGCAAGCTCCAAGTCCAATACTAAAGACTGCCGCCATGCCAAGTACCATTAACTTTTTCTTCATGTTCTGACTCCCCTTATTCTAAAATATTTTTTTAAAAATGCGATACAAACAATATGTAGATGCTCTCTAGCGCAGTTAAAAATTTATTTCGATACCTGTCCAACTAGGAATCTAGTGAGTTAAACGAAGGTAACCAGTGATAACGATTATCATTATCATGCAATATACAATATATAGGTAATCCACAAAATTATCAATAGCATTTTTGTAAAAAAATAAAATATCATCATTAATTTTCTATGAAAAAGATATTCAGGAAAGGTGTGGTTGCAAATTTCACCATTGTTGATAAACTAAATGAGAAACATTATCATTTAGTGGGGAGTAAGTACTATCAATAAATGGGTTATGAAATACATGATAACTAGAAGTGAAGATTAATAGTCGAAAATTAAGTGATGGGAGGAATGAAAGAATATGGAGAAAGAAAAGGATAAGGCAGCAATGGTGGGTCACTCCAGGGAAGATGGAGAAGTAGTCTTGAAAGGGACGAGTCAATTCCTCATGAAATCTAGTAGGGAGGGACGGATGTACCAAATTTTCATCTATCGACCAAAAGAGGCACAGCCAGCAGGAGGATTTCCAGTCATATATGTGCTCGACGCCAATTCGGTGTTTGGAACCATTGTCGAGGCCATGCGTTTGCAGTCGAAGCGACCTGAAAAGACAGGGATCGTACCTGCCGTTATCGTCGGTATTGGATATCCGATAGACGGAGCATTTTCCACCGACCGTTATTATGACTTTACATTGCCCGTCGATTATTCAGAATTGCCAAAGAAACCTGATGGGGGGGATTGGCCTCCACATGGAGGGGCGGTGAACTTCTTGAATTTCATTGAAGAAGACCTCAAGCCCGAGATTATGAGTTCCATTAACATCAACCGGGGTAGACAAGCGCTTCTCGGTCATTCATTAGGTGGCTTGTTTACCCTGTATACCTTATTCAGTAATCCTCAAGCTTTTCAAACATATATCGCGGGTAGTCCCTCGATTCATTGGAATAAAAAGTGGTTTTCGGAAGAAGAGAATCATTTCCTGAGTCGATTGGGAAGGGATGATAGGGATATCTCCTTATTTGTAGGTGTGGGGGAATTCGAAAAAAATCACAAAAGTGGCATGAATGAAAATGCATTAGAACTCTCTAACCGTTTAAGAACTTCAACGAAAGGCCGGCTACATGTAAAGTTCACGGAGTTCGAGGAGGAAAATCACGTGTCTGTTTTACCTCCATTAATTAACAAGGGACTACGTTTTGCTTTAAGGGCAAATGGACCTGTGTAGGAATAGGTCTTTCTTAGCAAATCGATGAATACCCATTGACCGTGAAGATAGAAATGTATAACATTACCTGTAGAATTTAAATGATAATGATTATCATTATTGATAAAAGATAGAGGGAGAGCTGGTTAAAGTATTCTCTACCAAACGATTTTTGTAATGAAACTGAGAATCTGTTGCATGGTTGCACTAGATTCTTTTATTAAGAAAGGGAGAGTTAAGCATGTACTTTCAGGAATGTAAGGGGAAAGTGGCACTCGTAACGGGAGGAGCACAAGGGATTGGAGGTGCAGTCGTTCAGTCGTTAGCCAAGCTTGGTATCGTAGTAGCGGCGGTTGACTTCCAAACAGATAAATTACAGAAACACGTAGATGCCTTGAAGTCTGAAGGTTTAGAGGTATATGGGTTTTCAGCAGATGTAAGTGATAGTCCAGCCATCGACCGCATTGTTGATACGGTTGAGCGAGAGATTGGTCCAATAGAAATATTGGTGAATGTAGCCGGGGTTCTTAGCCCGGGGCTAATCGAGTCCTATAGTGATCAAGACTGGCAAAGGACTTTTGCCGTCAATTCCACTGGTGTCTTCAATGTCTCCCGTTCCGTGAGTAAACATATGATAAACAGGAAAAAAGGTTCGATTGTTACAGTGGGTTCCAATGCAGCGAGTGTCCCACGAATCAATTTAGCGGCCTATGCGGCATCCAAGGCAGCGGCCACCATGTTTACTAAGTGTCTAGGCTTGGAATTAGCTCAGCATAATATTCGTTGTAACATCGTTGCTCCTGGTTCGACCGCTACGGAAATGCAGTGGTCTTTATGGGAAGGTGATAATGGGGTAAAACCGGTCATCGATGGCATGCCTGAATTATATAAAGTAGGAATTCCACTGAAAAAAATTGCGGAACCTTCTAACATTGTCGATGCCATTCTTTTCTTCATATCCGACCAATCAAATCATATTACCATGAGTAATCTTTGTGTAGATGGTGGAGCTACATTAGGAGTCTAATAAGCTCGGAAGACCACTATAATATCTGACTATTCAATAACGAAGGGGTTATAGCACATGACTAAACATCCATATAATTCGACTGTATTGGAAAAACCGATGTTGGAAGATTACCAAGATGGCGACTTCTTTCTATCAAGCCCGAACCAAACCTTATTGGGAAAAGGTTCCTTGCTAACGGTTCCGGGAAATGAAGAAAAAGAGAATCAGATGGAGGATCTTGCTAACAGGGTTGCAGCAACGTTGGAGCGAGCAAAAAGGCTTGGACAGGATAATCCAATCGTCACCGGCGCCATACCGTTCGATTATAAGAAGCCCGCTAATCTGCATGTGCCAGAGACGATACATTCAACTGTACGTGTTCAAGAATATGGTCCTAGTAGAACAGTGGATACGGATTCAGTCCCTACATACCAAATTAAATCGGTTCCAGAGCCTGCCCAATATAAAGAAGGTGTCGAAGAAGGACTAGTACAGATAGCCAGTGGTCATCTGGACAAAATCGTCTTGGCTCGGTCCTTGCAACTTACATCTTCGATAAGTGTAAATATCAATGAGTTGCTTCATAACTTGGCAAGACAAAATACAAAGGGTTATACATTTGCCGTTGATTTGGGAGAGCAAGAAGATTCAAGCGTTTGCACCAAAACATTAATCGGCGCAAGCCCGGAACTACTAGTTTCAAGAACTGGCTTACACGTGGTGGCTAATCCGTTGGCAGGCTCCCGACCGCGAAGTGACGATCCAGTGGAAGATCAAAGACGTTCGAAGGAATTGCTTTCTTCTTCAAAAGATTTACATGAACATGCTGTCGTAGTAGAGGCAGTGGCGGAAGCACTTCGTCCATTTTTCAAGAAGATGGAAGTCCCCAAAAGCCCATCGGTAATAAGTACAGAGACAATGTGGCATCTATCGACAGAAGTGAAGGGGGAACTTGCGGATCCTGAAACTTCTTCTTTGGAGCTTGCCATCGCGCTTCACCCGACTCCTGCCGTATGCGGTTCGCCGTTTGAGCGGGCAAGGGAATCCATCTTGGAGATTGAACCTTTCGATCGGGGATATTTCACGGGAATGGTTGGATGGTGTGATGCAAATGGTGACGGTGAATGGATCGTCACGATTCGATGCGCAGAAGTGGAAGAAAAGGCGCTTCGTTTGTTTGCCGGAGCCGGCGTGGTCGGAGAATCTAAACCGGAAGAAGAACTTGCCGAAACTTCGGCTAAGTTTCAAACCATGCTTCGCGCAATGGGGATTGATACGGAATTATCAAAGTAATTGGCATGGAGGGGAAAGATGATGTTAGAAGGTTTTACTTCGTGGCCTAAGGATTTGGCTGATTTATATAGAAAAGAAGGTTGTTGGAAAGGGGAGACCTTTGGCGGCATACTACGTGACCGTGCCAAGGAGCATGGAGATCGGATTGCCATTACCGGGGGGGAAAGAAACCTGACTTATGCAGAGTTGGACGACCGTGCCGATCGGTTAGCGGTCGGCCTTCAAAAGTTAGGGATAAAGAAGAATGACAGGGTCGTCATCCAGCTTCCTAATGTCGTTGAGTTTTTTGAAGTCATTTTCGCCTTATTCAGGATCGGGGCTCTTCCTGTATATGCCCTTCCTTCCCATCGCAGCAATGAAATCGGGTATTTTTGCGAGTTCACTGAAGCCGTTGCTTACATCATTCCAGATAAACATGGTGGATTTGACTACAGAACACTTGCCCGAGGCGTTCAAAGTAAGAATGATAGCTTGTTGAATGTGATTGTGACAGGGGACGCAGAGGAGTTCACAAGTTTGGAAGGTTTATACGGAGAACCTGACGAATTGGTGGAAACAATCGTCCAGTCTAGTGATGTCGCTTTCCTACAGTTATCCGGCGGAAGTACGGGTTTATCAAAGTTAATTCCAAGAACACATGATGATTACATATACAGTTTAAGGTTAAGTGCTGAAATTTGCGGAATCAATCAAGATAGCATCTATCTAGCGGTGCTTCCTATCGCCCATAACTTTACGATGAGTTCTCCTGGCATCCTAGGCACATTATATGGTGGGGGACAGGTTGTCCTTTCACCTGGTCCTAGCCCTGATGAAGCATTTCCTCTCATTGAAAAACATGGTGCGACGATTACCGCACTCGTACCGCCCCTTGCATTGAGATGGCTTGAAGCCGTTTCATCCCGTAATGATGATTTATCAAGCCTTCAAGTGATGCAAGTTGGAGGAGCGAAGTTTAGCGCTGAGGCCGCCCGTCGAGTAGGCCCGGCCTTTCAGTGTAAATTACAGCAAGTATTCGGCATGGCGGAAGGACTAGTGAATTATACGAGGCTTGATGATTCAAATGAGCTCATCGTGAACACTCAAGGAAGTCCAATGTCAGAATTTGATGAAATTCGTGTGGTTGATGAAGAAGATAAGGAAGTTGCGCCCGGTGAAGTAGGGACATTATTGACAAGGGGGCCTTATACGATTTGCGGTTATTACAAGGCACCGGAACATAATGAGAAGGCCTTTACTAAAGATGGATTTTACCGTACGGGTGACTTGGTAAGCATAAATTCTTCAGGCTACTTAGTCGTTGAGGGCCGAGATAAGGATCAAATCAATCGAGGTGGCGAAAAAATTGCGGCAGAAGAAGTGGAAAACCATCTGCTGGCCCATGAAGCCGTTCATGATGCAGCGATTGTCTCGATGCCTGATGAATACCTTGGGGAGCGGTCATGCGCATTCGTGATACCAAGGGGGGGAACCCCTAAAGCCAGAGAGCTCAAACAGTTCTTGAAGGATAGGGGTCTGGCTACATTTAAAATTCCCGACCGAGTGGAATTCATCGAGACCTTTCCTAAAACGCCATTAGGAAAAGTAAGCAAAAAGGCACTTCGACAAATCATTTCTGACAAGCTAAATGAACGTAAAATAGCAACATTATTAAAATAAATTAGAAAAAGGAGTGATTTGATGGCTATTCCCGCTATCACACCATATGCAATGCCAGTTGAATCTGATTTACCAAAAAACAAGGTGGCATGGAAGGCGGAACCGAAGCGTTCGGTTCTTCTCATTCATGATATGCAACAATATTTTATCGATTTTTTCGAAAAAAATGATTCACCTATACCAGAACTATTGAAGAACATAACAACCATCAAGGATCGTTGTGTGGAATTAGGCATACCGGTAGTTTATACGGCGCAACCGGGAGATCAAAATCCTAAGGACCGTGCGCTCCTGACAGATTTTTGGGGAACGGGGCTCGATGATGACCCGAACCAGACAAGAATCGTGGGCGACGTTGCTCCGTCTGATGACGACATCATGCTGACTAAGTGGAGATACAGTGCATTCAAACGAACCAATCTTCTTGAATTAATGGAAGAACAGGGACGTGATCAACTTATTATTTGTGGAGTATATGCCCATATTGGATGCCTTTTAACGGCAAGCGAAGCGTTTATGCAAGATATACAACCATTCCTGGTGGCCGATGCGGTCGCTGATTTTTCGTTGGAAGAACATAAAATGGCCCTGAAATATGCCGCAGAGCGATGTGCGTTTACAACTTCAACGCTTCAGTTGCTTGACCAATTACAAGTCAGTGAACAATCATCACCTGCTAGTCAGGAAGGAGCCGATTGGACAATAGAGGAATTAAGGATGATGATTTTCGACCTTCTTGGCGAAGACCCTTCAGAAGGTCTTGAAGATCATGAGGATTTAATCGATAGAGGAATGGACTCCATTCGCATGATGAGCCTTGTGGAAATGTTGAGAGGAAAAGGGGCGGAAATCAATTTCATGCAAATGGCTGAGAAACCGACAATTGCTGATTGGTGGAACCTGCTATCTTCCCAGAAAGTTTTAGCTTGATCCGATGTGAAAAGGAGGTAAATGAGGTGAGTAATATGGAGAACCAAAAAACTCGCATGGCATTGTCCGGCGCACAGTCCGGCATATGGTTTGCGCAGCAACTAGAGCCGGATAACCCGATTTACAATACGGGTGAATACATAGAGATTAAAGGGAAAATGGAAGTAAGTAAGTTTGAAGCAGCGCTCATGCAGGCAGTAAGGGAGGCAGAAAGTTTACATATTCAATTTGGGGAGGACCAAAGCGGACCTTATCAAGTCCTGGTGGACTCCACTGAACTACCCTTTCAGTTCTTGGATGTAAGCGATCAAGATAATCCTGAAGAGAAGGCCTTGCAATGGATGAGAGAAGACCTGCTTCACCCCATTAACTTAAAAACGGACAGCCTTTACTCTCAAGCATTGTTTAAGGTTGGACCAGAACTGTATTTCTGGTATCAGCGGATTCATCATATAGTAATGGACGCCTTTGGATTTTCACTAATATCGCAGCGGGTCGCGAAGCTGTATACGGCACTTGTCCAAGGTCGACCATGTGAAGAGGCAGCTTTTAGTCCTTTCGTTAAGCTATTGGAGGAAGATGCTAGATACAGGGCGTCCGAGAAATTCGAAGCCGATCGTCAGTTTTGGCTGGAGCGCTTTGCTGATCAACCGGAAGTCATGAGCCTTGCTGAACGGGCTCCTAGGACATCTAACGGTTTTCTTAGCCAAACGGGTTATTTATCGACTGTTGCCACACAATCTTTTAAAAAAAATGCTCATAAATACTCGGGGACGTGGCATGAAGTGGCAATGGCTGTCGCTGCTGTATATATTCATCGTCTGACGGGAACGGAAGACGTCATCCTCTCCCTGCCGATGATGGGGCGTTTGGGCTCTGCTTCAATCAATATTCCGAGTATGGTGATGAACTTACTTCCATTGCGTGTAACCGTTCGACCGGATATGGCGTTGAAGGAAGTAGTGAAGCAAGTATCAAGCGAAGTGCGTACTATCCGCCGCCATCAAAACTATAGACATGAAGAACTTCGCCGTGACCTTAAGCTTCTTGGTGATAATCAAAGATTATTCGGTCCGCAAATCAATGTCATGCCTTTTGATTATGGATTGGACTTTGCGGGTAATCAAGCCATTACACATAAGCTGGCCACAGGCCCGGTCGATGACATATCGATAAACATATATGACAAGTCTGATGGAAATGGATTAAGAATCGATTTGGATGCTAACCCGGAAGTGTACGATTTGGAAGAGCTAGGCATTCACCATACCCGATTCTTAAGGTTGTTCGAGAAGGTGGCCACTGCAGAAGAGGTCCACATGATTGGGGAACTTGAAGTGCTTTTACCTGAAGAACGTGAGAGGGTCTTGCACCAGTGGAATCAAACCGCCGAGGAGATTCCGTCTGCCAACTTGCCAAGCCTGTTTGAAAAACAAGTAGCTAAAAGCCCATACCTAACAGCCCTGGTAGATGAAAAGACGGTCCTTAGTTATGAGGAATTGAATAAGCGTGCCAATCAATTTGCCCATCTTTTATTGGAAAAAGATCTAGGTCCGGAAAAATTCGTGGCGATTGCTTTACCGCGCTCTGCGAACATGGTCGTGGTCATGTTGGGCGTATTAAAGACAGGGGCTGCATATTTACCAATCGATCCCGATTATCCCATTGACCGCATTGAATACATATTGAACGACGCGAAGCCTATTTGTCTAATAACAAACCGTGAAATTGCTTCAAAACTACCAAGTGGTGGTGAAGCGGAACTCATCTTATTGGATGAGGCAGAGCATGCTCTTTCATCAGGAAAATATTCCGATGGAAATGTGGATGAGTCAAAGAGGAATGGAGCCCTATCACCTCTTAACCCAGCTTATATGATCTATACATCCGGTTCCACAGGGAATCCGAAAGGTGTCGTCATTCAATCAGAAGGCTTGATTAATTTCCTTTCTTCCATGCAAAGCCAGTTTTCCTTAAATCAAGAAGATAGGCTTCTGGCGGTCACTACCATCGCATTTGATATATCCGGTTTAGAAATGTACCTGCCACTTCTTAATGGAGCCAGCTGCGTCGTTGCAGCCAAGGAGAAGATTCAAGAACCCAAGGCGTTGGCAGACATCATTACCGAACATGATATTACCATCATGCAGGCGACACCGACGCTTTGGCATGCCATGGTATCCAATTATCCAGATGTAATCAAGGGGCTTAAGGTACTTGTTGGTGGGGAGGCTCTTTCCATTAGTTTAGCCACTGCATTAAAGGATTTAGGGTGTGAAGTAACCAACTTATATGGTCCAACTGAAACGACGATATGGTCGACATCTAAAAAGCTGGATTCCAGTCAGACAGGCATGCCCGCCATAGGATCACCCCTTTGGAATACACAGGTGTTTGTACTCGATGCAGGTTTACAACCAGTCCCTCCCGGAATCGTTGGCGAATTGTATATTGCAGGGAAAGGGCTAGCCCGGGGGTATTTAGGTCGCCCGGATTTAACAGCAGAGCGTTTTGTTGCCAACCCGAATGGTCCTAAGGGCAGCCGGATGTACCGTACAGGTGATTTGGTTCGTTGGAGGGTGGATGGTTCACTGGATTATATTAGTCGCGCTGATCATCAAATTAAAATACGTGGCTTCCGGATCGAGCTTGGGGAAATCGAGGCAAAGCTTGTCCAACATCCTGAGGTTTTACAAGCGGCCGTGATTGTTCGCGAGGAGATTCCGGGTGATAAACGAATTGTGGCTTATATAGTTCCTTCGCTGGATTCGAAAGTGGATCCAGGGGAACTTCGCGCATTTGTGGGAAGTAATCTTCCGGATTATATGATTCCATCGGCAATCGTTGAGATGCAAGAGTTGCCGCTAACTCCAAATGGGAAGCTTAATCGTAAAGAATTGCCAGTGCCCGATTTCTACTCGCTAATTTCAGACCGAGCACCAAGAACACCGCAAGAGGAAATTTTGAGCGAGTTGTTTGCTGAAGTTCTAGGTCTATCTAGAGTAGGAATTGATGATAGCTTCTTTAATTTAGGTGGGCATTCACTCCTTGCATCAACTCTGATGGCACGAATACGCAATACATTCGGAGTGGAACTCGGCATAGGCAAGATTTTTGAGTCACCGACCGTGGCGGGTCTTGCAAAACAGCTCTCCAATGGAAAAAGTGCACGATTGCCCGTGAAAAAAACGAGTAAGCCCAAAAAGATACCCCTTTCCTTTGCACAGAGGAGATTGTGGTTCCTACACAGTCTTGAAGGCCCTAGTCCAACCTATAATATTCCGTTGGTCATAGAATTATCAGGAAACCTTGATACGAATGCTCTCGAGGCAGCAATCAATGACCTGGTTGCTCATCATGATACGTTACGGACGATTTTTCCAGTAACGGAGGGGAATGCCCATCAAAGCATCATTGACCCTTCTGAGGCCCGGGTTGAATTGTTAATAACTAGAGTAAAAGCGGCGGACCTGGATGCGGAGATTGCAGTCGCTACGCGTTATAGCTTTAATCTCGCTGTGGAGCCATCCATTTATGCTCAGCTTTTCTCAGTGGAACCGGATCAGCATGTTTTAGTTTTACTTTTACATCACATTGTAGCCGATGGATGGTCCCTTACCCCTCTTACGCGAGATTTGTCTGCGGCTTATAAAGCCAGGATTCTTGGAGAGGTACCTAACTTGACTCCTCTTCCTGTCCAATATGCGGATTATGCGCTTTGGCAGGAAGAATTGTTGGGAAAAGAGAACGATCAAGCTAGCTTAGTGAAAGAACAGCTTGATTATTGGAAGGAGACACTGGCGAATCTTCCCGATCAGTTGGAGTTGCCTATGGATTTCCCTCGGCCTATCGAACCAAGCTATAAGGGGGATACATTGAAGTTTATGATTTCTCCTGTCCTGCATCGTAGCTTAGTGGATGTGGCTCGTGAAAACGGAGTCAGCTTATTCATGGTATTGCAGGCGGGACTTGCGACCTTGCTTACTCGCCTTGGAGCGGGTACGGACATTCCGATTGGAAGTCCGATTGCAGGGCGAAGCGACGACGCTTTGAGCGAAATAGTCGGATTATTTATTAATACCTTGGTGCTCCGTACGGATACTTCTGGAGACCCAACTTTCCGTGAACTTCTTGAAAGGGTAAGGAATGTTGATTTACAGGCGTATGAACATCAAGACTTGCCTTTTGAACGCTTGGTAGAAGAACTGAATCCACCACGTTCACGATCTAGGCATCCATTATTCCAAATCATGCTTGCCCTGCAGAATACGCCTGAGCCAAAGCTAAAGCTTCCGAGCATTCATTCCAACCTAGAGCTATATAGTGTGGGGACTTCCAAATTCGATATGACGATTGAGATTCGGGAAATGCATGATGACACAGGAAAACCGGATGGAATGAGCGGGTTTCTTGAATATAGTGCAGATCTATATAAACCTGAAACCATCGAAAGGATGCTTAACCGATTCGTACGAGTATTAGAGGGGGCTGTAATGGACCCGGACCAGACAATCGGACGATTGGAAATATTGGAGCCAAAAGAACGTCAAGAAATTCTTGTTGATTGGAATCAGCATGGTGAAGAAATCCCTGATTCCTGTTTACCAGCTTTGTTTGAAGAACAAGTGAACAGGTATCCAGATAAAATCGCTGCTGTATATGAAGATGAATCCCTAACATATGAAGAGCTAAATCATAGGGCAAACCAGCTTGCCCGTCTGCTAATGGCTAAAGGGGTTGCATCGGAGCAATTTGTAGCATTGGCCACACCAAGATCATTGGATATGGTGGTTGGCATACTTGCTGTACTGAAGGCGGGGGCGGCTTATTTGCCTCTAGATCCTGAATATCCTATCGACAGATTGTCTTTCATGCTTCAGGATGCGAAGCCTAGCTACGTCCTTACAAGTTCCAGTGTGGCAACTAGCCTTCCGAATCTGCATGATATCCAACAAATTGTATTGGACGATCCGAGCACGTTAGTGGAAATGTCACGATATTCAACAGATAACCCACTAGATCGTGAACGGAAACAGCCTTTATCACCTTTAAACGCAGCTTATATTATTTATACATCAGGTTCAACAGGTGTACCGAAAGGGGTAGTCATCCCCCATCAAAATGTAGTCCGGCTCTTTGGGTCGACAGAAGACTGGTACCATTTCAATTCGGATGATGTTTGGACGATGTTTCACTCTTATGCTTTCGATTTTTCGGTATGGGAAATATGGGGCGCGCTTCTTCATGGTGGGAAGCTTATAGTTGTACCTCATTCAACCAGCCGGTCACCAGAAGAGTTTTTACAGCTCCTTGTGGATGAAGGAGTCACGGTTCTTAACCAGACCCCATCTGCCTTTTATCAATTAATGCAGGCGGATCGTAACAAGCCGGAACTTGGACAGAATCTAACGTTACGGTATGTGATTTATGGTGGGGAGGCACTTGAACTAAGCCGCTTGGAGGATTGGTATAGCCGTCATCCGGAAACTGCGCCGCGATTGATTAATATGTATGGAATTACGGAAACAACCGTTCATGTAAGTTATCTGGAACTTAACAGGGAAGTCACCGCCGTGAAGGCGAACAGTCTTATAGGCTGTGCCATCCCGGATCTTGGGGTGTATATTTTGGATGCGAGCCTACAACTGGTACCTGCAGGAGTAACTGGGGAGATGTATGTCTCTGGTTCAGGTTTGGCCCGCGGGTATCTTGGGCGTCATGGTTTGACGGCAGAGCGTTTTGTTGCTAATCCATTCGGTCCATCAGGAACTAGGATGTATCGGACTGGAGATTTAGCCAGATGGCGTGCTGATGGCTCATTGGACTATATGGGACGGGCCGATCATCAAATCAAGATTCGCGGTTTCCGTATCGAGCTGGGAGAAATTGAATCATTACTTGCCCAGTGTCCTTATCTGGAGCAAGTTGCCGTCATCGTTCGTGAAGATCACCCAGGTGATAAGAGATTGGTGGCTTATGCTGTGCCAGCGGCAAATGCGGTTTTCAATCCAGCCGAATTACGTCGGTTTGTTGCAGCCGGCCTTCCAGATTACATGATTCCATCTGCATTTGTCCAAATGGTCGATTTGCCTTTGACAGCAAATGGAAAGTTGGACCGAAAGGCATTGCCAGTACCTGATTTCGGTGCAGCCGTTTCAGGGCGTGGACCAAGGACGCCACAGGAAGAAATCCTATGTAAACTGTTCATGGAAATTCTTGATCTTTCACACGTTGGAATCGATGATGGATTCTTTGATCTGGGAGGGCATTCCCTGCTTGCCGTCCAGCTGATGAGTAAGATACGTGAAGCGCTTGGCGTTGAGTTGAGCATCGGAAACTTATTTGAAGCGCCGACAGTTGCTGGCCTAGCTGAAAGGCTTGAAATGGGCTCGAGCCAGAGTGCTTTGGATGTCTTGTTGCCGCTACGCAAAAGTGGCGAGGAACTTCCGCTGTTCTGTATACACCCAGCGGGAGGATTGAGCTGGTGCTACGCCGGGCTAATGACGGCTCTTGGTCCAGATTACCCAATATATGGACTGCAAGCTCGGGGGATTTCTGAGCGTGAGCGCTATCCGGAAACACTGATAGAGATGGCAGCAGATTATATCGAACATCTCCGCAAAATCCAGCCAAAAGGCCCTTATCGTTTATTGGGTTGGTCACTGGGTGGAAATGTCGTGCATGCCATGGCTACCCAACTGCAAAACGAGGGGGAAGAAGTCCAACTTGTGGCCATTCTGGATGCATTTCCAAGTCAATTTTTGCCGACTACTAATGCTCCTGGTGATGAGGAAGCATTGATCGCCCTGCTTGCCTTGGGTGGGTATGATCCTGATAGTTTAGGAGACAAGCCATTGGATGATGCTGGTGCCATAGAAATTCTGCGCCAAGATGGAAGTGCATTAGCTAGTTTGGAAGAAAAGACAATCCTTAACCTGAAGGAAACCTATGTGAATTCTGTTCGAATCATGGGTGAATATGAACCAGGAGTGTTCAATGGTAATGTTTTGTTCTTTAAATCAACACTCATACCAGAATGGTTCCCTAGCCTTTCAACGGATACATGGAGACCATATATAAATGGATTGATTGAACAACATGATATTGAGTGCCGTCATAAGGATATGTGTCAACCTGAGCCACTTGCGGAAATCGGACAGGTGATTGCAAACAAGCTTTCAAATATGAAAAAAAATACGCACTAATTAATGAAGGTGGAGATAAAGAATGACTAACCCTTTTGAGAACGAGAATGGTACGTATAAAGTATTGATAAATGAAGAAGGTCAGCATTCCCTTTGGCCTGCCTTTTTGGACATACCAGAAGGTTGGTCCACCATTTATGGAGAAGAAAGCAAAAAGAATTGCTTGGACTATATTAATGCCAACTGGACGGATCTTCAGCCTAAGAGCCTAAAGCTCGTATCGAGCCTTGATGGAGTAAAGTGAACGTGCGCATACACGAGAATCCTAAATTAGTCGTTTGCATGGTTTATGTGATTGCCATGTTCATGGTTTCGATGGACGGCACGATCGTCAATGTCATTCTTCCCGTCATCGGCCAGGAATTCAATGTCCTCCCCTCAGCCACAAGCGGTATTAATATAGGCTACTTAGTAAGCCTCGCGGTCTTTCTCCCTATATCGGGGTGGCTTGGGGATCGATATGGTACCAAGAAAATTTTCCTATTGGCACTTGGGGTTTTCACACTCGCTTCCCTTCTATGCGGATTTGCGACAAACCTAGAGACCTTGACCTTATTTCGGGCCTTGCAGGGTGCAGGCGGTGGACTCCTTACTCCAGTAGGAATGGCAATCTTATTTAGGACATTTTCTCAGAAAGAACGAATGAAAGTGTCAAGGACCCTTGTCTTGCCCATTGCCTTTGCACCAGCCATTGGTCCGGTTGTCGGTGGTTTCTTTGCGGAACAGCTATCTTGGAGCTGGGCTTTTTATATCAACATTCCTTTTGGAATCATCGCTTTCCTCATCGGTTTGCTGTTCTTGAAGGAACATAAAGAGCCATCGGCCGGCAGGCTTGACCTGACAGGGTTTCTGTTATCAGCTGCCGGTTTATCGATGGTCATGTATGCACTGAGTACCGGTCCTTCAAAGGGATGGAGTTCTCCAGTCATTATGTATACGGGACTGATTGGCTTCATACTTGTCTGTTTGTTTGTATGGCGAGAATTACGGGTCAAGGAACCCATGCTGGATTTAAGCCTATTATCGGACAAATTGTTCCGTTCCCTTGGCCTTATTTCTCTATTATCGCAAGCAGCATTAATGGGAATGCTCTTTATATTCCCGTTAATGTATCAGAATGCCATGAATGCCTCTGCCCTGGATAGTGGATTGGCCACTTTTCCTGAGGCATTGGGGCTTATGGTAGCATCCAGGATGATTCCTTGGACTTTCAAGAAATTGAATGGCCAGCAGGTGATCTGCCTTGGGCTACTTGGGACGGCCTTAATCTTTGCCATCATCAGTATTGTTGGTCCGACAGCGAATCCTTGGTCTTTACGACTCTTATTATTTAGTGTCGGCATCTGCTTGGGACATGCAGTGATTGCTGTACAGTCTTCCATTTTCACGAATATTACTTCAGCATCGATGGGAAGGGCAACTACATTATTCAATGTCCAGAATCGATTCGGCTCAGCTGTTGGGGTAGCCGTACTAGCGAGTGTGTTGGGAGCCTTGGGGACAAGCGAGGTGGCAAGGAACGGAATAGAACAGAGTAACTTGGCATCCTATCAATATGCTCTCCTTGGCTCATCAGTCTTTCTTGTTATAGGTCTTACTATCTCGTTACGTCTGAAGAAAGAAGACTTTAAGAGCATCTTGCCAAGTCAGCAATCGACTGAAATTCCTAAGACAGAACCAGTCAGAATGAGTAAGTGACAAAATTCCAGATGGAGATGCTTGAAATAGAGGGTTGCTGTGATTCTAATCAGCGGCCCCTATTTATTTGTTTGAAGAGTATAAAAGGGGGGCTAGATGTGATTGAACTATATAGTTGTAAATTGCCTGCGAGCAGGGAAAATGCGGATATAGACAATTTGCTTGTTCATGTTTCAAAAGAAAGGCAGAGCCGATTGAAAAGGTTCGTGAAGACTGATGATGCATATCGTTCCCTGATTGGGGATTTGTTGGTGCGTTTCGCATTAAAAGAACGATACGGCTCGATGGATAGGGAACTGAGAATTCAAACGAATGAATATGGCAAGCCGTTTTTATGTGACTATCCTTCCTTCCATTATAATATCTCCCACTCTGGTGAATATGTAGTGTGTGTGGTTCATGATGAAGCAGTGGGTGTGGATATAGAATACATAGGACCATTTGATTTACCCCTCGCCAAAGACCTTTTTACTAAAGAAGAGTATCAATATGTATTGAATGATAGAGAAGGCGGCCTTGGTGCCTTTTATGACATCTGGACCTTGAAAGAGAGTTATGTGAAAGCGGTTGGTGAAGGCATATCCATGCCATTACAGGGGTTCTCCATGAAAAAGTGTAGCAATGGATCCATCCAAATCACAGATATGGAAACAGAAAGACAGATTAGGGATTACATATGCAGACAGTACACAATAGACAATCACTACTGTTTATCTGTTTGCGCCCATCATGCCAATGCAGATCAATTTAGAAATGAACCGACATGTGTCACGTTTCAGGATGTATGCGAGAGTTTGAATATTCATTCCTGAATATGTACAGGGCGTTGGAAAACGTAGCTTAGAAGGGACGAGATAAAAACAATGGCCTTTGGCCTGAATCTGGTATAGATCCTATTACTGATGGAGGAATGAAATGTGAAACAAATTAATGTTGCCCAGGTTATAGAAGGGAGTAAGTTTAACTCTTTTCATTTAACTGTTTTACTATGGTGTATTTTTCTCATCCTTTTCGATGGATATGATCTAGTCGTTTATGGAGCCGTCATTCCAACCTTAAGTCAAGAATGGGGGACCGCACCGGGCATCTTGGGATTGATAGGGAGTTTGACGTTGGTAGGTGGTTTAATAGGCTCACTTATTTGCGGGATCGTAGCGGATAAAGTAGGGAGAAAGAAAGTAATCATAGCTTGTATTGCTATTTTTGGCTCGTTTACTTTATTGACAGGTTTAGCGAGGGGACCGGTAGATTTTGCGATTTACCGTTTTCTTGCAGGACTCGGTTTGGGCGGCATTCCGCCGTTATTGGTGGTGCTCACCTCTGAATATTCTCCCAAGCCGATTAAGAATATGATGGTGGGTATCATGTTCAGCGGATATTCGATTGGCGGTATATTAGTCTCTCTTTTCGGAATGAAGGTCATTCCGGAGTTGGGATGGGAATGGATGTTTTTCATAGGGGCCATTCCATTATTGGCCATTCCCTTTTTAATTAAATCTTTACCTGAATCCCTTTATTATTATGTGGAAAAGGGAGAATATGAAAAAGCGAAGGGAATAGTGGCTCGTTTAAATCCCTCCTATGTTCCCCATGATGCAGATCGATTTATCATGAATTTATCAACTTCCGGTGTTCCAGTGGTAAAGCTCTTCGAGAATCGCCGTGGAAGATCCACCATCATGTTTTGGATCGCATGCTTTATGGGATTGCTGATGGTATATGGATTGGGTACGTGGTTGCCTCAACTGATGATTAAAGCAGGCTATCCGTTGAATTCCAGCCTGCTGTTTCTTTGTTGCTTGAACATTGGAGCAATCGTCGGTTCGGTATGCGGGGGTTGGCTAGCAGATCGAATTGGCTCAAAACGAGTGTTGATCAGTTACTTCAGTATAGGCGCGGTCTGCTTGCTCCTCCTCGGTTTTAAACCAGGGTCATTCTTTCTATATGTTTTGGTGGCAATAGCAGGGGCTGCGACAATTGGATCGCAAAATTTAAACAATGCTTATATCTCCATGTTCTATCCGACACAGATAAAGTCGACAGCACTGGGGTGGGCATTAGGTATAGGTAGGTTTGGGGCTATAGTGGGACCAACAATCGGTGGGCTGTTAATCGAGTGGGAGTTGCCTATTTATATAAACTTCCTCAGCTTTGCGATTCCCGCTTTTATTGCGGCGATCTCCATTAGTCTTGTCCAAAATAAATATAATAGCACCATGAATCTTGAACTCTCTTCTCCCAAACGATATCAAAAGATTATTTGAATACTTTATTGATCGCGTCAAAGGAGGGATGGGATTTTGGCTGAGTATACTTGCCAAGTATGTGACAAGACATTCAAAAGCTATAATGCAGATGCTAAGTATTGCTCTCAACCGTGTAAGGGAAAGGCTTATATAAAATATCCAATAAGACATTGTGAATCATGTAATCGACCCTTTAAACCAAGAACTGCATCAAATAAATATTGTTCAATGGGATGCAGTCATAAAAGTAGGAAAAATCCGGTCATTATTCATAGCTAGACCAAGGACCATCAAAAAAAGAACCCAATTTGAACATTCAGATTGGGTTCTTTGCCTATATATTAAGACCTTATGAAAACGAAAGAACCTTTGGCTCTTGTACATCCACTATATTTTGGACCTCTGTGCCGTCAATCGTCTCTTTTTTCAACAGGACCTCTACAAGCTCTTCGTATTGTGGACGGTTTGATTCGATCAGTTTTTCCGTTTCTTGAATGGCCTGGGTGAAAAGGGCTTGCATTTTTTGTTCTTTCTCACCTTTATTGAATGTTAAGGTGAAGCCGTCTTGCAACATGCCCGTATCGACCATCTGTTCAAGTAAATGCTTTGCCTGTTGAACGTCGCCACCAACTCCGACACTATGTTCACCAAGAAACATTCTTTCTGCGACACCGCCTGCTAAAATCATTTTCACTTGATCTAGCAACTCACTTGCCGTAGCTAAATGAAGTTCTTTAGGAATCGGAGCCACATACCCAAGGGCCTCGCCACGAGGGATGATGGTCGCTTTTCGAACAGAACCCGGTTTAGTGAGGGCAGCAATCAGGGCATGTCCACTTTCATGAATGGCCACCCGCCGCTTTGTATCCATATCGCTCAACGTTCGGGAAGTAGCCCCTAGAATGGTCCGGTCAATCGCGTAATCAAGATCTTGTTTGCGAATCATTTCCTGATCATGACGTAGCGCATGACGAGAAGCTGTTTCAAACAAGGAACGTAAATCCGCCCCGGAGAACCCGGATGTACTCTCAGCTAATTCATCCAAGGAAGAAAGGACATCGGCCGCCAGTTTCTTCCCTTTTGTATGAATGGCAATGATTTCTTTTCTTCCGTTTGTATCGGGAATCGGCACCTGGAACGAGAAATCGATTCTGCCTGGACGAAGAAATGCCTCATCAAGCATGTCCTTTCTGTTTGTGGCTGCCACGAATAGAATGCCTTCGTTTGAATGGCCTCCGTCTAACTGGACAAGAAGTTCCGTCAAGGTTTTTTCAGCTTCTTCCCCACCATGGGCTTTCCGTTTACCGGCCAATGCGTCCACTTCGTCGATGAAAATGACAGCAGGTGATTGTTTCCGGGCATTTTGGAAAAGGCTACGTACACGAGCTGCCCCCACTCCAACGAACATTTCATTGAAGGCCGAACCGCTAGTCGAAAAGAAGTTGGCGCCCAATTCTTTTGCAATGGCCTGTGCCAATAATGTTTTCCCGGTTCCTGGAGGACCGTATAGTAAGATGCCTTGTGGAGGCTTGATCCCAATTTTAGCTGAACGCTCCGGTTCTTTTAGAGTGGTGAGGGTTTGCAGGATCTCTTGTTTGATT
This sequence comes from Peribacillus sp. NPDC097284, assembly GCF_044761765.1. Lineage (NCBI taxonomy): Bacteria > Bacillati > Bacillota > Bacilli > Caryophanales > Bacillaceae > Peribacillus > Peribacillus sp. NPDC097284. Next base: position 69,712 of record NZ_JBIWCZ010000013.1, read on the forward strand.
TCGGGTTGCAAACCACCTATATCGGCTAAGGTTATATCGGGAAGTGCTCTAGGTGTAGAGATATTTTGTTTCTTGCTTTTTACGCGTAAACCGCCTTTTGATTTCTTCTGTATAATAATTGCGGTTGTGACTAGTGCCGCCAGCAATCCGCCTAAAATCCATAATGCAGACTTATTTGTCGATGAAAATGAATAGCGAACGTTATAAGTTTCGACTAGTTTGTTGACCATTTGACTGTTCGGAGGGATGTTAGAGACATATTTACCTTCTGGTGTAGTGATATGAAGTGTTCCATTTCGCTTTTCTTCAATAGAGACGAGGGCACCATTTTGGGCCTGAATGGTCTTTTCAACGGACGAGAAAGGAACGACCATTTCTTTTGACTGAGTCACAACGTACCAAGATATAACACCAATTATCACAATGAACACCGTTATGAACGGCAGCAACTTCGAAACTAATTTTGAGTTCGAGTTCAATATTTCATCTCCTTTAAGAATATATATTCAGTATAAAATTTTTAAACGCGTTAACCATAGGTCATAAGTCCTAAAAATAAAGGTAAATACTTCCATGTTTTGATTTATGTGATGGGTGCCGCTTTTCCCTAAGGACTGAGTCGGATAGTGGACATCCAGTTGTTAACCTGCATGATAGACTTTTTAAAAATGAAATGCTAAAGTGAAATGGTCTTAGTGATGAAAAAATATAAAGGTAGATGAGTTGAACATTTATGAATAAATTTATGAGGGATTATATGATTACGATGAAGGATATTGTTCGGGAAGGCGATCCAATTCTGCGTCAGGTGACTGATGAAGTTAGCCTGCCAATTTCTGACGAAGACCGAGAAACATTAGAATGCATGATGCAGTATTTAAAAAACAGCCAAGATCCTAAACTTCAAAAGAAGTACCACTTACGAGAAGGGGTAGGCTTGTCAGCCAACCAAATTGGCCTGAATAAACGAATGTTCGTTATGTATTTTCCAGATGAAAAAGGAAAGGTCTACGAATATGCTTTAGTGAATCCGAAAATTGTCAGCCATTCGGCATCCATGATTTACTTACCTCAAAGTGAAGGCTGCCTTTCTGTGGATCGTGATATCAAAGGATATGTGCCACGTTATGAGCGGGTGAAAATTAAAGCATTGGACAGCAATGGAGAGAAAATCGAGATGCGATTGAAAGGATTTGCAGCGATTGTTTTTCAACATGAGCTGGACCATTTAAATGGAATGATGTTTTATGACCGAATCAATTCCGAAAATCCTTTCAAGCTTCCAGAAAATGTGGAAGTGAAGAGCTTATAATGGTAAAAAGGCAAAGCCCCCATGCTTTGCCTTTTTGATTGTTTAAGGTTGTGACAGTGTTTCCGTTGTCAAATGCTTTTGTAAATCACTGAATATGGCCTTGCTCATATGCTGGTATCCTTCTGACGTAAGGTGAATGCCATCGTCACTGATTAAATGTTCCAGATCACCGGCAGACTTTATATAAGAACGCACATCGATCAATGGAACCTTCAAATCCTCGGCCAGTTTTTTTAACTGGCGGTTATACATGCCATGCCAATGCTCAATCCCACCGACTTGAGAGACAAAATGTCCGATGGATGGTCCGAATCGATCGGCAATCGACCGATAATATCTGGCGGGATCCAGTGGGGGAAGAGTTAAAAGAAAGGGTGTGACATGCTTGTCCTGAACTTGTTTGACGAGTTGAGTGATATTTTCAAGGTACCGTTCAATCGGAACGATAGGCTCATGGTCTCCTTCAGGATTCTTTGCGACTTCCTCCCAATGGAAATTACAATCGTTACCACCGACTTCTATCAATACGATATCGGGATTTTCTGACATGACATCTTTCTGGACACGGCTAACTAGCAAGTCAGAATTGTCATTAAAGACGCCTTTATTCAAAACTTCAACGAATGGCAAGGACTCTGTCAACTTCGCTAAAGAGCTTGGGTAATTCTCTTTAATGATACGAAGCCGGCCTTTAACGTAGGAGATACCTCTTGTTAAACTATCTCCAAAACAGACAATTCTCAAAATTTTCACCTCGATCGGTTAATGTGTTACTTATCATTTTAGTGGCATAATTGTATTTCGGCAAACTAAAATTTTTCATTCTTGAAAGAATGTTGTTTTATTAAAAGGATACCCGATTTTCTTTAATGAAAACTTTAAAAAGCGCTGGAAATCCAGCGCTTAAACATTCAGTGTGACGGTTTTTCCTTTGGTGACGTTTCCACTCTTGCTTTTCCCATGAAGAAAACAACGATTGCTGCCAAACCAATAGGAATCAGGGCTAAAGTGAAGATTAATGATATCGAATCAGACATGGCATACACGATTTTATCCAGGATCATATCTGGAATTTGGGCACGCGCATCTGACTGGAATAGCTGACGTGGATCCTGCGTAAGAACGGACGTTTCCGGCCCGCCTTGCATTCCTTTAAAGGCATCCGCCATCTTACTTGTGAAGGCGTTGTTCTGTATCGCCCCATAAATGGTAACGCCTAATGTCATCCCAAACGAACGGAGGAATGAATTGGTTGAGTTGGCAGACCCACGATACCTCGGTTCCAAGTTGTGGATGGAAGCGATCGGTAGAAGGGAGAATGAGAAGCCCATACCGAATCCAGTAAGAATCATATAACACGTTAGTAGTGTCCTGCTGGTTTCCGGGGTTAACGTTCCTAATAATAGCATTCCTGCAAAATAACAAACGACGGAAATCGTCATTAAGTTGCGGAAGCTGGTCTTGGAATTGAATATTCCCCCGATAGCACTACCGACAACGGACCCCAGCATCATTGGGGTTAGGATTAACCCTGCATTGGTAGCCGAACCTCCATAAACAGCCTGCACGAAAATCGGAATATACACAGTTAAAATGATGAACGTTCCGCCGTATAGGATTGCCAAGATCTGAGACGTTGCAAATAACCGCCTTTTAAATAACCATAATGAGATAATGGGATCTTTGGCCCTTTTTTCGAAAAAGAAAAATGAAACAAAAAACACGACAAAACTTGCAAACAAAGCAAGGATAGGAGATGAAGTCCATCCATACTCGCCACCAAGCTCGAGGGCGAACATTAAACTGACGACAGCGATAACGAGAGTCGCGGCCCCGCTATAATCGATTTTCTGTTCATGCGTATTGGCCTTTTCCTTGTAATAACGAAGAATGAAGAATAACGAGATGAAGCCGATTGGAACGTTGACGTAGAAAATCCAATGCCAGCTGGCATACTCCGTAATATAAGCTCCTAATAGAGGACCTAATACACTAGATGCCCCAAATACAGCCCCGAAAAGACCGGTAAGTTTCCCACGTTTTTCAGGTGGGAAAATATCAAAGACGATGGTAAAGGCAATTGGCATCAAGGCACCTCCACCAATACCCTGAATGGCCCTGAAAATACTTAACTGGACAATGCTTTGAGCCATGCCGCATAGGGCAGACCCAATTAAAAAGACGACAAGCCCAAAAATGAAAAATCGCTTCCGACCGTACATATCGGAGAGTTTGCCGAATATCGGCATACTTGCCATCGTGGCGACCATATAGGCCGATGTCACCCAGACAAACTTATCGAACCCGCCTAAATCGGAAACAATCGTCCCCATGGCGGTTGCAACAATCGTATTATCCATTGCTGACATCAAAATTCCCAATAACAGTCCGGCAACTATAAACTTTTGATGTTTTGGTTGTTTCTCCAAAATGTTTTTTCCTCCCTTTTTATGAAACAATTCGTTTATTCATTTGCATGAATGAATGATAATCACTATTATGGAAACTAAATATTTATCTTGATTATCAAGATAAATTCAAGTGTAAAAGGGGTGGCATTTTATGTCAAGCGATAATGGGTTGAATTCAGACCTTTTAGAGAGTTTAACCCGGAGCCTGCAAAGGTACGGAATGAGGTCTGTATTGTTCCAACAGAATATGGCTCACAAAATAGGTGTGGCTCACACGGATTTAAAGACTGCTGAAATATTGAATGAAACGGGCCCTATTACAGCTGGAGAGCTGGCGAAGATTACAGGGTTGAGCACAGGCTCGGTCACGACGCTCATCGACCGTCTTGAAAAATCGGGCTATGTAAAAAGGGAAAGAGATCATATAGATGGTAGACGGGTAAAGATTGTCCCCATAGCATCAAGGCAAGAACAGATTAAATCACATTATCATTCACTATCTGCAGCCACAAAAGATCTTTGCACGTCCTATGAAGATAAAGAACTCACGATCATTCTTCGATTTATTGAAGATATTACGAAAATCATGGAAAAAGAAAATGAAATATTAATGAAAGAACGAAAAGAGTTCTTGAAATAAGTAATTATTTGTCCCCATAAGCTATTCACCAAATAAGGTTATAAAAGTATGGTCTACCTTGATAACTGAAATGTAAATTGGAACAAAATATATATTGATAATGATTCTCACTACTGCTAATATAAATCTAGAATTAATATATATTTTCAGGGGAGAGTTTAGAGTATGAAAACGAAAGCAACCTTAGCCGTTTTATTATCAACCAGCCTATTATTTGGGTGTTCGCAGAAAAATGAAGAAACCAAGCCTGCAGAGGTGGATGCTAAGGAGACAAGTGCGAGTGCGCTGGATGGTGTATCCAACGACTATCGGGAATTTGCGATAGGTGAAATAGAAGAGTTTGTAAAAGCGACGGAAGAATTCACGACGGCAGTAACGTCTGGAGACATTGAAAAAGCGAAGCAGTTATATGCACCGGCTCGCATGCATTATGAGCGCGCTGAACCTATCGCTGAAATTTTTGGAGATCTTGATCCTAAAATCGATGCGCGTGAGGGTGATGTTGAGGAAAAAGAGTGGGGCGGATACCACCGAATTGAGATGGGGTTATGGGAAGAAAACACAACAAAGGGTTATGAAGAGTATGCTGAACAATTAATGAAGGACGTTAATTTGTTGCGTGCTAAAGTGGAAACAGTAGAAGTAACACCTGATGTGTTAATCACTGGGGCCGTTGACTTACTTAATGAAGTGTCAACATCCAAGGTGACTGGAGAAGAAGACCGCTATTCTCATACGGATTTGTATGATTTCGTTGCAAATGTAGAGGGCGCTGAAAAAATATATGAATTATTGACACCTGCCCTTAAGGAAAAAGACGAGGCGCTTACAACTGAAATCAAAGAGCGTTTTGCCGGAGTTTACAGCTTGCTTGAAAAACATAAAGATGGTGATGGATACGTTTCTTATACGGATTTAACAAAATCCGAGGTTAAATCATTAAGCCAGGCTATCGACGCTTTAGCTGAGCCACTTTCGCAAATAGGAATTGTAATGGAGGAGTCTTAATTGAAAGAACAAATATCAAATGACGAAACTTCACTTTTTTCCAAAAAGGTAAGCCGTCGTGATATGTTGAAAACAGCTGGCATCGGTGGGGTTGGAGTTGTAATAGGCGCATCGGGCCTAGGCGGGATGCTAGCTCTATCTGACTCAAAGGCAAAGGGACAAACGAATGATACTGTCCCTTTCTATGGGCCTCATCAAGCGGGAATCACTACAGAAGCTCAGGATAATCTTTATTTTGCTTCGTTAGAAGTGACATCCGAAAAAAGGTCAGACTTAATTCAATTATTTAAAGATTGGACAGCAGCGGCGGCCCAGATGACATCTGGCAAATCGGTAGGCGAAGCTTCCTCGAACAGGAGCATGCCACCAAAAGATACAGGGGAAGTAGAAGAATTATCCCCCTCTAACTTGACGATCACCTTTGGAGTAGGTCCTAGTCTATTTACGAAGAATGGGAAAGACCGCTTTGGCTTGAAGTCTAAACAACCTGCCGAATTGAAAGATCTTCCTTCATTTTCTTTAGATGCCTTAGAAGAATCATGGAGTGGAGGGGACATTTGCATTCAAGCCTGCGCAGACGATCTCCAGGTTGCGTTTCATGCCGTCCGGAATCTGGTGAGGATCGGTAGAGGAAAGACGATAATCCATTGGGCTCAAACAGGTTTTCAACGTACGAAAAAGGCTGATTCTCAAAAAACGACGCCTCGTAATTTGTTTGGTTTTAAAGATGGAACCGTGAATCCGGATACGAAGAAAAGCAGTGAGATGAACCAACATGTCTGGGTAAAGCCGGGGGATGGCCCTTCTTGGCTTGCAGGCGGTAGCTATATGGTCGTCCGCCGAATTCAAATGTACATTGAAGTGTGGGATCGGACCACGTTGAAAGAGCAGGAAAATACATTTGGTCGTCATCGTGACAGCGGTGCCCCATTAGGGATGAAGAATGAATTCGATACGGTTGATGAACATGTTAAGGATGAAAACGGAAATCGGGTCATTCCTGAAAACTCCCATATGATCCTATCCCGTGGTGATGGAACAGCTAAGATTCTGCGACGTCCCTATTCATATGCTGATGGAATGGATCCTAAGACTGGAAGCTTCAATGCGGGGCTTCTGTTTATTTGTTTCCAACGAAGCCCAAGTAAACAATTTATCCCGATGCAAGAACGTCTTTCAAAGAATGATAAGTTAAATGAATATATCATCCACCGGGGGAGCGCTATATTTGCTTGCTTGCCGGGTGTAAAAAAAGGTGGCTATATCGGGGAGTCCCTTTTCGGATGAATTTAGTAAAATGAGAGACCATAAAATCGCCAGCATGGATGGGAATCCGGGTTGGCGGTTTTTATCATAAAAGGGGAGTTTGTCATGTCTGTTTTTAAATGGAGAACGGGATTGTTCGTTTTATTAACTAGTTTCATATTTTTAATGTCTGCTATACCAGGTGTTTCAGCCGGGGAAAATCACGATCAGCTTTTCGTATATATTGGAGACAGCCTAATGAAAGTGAAGTCTGGAGATCTTGAATCGGTTTCCAGTAATCTCTCTCTTTTTGAAAAGGACTGGAATGTGATAAAAACGGACAGTGAGGATGCCAAAAAAGTTGACGATTCATTACTGTCTTTGAAAAACGCTGTGAATAATCAAGAAGACGCAGGAGAAATGAAAAAGAAGTTATCCGCTTTATCAAGTGCCCTTGTTCAGTATGATACGGCAGAAAATCCGGTTGATAAAACCGATTATAAAGATCGCCTAGAAGCGTTACTTCCATTAATCGATGATTTAGATGCGACGATTAGCGAAGAGGACTTCAGCAAAGCTAAAAGTCAGTATCAAAACCTCCTCAATCAATGGAATAATGCGGAACTTGTAGTACGGGAGGAAAGTGTTGCTTCGTACGGTAAGATGGAAACCTATATGGCCTTTGTTCGGATAGCCATCACGCAGGATCCTCCAGATCCAGAAAAGGCACGAACTAATCTTGACGAACTGAAAGGGCTAATTCAAGGCTTTCTGGAAGGCAAGGTAGAAAAAGAAGACCAGCAGACTTATACGTTGAGCGATGTAACAGACCTTCTACAAAGTAGTGTTAAGGATATGGAAGGAAACGATATCAATTCGGCAATTGACCAGTTGAATGAAGTATTAATGATTTGGCCAAATGTCGAAGGAGAAGTTTCTACGAGGGACAGTAAGCTGTACAGTGACATGGAGACTAAGGTACCAACCGCCATTAGCTTACTGCAATCGAAGAAGATACAAGCAAAGGAAGCGAAAGAAATCGTTTCCGATTTACATGCACGACTCCTTCCTTTAATTGATGATACGAGCTATACGACATGGGATGCGGCCTTGATTCTTTTACGTGAGGGACTGGAAGCTCTCCTTATCGTGGCAACACTGTTGTCCTTCCTAAAGAAAATTGGACAGGCAGACAAACAAAAGTGGATTTGGTCTGGCGTCGGGGCTGGCTTGGCAGCAAGTGCAATCCTTGCCGTTATTATCAATATTGTATTTTCACAGATTACCGCTGCCTCAAGCCGGGAGTATATTGAAGGAATCACGGGCATAATCGCGGTGCTAATGATGCTGACCATCGGAATGTGGCTTCATAGTAAATCGAACATCCATGCATGGAACCGTTATATCGGCAAGCAAATGGACCATGCTATTGCAACAGGCAGTATCTTGTCTTTTGCGTTAATTAGTTTCCTATCGATTTTCCGAGAAGGAGCGGAGACGATCATCTTTTATGCCGGAATGGCTCCGTATATGGAACTGAAACAGCTATTGACCGGGATATTGATTGCCTGCTTGATATTGATGGTCATTGGTTTCGTCATGCTCCGTTACAGCGTTAAGCTACCGATGACGGTCTTTTTCAAAGTGGCGACGATTTTCATCTATGCATTGGCATTTAAGATTCTTGGTGTCTCCATCCATGCACTTCAAGTTTCTCAAGTGATTAAGACGCATACACTTCACACGTTCCCGTTCATTGAATGGATCGGCCTTTATCCGACAGTGGAAACGATAGTACCTCAAATGGTATTGTTACTCCTGATTATAGTGGCTGCGATTTGGGTTAAAAAGAATAATTCTGCAGTTGCATAAAAAAGCAGGCCTGACATTAATCATGTCAGGCCTCCCTTTTTAATGAAGAGAACGGCGATAAGTATATTGTTTCCATTGATAAAGGATGAAGCAACCAATGCAGAATCCAAGGATGGCAATAAATGAGGCCATCCCGACCATTACGGTTAGCACATAGCCGATAACGTTGAAGCCCAGTAAGAAGGAGAGTAAGCCGAAACCTAGGCAAACCACTGCAATAACCTGGTTAAACTGTTGCTGTGCAGAATCTTCAGGAATGTATTTAGAGGGGTCCTTCTTCAGAAAGAGCTTTGCAAGGCGCATAACCGGATTAAAATGTAAAAGAAGACCAGATAGCCCCGCTACTAAAGGTATGGCCAGTATCCATTTTTGACCGGTTGCTAAAGCGAGGACTACGCTTAAAAATATGACCCACTGATTTGTTCGGACTAGAGGACGCGGAATGGGATGGATTTTATCTGACAAATTAAAAACCAACCTTTCTGATGAGTTTTATATTATTTTATCTGTTTATACATGATTTGGGAAGGAATTTTTTAGTTTATAATTATTTTAATTTAGTATTGATTATTATAAGAGAGGTAGTATAATACTAATATGAAATAAAAAGGAGGACGGTATGATGGTAGCAAAAGTTTGTGAAACATGCGGTACACCAATAAAAAGATTAAAACACTCTTCTTTATGCCAATGCGGTCCCAAAATACTGAGTAATCCATTCTCAACAAAAACAAAAAAATAATCGATTATCATAAAAATATAGTAAACCGGCTATTGCATGATAGTCGGTTTTTTTGTCTATATAGAAGGGTATAGGTAAATGCCTTTCTATATTTATTAGGTAATCCATAATAAATATTTTTCAAAAGAATAGAAATGTTGTAGGATTAGAGAATAGGTGAAAATGTCACGGTAGGATATGGAGTAGTCCTCCAGAAGGCCAAAACCATCACGTGACGGTTGGGAGGGGTTATATTGGGAACGAGACATTGAAAATCGGTGAGCTGGCAAGCATGGCAAATGTTACGAAGCGAACGGTGGACTATTACACGAATAAGGGTCTGCTAAAAGCAGAACGTTCCGCCTCTAACTACCGCTATTACTCAGTTGAGGAACTTGAGCGATTGCGCCTTATTGAGAAATATAAAAGAAAAAACTTTTCTTTGGAAGAGATAAAAGAACTTGTAAAACCAAATGCGAAGCCCCTTACTGAAATCGAGGAAACGGGACTTCAACTAAAAAGTAAAATGGATGGCTTGAATGAGGAATTGCGGGAAGTGATTAGCCTGATTGAAAAGGATGGAAAAAATGAACTTCTTCTTAAAAAACAGGTTTCTCATGAAAGCATTGCGTTGATTCAATCATTATTAGTGTTGTTAATTTAAAGAAAATTATCCCGATAGTTTATTGCACGAAGGTGCATATTACTCTTAAGGGCATTTCACTAAATGGTTTAGGATACGACATTCATATTTCGTTTGACATAATAGAAATCACCATTTATACAGGAGGTGCTTGGGACTGAACTATTGATTCTTTTCATGTAACTAGGATAAGGAATCGGTGGTAAACCCGAACATATTGGAGATATTTATAAAATTATTAGCAGTAGCTGTATTAATAGCATTAACCGCATTTTTTGTTGCCTCGGAATTTGCAATCGTTAAAGTCAGAAGTTCCCGCATCAATCAATTGATTGAAGAGGGAAATAAAAGTGCACTGGCAGCAAAAAAAGTGATTTCACATATCGATGAGTATTTATCTGCATGTCAACTGGGGATAACAGTCACTGCATTAGGATTGGGTTGGTTGGGTGAACCCACAGTGGAGGCTATTCTTGAACCCCTCTTCCATAGATGGGGTGTCGAGGAATCGTTAAGTCACATTCTTTCTTTCGTGATTGCTTTTGCGTCCGTTACATTCTTACACGTTGTTATTGGTGAACTTGCGCCAAAAACGGTTGCGATTCAAAAGGCTGAGGAAATAACGTTACTGTTCTCTAAGCCATTGATTCTTTTTTACCGCATATTATACCCATTCATCTGGGTATTGAATGGTTCGGCACGTGTCCTTACAGGCATGTTTGGATTAAAGCCGGCTTCCGAGACTGAAATGGCTCACTCGGAAGAAGAACTGCGGATTATCTTATCGGAAAGCTACAAAAGTGGTGAGATCAATCAATCGGAATATAAATATGTAAATCAAATTTTTGAATTTGATGAGCGTAATGCCAATGAAATCATGGTTCCAAGAACGGAAATGACCGTTATTGAAATAGGAATGCCACTATTGGAAGTTGTGGAGCTCATTCAAGAAGAACAGTATACACGTTACCCTGTCATAGATGGTGATAAGGATAATGTAGTGGGAATGGTCAATATTAAACGTCTTTATACAGCGACCATCACCGAGAAGAATGTTTCGGAATTGACGGTGGATAGTTTCGTTACACCCGTGATACGGGTTCTGGAAACTATCCCTATCCATGACTTGCTTCTGAAAATGCAGAAGGAACGGATTCATATGGCTGTTTTGACTGATGAGTATGGTGGTACAGCTGGTCTAGTTACGGTGGAAGATATACTTGAAGAAATCGTCGGGGAAATCCGTGATGAATTTGACCAGGATGAACGACCACTTATCCAAAAAGTAGATGAGGGACATTATGTTTTTGATGCAAAGACGTTAATTGAAGATGTTAATGATACCCTTGCCATCCAATTACCTGAAGATGATATAGATACTTTGGGAGGATGGTTCCTGACAGGTAGATTTGAAATTGCCGTTGGTGACCAAATTGAATTTGAAGGATATAATTTTACCGTCACAGAGATGGATGGCCATCATGTTTTATATGTTGAAGTAAAAAAAATCAAATAATCATAGGTGGAAAATCGGGCGTGTGTAGCGTCCGGTTTTTTTGTTTGGGTTAGAAGATGGTATCCCAGTAAAAATGCCGGATTTTAGGATAGTTCAAAGGTAGGATTCTGGTTGAAATGGCCATTCAAATGTTGGAAAAGTGACGCTCAAGGTATCTATTTACTGTATAAGAATGATAAAATAGGGAGTGGACATTAAATCTTGCTGCATAACCAAATGCAAGTTAAATAGGATGGAATGTAAGGGATAGGCTCATATATTTGGAGTGGTAAATAATATTCGCTTACTATAAATAATGAAAAAAGGCGGGTGGGTAAAATGGGTTTTAAGAGAAAACAAATGCTGGGATTCGGTTTAATCCTGCTTTTTTTAGCTATACTCCTTTCTTTTATGGTGTTTACACTCAATAATCTAAAAGGCAGTATGACTGAAATCGTGGAGGACCGTTATTATAAAGTTTCTGCCGCGATGGAAATACGCCAGTTGTTTACACAGTCAGACCGTGAAATTTTATTTGCGGCAAATGAGGCCAACAAGGCAGAAAGAGCGGAAAGCCTTAAAGTCATCAATGAAAACCACAGCCTGATTGAGTCGCAAATCGCTGAATTGTCGGGTACGTTAAATAAAGCGAAGGCAAGGCAATTATTGAAAGAGTTTGAAACACAATATGCCACATACTCTATAACCGAGGCACAAATCATCCAAAACATACAATCGAAAAACCCAACGACGGACATTAGCGAGCTAATGGATGATCAAAGGGATAAGCGGACAAAGGTTATCAGTACGATGGGTGCTTTTAAAAATTATCAAGAAAGTGTTATGAATGATACGTTAAGTAATGCGAAGCAAACCTATGAAGATATGATTAATTTCACTATTTTCGCAGTCATCCTTAGTATTCTAGTCATTTCCTTGACTGTCGCATGGATGATACGCAGCACATCAAAAGATTTGCAATCCATTACGAAGGTCATCAACAATATTGATTTTAAAAATTTATCGGTTGTACCGAGAATTCCTATTCGCACAAATGATGAAATAGGCGATATCGCTCGTTCCTTCAATGAAATGGCCGTATCACTTGAAACGTATAATCGTAAGGAAAAAGAGTTCACTGAGAAAATTAGCGAGCGCAACTGGATACAAACCCGAGTTGCTGATATTGCGACCATGTACCAACGCATTGTTGATGTAGAAGTGCTTGCTGACAGGTTCATCACCAGACTTGCACCGATGATGGGGGCGTCTCTTGGGGCGTTTTATATCAGACGCGGTGAAGGGGAAAATATGCGTTTTGTAAAAATCTCCAGTTTCGCAGGCGATGGAGAAGGTGCGGGAAGACGTGAATTCCGTATGGGGGAAGGCTTGATTGGCCAATGCGCCCTTGAAAGAAAAATAGAATTCATTGAGAAGATTCCCGAAGACTTCCACTTGGTTACAACAGGGTTAGGTGAAGTAAACCCTAAAAGTATCGTTATTGCTCCCGTCATTTTTGAGGATGAAGTGGTAGCTATGGTCGAATTGGCAAGCTTGGAGAATTACTCTAAATTGCAGAAACATTTCTTGACTCAAGTCTTGGACACTTTGGGGATTACAATCAACAATGTCGAAGGACGAATGGAAATTGAACGCCTATTGAAAGAGTCACAAGCACAGACTGAAGAGCTACAAGCTCAATCAGAAGAATTGCAATCCCAGTCAGAAGAAATGCAGGCCCAATCAGAGGAACTGCAGACACAGGCTGAGGAATTGCGGATGATTAACGAGCAATTAGAAGAGAGAAACCGTGAAACGGAAGACAAATCAAAAGAGCTTCAAATTGCCAAACTAAATCTTGAAAAACAAGCAGAAGAATTAAAACTAAGTTCAAAATACAAATCCGAATTCATGGCCAATATGTCCCATGAATTACGGACACCGCTTAATAGCATCTTGATTCTGTCGGAAATGCTATCTGACACGAATGACAGTAAATTGAATGAGGAACAGAAGGAATTCGCCCGTGTCATTAATTCGTCCGGTCAGGATTTATTAACGCTCATCAATGACATACTGGACTTATCAAAAGTCGAGGTTGGGAAGCTTGAAGTTGTCTTTGAGGAAATGAATATGAGTGAGTTACCGGAATTGTTACATCGAAACTTCGATCACGTAGCGAAGAAGAAGAATATCGATTTCATCGTTAGAAAAGATAAGGATGTACCTGATATTTTCTTCACTGATGAACAGCGGTTCCAACAAATTCTTAAAAACCTGTTGTCCAATGCTTTTAAATTCACCGAAAAAGGTTCAGTCTCTGTTCAGATTAAAAAGGCTGACGAAGAAAAAGTCGCACAATGGATTCAAACGAAAGGTGCGAGCAATTGGGTTGAAATCAATGTGAAGGACACGGGCATTGGAATTTCGAAAGAGAAGCAAAAATTAATATTCGAAGCGTTCCAACAAGGCGATGGAGCGACGATGAGGAAATATGGCGGTACCGGACTTGGACTTTCCATATGCCGCGAGTTTGCTAAATTACTAGGCGGATGGGTTATAGTGGATAGCCAAGAGGGTGAAGGCAGTACGTTCACCTTCTTCATTCCAAGCATGCCAGAAGGCTTTAAAAACATGGGAGAAGCGATTGCTGCTTCCCCGGAAGTGGCAGCGGCCAGCCATGAAGGAACTCCCGCTAGCGTAGTGGACGAGAAACCAGATGTGGTGATACTTGATGATGATTCACAAGAGAACGCTAATCCTTTCCGCGGCAAGTCGGTCTTGGTAGTGGACGATGATCGCCGTAATATCTTTGCTTTGACAAACGCTCTGAAAAATGAGGGCATGGAAATCCTTACAGCGGAAAATGGCTATGAATGTTTGGAAATCCTTGATAAAGGAAAGAGTATAGATGCCATATTAATGGATATCATGATGCCAGGCATGGATGGTTATGAAACAATGACTAGAATCCGTGAACAAAATGAGTTTGATAATCTCCCAATCATTGCCTTAACCGCTAAGGCGATGAAAGGTGACAGGGAAAAATGTATAAGAGCCGGTGCATCTGACTATGTAAGTAAACCATTGAAATTGGAACAGTTACTGTCTGTTCTTCGCGTATGGCTAACGAATTAATAGTACGGGTAAGGAAGGTTTTAATGGAATGAAGGATACACTATCGATTGAAGAACGAGAAAATATAGAGATTGAGTTGCTCTTGCAAGCCGTTTATTCAGTCTCTGGCTTTGATTTCAGAAAGTACATGCGATCTTCCATACAACGGAGAGTCGAAAATCGGATGAGATTAGAGCATATAAGAAGAGCGAGTGGAATGATTGAAAAGGTTTTATATGAAAAAGGATTTGTTGAAAAACTTCTGAATGACTTTTCAATAAATGTTACGGAAATGTTTCGTGATCCTGACTTCTTTAAAGCTTTTCGAACGAACCTTGTTCCACTGCTTAAGGAACTTCCTGAAATCCGTATCTGGCATGCTGGTTGTTCAACTGGTGAAGAAGCCTTTTCGATGGCCATCATGCTAAAAGAAGAAGGGCTCTACGATAAAGCGAAAATCTATGCAACCGACATGAATGAAACGGTAATAGAACATGCTCAAAAGGGAATTTTACCCCTCAATCGCATGCAGTCTTATACAAAGAATTATCTACAAGCAGGCGGTAAACGGGAATTTTCGGAGTATTATACGACGGACTATCAAAATGCTTATCTTGATCCAAACCTGCTTAAAAATGTTGTGTTTTTCCAGCATAATCTCGTGACGGATGGTTCATTTAATGAATTTCATATCATCATGTGCCGGAATGTAATGATTTACTTTACTGGAGAATTACAGACTTATGTAAATCAATTATTTTATGACAGTCTTTGTAAGGACGGCTTTCTTGCGGTTGGCAGTAAGGAATCCATTCGTACTTCTTCTTTTTCAGAAGTGTATAAGGACTTTGATGCAAGAGAGAAGATTTATAGAAAATTATAAAAAAAGGAGTTCGCTAAAACCTGGCGAGCTCCTTTTTTCGTTATCAAAGTTTAATTTTTTGAATGTAACTATATTTTAAGTTTAGGTGTCTGAAAAAACGGGTACATTTAATTAGTTAGGTCTGTGCTTTTTTGCCACAGATATTCTTATTTTTAAAAAGTAGCATAAGTAAGATATAATATAGTTCGGAATTCTTTTTTCAGGAAAGCCTTGCATTATATAGTACATGATAAAAGATAAAAGTGCCGCTCGATATAAGCCAAAAGGGGAATAAAGCAATGACGATTTTAATCGTAGATGATAACCAGGTTAATCTCTTCGTTATAGAGAAAATTCTTAAGCGAGCTGGCTATACGGATTTTCTATCATTGAAGTCAGCGCATGAAATGTTTGACTACCTACAAGTGGACAATCCTCAGCCAATCAAGACTTCTGTTGATATTATACTACTTGATATTATGATGCCTGAAATTGATGGAATAGAGGCTTGTAGAAGACTCCAAAACATACCACACCTAAAAGACATACCGGTGATTTTTGTAACGGCACTTGAAGATTCAAACAAAGTGGCCGAGGCTCTGGATGTTGGTGGAATCGATTATATTATGAAGCCTATTAACAAAATTGATTTATTAGCCAGAATCCGTGTAGGGTTAAGGCTTAAATATGAAAAAGACTGGCATAAAATGCAGGAAGAAAAAATACGGAATGAATTAGACCTTTCGATGCAAGTGCAAAGCAGTCTATTGAGTGAGCCGGTGGTAGATAATCACTTAACAATAAAAGCATCTTACCTCCCTGCAAATAAATTAGCCGGAGATATGTACTATTGGCACCGGATTGATGAAAAACGGTACGGAATCATTATACTTGATATGATGGGCCATGGAATATCGGCTTCACTTGTTTGTATGTTTATTTCCTCTGTTCTAAGGGATGCCATCCGAAAACACACGGATCCCGTTGCGGTGATAAACGAAATGAATCATTGGATGAGTGTCCTTAATAAAAAGGAAAACCCGATTCATTATTATTTCACTGCCATTTATATGGTGATTGATACAGAACATAAAACTCTGGAATATGTAAATGCAGGTCATCCACCGGGTTTTGCCTTGATGGATGATGGGGAAGTGTTGTCCCTTTCAAAGGGGACATGTCCTGTTGGTTTCTTCACGGAGATGAAAGTGGAGAAAACGATTGTTCATTATGAAGATAGAATTCAAATTCTTGTATTTACCGATGGAGTCATGGAGGCAATCGATAGGGAAGGAACGGATGGACTGGATGAAATAAAAGAAGTCGTTTCACGGGATTGGTTGGATTGCGAGGGAAATGCTCCGATTGATCTGGTCATGCCTGCTGAACTCCATCTCGACCAACCTGATGATATGTGTGTGGTCGTAATCCAAGCTACTTGATAAAGAAAGAGGCTGCAGAATAATCTGCAGCCTCTTCTGTTTATAGGTGGGGGTTTACTTGTCGTGATCGTAAGGCATGTAATTGTGGTTTCTAAAACCTTATCTATGGGAATCTTTTACCTTGCCGATTCCTTCTTGGACATTACCTTTTAATTTATCAAGTTTTCCTTCAGCTTGTAAGTGAGGATCATTCTTAGCGTTTCCGACTTGGTCTTTTGTTTCACCTTTTGCTTTATTGACAGTACCTTTTATCTTGTCTGATAATCCGCTCATTATGAGTTACCTCCTTGTTTTTGTCTACTTTACTTATACCCGTGGGATATTTGAGTAAACCATAATGAGAGAAAAATCTTAAGAAGCGATCGTAATATCTTTGCTGTGTTTCTTAATGAAATGATAAGCACGCTCCACGATTAATTCTTTATCATAATCAAGCGAAGCAACATGATAGGAGTTAGTAAGGGAGATCAACTCCTTGCTATGGGAACTGACGGAATTATATATTCGGTCCGAACATTGAGATGGGACAACATGATCTTCGGGAGAATGGAAGATGAGGGCAGGGCAGCTGATGTCCTCGAGTTGTTCATTCGTATGTTCCATAATAGTAAGCAACTGATTAATAGCTGTGATAGGTACGCGATCATAAGTGATTTCTGTAGTATCTTTGTCTTTAATGTCAGGAGCCCCTTCTGTAATGAAACGCGGAGCAGTTTGGTTGCGATAGGTTTCATATTCAGGGACTTGAAGGGCAGCATTGATTGTCATTATTCCATCACAAGCTACTTTTGTTGCCAAATCCAAAACAAGGGCACCACCCATAGATTGCCCCATTGCGAACACATGCGTACAGGTTTGCTTTAGCTTTTTATAGGCAGTCTCGATATCCTTGATCCACTCTTGGTAAGGAATCGTTTCCATTTCAAACTCATGTGTTCCGTGACCCTGTAAGCGAGGTGAGTAGACGGTGTAACCTTTGGCGGCCAAACTTTTACCTAAATACCCTACGCTTTGTGGGGTTCCGTTGAAGCCATGGCAAATGAGGATTCCGATAGAGTTCCCGGGATAGAAGAATGATTCTGCTCCTGGTATAACCTTTGCAACTGTCATGTGACCATCTCCTTTACTATTCTTATCGTTCGTTTACTTGATATAAAAAATGACTATTCCGATTATATTACTTGGTTAAATGATAACATAAGAAAATTCACCAAGTCAATATTAGTTTGTACCTTTCATAGGGTGATGTCAGGAGATGCCAAGAATCGGCTGAATCTGAGTGTTAAAGGAGTTTAGGGCTCATAGAGAGTTGCCTTCCTTCTATATATAGTACTAATCAAAATCTCTTGTAGATCTCTTTGGAATCAGCAGAGGAAAAGGGGATGCACAAGCTTCTAAGGAATTTATAAAATACCCGTTGACTTTTATGAAAAAAAGGATTAATATAAATAAGCACTAAGAAAACAAACGCAAAACTTCATCGCTTATAGCTGAATGGCTAGAAGAAATGACACAATAAAAACTATTGACTTCTTATAAAGAAAATGATAAGATGAAATGGTCGCTGAAAAACACAGCGATTAAAAATAAGTTAAAAACTTCGTAGAAGTTGACAACTAATCGATAGTGTGTTATGATGAATAAACAAGTTGTTCTAACGAACAACGAGATAAATTGCTCTTTGAAAACTGAACAAAACAAAGCGCCAACGTAAATTTTGAGTG
>NZ_JBIWCZ010000014.1:0-80502 GCF_044761765.1 Peribacillus sp. NPDC097284
GCTGCCATGAATTTAAAGAAGATGGCCAATTGGACATGGCAAGGTCCGAAAATAGCCTAACAAAGTGGGCTCGTAGAGACCTATATTCTAAATTTCGAGCGAAATTTCAAGAAAATATCAAAAAGGGGTCCGGAATGAAATCATTCCGGACCCCTTTTGTCGACAAACTGAGACGATCCGCAACGGATCGTCTTTTTTTGTGAACCTATAATATGGATGGACTATCGCCGGCTTCTACTTGCCAAAGTTTTTCGAAAAAGGGTTGCCCTTTCACTAAATTTTCACATAGCTGAAGGTGTTTTTCAGACCAACCTGTTTTCATTTCCTCATATAACTCAAGCCACGCTATCTGAAAGTCCATATCCTGAATGCTCTCATATTTCTCAGGAGCCCATTCAGTATACCAGTATCGAATTTCAGCCGTATTCTTTGCTGTGAATAACTGATCCATGGCCATGAAAAGGAGCTGTTTCAATTGCCTTTCTTTTCTTGTCAATCCATTCATAAATAAGGGCGATGGAGACAGAATATGATATTCTTTCTCGCTTTCAGGATTTTCCGTAAAAGTATAATCCATCTCTTCGTGATTTTCGATCATGTCATAAACAATTTGTTCCTGCCGAGGAATAATTCTGCTTTTCCGGATGGGAATATGGTAGCCTATTGTATCCACAGCAAGTATTCCATGTCCATCGGTCACGACAAAACAGTAGTCAAGCTGAATGCGTTCATGATTTTTCCTTGCATATGCTTTTTGGTAGACATCGTTCAGTAATGCCTTCGGTAATTCAGATAGGTCATTTTCTATGTAGTGAAACAAAGTTGTTGAAACTTTCATCAGAGGAACTTGATCTAGCAGTTCAATGCCATCATCCTTCCTCCATTCATGAAAATGACAAATATTATAACCATTTTCCTCTCCTTCAAACCAGTTAACCCATACATCATGAAGATATAACATTATCCATCCCTCACTTAAACAAATTTCTGTTTGTCAATCAGTATAGGCAGGAACCATACAATTTATTCCTATTTCAGAAAACAGATTTTGAAATAAAACACGTATAAATTAACTCTTTTCTGTTATGAATTCTTCAGATTGGATAGCAAAGGATTTTTTGACGGAGAAATTTTTGAATTGTTTCACTAAATGAAAACCACTGCAATACCCCAACATCTCCGGATACCCTTTTTTTCCCAGAAGAAGAGCATCATGTAGCGGATCCGTGCGTTTCTTGTTCAAGTTTTCTACTAGATAGCTGTCCCAAAACTGCTGGAGCTTTTCTTCTGAATATAATTGTGTCCATTTTGCCAGGTATTTCGTTCCTAAATACTTACCGACTGTCCTCTCGGCGAGTCCTTCCATGATCATTGTATCGAGTAGGGTATAGTTTTCTTCCGCCTTTTTTAAATGGTGCAAACGGCAGACGTGATGGTATTCGTGAATCAGCACTGCTTCCATCTCTTTTTCGGTTATTTCGATATCGTAAAAAAGAAATAATTTATCTTTAAAGGCCAATCCTGATTTACTCTCATTCGGTTGCTTCCTTCCAGAGGCTACGAGAGGAAAGATATAAATGGGGATATCGGGTCCCCCCCATAATTTCTTATAAGTTGTAAATAAACTTTGTGTTTTGACCCATACATTTTTTTGTTTCAGTTCATCGAAGGTTTTTTTCGTTTTTGGATTGGGCAGGTACATTCCATGGTTTTGTAAATGGCGGTAGATCATGTCTTCTTTAACCTGTTCATAGAATTCCCCTTTCAACTTCTTCATCATCTTAACCGGATGGTCAAAATCCTTTTCCATCCACTCATTAGTTGAAATAACTCCCATCCGTTTCGCCCCCACTACTTCATCCTCTTTTATTGTATGTTCCAAAAATGCTTAGTGATACATCATTCCCATTACTTATTCCCAACATAAAAAGAGCAAATCCCAAGATTTGCCCTTCCTCTTCATTACTCTTGATTATTGATATTTCTTGAATAGGATAGTGGCGTTATGACCGCCAAATCCTAATGAATTACTGATAGCTGCCTTAATTTCACATTCCCTTGCTTGATTTGGCACATAGTCCAAGTCACACTCAGGATCCGGTGTTTCTATATTGATGGTAGGGGGCAAGATGCTATCCCTGATTGCTTGAATCGTAAAGATGGCCTCTATACCACCTGCTGCACCCAGCATATGGCCTGTCATTGATTTGGTAGAGCTTAATGCTAGTTTAGAAGCATGCTCCCCAAATACTTCTTTGACCGCCATCGTTTCATATTTATCATTGTAAGGTGTGCTTGTACCATGGGCATTAACATATTGGATGTCTTCCGGTGTTAACCCTGCATCTTCAATCGCAATTTTCATTGCCCTTGCCCCACCTTCTCCACCAGGCGCTGGAGCCGTAATATGAAAAGCATCTCCGGTCGTTCCGTATCCAGCTATTTCAGCATAAATATACGCTCCGCGGTTTAACGCATGTTCTAACTCCTCAAGAATGATCACACCTGCTCCTTCCCCGATGACAAATCCATCACGGTTAGCATCAAATGGGCGGCTCGCCGTATTAGGATCTGGATTGGTGGATAGAGCTGTGTTCGCACAGAAACCAGCAACTGCCATTTTTGTAATCGGCGCTTCTGCACCACCAGTAATCATGGCATCGGCATCTCCACGCTGAATGGCCTTAAATGCATCACCGATGGAATTCGTTCCCGTTGCACAAGCCGTCACGGTGCAAGAGTTGATCCCTTTAGCGCCCAGTAAAATGGATACCTGGCCCGCTGCCATATCTGGTATCATCATGGGTACGAAAAATGGACTAACCCGCTTATAGCCCCTGTTCAAGAAATTTTCGTGCTGGGTTTCAAGTGTCTCAAGCCCACCGATTCCAGAACCGATCCAGACTCCTACCCGCGTTGCATTTTCATCCGTTATTTCTAATTTACTGTCATTTAAAGCCATGACTGAAGCGGCAATCGCATAATGCGTAAAACGATCCATTTTGCGTGCTTCTTTACGATTAATATATGTTTCGATATCAAAGTCCTTTATTTCTGCAGCCACTTTAGCAGGAAAATCATCAGCATTAAGACGAGTTAATGGTCCAATCCCTGATTTCCCCTCAATTATATTCTTCCATCCAGTTTCTGCATCATTTCCAACTGGAGAAATAGCTCCAATCCCTGTTACAACAACACGACGATTCGTCATTACAATGGCTCCTTCCTTTACTCAAATATTTCTTTTATTTTCATTTTCCCCATCTAAGGGCAATAGCTCCCCACGTGAGTCCTCCACCAAAACCAACCATGACGAGCAAGTCATCTTCTTTGATTCTACCTGCTTCCATTTCTTCCACAAGAGCAATTGGTATGGAAGCCGATGAAGTATTCCCATATTTATGAACGGTCTTTGTCATTTTTTCAACGGGTAGGCCCAAACGTTCTCTTGAAGCCTCCATAATTCGAATATTGGCTTGATGTGGGATTAGTAAATCCACATCCTCTTTGGTCAATCCTGCTTTATCCAATACATTCAGGCTGGATTCTCCCATTTGACGGACAGCAAATTTAAATACTTCTCGTCCATTCATCGTGATGAATTCCCCATCTTGGAATAGATGCTTAGCACCAGATCCATCTGCACCTAATTCAAAAGAAAGAATTCCCCTGCCTTCTGATACAGGTCCCACGACAGCAGCCCCAGCTCCATCCCCAAAAAGGACAGCGGTATTGCGATCATCCCAGTTAGTGATCTTGGATAGTTTCTCAACCCCAACAATCAATACATGCTTGTAAGCACCTGTCTTAATAAATTGCTGCGCCGTAATCATAGCATACATGAAGCCAGCACATGCTGCACTAACATCCATTGCAGCTGCTTTCTTCGCACCCAACATTTCCTGGATCATACAGGCGATGGAAGGAAAAGGCCGATCGGGTGTAACAGTTGCGACAAGGATTAAATCTATATCCTCAGCTGAAATGCCTGCATTATCTAAAGCAGCTTTTGCTGCGCCATAAGCCATATCGGAAGTTTCTGTTTCATCATTGGCTATTCTTCTTTGTTCGATACCTGTCCGAGTACGAATCCACTCGTCCGACGTATCCATGACTTTCTCTAAGTCCGCATTTGTGACGATTTTCTCGGGTAAGTAACGACCAAGCCCTAATATACCAGCATTCATTTCAGCCAACCCCTTATATTTTAATGAGTTATTATTATCATCTATTATTACCTGGTACTAATTTTATAGAAAAATACGCTTTCTTGCAAGAACTATCAGTTTGAAAGTCTAATTAATCTGCATCTTAAGTCGGACAAGGGCCTAATCCAAGGACGCAAGCGTGCATACATTATAGTAAAAGAAGGGAGGAATCACAATGGATATTTTTAATCGCAACAATCGAAGGAACCAGGACGATCCCTTTTCCAAAATGATGTTTGGCACGCGTAACAACGAGCCCGAAGAAGAACCTGAGAAAGAAGAGACCCAGATTGATTATATGCAATTGATGGCAAGCGTAGAGACATTAGTGGGTTTGTACGATCAATTTAAGCCTACCATCCAGAAAGTGAACCCCATCATTTCAAAGATGCTGAAAAAAGAAGAATAAACAGAAGGCTGCCCGATTATCCGGACAGCCTTCTCTTACTTAACGTTGGGCATCTTGTTTGCCAAGGTCATAAGCTTCTTGCATCACTTTCTTAAATAAATCCATGAATGGCTCTGCCATGTCCATTGAAAATGGAATCCCGCTTGCCTCTAACTTTGCTTTTGCTTCCGGGAAGTACTTCATAGCAATCCCCATAAATTCAAGGGTTTTATCTGAACTCATTTTTTTGCCTCCTTACCATACTTGGTCATTTTGAATGCACCATTAGTATCCTTTGATGACACTTGGAACATGATTCTACAAATGGGTATCCCATAAACCAAAAATCAGGTTCATTCTTATCATAATTCCCCAAAGTCCATTCGTAAAGCCGAAACTTGCCTGAATGAATATTCTTCATGCTATATGCCATCTTGAAAGTACAGAACAATTCCCAGGTACTAAGGTATGAGTTCCCCCTTCACTTTATGACTTTCTTGATTAATTCCACACATTGGGCACTCCTGGATAATGTTTAGTCCTTCTTATCGCGCATCCTCCACTTTGTAAGGAGGTTTAACCGTTTATTCTGCTCGATTTGCAAGGAGATGCCTTCCTCTGGACTCGTTTTATTAGGCACTTCATATACGGTTCCTTTCGTTGCCTTGATTGGAGATTGTGGGGGAAGTGAGTCGATCACCTCTTGTTTAAAAATGAGCTTGGCGCATGTATTCCAGTGGTCGTCAATGCTGCTTTTGAGGTGAAGGCTTCTATCAGTGGAAGAAAGGAGCTGTTCAAGACCCTCGATGAAATCGGCTATAAAAAGCGCATCCTCCCTGTATTCTGAAGCGAGTGTAGCTTGGATAGTTGATTGCTCTAGTTGGCTGATACCCGCTTCAAATCCCATGGTTGCTGGTTGCCAAGGACCATATATCGTCGGTAAATATACTGTTTTGACTGAATCGAAGCCTTCACAAGCGTTTAATACAGTCTGAAATCCTTCCGTATCAGCATCGATTGGAAGGAGCACCACAATTTTCAGGCTATTACCATGACCGTTTTTCTTGCATTTTTCAAGAAAAGAAACAATATCATTTATATGAAGATCCTTTAAAGCCGTTTTCCCTCTTCTACTATCATAAAAAGATAATAGAATGGTGAATGGCTCGGAAACATCCAATAACCGAAGTTTATTAATTGGCAGATAAGTAAAGTTAGCGTTACGCCCTATTTCTAGCTCCTTTTCTTCTATAATATATCGATTGGTCTTTGTATCCTCCCAATCAATTCCGATTACCTCTTCCCCCTGCCCCAACAAATATTGTGTCACATGAAAACCTACAAATTGATAAGCCCCAACAACAATATATGTCCCCATAAATACAGCCTCCCCTTATGCAATGGCTCGCTTATCCGTCACCGCAAGTTTTTTCGGATGCTGTATCGTATGCAAAGTACCGCGAAAATATATCCATTCTCATAAAGACTCTTCATTTTCATGAAAAAACTTCTGGATTTGATAAGGGATTTTATACCGTTTTTCTGCTAGCAAATAGGTTAAATGCAAATGGTCTTTCCTGGTTCTCTGAATCCTCCGATAAAATGAGGCTTGTTCTTTTCGAAAACTGCCGAAAACAAGAATCACCTTCACCGGTATATGCTCCGTGAATGCCTGCACATTGGAATCCAAAATTTCTTTCTCCATATCAGCTGGATCTACCTCATATGCTGCGGCTATTTCCGATAGCCACTTTTTATAAAAGAACTTATTATCCTTTTCTTTTTCCATTTGAACCTTCAAAGATAAAATCGGGTCAATGAGGACAACCGAACGGATTTGGCTTCCCATCTCTTTCATTAGTCTCAATGCCAGCAGGGCTCCTGTCCCCTCTGCAAGAACATGGATTTTCCGATTGACTATTTCATTTTTCATAAAGAGGATATATAACTTCAACGAAAGATCAAGAGCTTTGGGGCTCCCCCAGTTCGCCCCGTAAAAATTCGAGGAAAAAAGGGTGTAACCGGTTTGTTTCAAATATTCTAATATACGTAACCTACCCGGATGCTGAAGCCAAAAGCTACTGTCCTTATCTACAAAAGAACTTCGGTCCCCAATTACCATGACGGAAAATCCACTGGGTTGTTCTGGATAATAGACGATATTCCATTGGTCTTCGATTTGAAAAGTTCTCTGTTCCATCTAAACTAACTCCTTTTAGGAATATTACTATTAGTTAATTTATGTCGAGATATCAAAAGGGTAAGGGGGGACGCCTATCTTCGAGTCTTAAATTACTTTTCTCCATTAATTTTCAGGAATCATGCCTGCTGGATTCGTGACTGATATCGCCCGTCGTTCAAAAGACATGAAAGGGCAACGATGAATTATTTATCAGTTATTATGAAAAAGCCGTTTTAACTGTATATTAATTATGGTAAGATAAAAAAGACTGTAGTGGAATGAGGTGAAATTCGATGCGTTATGCTTGGACAATTCTTTGGACATTCGTATTAGTGCATATGCTTGTATATGTTGTTTCTTCCATGATCGGAGTTTCATACGATGCTACACAGGGAACAATTTTAGGACTTATTACGGCTGTTCTAGTTTGTATCATCCCTGCTGTTATGCCTGAAGGGCCATCAAAAGACTCACATCAACATTAAGAAGCAAAAGAGGACATCCTTTTAGGATGTCCTCTTTCATATACCGTTTTCAGCTATTTTCTAAACTAACTGCTTACATTTACCTCAAAACCAATCCCTCTTGGTCATAATCTATCGTCATACTTCCATGATCACCAATCGTCCCCGATATAATTTTACGGGCAATCATCGTTTCTAGATGCTTTTGGATAAAACGTTTCAATGGCCTTGCTCCGTATACTGGGTCATACCCTTGTTCAGCAATAAATTCCTTAGCGGCATCCGTCACACCAAGTGTGATATCTTGTTCAGTCAACCTTACTTGCAACTGTTGAATCATCTTTTCAACAATGCCGACAATCTCTTGTTTTGTGAGTGGCTTGAACAGAACGATATCATCCACACGATTTAGAAATTCAGGACGGAAATGTCCTCTTAACTCCGTGAAGACCTGCTCTTTTATTCCTTCTTCAATGGCTCCATCTTCTCGATTGGACTGAAGCAAGAAATGTGAACCGATATTGGAAGTCATAATGATCACCGTGTTTTTACAGTTGATCGTTCTACCTTGAGAGTCCGTGATCCTGCCATCGTCGAGCATTTGCAATAAAATATTGAAGACTTCCGGGTGAGCCTTTTCGATTTCATCAAGTAACACGACCGAGTACGGATTTCGCCTAATCGCTTCCGTCAACTGACCGCCTTCCTCAAACCCTACATATCCGGGAGGAGCCCCGACCAAACGGGAAACGGAATGTTTCTCCATGTACTCAGACATATCAATCCGTATCATATGTTCATCACTGTCGAATAGCGTCTCTGCCAACGCTTTGACCAATTCTGTTTTACCGACCCCTGTCGGTCCAAGGAAAATAAAGGAACCTATTGGTCTGTTTGGATCCTTGATCCCGGCTCTAGCCCGTAATACAGCATCCGATACAAGTTCCACCGCTTCCCCTTGACCGATTACCCGTTCATGAAGAATATCCGAAAGACGAAGCAATTTATCCCTTTCGCTTTCCACTAACTTACTTACCGGAATACCCGTCCATCTAGCAACGATTGAAGCAATTTCTTCCTCGGTCACTTCTTGGCGGAGCAAACGGGATTCCTGCTTCCCATTTTCCACCTCTTCTTCCATGGCCTCCAATTCCTTTTGAAGCTGTGGAATCTTCCCGTGTCGAAGTTCAGCTGCACGGTTCAGGTCATAGTCATTTTCCGCCTGTTCCAGCTCATGCTTTAACTTTTCAAGTTCTTCCCTTTGATCCTGGACTTTTTGAAGGGACGATTTCTCCATTTGCCATTTGGCTTTCATACTGGTAGCCTGATCCTGCAATTCCGAAAGTTCTTTTTGGAGTACCTCCAATCTTGCTTTGCTTTGAGCATCCTCTTCGTTTTTAAGGGCGGCTTCCTCTATCTCCAACGTCATGACTTTCCGCGTAATCGAATCAAGTTCCGCTGGCATCGAGTCGATTTCCATCCGGATCATTGCACAAGCCTCATCCACAAGGTCTATTGCTTTATCCGGTAAGAAGCGTTCCGTAATATAGCGATTTGATAGAACAGCTGCTGCCACAATGGATCGATCATGTATTCTGACCCCATGATGGACCTCGAACCTTTCCTTCAGACCACGCAAAATGGAAATGGTATCTTCTACGTCTGGCTCTGGAACGAGCACTTGCTGGAAACGCCGTTCAAGAGCGGGATCCTTCTCAATATACTTACGATATTCGTCAAGTGTGGTTGCACCAATGCAATGCAATTCACCACGCGCTAACATTGGCTTCAGCATATTTCCGGCATCCATTGCCCCTTCCGTTTTACCAGCACCGACAATGGTATGCAATTCATCGATGAATAATAGGATGTTCCCATCGCTCTTTTTCACTTCATTCAGAACCGCTTTCAGTCGTTCCTCAAATTCACCGCGAAACTTAGCCCCGGCAACCAACGCACTCATATCAAGCGAAAACACCGTTTTATCTTTAAGCCCTTCCGGTACATCTTTTCGGACAATTCGTTGGGCCAGACCTTCGACAATGGCCGTTTTACCAACACCAGGTTCCCCAATCAATACGGGGTTATTTTTTGTCTTACGTGACAAAATACGGATGACATTCCGGATCTCCGTATCACGGCCAATGACAGGATCCACATTCCCCGCCTTCACTTCAGCAACAAGATCTCTTCCATATTTTTTCAAAACTTCATATGTGTTTTCCGGATTTTGACTAGTCACTCTCTGATTCCCCCTTATCGTTTGGATAATTTGCCTCGCTTTCCCATAGTCGATCCCATAGTCCGCAAATAGCTTTCTTATGTTGGGTTTATCTTCTTTTAACAAAGCAAGCAAAATATGCTCAACTGATAGATACTCATCCTCCCAGCTCTTCATTTCCTTTTCAGCTGCCGACAGCACATTCTGAAGGGAATTCGACATATAAACTTGAGAGGTGCTTCCGCTCACTTGAGGCAACTTATTTATTTCTTTATTCATCTCCGTATCGAAATGACTGAGCGATTGATTCGTTTCCGACAAAATTCTAATGAGTAGGCTTTCATCCTGTGTCATCAGGGCTTTTAATAGATGAAGCTCGGTAAGTTCCGGGTTTTCCCTATCCTTGGCCAGCTCCTGCCCACTTATAAATGCCTGCTGGGTTCTTTCCGTCATCGTATTAAAATCCATCTTAAAACCTCCCATTCATTGTTTCCAAAAGAATGCTTATGATGTTTGACCAACTTTGACCTTTATATTTTAATTATACTGCTTATTATTCCCTTGTAAAGAAAAGTTATATGGGACATTGATAATTTCTGCTATTAACCCTTTACAACCCACCCTACCAGAGGGTTTATACAATCTGTTTACTCTAAAAGTTAAAAGTCAAAAGCAAAAAACCTCTCTTCAATCAAGAAGAAAGGCCAAATCATCCCGAAGAGCCTTTAATTGTACTACTTTTACTGGCCAGACCTTAAAAGGCCTTCCACTCACTTCCTTTTCTTTTTCTGTATTTCTTCACCTGTGAACGGATCTGCGACTATATCATCTTGTATCTGGTTCCGTATGTATTCTTCTATTACCTTTTTGTTTCGTCCAACTGTATCTACATAATATCCCGCCCACCAAAACTTTCGGTTTCCATACCTGTATTTCAAATTCGTATGACGGTCAAATATATTCAAAC
The DNA here is from genome assembly GCF_044761765.1 of Peribacillus sp. NPDC097284. Taxonomy (NCBI): domain Bacteria; kingdom Bacillati; phylum Bacillota; class Bacilli; order Caryophanales; family Bacillaceae; genus Peribacillus; species Peribacillus sp. NPDC097284. Next base: position 10,431 of record NZ_JBIWCZ010000014.1, read on the forward strand.
TACTTTCCCCTTTTAAATAACCCGCAAATGAAGATACACTTATTTTTGGTGGGATGCTCACGAGCATATGTACATGGTCTTTACATGCCGTTGCTTCAATGATTTCCACTCCTTTCCTTTCACATAGCGTGCGCCGACCGATATCCTTTTTTATCTTTCTTGTAAATCACTTGTCTTCTGTACTTCGGTGCAAATACGATATGATACTTACAATTCCAGGTAGAACCGTAGGCCTAGCCTAGGGTTTTCTTTTCTACAAAAAAAGCAGGAAAGGGAATGATCATCCTTTTCCTGCTTTTCCATTTCATTATGGCTTTCTTTGATAGGTCCATAGCCGGTTATGATTCGAAGTCTCAGGAAAGGTGTCCCCTGCTTCGAGCTTGACCATTTTCGGATTGACTACCATACTTCCTGTTTCACCGATTTCTACGTATGCCCCATTATTAGGTGCTTTTTGCCCTGGCTTAAATTGACGATTTTGCCCCATGTATTTCACCCCTTTACATGCTTTCCCTATTATTATTGCCACCTTTTTTTCTTTCATGACCGAAAATTTCAAAGGGGAAAAGAGGATGGTGGCAAAAGTAAAAAGCGCCTGCTATAGAGCAGACGCTTAAATTTATTATGATAGTAAATCTACGAGAACCGCCTTTTGGGCATGTAGACGGTTCCCCGCTTGATGGAATACGACCGAATTCGGCCCATCGATGACTTCTGCAGTCACCTCTTCTTCTCTATGAGCAGGTAAGCAATGCATGAATAGATAATCATTCTTTGCATGTTTAACAAGTTCACCGTTGATTTGATAGCCCTTAAACGCTTCTAAACGGATGCTATTCTCAATTTCTTGCCCCATGGAGGTCCATACATCCGAATATACGATATCTGCGTCCTTAATGGCTTCAACCGCTGAGGTCGTAACAGTTACTTCACAATTGTTTTCAGCTGCTACTTCCTTCGCGTAGGCAACGATTTCTTCGTCAGGCTTATACCCCTCCGGACATCCAATCGAGAAATTCATGCCCATTTTAGCGCAACCGACCATCAATGAGTTGGCTACATTATTCCCATCGCCAATGTAACTCATTTTTAATCCTTTCAATTTCCCTTTCAATTCTATGATGGTCAGGAAGTCCGCCATCACTTGGCTAGGATGTGCAAGGTCAGTCAACCCATTAATAACGGGAATGGTTGCATGATCAGCCAATTCCATGATTTTTTCATGCCCGAAAGTACGAATCATGATACCATCAATGTACTCGGAAAGGACTTTTGCCGTATCGGAAATGGGTTCTCCACGTCCGATTTGCAAGTCATTACTGCTCAAAAATAATGCATGGCCACCTAGCTGTAGCATTCCCACTTCAAAAGAGACCCGGGTACGAGTCGATGATTTTTCAAAAATCATCCCTAATGTCTTACCAGCTAAAGGTTTATATTCCTCGCCCGCTTGTAATTTGGCTTTTATATTTTGCGCCAACTCCAATAAAGCTGCAATTTCCTTTGATGTTGTTTCCTTCATCGTCAAGAAGTCTTTTCCACCCAAGATTTTCGAGTGCGACTGTGCCATCAGTGCATTCATACGTGTGACACCCCTTTCGAATAAGTTAGAAGCCATTCCTGCAATGAGGTAACGCTTGGATCCGCATGCTTCAGTGATTGCAAATACGCTTTAAATGTTTCCTCTTCTGAAAAGGCCAATAGTCTGTATTTGGCTGCTAATAACCGTAACTGCTTATCTTCATCCGTTGCTCCATAAGCCAAGACGACGGCTGCATTGCCTGCCTTTAGCCATTCGTCAAAGTCCGAATGGGTGATTTCCAAGTCGGCATCATGGATTAGCTTAAGTAGTCCTTCGCTTAATTGCGCTGATTTGGCTTGATACACACCTGTCGTATGTTTAGCCTTTTGAGCGTGAAATACTTTCGTTAACGCTTCTATCATGGTTTCCCCGATTGCGATGCCTTCCCCTGTGGACTTCATTTCCGGACCGACTTTTGAATCCAGTCCACTTAAAGCAAAGGTTGAGAATACTGGATATTTAACGACCGAATACGGAATATCTTCCATTAATCCTGTTTTTTCAACCAAATTTGCTAAAGAATATTTCCCAAGCAATATTTTTGTCGCCATTTGCACTAATGGAACGTTCGTGACTTTACTGATGATTGGAATCGTACGGCTAGCACGCGGATTTACTTCCAGTACATATACATCACTGCCATCAATGACGAATTGGATATTCATGAGTCCTTTATATCCAAGCTCTCTCACAAGCTTTTCTGCATAAATGGTCATTTTCCCCTTAATATCATCCGATAAGGACTGTGAAGGCAGTAAAGCCAGGCTATCTCCTGAATGAACCCCTGCTTTTTCAACATGTTCGGCTACGATTGGGATATAAACTTCCTTACCATCCGCAATCAAATCGATTTCTGCTTCCTTACCAGGAATATAAGAATCGATCAATACGGGATACACAAGTTCTGCACCATTTTCGATTCGGTTCAACAAACTTTCCTTTGAACGGATGATTTCCATTCCTTGTCCACCGATGACATAGGATGGACGCAACAGAACAGGGAAGCCGATTGTTTCAGCACTTTCAACGAGCTGTTCCACACTATCAGCCATTGTTCCTGGCACATGCGGAATGTCCAGCTTTTGTAACAGTTGATAAAAACGATCGCGATCTTCTAACTGATCAAGCATGTCAAATGAAGTACCAAGCAAATTGATTCCGTAGTCTTCCAATCCTTTAGCCAGATTGATAGCAGTCTGACCGCCAAACTGGACAATGACATCCTCAATATTTTCCGCTTCAATGACGTTCAAGACATATTCCAGAGTTAAAGGCTCAAAATACAAACGGTCTGCTGTCGCAAAATCTGTACTGACCGTTTCGGGGTTATTATTGATCATGACCGTTTCCACATTTTCACCTTGAAGGGCATAAACGCCATGAACGGAACAGTAATCGAATTCGATGCCTTGACCGATTCGGATTGGCCCGCTGCCAATCATCAGGACTTTTTTCTTATCTGTTTTTTGCTGTTCATTTTCTCCAAAATAAGTCGAATAATGATAGTTCGTATGTGAGTCGAATTCGGCTGCACATGTATCCACCGTCTTGTAAACGGCTGATATGCCCAGTGTTTTACGAAGTGCCCTCACGTCGAATTCACTTATATTCCATACGGAGGCAAGGTAGCGATCTGAAAAGCCCTTCTCCTTGTAAAGCTGCATCTCTTCCTTGTTGACCAATTCAGCAGTCTTGGAAGAGATATCCTTTTCTTTCTCGATTAGCGAAGCGAAAGAGTGAAGGAAATAGTAATCTATAGCGGTTGCTTCATGGATTTCCTCCATCGTCACACCTTTACGAAGCATTTCAAAAATGACAAAGATTCTTTCATCCGATTTCTCGGCAAGCTTTTCCCAAAGCTCGGATACTGACTTATCCTTTAATGACAGGAGCTGAAGCCCGTTTGTCTTTAATTCCAATGAATCAATAGCCTTTTGTACTCCGCCTTCGAAATTGCGATGCAGGGCCATTACTTCTCCTGTCGCTTTCATCTGTGTGCCCAATTTACGGTGTGCCGTCTTGAATTTATCGAATGGCCAACGCGGGAACTTAACTGCTACATAATCCAACGCCGGTTCAAAGCTTGAATACGTGCTCTTCGTTACTGGGTTGATGATTTCCGATAAATGATAGCCGACAGCCAGTTTTGCAGCGATACGGGCAATTGGATACCCGGTCGCTTTGGAAGCCAATGCAGAAGAACGACTGACACGCGGATTCACTTCAATCAAATAATATTGTTTACTGTTAGGATCAAGTGCAAATTGAATATTGCAGCCCCCGATAATCCCTAAAGCGGAAATGATTTTAATGGAGGCAGAACGTAGCATTTGAAACTCATCATCAGACAATGTCTGTGATGGTGCAACCACGATCGAATCACCTGTGTGAATACCGACTGGATCAATATTTTCCATATTACAGATGGTGATGCATGTATTGTTTCCATCACGCATGACCTCATATTCGACTTCCTTAAAGCCCGCGATGCTTCGTTCAATCAAGCATTGAGTAATCGGGCTTTCCTGAAGACCACCCCGAACAAGTTCTTTGAAAACCTCCATGGATTCTGCGATTCCACCACCGGTTCCGCCTAGTGTGTAGGCTGGTCTGATGATGATGGGAAAGCCAATTTCCTCAGCAAAAGCTACCGCCTCTTCCAAAGTATGGACAATCTTACTGTCCGGCACTGGCTCATCTATTTCAAACATTAGTTGACGGAACAGCTCACGATCTTCTCCCTTTTTGATGGAGTCAATCGGTGTTCCTAGTAATTTGACATTATATTTTTCAAGAATCCCAGCATCATCTAACTGATAGGCAAGATTCAATCCCGTTTGACCGCCTAAAGTGGCAAGCAAGCCATCTGGTTTTTCTTTGGCAATGATTTTTTCCAGTACATCCACCGTCAACGGTTCGAAATAGACGGCGTCCGCGTTCATTTCGTCCGTCATTATGGTTGCCGGATTGTTATTGACAAGAATGACTTTATAGCCTTCCTCTTTTAAGGCGAGGCAGGCTTGTGTTCCTGCATAGTCAAATTCAGCGGCCTGCCCGATGACGATTGGCCCTGAACCAATTACTAATATGGTCTGTATCGTGTTGTCTTTAGGCATATGCTTTTTCTCTCCCGCTATAATCATTTATCATTTGTAAAAAGTCGTGGAACAACAGTGAACTTTCAACCGGTCCTGGATTTGCTTCAGGATGGTATTGAGTTGTGAAAATTGGAAGGTCTTTATGCATAAGGCCCTCAACGGTATGATCATTTACATTACGGAACCGGACTTGAAGCGATGTTCCTTCTAAACTTGGTTCATCCACTTCATAACTATGGTTTTGTGAACTCATATAAACCCTTTTCGTTTTCAAATCGACCACGGGCTGGTTCGCACCTCGGTGCCCAAACAGCATCTTTTTCGTATTGCCCCCAAAAGCAAGTGCGGTCAATTGATGACCTAGGCAAATGCCCATGGTAGGAAAATTCGAAATGATTTTCTTTATATTATCCAACAGATATTCAAGCTGTTTTGGATCCCCAGGCCCATTTGAAAGCAAAATGCCATCCGGTTTCAATTTCACGATCTGTTCGAATTTCGTATCGAAGGGAACGACTGTAACATGGCACCCCTGCTCGATCAATGAAGTTAAAATGGATTTTTTATAGCCAAAGTCCATCAATACAATATGCTTGCCGCCTTCTCCATATTCCTCATATTGTTTCGTGGAAACTACAGCGACATGTGCGGCTATACCATCGAGCTTGGATTCGAAGGTATAGTTTTCATTCATGGAGATCGCCGCTTGCATGGAACCTTCTTGACGGATATTCTTGACGACAGCCCTTGTATCCACATGACTCAATAGAGGAATATTCCATTTATCCAAATACTCAGCAAGTGAATATTCGGCTTGATAATGTGAATGATTCATAGTGCCTTCATACACAATAACGCCAGCCACATGAGGCTTCTTACTTTCGAAATCGAATGGATTGATTCCGTAATTCCCAATTAAGGGATACGTAAAGATGACGATTTGATCTTTATAGGACGGATCAGTCAATACTTCCTGATATCCGGTCATTCCGGTAAAAAAGACAATCTCTCCAGTAATTGTTTTCTGAGTCGATTTAGTTAACAGATTCCCTTCGAATACAGAACCATTTTCTAAGCATAAATAATTTTTCATGTTTTTCACCTCTTAGGTAGATGATGTATATTTATATACATAGTAGCATAATTATTCATTTCATTCTATAAAAATTCAAATAATTTAGATTATTTGTTTTGTTGCCACTGCACTTTTAATTTTCACGATTGCCTGATCTATTTCTGATTGATTCACCGTAAGCGGTGGAAGCAAGCGAAGTACGTTCGGCCCGGCACTCAATAGAAGTAGACCTGCCTCTTGCATCTCCAATATAAAGCCCTGGACTTCCTGTTTGCATTCAATGCCAATCATCATCCCAAGACCCCGGACTTCTATTACATCGTCAAGATCCTCTAACGCCTTGGTCAATTCACTTTTCAGATACTCAGCTTTTTCCTCTGCTTCTTTTAAGAAATCCGGTTGGAATATTTCAGTTAGAACCGCTTCGGCAGCTGCGACACTCACTGGGTTTCCTCCAAAAGTGGACCCATGGCTTCCAGGACCAAAGAATTCCGCCAATTCCCTTTTACCTATCATTGCCCCGATAGGGAGTCCGTTTCCAAGCCCTTTGGCCGAAGTAAGGATATCTGGCTGGATATCGAAATGAAGGAAAGCGAATGGCTTAGCTGTCCGGCCAATTCCCGTTTGAATTTCATCAACGATAAGAAGGGCTCCATGTTTTTTACATGCGGCAGCAATTGCATCCAAATAAGCTTGCTGAACAACATGAATACCACCTTCCCCTTGAACGATTTCAATCATGACCGCTGCCGTGTCTCCGTCTACTGCGGCGGCTAAAGCGTCGTTATCATTAAAAGGAACATATTCAAAAGAGTTTAACATCGGGCCGAAACCTTTCTTGATCTTATCTTGCCCGGTTGCTGCCATTGTTGCGAAAGTACGCCCATGAAATGATTGTAAACAAGTGACGATCTTACTTCTCCCTGTCGCTTTACGGGCAAGTTTAATTGCTGCCTCATTTGCTTCCGCACCGCTGTTGGCAAAGAAAACGTGGTCCAATCCCGATGCTTCTGCCAGCATGCCCGCAACCCTTTCCTGTGCAGAGCTCTGGAACATATTCGATACATGCCAATACTTATTCAACTGCTGAGTAACGGCATTCTTCACTTTTTCGTGACAATGACCAAGATTCAGCACTCCAATTCCTGATGTAAAGTCCAGATACTCTTTCCCATTCTTACTCATTAACTTCGTACCGTTCGCTGTTTCTGGTTCTATGTCCCATCTTGCATACGTTGGAAATAAAGAACTCATTTGAATACCCCTTCTTTCTGTAAAAATTTCGTACCGATGAACTGTCCATCCTCGTAGAAGATCTCTTTTCCACTTACAATCATCACTTCTTCGACGCCCTTATTCAACACGGATAATGCAGTCTTTACCTTTGGAATCATTCCTCCATATATACTGCCATCTGTAATTAAATCTTGCGTCTCCGATTCGGTCAGCTTTTCGATGACTTGATGATTCTTCATTACCCCTTTAACATCTGTTACAAATAAACACATGGCCGCCGAAAGGGCTTTCGCCACTGAACCTGCAGCCATATCGGCATTCACATTCAGTTTATTTCCATCTTCTGTAGAGGAGATAGGCGTCAACACTGGGCAGAAGCCTTTGTCGAAAAACAATTCCAATAGTTCTGTATCGACCTGATGAATTTCACCGACAGCCCCTAGTTTTTCTTTATCAATGAACTCACCGGTCAGGATGCCGCCATCCGATCCATTGAGGCCAACTGCTTTGATTCCGTGTTCTTCCAACTTGTGTACAAGGCAACGATTAGATTTACCTGCCAGCATCAGTTCAACCACTTCCAGCACGTCTGATGTCGTTTTTCTTAACCCATCTTCGAATACTGGTTCAATTTCAAATTTCTCAAGCATCGAATTGATATCCGGACCGCCTCCATGAACGAAGACGATTTGATACCCACGGCTTTGTAGTTCTTTTATACTCGTAAAAAATGATTCGGATAACTCATTAATAATGCTGCCGCCGCATTTGATGACTAAAGTGTCCACCCATTCATCCCCCTTATGATCGATAGCTCCCATTAATTTTCACATAATCATAGGTTAGGTCGCAGCCCCATGCCGTACCCGATTCGTTCCCATCCTGTAAATAGACATTAATCGTTATACTCTTATTTTCTAAATAGGCTTTCGCCTCTTCTTCAGAAAACTGTACAGGTTCGCCATCCTTCAGGACTACGATATCACCAAAGGCGATCGTTGTTTGTGTAGGTTGAAAGGCCACTCCGCTTCTTCCCATGGCCGCGATAATGCGACCCCAGTTAGCGTCAGAGCCAAACGCTGCGGTTTTCACTAAATTTGAACCCACAATCGTTTTTGCCATCATCTGTGCATCTGTTTTCTCATTCATTCCATGGACATTGACTTCGATTAGCTTCGTAGCCCCTTCTCCATCTTTTGCAATTTGCTTAGCAAGGTTTTCAGAGGTCTGTTTTAATAAATTCAAGAAGACGGACCATTCCGGGTGTGCTTTGGATAATGGTTCATTGCCTGCTTCTCCATTTGCCAAGACCAGAACCATGTCGTTCGTGGAGCTATCACCATCAACTGTGATTTGATTGAAGGTATCGTTGGTTATGCTAGATAACGCCTGCTGTAAATCGGCTGGTTCAATGGCTGCATCCGTTGTAATGAATCCAAGCATCGTAGCCATGTTAGGATGAATCATCCCCGACCCTTTCGCTGCACCGCCCATTTTTACGGCCTTGCCGTCAATGACCGTTTCATACCCACAGCTCTTCGTGACGATATCCGTCGTCAAAATAGCGGTACCAAAGTCTTCTGCGGCTTCCGGTGTATCAGCTATCTCGAGTAAATCTATTCCCTTTTCGATTTTTTCCATATCCAAGTACTCACCGATGACTCCCGTTGAAGCCACAGCAAAAGCATGATCTTCCAACCCGAACTTTTGTGCCGTAAGCTTTCGCATTTCAAGCGCATCCTTTAGCCCTTGCTTTCCAGTGCATGCATTCGCGCAGGCACTATTCACGACGATGCCATGAAGTTTGCCGGTAACGGAAATACTGTCTTTCGTCACATCGATTGGGGCCGCCTGAACGATATTCTGTGTATAAACGGCAGCAGCTGAGGCTGTGACGTCCGAGAAAATGACGCCAATATCTTTTTTGGAGTAACGTAAACCTGCATGAACGCCTGATGCTTTAAATCCTTGTGGAATTAAGATGTTTCCTTTTTCAATTTGTTTGATTGTTTCAACTGGCTGTAATGTATTCATTATTTCCCTCCAAGAAATTTTATGGATAAAGCGGGGTGTTCCATAATCCTGTTGTTTCTTCAATCCCCATTAAAAGATTTGCATTTTGAATGGCCTGCCCAGCAGCGCCTTTCACTAAATTATCAATGACCGAAACAATCGTTGCCCTTCCTGTTCTTTCATCATAAGCGACACCTATATCGCAAAAATTCGAACCATATACTTGTTTTGTAGAAGGAAAGTGATCTAGCGGCTGTATTCGAACAAATGGATGTTTATCATAAATGGTTTCATATAAATCCCTTAATTCGGCCGTTGAAGTTTGCCGGTTTAGTTTAACGTACATTGTGGCCATGATCCCTCTCGTCATCGGGACAAGATGGGTGTTAAAAGATATCGGCTGTAAACCTTTCGACCAGCGTCCAAGCTGTTGCTCAATTTCCGGTATATGTTGATGCTGGTTCACCTTGTATATTTTGAAATTTTCATTCATTTCACTATAATGCGTTACGACCGAAGGAGACTTCCCTGCCCCGGACACCCCTGATTTTGCATCGATAATTACATCTGAACCTGTAGCCCATCCTTCCGTAAATAAAGGGGCAAGGCCAAGCAATGTAGCGGTGGGGTAACAACCTGGGTTTGCAATAATAGTGGATTGCCTGATTTCCTCGGCATTCCATTCTGCTAGACCGTATATAGCTTTTTCAAGGATGGATTGAGGGGCAGCCTCTTTTTTATACCAACGTTCATATTCTCCTGGAGTTTGAAGCCTGAGGTCCCCTGACAAATCGATTACTTTCAAGTCAAGATCAGAAAATTGCGAAATCAGTTGTGAGGAAACACCTGAAGGCGTAGCGAGAAAAACAATATCAGATTTTTTTGCGATTTTTTCCGGATCAATGGCTTCCAATTTATCTTTCATATGCATTAAATGCGGATTTTCTTCATGGATACTCCGACCAAATTGGGATGAAGTATGCAATGATTCTATTTGTAAATGAGGATGATTAGTCAGGAACCTTATTAGCTCCAATCCACCATATCCTGTAGCTCCGACAATTGAAACGTTCATAAAACCACTCCTATATTCTAGTCCCTGTCATTCTTTGATTCTATTATTATATGATTGAATAAAAATAAAATCAAATGTATTTTTATAAAATTATTAAATTATATACAAAATTCTATCTTTTGCTACTATTCTTTGATATATTTTTTCCATTCACAGCCCATTTATGAACAACGTCTTTGATTTAACCCTTTCTTGTTGCTAAAATCACCAGTAGTTCATTCATTGCCTTGTTTATTCATTTCACAACCTCCATATCCGTCCCCCGACAACCAGCAATTATATGCCTACAACATGAAAAGGTTGCGGGGATATCGACCGTATCCATCCAATTGTATTGATCCAGGGACCATTTAATATCTTGTTCCATCATATACATGCATAAAACCCGTATAATTTATTCATTAACCAAACGATGCACATACAAAAAAATACGGGATGGCATCTGCCATCCCGTATTTTTAACTTGTCCTTTAAAAATCAACCACCAATAAAGGACATTTCTATTTTTTCTTGTTTTTTCAAAGTGCCCGCTACCCTCTCGTCCGAATAACGGTCATCTCGATGATTCCAAATCGATATGATGTGGTCTGTTAATTCTTCATCCGACATCTCTGAACGAACCAATGACTTCAAGTCATGGCCTTTCCCATTAAATAAGCAAGTATATATGCTACCGTTTGCAGAGAGACGTGCACGCGTGCAACTTGAACAGAATGATTCCGAAACCGACGTGATGAATCCTACTTCAGTTGTTGTTCCTTTATAACGGAAACGCTTAGCAACTTCCCCAAAGTAATCTTCTTCCACAGGTTCCAATTCGAATTCTTGCTGTAGCATCTCGAGCAGTTCCTTTTTCGTTACCACATTTTTTAGTTGCCAACCATTTGTATGGCCAACATCCATATATTCTATATATCGCAGTTGAATGCCTTCCTGTTTGCAAAAACGAGCCATTGGCAGGATTTGAGATTCATTCGTTTCTTTTTTCACCACCATATTGACCTTGACGCCAAGTCCTGCCTTTTTAGCAGCGGCGATGCCTTCCAGAACCGGTTTTATCCCGATATTTCTGCCATTCATCTTTTTAAACAACTCGTCATCCAGACTGTCTAGGCTGATGTTCACTCGTTGTAAACCTGCTGCCTTTAAATCGGCCGCATGCTTCTTCAGGAACACGCCATTGGTGGTCAACCCTATATCTTCTATTCCTTCAATCAAGACAAGTTCGGAAATAAGCGTGGTAAGATTTCTGCGTAACAGCGGTTCCCCGCCCGTCAACCTTAACTTCTTCACACCTAAGTTTGCGAATATTTTAGAGATCCTTATAATTTCTTCATATGATAAAAGCTCGCTCTTCGGGAGGAACTGGAAATTCTCATGAAAAATTTCAGCCGGCATACAATATTGACAACGGAAGTTGCAACGATCGATGACGGAAATTCTCAAATCTCTTAATGGCCTATCTAAAGAATCTTTTATTTGACTGGTCAATTAACCACTCCTAGCCCTCATGTATTAGAAAAAGCCAAGCCAATAAAAAGCTGGTCCACAAAATGCGGATTCACCGTTTTTTGACTGGCTCTCTATTCATTCTTTTACATGGAATTTATTTTATGCCTAATGCGATTTTTGCATATCTGGACATGCGGTCCTTGGACCATGGTGGACTCCACACAATTTGCACGTCCGTTTCTTTCACTTCCGGAATATCTTCAAGCACCAATTTCACTTGATCGACGATTGTACCAGCTAATGGGCAGCCCATAGCCGTCAAGGTCATCTTCACAGTCGTTAGTCCTGCCTCGTCCATATCCACATCATATACCAAGCCCAGATTGACGATATCTATTCCAAGCTCCGGGTCAATAACCTGTTCCAAAGCTCCCATAATAATGTCTTTTGTATCTTGATCCATCCTAATCACTCCTTTTATAATCAATTATCCCCGTCATTCATACCGGGTGCTGATAGTTAAAACGGTTTACACTATCTACATATTAGAATCATAACAGATTTTTCGCGTTCCATTAAGCTTTTTGTATAGTTGGCAATAAATGTTTCTCAAACCAGTTCGCCGTTTGAAGCACACCTTCTCTGCTTACCTTATGAGATGCTTTCTTGTCGAGAATGAAATTAATTCTATTATCCCCTTCATTATAACTTGATTTAACCTCTTCATAAAAGCGATATGCATATTGATAAGGAACCACATGATCTTTTGCTCCATGCCAAAACAATAGTGGCCGATTAGCGAGCCTGTCGGGATTCAAGCTTAGGTCAAATGGTTTAAGTTGTGCAATCGCTTGTGTGATTTCCTCTTCCGATAGGGGAAAGCTAATCTCCCTTTTTTTCATTTCCCCTATTTGAAGCTCGGCAAACGAAACATATGAAGGGTTCCCCATCAAGCTCACGCCCGCCGATAACCAATCATAAGTCGCTAACGCCCCATTGGTCACAATCCCACCCATTGAGCTGCCGGCTATGCCAATCCTTTTAGGATCGATTAATTTACGGGAAAGTAAATCATCTTTAAGTAGGGGCAACTCTTTGATGCTCTGTAATACCATTTCCCAAAAACGAGGCATCAACTCGGATTCGCTTTCCCCCGTTTCCCTCTCTCCATGGTAGACAACATCGGGAAGAATCACGCGAAAGCCCTTTTCAGCCATTAAATACGCATAATGGAGATTGTGTTCCTTTGCACTCTGAAATCCGTGTATAAAAATGACTAGCGGCAGTTCCTTATTGAAAATGGACCGTTCGCTAACATGTAAAACGGGAATGTGCCCTATTACTTCTTTTTCGATGATAACCAATTCGACCCCTCCGAATCATTCATGTTATAATGCTGATTGCCCCTATATGGAACAACCAAAATTTTATTAAAAAACCTATTTAAGTAAGTCGTATAATCTCGGGATTATTATAACCCTTTCATTTAGTAATATCATACAAGAATGCATAAAGAATGAAAAACATTTACAATTTCAGTACACTAAACTTAACAATATTCGCCTATAATAAAATCAAAAAAGAACAGAAGGTGCCATAGATGAATGACAAGCATTTAATTGTATTGGATCTTGATGGAACATTACTTACTGATAAAAAATCCATTTCCCCCCGCACTAAACAGACCCTTTTAAAACTGAAAGAGGATGGACATGAAGTCATGATTGCGACAGGCCGTCCCTACCGCTCAAGCGAACTCTATTATCGTGAGTTGGGATTGACAACGCCTATCGTCAATTTCAATGGTGCCTTTGTCCACCATCCCTTGCAGACAAGCTGGGGGACGTATCATTCACCTCTCGACATCAAGATTGCAAAAGAGATAGTCGAGGCCTGTGACCAATTTAGCTATCATAACATCATTGCAGAGGTTAGGGATGATTTATATGTCCATTATCATGACGAAAAATTGATGAATATGTTCAATGTAGGGAATCCAAAAATGACTAGCGGGGACCTGCGGAACTACCTAAACGATTCGCCTACTTCGATGCTCATCCATACAGATAGCGAATATGTCGGGCAAATTCGGCAGCATCTATCGGATGTCCATGCTGAATTGGTTGATCACCGACGTTGGTCAGAGCCCTTTCACATCATCGAAATCATAAAAAGTGGATTAAGCAAGGCTGTCGGGCTTCAGCGTGTATCCAATTACCTGGACATTCCAAAAGACCGGATCATCGCATTCGGGGATGAGGACAATGACTTGGAAATGCTTGACTATGCAGGAACAGGTGTCGCCATGGGTAATGCTATAGAATTAGTGAAAAACGTAGCCAACACGACCACCTTGACCAATGAGGAGGACGGCATTGCCATTTTCCTTGAGGAAAAATTCAATCTGAAATAACACATTTATTTCCTTCATAAATTCCATTTATTGAGCCACACTACTAGGGACAACATCAAACATCGTTGTCAAAAAGCTCAGATTCGGAGGAGATAATAATGGGAACAAAATCAAAACGTTTTGTACAGCAAGGCAAAGAAAGTGTTGCCAAACACGCTGAAAAAATCCCTTATCACACTACGTATGCAGAGGCTGAAAAAGACAGATTACGTATTATGTCAGAACAAAGCTATGGTGGCTTCTGATGGGAAACAAATTATTCCAGATCGCTCGGGACTTTGTTGAAGAAGCTCTCCACTCTGAGCCTGGTGGCGACCAGCAAAAAACTGTAGAAATCGCCAAAAATGCTCTTTCTTCGGCTAATGCCAATACGAATAATGCCGAAAAAGAACAGTTGCGTGAACTTCAGGAAAAGTTGGAAAACCATCTAAAGTAAAAAGGAAAAGCCTCCAGGATCCTGGAGGCTTTTCTCTATTTAACCGTTATTTCCTGTTGTTCCGCCTTTTTTACCGATTTCTTTATAAAAACTTTTATCATGAGAATCGGATGTGGCTTCTCCGCCCTTTTGACCAATTTCCTGATAAAACTCTTTGTTGTGATTATCTGAGGTGGCTTCTCCGCCTTTGCGTCCAATCTCTTGGTAGAAGTCCTTATCGTGATTGTTCGAAGTGGCTTCCCCGCCTTTGCGTCCAGCTTCTTCCCTACTCATCTTTTCATTCTTAGCCATTGTTCATCACTCCTTCAACAAGATTTATTGGCGATACGCTAGTACATTAGCCGTTTGGGATAAGCCTCAAACGTAAAACACCAATATTTATCCATTTGTCAATGAAGTGTAACAGTATTGAAAAATATGGTAAAAATCCTACTGTTCATTCCCTTCGGAACGTACCAACGATTCCCGACGTTTCAATAATGTTGGTGAAGGCATGGGGATCGACTTCTTGAATAATCCTCTCCAAATCATACAATTCATACCGAGTAATGACGATCATTAACATTTCCTTACTTTCATTGGTGAAAGCTCCTTTAGCAGGGAGCCTTGTAATGCCGCGAACCAATTTAGCATGGATGGCTTGCTTCAGTTCCTCGCTTTGCTTCGTTATGATCATGGCTGTCAACTTTTCATGGCGAGTATGTATAGCATCCACCACTCGTGTTGAAGTATAAAGCGTAACGAGGGTATACAAGGCCTTTTCAGGTCCATATACCGCTCCGGCTGTGACGATGATGATTCCATTCAAAAGAAATAAGTAAGTTCCTACAGGCTTGTCCTTCTTGCGTGATAAAAGCATGGCGATAATATCCATACCACCTGTCGATGCCCCGAATTTCAATGTAATCCCTACTCCGACCGCAGCGATCACACCACCAAACACAGCATTCAACAAAATGTCTGGGGACCATCGTGTTAGCGGGATGATTTCCATAAATAAACTCATTAATATAACACTGAGGAAGCTATAAAAAGTGAAGGACTTCCCAACCTTCCTCCATGCAAGAATAGTGACTGGAATATTCAATAGAAAGAGTAAGATACCAGTCGATACATTAAATGGTGCAAAGGATCCAATAATACTTGATAATAACTGCGCTACCCCTGTGAATCCACTTGCATAAACATTTGCTGGAATCAGAAAAAAGTTCATTGCAACAGCATTCAGTAATGCACCAATTATGACAATTAGAATTTTCTTTATTTCATTACCATACAACCAAAAAACCTCCAATATATTCTATTTTTAGTGGCCAATTCCCCTTATTTTCTCTTTCTATAGTCGTAGTGATTGAAATTTCACCGTTACATGCTAAACTAAATAGAGTAAAACTCACATTTACTAAAATATGTAAAAAGAAAGCGGGTGTATTATGGCTATCACGATTCTTGCGGATAGTGCATGTGACTTGCCATTGTCTTTCTATCAAGAAAACAATGTAACATTGATCCCCCTACAAGTTCATTTGGATGGGCAAAATTATGAAGACATCGTTACCATTAATTCTAAGGAGATTTTTCAAGCCATGCTTGATGGTAAGGCTCCAAAAACTTCACAAGTTTCTCCGGAACATTTCTTGGAAATATTCACGGAGTTTGCCAAAGAAAAAAAACAGGGCATTTATATTGCCTTTTCCTCTGAACTATCCGGAACGTACCAAACAGCCGTTATGATTCATAACCAGGTGAAGGAAGAATACCCTGATTTGGACATAGAGATCATTAACTCGAAATGCGCATCATTAGGCATTGGCATGGTCGTTGAACAAGCTGCCAAGTTAGCTCAGAGTGGAGCTTCTAAAGAAGAAATTTTAACACATATAAATTTCCTCCTCAAGCACATGGAACACCTATTCACGGTAGGTGACCTTGAATACTTGGCGCGTGGTGGACGTATATCCAAAACATCTGCCCTTGTTGGCGGGTTATTAAACATTAAACCGCTACTAAATGTGGAGGATGGAAAACTCGTTCCTCTTGAGAAGATTCGCGGCAAAAAGAAATTAGTGAAAAGAGCGATGGAATTAATGCATGAGCGTGGCATAAATCTATCTACTCAAACAATTGGTATTGTTCACGGCGATGACGAAGAATCCGCATTGGAATGGAAAGAAGTGATTCAACATGAATTTGGTACGACAAATTTCATGATCCATTCAATCGGTTCAGTAATCGGGGCACATACCGGTCCTGGTACTGTAGGTATCTTCTTCTTAAACGATACCCCTGCGAAATCATAAATATGCATACTCCCTCTTATAATTGCGAACAATACATATTGATCATGATTATGAAGGGAGTTTTTATTATGTCACACACTAAAGATAACAATAAAAGACCCGAAGATAACCAAGCGAGAAACGCCGAAAAAAACATGGCCTATCAGGAAAATCTTAAAGCGGGAAAACATTCCTACTCCAAAAAAACAGATCATAAATAACGGGGGACATCCCCCGTTTTTTCCTGTATCCCCTTGACAAAGTCCACTTGCTTAACAGAATGAATGGTTGTCTTCCTTACCTATCTTCTCTATAATAAAAGAAATAAAACCTGCTGGAGGTAAGTAATGGCAAAGGAAAATTCATTCGATATAGTATCCAAAGTAGATTTTTCGGAAGTGACAAATGCTGTAACCATGGCAATGAAAGAAATACAAACGCGCTATGATTTCAAGGGCAGCTTAAGTACGATTTCCATCGATAAGGAAGACCTCGTTTTGGTTTCTGATGACGAGTATAAACTTGATCAATTAAAAGATGTTTTAATCAGTAAACTTATAAAGCGTGGGGTTCCCGTCAAAAACCTCGATTACGGGAAAATAGAAGGGGCTTCCGGCGGTACTGTCCGTCAACGCGCTAAACTCATTCAAGGTATTGATAAAGAACAAGCAAAGAAAATCAACACCATCATTAAAAACAGTGGGTTAAAAGTCAAAAGTCAAATTCAGGACGACCAAATTCGCGTTACCGGAAAAAACAGGGATGACCTGCAAGGCATCATCTCTGCCATCCGTGGTGCTGAATTATCAATTGATGTACAATTCCTAAATTACCGCTAAACTAGTAAGCCCACCCTGATAGGTGGGCTTTTTTCATTTAGTTGAAGGCACAAGGTGCCCGTTTCCCCATGCCTATTTCCCCCTCCATTCCTCCCCATACACCCTATCTGGATATCTCACACATAACGCCTTCACATTTCCTGTTATTCAAACCAATGTATCGATTCCAAGGAGTTGTGAGATGCTATTCTTGCTCTTATGTTTAAGCAATTCAAAAATAAGGAATATAAAAAATACAATAAAATATAGGAGGGGTAATCATGACAAACCAAAATAAACAAGGGTTTCCACCACAACATCAACAACATCAACCCGGAGTAGAAACGAAGATGGATCCGAATCCTGAGTCTGTAAAATCGGAATATAAAGGTAGTGGGAAATTAAAAGGAAAAACAGCGATTGTAACCGGCGGAGATAGCGGCATTGGTAAATCGGTCGCCATCTATTATGCGAAAGAAGGAGCCAATGTAGTTGTAGCCTACTTGGATGAACACGAAGATGCAAAGAAAACTAAGGAATTAATCGAACAAGAAGGACAAAAATGCTTGCTACTTGCAGGGGATATCGGTGATGAAACGTTTTGTCAGGATATCGTCAAGCAAACAATTGAAGAATTCGGCGGGTTGGATATCCTTGTCAACAATGCCGGCGAACAGCATGTGCAAGAAAGCCTTCTCGACATATCAGCCGAGCAGTTGGAAAAAACATTCCGAACTAATATCTTTTCCATGTTCCACTTAACGAAAGCCGCCTTGAAGCACTTGAAAAAAGGGAGCAGCATCATCAATACAACCTCAATCACAGCCTACCAGGGTAACCCAAAGCTAATCGATTACTCATCAACTAAAGGCGCCATTTTAGCCTTTACACGCGCTCTTTCGAATTCCATTTCAAAAGATGGCATTCGAGTGAATGGTGTAGCGCCAGGTCCTATCTGGACACCGCTTATTCCTGCTTCATTCGGTGAAGAAGATGTGGCCAAATTCGGACAAAATACACCTATGGGCCGAGCAGGACAGCCGGAGGAATTGGCACCTGCCTATGTATATCTAGCAAGTGATGATTCCTCTTACGTCAGTGGACAAGTCATCCATGTCAATGGCGGTTCAGTGGTAAACGGTTAATAAAGTAAGATCCAGGGCAGCGGATTCCATTTAGGAGATCCGTTGCTTTTTTCGTTCTAAGGAAGGATTTAGAGAGTATCCATTTCCTGATAAAGTGCTTGTAGAAACATAACTTGGACAGACTGGAACCGGTTTCCGTTCAATCAAAAGCGTCCTCAATACCAGGAAATTCATAAAGGAGCATTGTGACACACAATGCTCTTCCCTTTAATAATTCATGACCAACGATTCTTGCTTTAAAGGTCGGCAGGAACTTCTTTCCACAAACTGATGGGGTATGATGATTCCCCCCGGCTCTGCTCCCTTTTGTAACTTTTGGATGATCGATTTGGCTGCCTGATAACCCAGATCAAAAATGTTAATATCGACAGAAGTTAGGGCAGGTAGTGACATTTCAGTGAAAAGAACGTTATTAAAGCTGACAATTGATATCTCTTCAGGAGTGCGTATGCCCATCTCCCTTAGTGAATGGACAAGTCCAAGTGCCATTAAGTCATCACTGACGATTAAAGCGGTCGGAGGTTCCTTAATGGATAGCAACCTATTTGCTACTTCCAGTTCCCCATTATGTACAAAGTTCTCAAGTATCGTATATTCACTTCTTGGAACGATCCCAGCCCTTTTTAATGCCCGTTCGTATCCAGATAGGCGATCGAGTGTCATCACAGACTTTATATCCCCACCGATGAAACCGATTCTTTCATGCCCCAATTGGATTAGATAATCTGAGGCCTGTTCAGCCGCCAAGACGTTATCATTATCCACATATGATATTTCCTCGATAAAATCGTACGGCTTTCCAATCATGACAAATGGAAAATCCCTTGATCGCAAATAAGTAAGGATATGATCATTCATCCTTGAATACATCAGGACGATACCATCTACCATCCCCCCCTGGACCATATTCACGATTCCTTCATAAATCTCATTCTCCGTTTTTCCCGTGCTTAGCAATAGCGAATATTGTTTTTCCTGAGCCCCTTCGCTAAGTCCTTGCAAGATTGTTGAGAAAAATGGATTTTGATATATGACATTCGATGAACTTGGTAAGACCAACCCTATAATTTTCGTTGATTGGTTTGCTAGGCTGCGGGCAATGAAATTTGGGTGATATCCCAATTTCTCCATCGCTTTACGCACGCGCACTTTCGTTTTCTCGCTAATTCGAGGATTATTTGCAATCACTCGAGAAACTGTTGAAGGTGCTACATTCGCCAGTTGAGCTACATCTTTAATCGTAATAGCCATGCATTTCCCGTCTCCCCTCATCGTATTACAGACTTTTTGGACAACTTCGTGTAAAGTCAATAAATACTTTTCCAATATATTAAATAAATATACAATTATATGTATCTATCATACACTCAACTCAATGCTTATATCCATTACTTTTTTTAAATTTTCTATTTTTTTCAGAAAATATCAGTTTTTAGAGTCAGCCTTCACTTTTATCATAAAAAAGAGAGTTGATTTTAAATCAACTCCTTCATTGAAACGTATGATTTGTTTAGAGAAGAGGACAGAAGTCAGACGACTAACTACAGTAGCACCAACGGCTACATAGCTTCAACTAATGATGGTAGACCCTCACCTCGTAAGGACGCAAATGAATCTCACATTCGTCTTCCACATTGTCATAATTGCCCAGTAACAGTTCCATATTCCCCCAATCAGATATATCGATGGAATGGTGATTCGTACTGAAATTGCATATGACTTTCACTGATTCACTATTCATTTTTCTTGTATAAATATAAAGTTCACAATGATTTTCCCATAATAAATCATATTCTCCATAAACTAAAACCTGGTACTTCTTACGGAGATTAATCATCTTTTTGTAAAAATGGTAGATGGATGAAGGATTATTCCTTTGCTCTTCCACATTGATTGCACGGTAATTGGAATTTGCTTTCATCCAGGGTGTTCCTTCTGTAAACCCTCCATGCTCCGTATCATTCCATTGCATGGGTGTACGTGAATTGTCCCGACCGTTATGCCAAATGATCTGCATGATTTCATCATGTGAACGTCCCTTGGAGGTTTCAATATGATAAAAGTTTTTCATGCCAATGTCATCATAATCATCGATAGAGTCGAATTGTACGTTTGTCATCCCAATTTCCTGCCCTTGATAAATGAATGGTGTCCCTTGCATAAAAAAGTACAATGCACCAATCATTTTCGCACTCTCCAACCAATATTGATGATCATTTCCCCAAGTGGACACACTTCTCGGCTGGTCATGGTTTTCAAAAAACAAAGCATTCCAGCCTTTATTCTGAAGTCCCTTTTGCCATTTTGTCATGGTCCTTTTCAGTTCATAGACGTCGACATGATGATCATGTCCCCGATTCCATAGGCCCAGATGTTCGAATTGAAAAATCATATTGAACTTACCGTTTTCTTCCCCGACCCAATCATCCGCTTGTTCAATCCTTACGCCATTGGCTTCACCAACCGTCATGATATCATACTTCGCAAAAGTTTCTTCCTTAAGCTCTTGAAGGTAATCCAATATCCCTTCCTGATTGGTATGCATCTCAAACGCAGGGACATATTGATGCCAATACGGATTGGGCATATCCGGCAACCCCTCACGCTTGTGAATATGGGTGATGGCATCAATCCGGAAACCATCGATGCCCTTATCCAACCACCATGTCACCATGCTGTATAGAGCCTGCCGGACTTCTTTACATTCCCAGTTTAAGTCCGGTTGTTTCTCTGCGAATAAATGTAAGTAGAATTGTTTCGACCTTTCATCGAATTTCCAGGCACTTCCTGAGAATATACTTTCCCAATTGTTAGGTTCCCTACCATCCTTGCCGTCTCTCCAAATATACCAGTCTCGTTTCGGGTTATCCTTTGAAGAACGCGACTCCACGAACCAGGGATGCTCATCACTAGTGTGGTTAAGCACCAAGTCAAGAATCACCCTCATGCCACGTCGGTGTACATCGTCCAGCAATTGTTCCAGGTCCTCCATCGTGCCGAATTCTTCTGAAACCGATTGGTAATCACTGATATCATATCCATTATCTGCGTTGGGGGACTTATAAAACGGGCTAATCCAAATGACATCGATCCCAAGTTCCTGCAAGTAATCCAGTTTGGAGATCAATCCCCTTAAGTCCCCCACTCCATCTCCATTGCTATCCATGAAACTGCGGGGGTAAACTTGATAACAAACAGCCTCTTTCCACCAGGTTTTGCTCATGCTGTAGCCTCCCGTTTCTGTATTCCACAAAGCCAAGGGACATTGTTTTGCAGCCAAAAATCGAGAGGTACATGGTTAGTTTACTTGATTCCTTTTTGAACGTTTAATGACCAAAGCAATGAAAATGGCAAAAATGACAAGGACCAACCCGATAATGATCAAATAGGGAGTATTGATGGTCGATTTAGATGCAAGAGTGTAGACTTCCGTTGACTCCCTGTCGATTACGATCGAGTAGCCATTATCCTTACTACGAACCAAATCTCCATTCAGCATACCTCTCAACTCTTTGTTCTCATCAAGATCCTTTTCACTGAGATTAATCGTTTGCGTTTTGGTTGTATTATTCATGGCCACCACCATTGTTTCGTCGCCATACACACGTTTAAAAACCGCCGTACCGCCCTTTTGGTACAAAGGCTCCATATCCCCTTTTGATAATGCAGGGTACATCTCCCGAAGATCGGAAAGCTTGGTGATATACTCCACTAGCTCTTGCTCTGTCTTAAAATTCATCAATTGATGATTGGTCGGTGCTTCATCACCATTAAGGGCGATTTCCGATCCATACATCACGATGGGTACACCTGGAGTGGTATACATATAGGATAAGGCCATTTTCCATCTTGCCCCAGGGTTTTCATTATGATCGGCAGCATCCTTGGTGAAACGGGGCATATTCTGGGTATCCATGAATAAAGCCTGTGTACCGCTCGTTCCGATAGCATTGAAAACAGGTGCCAGATCCTGATCCGGTGCAGCGAATGCTTTTCTCAGTTCAGCATTTTGTGGGTAATCCATGAAAGCATCGATTCCCGTTTCCTCATATCCTTTTATCAAATCCTCATTGCCTTGGACATCGCCAATTGTATAGAAGTTTGATTTTTCAGACTTGACTGTTTCAACAAACTCCTTCCAAAAGTCCTTTGGAACGTGTTGAACTTGATTTAGTCGATACCCATCAATATCCGTTTCTGCAATCCACGACTTGGCAACATCCAACAAATATTCCCGAGTTTCCTGGTTATCTTGATTTAAGTCCGGCAGGCCATTCACCCAGCCGTTTTCCATGTTCTGCTGATTGCTATCCTTGGAAATGTCCTTTTTTTCGTGAAACCAGTCTTTTTTATCAGGTTCGTTTAGCCAAGAATGATTCTTCCCCACCTGATTAACCTGAAAATCAACAATAACTTTCATCTCACGGCTATGGGCCTCATCCACGAGCTTCTTGAATTCTTGTTTCGTACCATAATGTTCATCCGTTTTATAAAAATCCTTCACCCATTCCCCGTGGTAGCCATTATCTTCATTAGCAAAAATAGGTGATAGGATGATAGCGGTATACCCCATATCTTTAAGGTAATTTAACTTGTTCGTGACTCCTTCGAAATCTCCTCCATTAAAAGCTGAAGGATTCAATACATCTGCATCCCCATTGTTTTTAGGATTTCCATCAAAAAATCTGTCTATCATCAATGAGTATGCGATTTCATCCTTCCATGTTCGTTGTTCTTTTTCAGCTGCTCCTACAGGAATGGCGTAAAAAAGAAGCAACGGAATTAAAGCGAGTGATAACACCCTTTTTTTCATATCCGCTCTCCTCCTAGCTATCTCTTTACGCCTTTAAGATTAGCGTTTTGCCCTCTTGACGTCAAATCCATATTATAAAATTTTTTACACAAAAGAGATAAAATGGAGAGCGGTTGAAAGTGGGGCATATTTGCCGTTTCATTCCTCCTGGTAACTTTTTTCGATCTTCTTTACGGCTTCATCCAAAGCGGCTTTCGGTTTGGCTTTAATCGCCGTTATGTCCTGCATCGCGGAATTCATCGGTCCCCAGACTTTATTCATTTCTGGAATATTCGGTATCGGTTCTGCGTATTGTAATTGTATGGCGATGGCTTGTGCCCTTTCACTATCTTTTATTGCCTCATGCCCTTTGATTGTTTTTATAGGGGAGATTTCTCCCGTTCGTTCAAAACGGAGCACTGCATTTTTTTCATTTGATACATATTCCACAAATTTTGTAGACCAATAGGGATATTTGGTGAATGCGGTAATATGCCAGCCCTGTATTTCCATGATTGTTTTCATTGGCTTTCCATTTGGCAATTGGGGCATCGGAGCGACGCCGACATTCTTCCCGTCCATCCATGCAGTTTTTGAACTCATGATGGAGGCTACCTTCCCCTCCCTAAACATTTTTTCCATATCTTCTTTGTCACCCTCAGGGATGGCACTCGCTTTATACCATTTTTGAATGAATTGCGCACCTTTCACTGCACCTTCATTGTTCAATCCTATATCCAAAGGATTTATTTTCTTCTTATCCCGATCGAATACATACCCTCCCATTCCCGTCATAATTCCATATGCATCATAGAAATCGTTCCATTCAGCCGCAAATCCATACTCCTTACCTGCGCTAGCCTTTTTTGCTTTTTTATACAATTCATTCATCGTGTCCGGGACCTTCGGCATCATCTTCTCGTTATACACCAAAACGGAAGTAACAGCAGACTTGGGCAGCCCAAATAGTTTTCCCTGATACATTTCGGCGAATATGGAAGCTTCTAAAAAGGCATCTGTAACTTCATCATTCACCTTGATTTCCTGTATCAGTCCCTCCTCCACTAGCTGACCTATTTTTTCATGGGTAAGTGTCACGATATCCGGGGATGTCCCGATAGGCCCATTTCGGCGTAATTGTGTGTACATCCCATCGTTCACTTTTTGCTCTTTATATTCCACTTTGATTCCATATTCTTTTTCGAATTCCTTCAGGATCGGTTTTAGGGCTTCCCCTTTATTCTCCTCTTCCCAAACAATCAGTTTTTCCGGCTTTTTTTCATTCGTGGTTTCTTTTTCTCGCGGCATCCTTTCCTTCACCACTTCATTTTCCTTATCTGTATTGGCATCACAAGCACTTCCGATAGCGATAAAGATGAGGGACATGAGTAAATAGATCATCAACTTCTTCACTTTTATTCTCCTTTTAAAAATGTTTGATTCTATCATGTCCCAAAGCTTCGAATTGTTTACACCACCGTTAGAAAATCGAAAGGAAAGAACGTGGATTCACGATGAAAACGATATCAATCTTTATTGTTATCATTATATGAGAGGACTCAATTTTTACAACATTTTCCTTTATCAATTTTATTTCTTAAATGGAAGCGTTCTATTTCATATTTTTTAAGAACCAGGTGCTTTTTTTATATAAAATGGGTATATAATCAAAATGACTGGATAGTTTTTGAAATATTTAATTTTTTTAACTTTTCATCAGTACATAAGTAATGTCCTCTCAATCTCCAGTCTTAAAGTTCATTCAGCTTTCAAAATTAACCTGACTAGAATTGGAGTGGTTTTCTATGGAACGTTCGTCCATCCAGCACCGGCCTACAGACAATTTTGCTTATAGCATCGATGCAGAAACTCTTCATATCCGCCTTCGTACAAAAAAACAAGATATTTCTTACGTTGGACTCCTCTTTGGAGACCCCAATATACTTGATGAAGGTCATTGGCAGTATGAACAAGCGCCCATGTACCTTTCTGGCAGTGATGGCCATTATGATTACTGGCATATTTATGTGAAGCCACCTTACCGGAGAATAAGGTATGGATTTAAGCTACAATCGGGTGAGGAAGAACTCATTTATACGGAAAAAGGTTTTTTTGATGAGGCTCCTGATGATACAGGCTGTTATTTTGCCATACCTTATCTTCATCGAAATGAAGTGTTTAGCGCGCCTGAATGGGTAAAAGAAACAATCTGGTACCAGATCTTCCCGGAAAGATTCGCGAATGGAAATCCCGATAATGATCCTGAAGGTGCAAAGCCTTGGGGCAGTGAAGAACCGAAAGTGGACAACTTTTTTGGAGGGGATTTCGAGGGGATCCTACAGCATCTTGATTACTTAGAGGACCTCGGCATCAATGGCATCTATTTCACTCCCATTTTCCACGCCCATTCCAACCATAAATATGACACGATCGATTACATGGAAATCGATCCCCAATTCGGGACGAAAGAGGACTTGAAAACCCTTGTGGAAGAATGCCACAAACGGAATATCCGTGTGATGCTCGATGCCGTATTTAACCATAGCGGCTATTATTTCCCTCCCTTTCAAGACCTCCTTGAAAAAGGTGAGGACTCAGAATACAAAGATTGGTTCCACCCCCACGGCTTCCCTTTAAAAGGAGGAGAACGTCCCAATTATGAAACATTCGGTTTTTTTGAATCGATGCCCAAATTGAATACAGCTAATCCTGACGTCAAAAAATACCTTTTGGAAACTGCCGCTTATTGGATTAAGGAGTTCGATATCGATGGCTGGCGACTTGATGTAGCCAATGAGGTCGATTCACCGTTTTGGCGGGAGTTCCGGAATACGGTGAAAAGCATTAAACCTGACCTATATATTCTCGGGGAAATTTGGCATGATTCCATGCCCTGGCTAAGAGGCGACCAATTCGATGCAGTCATGAATTATCCATTTACCAATAACGTGTTCCGCCTCATCGCTTCGCAAAAAATCAATGCCCGGCAGTTTATTGAAGAAATGACGGCTGTCTATCACAGCTATCCGACCATTGTATTTGATGTCACCTTCAACCTTCTTGGAAGCCACGATACACCACGGATTTTCACAGACTGCGGGGAAGATGTGAATAGGGCAAAGCTCATCCATGCCATTCTACTGACGTTCAAGGGCAGTCCCTGCATCTATTATGGAGATGAAATTGGCTTAACTGGCGACCAGGATCCCGGTTGTCGAAAATGTATGGTCTGGGAGGAAGACAAACAGAATCGCGAACTCTATAACGAAATCAAAGAATTGATTGCTTTACGGAAAGAGGAAGGCTTGCTTGCAAATGAAGGACATTTCGAATTCCTTGAAAAGATCGATAACACAAACATCGTCGCTTATCGAAAGTTCAATGAGGCACGCTCTGTTGTCATTCTTCTTAACCCGACAGACCGGTCACAGTCTTATAAACTCCCATTTGATGTAAAAGAGGACTCAATGATTGATTTAAGAACGAAGGAAATCGCGAAGGAAGACCACTCTGAATTGGGTGGCTATCAATATAGAATTCTTGCATTTGATCACTGAAGCAAACGAAAAGGGGCAAAGCGTACAATACGCTGAGCCCCTTTTTTTCAATCAATGATTTGGATATCATATTGTTTGAACCACACATCTATTTGAGCCAAGTGGGCGAGTAACTGAGGACCTGACATTAATTGACCGAACCAAGGGACCTTAAAGGCGGCGCCTTTCGAATCAACTATATCGGTCATTTTCTGTTGATCGAATAACTCGTGAAGAACCGAACTTTTGTCAGTCAGGATATCTTTCAACCACGTCTGAACTCGATCAGTGTAGACAGGGTTATGTGTCTTGGGATACGGGCTTTTCTTGCGGTATAACACTTCATCTGGCAACATCCCTTCTAATGCTTTACGTAATATCCCCTTCTCCCGGTTACCGGTCATCTTCATTTCCCAAGGGATGTTCCAAGCATATTCAACAAGTCGGTGATCCGCAAACGGAACGCGCACTTCAAGGCTTGCACCCATACTCATCCGATCTTTCCGATCGAGCAATGTTGTCATGAACCATAATAAATTTACATAGAATAGCTCCCTGCGCTTAGCCTCTTCCCCACTTTCCCCTTCTAATCTAGGAGTTTCCAGAACCGTAGTCAAATACGCATCATTTGCATATTCCTCCAGTTTTAATTTTTCATGCCAGCCCTCTTTCAATAGCGATTGCCTTTCACCAGTCGACCTCATCCAAGGAAAACCAGTGCGATTTAAATCATCGGCACGATGAAACCATGGATAGCCGCCGAAAATTTCATCCGCACATTCCCCTGATAACCCCACCACGAAATCTTGTTTTATTTCTTTGCAGAACCAAAGCAAAGAGGAATCGACATCCGCCATTCCCGGTAGGTCCCGGACTTGGACAGCTTCGATTAAATAGTCGGTCAGCTGCTCTTGAGTAATGACGGCAGAATGATGCACGGTGTTGAATGTATCCGACATCTTTTTGATCCATGGTCCGTCAGAGTTAGGCTGGAATTCATTTGCCTTGAAGTATTTTTCATTATCTTCATAATCAATGGAATACGTATGAAGCCTTCCTTTGCCTTCATCCATATAGGCATTCGCTGCTATGGCCGTAATCGCACTTGAATCCACCCCACCTGACAAAAAGCTACAGAGCGGAACATCGGAGACGAGTTGCCTGGTCACGGCATCTTTTACTAGAAAGCGTACTTTTTCAGATGTCTCATCTAGTGAATCACGATGTTCCTCACTCTGAACATTCCAGTATCTCCATATTCTCATCCCTTTTCTTGATAAAGTAAGGGCATGGGCCGGCCTTAATTCTTTAACATCATGAAAGACACCAGAACCCGGCGTCCTGGATGGGCCCACCCCTAATACTTGGGCTAAACCTTCCCTATCAATTTCTGTTTTGACATCAGGATGGGCTAGAATGGCTTTTATCTCAGAACCAAAAATGAACCCGCCTTTCCTTTCAGCATAGAAGAAAGGCTTAACTCCCATTCGGTCCCTTCCAATGAATAATTTCTGTTCATTTTCATCCCAAATGGCAAAGGCGAAAATCCCATTGAACAATTCGACGCATTTTTCTTTCCATTCTATATAAGAAGTTAGTAAAACTTCTGTATCAGAATGCCCCTTAAAGGAATATCCTTTTAATAATAGCTGTTTTCGAATGTCTTCGGTGTTATACAATTCGCCGTTGTAACAAAGGGTATATCTTCCGTTTCCATGTTCCTTTGTCATCGGCTGTTTTCCACCCTCTGCATCGACAACTGTTAATCTTTTATGACCAAAGGCGACGTGGGTATCACTCCATACATTCTCCTCGTCTGGACCCCTCTTAGCCAAAGTTTTCGTCATCTGTTCGAGTGTTTCAGTTTCCGTCCGTAAATTCTTTTGAAAATGCACCCAACCTGTAATTCCACACATCACACTTCACCCTTTCCATCTGGACGATCAAATCATATAGCCTTCTGCCTTTTAAGCAATTAGGTATCCATATTTATGTTCCGGCTTCAAATCCCAGCATCGTTACAGCACCATTCCGTGGAAGCCCTTTGCCCCCACCCTTGTTGTGACAAAATAGAGTGGGAAAGGAAGGCATCCCTGTTTAACATAGCCTATGCAAAGATGGAAAGTTGGTT
Source organism: Peribacillus sp. NPDC097284 (assembly GCF_044761765.1). Lineage (NCBI taxonomy): Bacteria > Bacillati > Bacillota > Bacilli > Caryophanales > Bacillaceae > Peribacillus > Peribacillus sp. NPDC097284. The sequence goes on from NZ_JBIWCZ010000014.1 coordinate 39,512, forward strand.
ATTTGTCCATAATATTTAAAAATATACCGTTATATTTTCATTGGATTTTGACTAAAAAGTAGGTGAGGATTCCCCTATTGGAGGTATAAGCATGAGTCAGCAACATCGAACGAAGTTAATGAACAGACAAACACGAGCGTTTACCGAAGGAACTGTGGAAAATATCAATCAGCAATGGATCTTTTTTGACGATGAAACCGATGAGGCATCATCGATTGAAGATCACGTTCAGAGCATCATTGAAGTTTATAGAGGGGGAAGATGGCAGCAGGGCATATTGGAAGCGGAGGGGAAAATCCACCTTCACAGGGATTTCACTTTCCTGAGGGACAATGAACCCATAAGGATTCGAAAAAAACTATTATATTCGTTTGAACGTTTATTGGAGGAATTGAACGATGATTCTTTTTTCCAGTTTGTCACGACCCTGAATTCGCTGGACTTCTCTATTTATGATTGTATATATAGCTACAATCAGCTCACTTTTTTAAGGGAGCTCACCAATCAATCCGGCGTGAATTTCTTCACTTTTGATAACGAGACCCAAATCTGTCTCGTCCAGCACCATTTTTCCTATGGTAAAAAGGATCATGACCGTTTTGAATTCACCCTTAATACAGGGAAACGGATCATCATCGAAAAAGTGAATTCCCACTAATTCCTTGTAAAGTTTGCATACAAAAAAGGACAAATGAGATGAAACCCATTTGTCCTTTTTCAATCATGATTAAAACAAGTCAAAACCTTGTGGTAGGGATAATCCTAGATAAAGGACGAATATAAAAGCAACGACGAATAATGCCCACATCGCGCTTACAGCTTTTCCTTTTTTCCTACGGACCAATACCATTTCCATCGCGGCAATCACGATGATTCCTACAATCATTTTCACTGCATATGCACCAAAGTCAGTAATTAGCATTCCACCTGTAAGGAAAATCAAAAGGAAGAATACACGTGTGATCATGTGCATCATTTTGGCTTTCGGGCTTCCATTTTTAAGCATGGAATATGTTACAAAGAAAAGAATGATTCCGATAACCCAAGTCGTTATGTGTAAGTGAGTTCCCATTTACTTGCCCCCTCGTTCAATATCAATCTCATCATAACATAGGCTTTTACATAAAAACAAAAGTAAGGTGCCCGTATCTCGCTCAAATAAGGCAGTTTTGCGAACATTCCTCCCCTCACTTATCATTCCGTATCATAACGGGCTTTTTGCCATACGAGACATATCGCCAGACAAATTCCACCGGACCGAACCGGAATCGCTTCATCCACCAGAAGCTTAACAAGACTTGTATAGAAAAGACTACGATCATCAGGAGAAACCCTTCCGTATAAGTCACTTTCCCATACAACCCAAAACCATATGAATAAAAAATGAATGTACAGACAATCGATTGAAATAGGTAATTGCTCATCGACATCCTTCCTACTAAAGCTAAGGGATATAGCAACTTGTAAGCCCACGCCTTTTCAACCAACAGTGTGATTGCAGTAATATAAAACATCGTCAGCAGCGGTCCGCCAAAGTAATCCTGGATGAATGTCGTCCCATAACCGTAATCCGTCACATACGGTAGGATCTTGATCGCCACCCCTGTTAACAGGCTTATAATCGCTATCACCCTTATTGGACGTTTATAACGGGCAGGATTTTGAAGCCATCCCTGCTTGGCTACACCAGCTCCAATTAAAAAGAAAGGAAAAATGGAGAGGAAGAGGAAGATGACATTCGTTGGACCATTAACCATATACCAGTCTGCCATTCTTTGTCCCGTTACTTCCATAAAAGAGCCCGCAGAATATATCTCTTGCGATTGTTTTATCAACTCGACCTCATTTTGAATGTCCATCAATCCACTATCCACAAAGCTCATGATCAGGAAAAAAAGCCCGAACACGCCGAAAGGAACGATATATAAGAACGATCCAAGCCAAATCAGATACTTCCCTTTCCATTTATAGAATAATAAAAACGCAAACCCGAACATTGCGTAATTAACAAGGATGTCTCCATGCCAAATGAAAAAGGCATGTATGCACCCTACCCCTAATAAAAAGCAAAGGCGCTTTGTAAACAGCAAAGGAAACGAGATGCCTTTATCTTCACTCCGTGTAGCCAAGATAACGGACCCAAACCCAAACAAACATGCAAACAAGGGGTAAAAACTCGCCTGGGCGATAATATCGCTACCTATGTACAAGATACGGTCCCAGCCTTCATCCCAATATTCAACACCACTACTATACAAGATGGGCGTATGAAACGAAGGCATATTCACTAAAAAAATCCCTAAAATGGCCAAACCTCTTAATAAATCAATGCTGGCAATCCTTTTGCTTTCCTGTAAAGGGGCCATTGCAGTTTTCATCGTTTCACATCCTCATTCACTAATTACTCCATTATAAATGAGCCTGGAAAATTTAGTTGTATATTTATTCCTTTCCCAATCATAAAGGCTGACAAACGACTAGAAAAAACGCTGCTCATCATAGAGCAGCGTGGACCATCTTTTAATTGACGAATCTTCCCGTTTTCCCTTTAGCTTCCCAATAATCATTGCGAAGATGGATTTTCTGGATTTTTCCCGATGCCGTTTTTGGCAACTCCCTTACGAATGAGACGCTGGTCACTGCCTTGAAATGGGCTAGTTTTTCTCTTGTGAAAGCTAGAATATCGGCTTCCGTTAATTGAACGCCTGGTTTTGGCACGATGAAAGCATGTGGCGTTTCCCCCCATTTTTCATGAGGGACCGCGATGACTGCCGCTTCTAGGATGCCCTCGTGCTCATATAAAGTCCCTTCCACTTCAATGGATGAGATATTCTCCCCACCGCTTATGATAATGTCTTTCTTGCGGTCTACGATATCTATATTCCCATCACTATCCATGGTCGCCATATCCCCTGTATGCAACCACCCATTTTTCAACGCCTGCATCGTGGCCTCTTCATTTTTCCAATATCCCAACATGACTCCATGACTGCGAACAATGACTTCACCGACATCAACCCCGTCACGCGCTACTTCTTCACCATTGTCATGTACCACTTTAACCTCACTGCCTATGGAGGGGTAACCGGCTTTCGCCTTCATTTTGTATTTTTCCCTTTCCGGAAGTCCATCGAATTCAGAGCGGGGTACCGAAAGCAAACTCATTGGAGTGGATTCCGTCATGCCATAGATTTGGATGAACTCCCACCCCAATTCTTTTTCCACCCTTGTGACAAAGGCCGGCGGAGGTGCGGAACCAGCCACGACGATTCGAATTTCCTGTTCCAGCTTCGGTACATTCTTTTCATAATATTGGAACAAAGAATTAAGGACGGTTGGTGCCATATGCATAATGGTCACCTTATGTTTCTCAAGCGCCTTGAATATGGAATCTGGTGTTGTTTTTCTCAAGCAAACTTGCGTCGCACCATTGGCCGTATAATAAAAAGGAGCACCCCAACCATTCACATGGAACATCGGCAGGACATGCATATATGTATCGCGATCATTGACCCTGAAATGGTGCATGGCACTAAGGGCATGTAAATAGTTATTTCGATGGGTGAGCATGACCCCTTTAGGGTTACCGGTTGTGCCACTTGTATATAAGAGACTCGATACGTCATTCTCATCCACTTGTTCCCGATGGAAGCCTTCTTTGTCAAACCTCTCCAGCCAGACATTGTAATCGATTTCATTTGTATCGCCTGCTTTATAGTGCACGATGATATGCTCCACTGATTTCAGCTGGTCCTTAACCGATGAGATAAGGTGATACAAATCCTGATCCACAAAAAGGACCCTTGATTCACTATGATTCAAAATGAATACATAATCCGCCGGCGTCAACCGAATGTTCAAAGGCACCATTACAGCCCCAAGCTGGAACGCCCCATAAAAACCTTCAAGCATTTCAATCGAGTTCGGTGCAAGATAAGCCACTTTATCCCCTTTTTTAATCCCAAGGTCACTCAATCCATGGGAAAGCTGGTTGACTCTTTCATTCAGCTCCTGATATGTCAGGACCTTATCGTCCCCGATAATCGCTTTCTTGTCAGCATAAAGTGAAGCTGCCCTGTCCAGAAAATGTGATAGCACTAAAGGCACATTCATCCAATCACCCCTCATTCAATTTATTTGAAAATTATGAATTTATCATTATATTACCATATTTGTATATCGTTTACCAACACCAAACATCACAGGTTTCTAAGCTGCTAAGGGATAGGCAATTGAATCACATCAATAAAGGAAAATCATAGAATACAGTGAAGCATCCATTCAAAATAGACTTGCTGCTTGTAAATAAGGGATAAACCAGAATAAAAAAGGGTGATTTTCATGCCGGCCATCGTAGGAGTTATTCAAGTGATCAATGTCGGGAGCAGTGGCGTTGTCCATATTGGCGACGTTTTTAAGATCAGCCCATATTCCGCTTCAAAAACGTTTGCAGGTGCTGGCTCTTTTAATACAGGCGAATCCATTTCACTTTACAACGCTTACAGTACCACTAACACAAACGATTCAGATGGTGTCGATCAGCCAGTAGCATTAAACCTCTAGCATTTTTTTGAAAGGAGGACATCATGATCTTCAATATCCACCAAACGATCCAAATCAATATGATAAAAATCGAAAGCATAACCAATTCATCTGTTTTTCAAATAGGGAGTGCCGGAGTGATTAAGCCTTACTCCACCTTAGCCAATACAGGTGGATTCACTGAACCCGCTCCACTTCTTGAAGATGATATGGTCCCTGAGACTAGCTTCGTCCCATTTAGCCCTCCCTAATCCTAATCCATAGGCATTCACCTACATGAGGCAATTTCATATACTGCCATATATGAAGTTATCATTAGGTGAAGGTGAGGTGTTTAATCGTGAATCATGATTTATATTCGTACTCCATACAAATGCAGCGATTTCTTGAAGCCCAGGATAAACGAATTATGAAGCTTGAACACGAACTCAAACGCCTGACAGATGAACTTGCCGAAATGAAGAATAAACCCCCAATCCACGTGGATAAAATTGAATATAAATTTGATCAGTTAAAAGTCGAGTCATTAGACGGAACGTTGAATATCGGTTTGAATCCTAATGATTTAAATAATATTGATGAATTCGCTGTCAACAATCAACCCATCCAACCTGCCCCTTTTCTATTTCCAGGCCGTGAAATTGTCGCTCAGGAGATTTATAATGATATTCTTTCAGGATTGGAGGATATGATCCGTGATACGGAAGGCCAGCTTCAGATCACATTGGAACCCTCATATCACGACTTCATGAGACAGGATGTGGAGCGCCAGCTTCATCAGCGTATCAATATGTACTTTGACAATCTATCACATGCTGAACGTGCACCTCAGCAACGAGATAATGTGAAAGAAAAGATCACGGAAAAAGTAAGATCGGATATTCAAACAGCATTGATACAATTCATTACAAACTCACATTCCGAGACAGGAGGAAATCCAAATGGAGTTTAATGTAACAAACCATCAGTTATGTGTCGGTGATATTAACGTGACGGGGGTAGCGAGTTCCGCCTTATTCCTCATTGGGGACGTACAAACCATCCAGCTATCATCAGCATTCGACACTCCCCCCGAATCACTCATCATCGGACCATTCGTTCCACTCACTCCAAAAGGATAAAATCAGATGTTCACAAGAATATCGAAAGTAAAGTCTTTGTCAGCCAAGACCGTCACATTTTCATCCAACCTGCAAATTGGAGACACTGCTTATATCGACGGGGCCGCCAAAGCATTGGCAGTCCAGAAAAAAAGTGATAGCTTTTCCGAACTGGAACCCGATTTCAGTGATTATGAAGTCTTTACACGTCCTTTCTATATCCCGAGGATTTCTGAACCAATCGCGACAACATTTTCGAATCCCAACCCCTTCATTCGCGTTGGGAATGTCGATATCATCGGGATATCTTCATCTTCTATCGTAGGCGTAGGAAACGTAGGTCATATCCGCATGGAATCAAGGATTAAACACATCCGTCAGATTCCCAGGAAAAACGATGAGACAGAAACAGGCGATAATACATCAGATGGAACAGAAACTGTATAAAGGAGAAATCATATGCCAGCCATTGTAGGTCCAGTACAAATATTTAATGTCGGGTCAGGAAACCTCTTATTCGGGGATGCGGCCGTCATTTCACCAAAATCCGCCAGCAAGTCCGTCACCGGCTCCGGCTCATCGAACACAGGTGCATTCGTTTTTACCGCCAATGGTCTGAACGGAAGCAACGTCCTTGATGTTAATGGGGTAGATCAACCTATCGCCGGAAATAATTAATGCATGGAAGCCTCCCATTTCTAGGAGGCTTCCATTTGTTGAATTGATGATTTTATTAATAAAGTTTAATAGTGATGTTTCTGTTATATTAAAAAAATATAGATGATGAATGAATTATGAAATGATACACGTTCAAAGGCATTTATCCCTCAGTGATATCATCTGTATAAGGGTTCCGTTATTTTACACGGACAAATCCAAAACCGGATGCATAATCATCACCAGTCGCTGCACCGTATCCACCCTTGATGTCATAAGCTTTTGCTTTTGTTTGTAATTGAGCTCGCACCTGCGCATTAGTCAGGTTCTTATTAGAGGACCAGATTTTAGCCGCCAACCCTGAAACATGTGGTGTCGCCATTGAAGTTCCGCTAATCGTGTTATAGCCGTCGTTTAGCCAAGTTGATTCAATGGCTGAACCCGGAGCTGATACTTCGACATCTTTTTCCTGAATCACATAATCTCCGTCCGTATTCGGATTCCCTCTGGAAGAATAATTAGCCACTCTATATGTCCCGTTAGCCTGAACATTTTCAAGAGCCGCTACAGCCACTGCATTGGAAAGAGCTCCTGGATAACCGATTGTATTCGCTGAATATCCGCTGTTTCCGGCAGCCGCAATGACCAGGACACCTTTGCCATAAGCATAGTCCACTGCACTTGAAATCAAGGAATCTTTCCTGCTTGAACCCAAGGACATCGAAATGATGGTCTTAGACCCTGTGCTCACACTTTGATCGGCTGCATGACGGATAGCTGCCGCGATATCATCGGAATATCCCGAACCATCATCACCCAGTACTTTATATGCCCAAAGTTCGGCTTCAGGAGCCACTCCATATACCCCAAGTCCGTCAGAGCCACCGTTTGCCAAGACAGTTCCGGATACATGTGTTCCATGTCCGTCCCTGTCTGTACAAGAGTTATTGGTGTAGGTGGATGAGGTAGTGAAATCTTTGCATTGCTCCACATTTGCTGACAAATCCGTATGCGAAACCGTTGTTCCAGTATCCAACACTGCGATTTTAATACCGTCTCCCCCCGATGTTTTAGTGATGGACGAATCATTGTAGATAGCCTTGATGCCCCACGGCGTTCTCGCGGACGGAACCGCAGCAGTCGTGGCCTGGCTAGTCGGTTGAACCGTTTGCGCAGTTGTATACTTGTTTACCTTTTCAACCTCTAGATTGCCATTCTTAGTCAACGCTTCATATTCTTCGCTGCTTACGTTTGCCGTAAAGCCTTCCTTTCCAAAACTCCGCTCATGCCCAAACTTCTTCTTGGCTTGCGTTATCTCATTCTCAGACCCTTTTAGGTAAACGCGAATATCTTCCTTTTGTACCTTCTCGCTTTGTTTGGCATCCGCTCCATTGGCAAAAATGGAGAAGCTCATCCCGAAACACAGCATAGCCATTCCAATCCTTTTTCCAGTCTTCATCCCGTTTCCCCTCTCTCGCTTTCGCTTTGTATTTGCTATGTATGAAGCTCTCAAGCTGTAAAACTATTTTATTTTAATTTGCCATTAATTAACTATCAGTCGAAACACTCAATTACACTACAGGACAAATATAGGTAAAGCCACCTGCTTTCCGCACAAATAATCGGACTACTAGTCTAGACTCCTCACTTTGAAAGACATGGGATAAGACTAATTACGACAAAATATTCAGAAATCTTATCATCAAGAATGAAAATAGAATAAATACCTATGTAGATCTTAGCCGAATTATTTTGATAGAGAAAAGACAGGGCAAAAGATTCATATCATTCATCAACACTAAATAGCTTCTCGACCTTGTTTCAACAACAAATTCGGGTGGCGGCGATGCTTCTTCAAACGATTCATATGTAGGTAAAACTCTTGGACTCTTAATCTTTAAGCAAATTAAAAAGGGTTTCAGGACGAATTCATCCCGAAACCCTTTTGTCTCTATACATCATTCACTCAGCATCTTGAATACTTGCTCAACGTCTTTATCGCCGCGTCCTGATAAGTTCACAATCAACACGTCATCCTTTGATAGTTCTTTTGCCAAGACCAGGGCACACGCAACGGCATGCGAACTTTCAAGCGCCGGGATGATTCCCTCCGTTTTGGATAGTACTTGAAAGGCTTCGAGCGCTTCCTCCCCTTTTATGGTTAGATACTCGGCCCTGCCACTTTCCTTCAAGAAACTGTGCTCCGGACCTACGCTAGGGTAATCCAAGCCTGCCGCAATGGAAAAAGTCGGCTGTGGTTCCCCTTCCTCATCCAATAACGTCAAACTTTTAAATCCATGCAGCACTGCTGGAACTCCCTGAGATATACTCGGGGCTTCGGCGGGTTCTACACCAATCAAACGAACCTCTGCGTCATCGATATAGTGAGCAAAAGCACCAATGGCATTACTTCCACCACCCGTACACGCAATGATTGCCGTTGGCAGTTTCCCTTCCTTTTCAAGGATTTGTTTTTTCGATTCTTCACTGATGATGGACTGAAAATACTTGACGATTGAAGGATAAGGATGAGGCCCGACAGCAGAACCCAGGAGGTAAAACGTATTTTCATAGTTTTGAACCAGGTCACTCAGCGCCTCATCGACCGCATCCTTTAACCTGCCCTGGCCCTTTTCCACCGGTATGACCTTAGCCCCTAACAATTCCATTCGAAATACATTCAATGCCTGCCGTTCCGTATCCAGCTTGCCCATATAGATGACGCATTCCAAGCCGAACATCGCACAAGCCGTCGCAGTCGCTACACCATGCTGTCCGGCTCCGGTTTCTGCAATGATACGCTTTGCCCCCATCCGTTTAGCGAGCAGTATTTGCCCAATGGCATTATTGATTTTGTGAGCGCCCGTATGATTCAGGTCCTCCCGCTTCAAATAAATTTTTGCACCGCCTATTTTTTTTGTTAGATTTTGTGCAAAGGTCAACGGATTTTCCCTTCCCACATATTCTTTTAAATAGTATTGAAACTCCTCTTTAAATTCAGGATCATCTTTATATTTCATGAAAGCCGCTTCTAAATTATCCATTACTTCTTGAAGTTCTTTAGGTACAAAACTACCACCGAAATCTCCAAAGTATCCTCTGCTCGTCTGTTCTCTCGTCATACTCAACTCTTCTCCTTTACATGCACTATTTTATTTTACAATTCAAGTATACGTGAACGAACCGCTTTTTCTCAAATTCTTTTGTTTATATACCTAAAAATGGTCGTTTTGGAAAGACGTAAGGGCTAACTTTACCGTTTTGCCAAAACACGAATTCTTCTCCGATGAAGAGGAAGAAATGAAAGATGCATTTACTGCAAGTGGAGAAACACGCTTCAACGAAGGGTTAGCCTATGTCCATTGTGGCAATTAAATTTCATCATTAACTTTCATTTATTCTTTCATGTATAATTAGCTTACTAAATATATCCATATTGACAATGGGGGGAATTAACTTGAAAACACTTCAAAATAAGAAAGATAGCTGGAATGCAGATTTATACGATAAAAAGCATTCATTTGTTTCTGAGTATGGTCAGGACTTAGTAGATTTATTAGCACCAAAGCAAGGTGAAAAAATTCTTGACTTAGGCTGCGGGACGGGTGATTTAGCAAATGAATTATCTAATTTCGGTATTGATATCGTTGGTATAGATAACTCAGAAAATATGATTACTCAAGCAAGACACAAATACCCAAAAATAAAGTTCATGGTTCAAAATGCAGTAGAATTAGACTTCCATAGCGAATTTGATGCTGTATTCTCTAATGCAACTCTTCATTGGGTAAAACCACCAATCCAAGCCCTACAATGTATTTACCACAGCTTAAAAGCAGGGGGAAGATTTGTAGCTGAGTTCGGAGGAAAAGGAAACGTTCAAATCATAACGGATGAAATCATTCAACTAATCGAAAGAGAAGGGATAACGTTTAAAAAAGAAAAATTCCCGTGGTTTTATCCTAGTATTGCTGAATACGCAACTTTAATGGAAGAGGCAGGATTTAGAGTAACCTTTGCTCAACACTACGATAGGCCGACACAATTGGACGGAGATAAAGGGCTGAAAAATTGGATTGCTATGTTTGGTAATCATTTATTTGATGATGTTCCTGAACATAGGATAAAAGATATCATTACAAACGTTGAGAATAATTTAAAAGATACTTTGTATAAAGACGGAAATTGGGTAGCTGATTATAAAAGATTACGTGTAATTGGTGTAAAAAAATGAAGGAGGAAGGGAATCAATGGTTCCCTTCCTCCTTCATTTTTTATGAAATTTAAATATCTACCTACGAAAACAGCCATTCAAAAAAGGGGTGTCCCTCAGCTGCAGACCCCCCCTTCTCTTTTACATTTCCAATAAGTGCGAGCCATCAAAGAAAAATAAATAACGGCTTGTCACTTTTTTATTCAAAATCCCTTCAACCGCTCTTGTGTAAAGTTCCAATTGCATACGGTAACGGTCGGCAAGAATGTCTTTCGCACCTTCATATCCACTAGCAAAACGTCCAGTTATCGCATCCGTTTTATAATCCAGCAGAACAAGGCCTTGTTCATCTTCAAAAATACAATCAATGACACCTTGGATCAAGACTTCCTCTTCACCCTTTTCCCAATCACTATAAGCCTCTTTAGCTGGAAGTGACATCGTGAACGGTACTTCACGTCGAATTGTCGGCGCCTTACGCAGCCTCTTTCCAATATCACTTTCAAAGAAATCGATAATCGTTTCCGGATTCACGGCTTCTCTCTGTTCTTCAGTCAACAGCTCGCGCTGAATCAAGTCAACGAGTAATCGCTCAATGGAGGGAATGGTGATGTCCGATGTCAAATCGATATGCTGCATGACTAGATGCGTAATCGTTCCCCTTTCAGCGGGTGTCAGAGATTTTTCTTGCATGAAGACAGGGCGTTTCGTTATCGGGCTCTTGAATTTACGTAATAACTCAGTAGAACTCTGCTCGTCTCTCAGCTCATATTGACGCTTCAACTCTGAAACGGACTGCTTGGATCGATGCACAGTCGCCTCATGTTCCCCATACTCCCAATTCAATTGCTCCTTAACAGCATCGACAAACTCAGATTCCAAGTCCACCTTTTCGGATTTCCGAACATGTTCCAGCAATTGCTCCTGTAAAATAGCTTCTTCCTCATCCAGAACGGTCAATTCCTCCATTGGAATGACAGAGATTGACCAATTTGATGGATGGGATTCCATTTCAAAACCAAACCCAGTAATGCCCTGAAAATCTCGATGACGCACAAGGGAAGGACCAATCCAGTCGAGGTAACTTTTAGCTCCTGCCCGCGCGTGGTCTTTCAGGAGCCATTCCCCATGCATTGCTTGACTTATCCATTTTTGCTGTGTTTTTTCGGCATCACTTATGCTGGCTATCAGATGGAGCTTTTCCTTCGCCCTCGTCAACGCTACATAGAGAACACGCATTTCCTCGGCAATTAACTCCAACTGTTTCTTTTTCTTGAAAGCAAGCTGTGGGAGTGATGGGTACGTTATCCGTAACTCGGAATTGACATACTTCGCCGCAAATCCATAATCCTTATCCAATAAATACGGCTTCCGCAAATCCATCATATTGAATTGTCTCGCAAGGCCTGCAATGAATACAATCGGAAACTCCAACCCCTTTGAGGAATGGATCGTCATCAGGCGTACGACATCTTCCTGTTCACCTAAAGCCCGTGCCGCACCTAAATCATCTCCACGCTCCTGCATTCTTTCGATGAAACGCAAGAAACGGAAGAGCCCACGGAATGAACTCGCTTCATATTGTCTGGCCCGATCATATAATGCCCTTAAATTGGCCTGACGCTGTTTGCCGCCTGGCATTCCACCAGCAAAATCGTAAAATTGGGTTTCGCGGTACAAAAGCCAAATTAAATCCGACAACGCTTCCTGTCTAGCCAGTTTCCGCCACTTCACCAGCTTTTTATAAAAGGTAGAAGCTTTACGATATAGGTCCGGATGCTCATCCGGGTCACCCTTCCTATAGAAATCGGCTAGCGCCTCATAATACGTACCTGTGTGGTATAAACGAATTTGAGACATTTCCTCCTCATCCATTCCTACAATCGGAGAGCGGAGAACGGATGCCAATGGGATATCCTGCTGCGGATTATCTATTACTTTCAATAAAGAAATCATGATAGCAACTTCGGTAGCTTCAAAGTATCCAGAGGACAAGTTGGCATAGACAGGAATCCCTTGCTTCTTGAATTCCTCCATAATTTGCGGAGCCCATGGCATAGAACGAAGAAGAATGACCATATCACGGTATGTTGCAGAACGGTATTGCTTGGTTTTCGTATCATAGATTTGCTGTTTCTCGTTTATGGCCTGCTTTATGAGCCTCGCCATCATCCTAGCTTCCAGTTGCGCTTTTTCCAATTCCTCGGCTTCAAAACCTACCTCTGAATCCTCGTTATCCTGTCCGGCTTCACTTGTATCTGCTGCTCCATCAATTAAATGAAGTTCAATGGGATATTCCTTATCTTCGGGATATGGCGCACCTTTTTTCAATTGCGCATCCTCATCATAATCAATCTCACCGACAGTCAGCCCCATTAGTTGCTGAAACAAGAAATTCGTCCCATCAAGCACTTCTCTCCGGCTCCGGAAATTACGGTTTAGATCAATTCGCAATCCCGAATCAGCGCCATCATGGGTAAAGCGCGCATACTTTCCAAGGAACAAATTCGGTTCAGCAAGCCTGAAACGGTAAATCGATTGTTTAACATCGCCCACCATGAACAGATTTCCACTATATTCACCATCTGCCGTCACCAATCTTAAAATGGATTCCTGAACTAGATTCGTATCTTGATACTCATCGACAAGCACCTCTTTGAATTGATTCCGATATTCAATGGCGGCCTCTGACGGCGTGCGTTCCCCATCTATGGTTTCACCCGTCAAAATATCAAGGCAATAATGCTCCAAATCGGCAAAATCGACCAAGTTCTTTTCGGACTTTGCAGCAAAGAACCTTTGTTCAAACTGTTTTACGAGCATGATGAGTGTATCGACATACCCCTTCAATTCCCGGATATCACGTAAATAGCTTTCAGGCTTACGTGAAAAAAGCTCTTCTTGCAGAGATTTAATAATTTTCTTCGCTTTATCACGTTGCTTCGTGGCTTCATCCACAATTTCCTTATTAAAATCTTCTCCCGTACAACGCTTTGCCGTTCCAAACTTCACGTTTTGAATTTCTTCATAAAGAGCATTCCAGGAAGAATCTTTCACGCGGGCCAGTTTCGCGACCAAATCAAGATCGGCTAAATAGTTTTCTGCCCTTGGAGCAGGACCACCCGGAACCTTTGTCAATTCTAGAGATCGCTCCAACAAATCCTTTGCCGTATCCAACTGCAAACCAATATCGAATTGTAGGGACTCGATAAATGGAAGATCATCTATCCCTGCCCCTTCCGCCAGATCATACATCTGGGCTGCATGATTTAGCCATTGGTCGGGATCTGGATTCGAACGGGAGAAATCATACAATGACCGGACAATATTTTGCAGTGCATCATCGTTTCGATCGCTTGTAAAGGCATCGACCAATTTAAAGAATGCTTCATTGTCACCTTGGCCATATTGCTCCTCGAAAAGTTCTTCCATCACTTCATCGCGCAGAAGCTGCGCTTCCGTGGAATCGGCAATCCTGAATCCAGGATCAATATCCGTCAAATAGTAATATTTCCTGATCACTTCTAAACAGAAAGAATGAAGCGTGGAAATGGACGCACGGTTAATCAGGCTTAACTGCTTACGCAAATGCTGTGAATGGGGATTTTCATTGATTTCCTTTTCTAATGCTTCACTAACTCGATGGCGCATTTCGGCGGCCGATGCATTCGTGAAGGTCACCACCAATAGCTCATCCACATCGATTGGATTATCTTCCAATATGACCTTTTGGATAATCCGGTTGACAAGCACCGCTGTTTTCCCGGAGCCTGCAGCGGCGGCCACCAAAATATCCTGGTCTTTCGCCCAAATTGCTTTCCATTGTTCTTCTGTCCATGTCACGCCTTCAGGAATGGCGGGAATCATCGTTTTACTCATCTTTCACCCTCCCCCCTTAATAAATCGAGAACATCATTTTGCTTTTTCTGTGGCAAATTCCTAAATTGATTCTCTTCGAGCGACTGATCGAATTGGCAGACGGATTTGAATGAACAGAGAGTACATGGCGTTTTTTCTTTCATTTTATATGGGGTTATGCCAACATCCCCGTCGACCATTCGGTCACCTGACTCTTGATAGACCTTTCGAACATGCTGGTTAAGCAAGGAGAAGTCTTCACGGCTGGCCACTTTAGAGGCCGCTAAAAGAGAACCGTCTTTTTTAAATCCGGCAGGTATGACATCCGATTTACTGGAAGTATCTATATCAAGGGACGTGTCCATCATCTTGATTACGTTGGTTTGATCTAATACTAGGCCGTTCATTTTAAAACTCTTATAAATTTCTTCATCGATTTTATCCAAGCTAAGCATGCCTTTTGATTTCACGACCGGATTATGAACATGGAAATAAAGGACACCGGCTGGAATCGCCTCTTTACCGATAAGCGATTGGGATTGTGAAACGACAATATCGAGATAGGTCAGCATTTGCAGGGCAAGCCCATAGTAGACTTCACTCATGTTCAATTCCTTTTCACTCGATTTATAATCAAGGATACGCAAATAGACGCCACCCTCATCCTCATCGGCCTTATCAACACGGTCTATCCGACCAATCAATTCCATTTTCGTCCCATTTTTCAAAGTGAACGAAAGTGGGGGCAGTTCTCCATTTTTTCCGAAGCCCAGTTCCAAACCGATTGGGGCAAACCCACTAACCTTGGCATGTTCACTCAAGACAATCGAAGCCCGGCCAATCACATGCTCCAGCTTTCTGCGCAAGTAATGATGGCGGTTCGTACTTAGCAGGATTTGATTCTGGAGCTTTGGTGCAAGCTGTTCCACCGCTTTCCTAGCCAACTCCAAACATTGCTCCTTGGTCAAAGAAGACCACGGGATATCATGCTCATTTAAATAATCCGAAATCATTTTTAACGCCCCATGGAACATCTCACCGATATCCGGTGCGTCCAAACGGAAAACCTGTCGTTCCCTTAGTTTCAAGCCATGTGCGGCATAATGGGAAAACGGGCAGCTATTGAACATTTCCATTCTCGATACACTAGTCAGAATGGTTTCGCCATATAATTGCTTACTCGTTTCCTCTGATAGTTTCATGGTTTTATTTTGGTAAAAAAGACTCGATAGCACCTTAGTGGCTGTCGGTCCAACCGTCTCGTCCTCCATGATGGAATTATAGACATCCCACCAAAGCGGATGGATTGGGTAGTTCCGTTTTTTCAACTGTAATTGCGCAGCCAGATAAGACAGGGCCACTTCTGAGTTCGCTGCATATTTCACCTGTTCCCCGGCAGGCAGATCAGATGGATCGTTCATATAAAAAGCCTCGTTCACATGCGGCAATACATCCCTCACTCGTTTTAAATAAGAGGACGGGAGAAGGGATTTTCCCTCTTCATCAGCGAGTGGATAAGATAAATAAAGGGATTCCGAAGGTGTAGTGAAGGCTTTATAGGCCGTGAATTCCTCATCCAAAAGACGAACTTTTGAACTTGGAGCAACATCAAGCCCGCTCGCCAAAAGCATGTCGCGGTCACTATCGGAAAACACTCCATCAGAAACGGCTTTTCCTGGTAAGACCCCTTCATTCAGGCCAATGACGAAAGCCGTCTTCACGTCATCCAATCGGGACAGGTCCAGATTAGCGACAAGGACTTGATCGATTGCCTGTGGCACTAAGGAAAATTCCAATGATTCCAGACCTGCTTCTATAATGATTGCAAACTGTTTCATCGAGATTTCCTCTTCACTTAACAGTTCCACGAATTGATCAAGCAAATCAACAACCGCATTCCACGATTGTTCATGTTCCCTGGCTGACACCAGATCGCCATCCTCTTCTGCTTCAAGCTTCATCTTTTCCAATTTTTCCGGTACATGCAATTCTTCCAAATACAAATAAAGGGCCTCGCATAATTCTCTTCCATTCGCCGACTTCTTCACCCGTTTTGATAGCTTAATGATGGGCTCTGTAAATAGGTGTTTCAAATCATTGAGCTCTTGCTCCAGTTGCATTTCCTTACTCGTCTGGGGACGGTCCTCAAGCTCCAATCCACGGAATCGACGGTAGGTCCAACGATCTTTTGTGGTCCATCCAGCCCCTTTGATTCCCCTGGCAAGCACGTAGTTCTCAAGCTTGTCTACTTGTTCGCGCATTCTGTCATGACTTTGTTGCAGGGGAAATAGAAGTTCGGTCTTAATGGCACGAAAGACCGGTTCATAACGCCAGAACCCATTGATGATCTCAAGTGTCGACCGGATCAGCTCAATCAATGGATGATTGAGCATCGTCCGCTTGGAATCCACGAAAAGCGGAATTTGATAGTCACGGAAGACCGTCTGGAGGATATCTTCGTAGGCATCCCCATTTCGCATTAGAATCGCAATATCGCGAAAACGGCACTGACCTTGTCTGACAAGCGTCAAAATGTTCCGAGCCACCCCTTCAATCTCCGCTCTGCGGTTAACGGCCTGAGCAATCGTTACACCAGATGGCTGATCGTACTTCTGTGCGGGACGAAGCGCAAAATATGTTTCAAGGTGTTTCAGCCCAGGATTTCGATTGAACTTCGCCGTGCTGTTCAGAACGTGGTCCTCTTCGATAAAGACCCCCGTTCTTTGTCCCGCTTGATAAAGCTGGTTATAGAGATTTCCCGTTTGCCTGAACAAATGCAGATCATCCGGCGCAAATTGCCTATAAGGCTGGTCGAGCGTCAATGCGATGGTCACACTCTTACATAGCTTCATCATTTCTTCCACGATCATTAATTCCTGTGGCGTCAGACTGTAAAAACCATCTATATAGATATCTGCATTTTTTATATACGAAGACTCTGCCATTTTTTCTATCAGTAAAGTGAAATAATCCTCTGAATCTAAATATTTTCCGATCATTTCATCCTCAAATGACTGATAAATGAGCTCAAGATCAGATAATTTATCTTGTACTCCACCACCACCCGGTGACTTTTCGTCCAAATACCTCCGAATATCACCCGGCTGGATGCAGTACTGCTTGAATTCGGCAAGCATCTGCTCCATCTGGGAGACGAATCCTTGCTTGTCCGCTGATCGGCGGAACATTTTCAATTCATCTTTTTTATCCTCCATGATTTTCCGTATCAACATATTAACGCCGACACTGTCCAAATGGATTCGGCTCATGCCACCTGTCTCCTGGAGAACTCGCCATGCAAGCCGGCTAAAACTGAATACTTGCGTCCGAATCATTCCTTCGAGTCCCGGCGTCTTAATTAATTTATATTCTGATAAAAATGTCATCTGATCAGGAACCAGATAGATGATCGGATTCCCTTCAGGATTCTCCATTAGCCCGTTGCGGATTTCATCCAATACCTTCGATGTTTTACCTGTGCCCGACCTTCCAATTAAAAACCGGAGTGACATCTGTTTCCCCCCCTTTTTATTTCAATATCTCTAGACCTATCATACCAGAAATACTGTCTATTTTTTGACACGATTCTTCTTCCAATTATGACTCTTTTCCCTATAGTTTACCGCTTTCTAACGACGAACACCAACCATACGTTCGTATTCCGTTCAAAAAAAAAGCCCTTCCTATAGAGGGCTCCCACAGTCATTCACCTATAAAATCCACATTAAAATCTTGTATTGGCCAATATCTTACATCGACTTTGCCTACTACCTTATCCATTGAAATATAACCTAGGTGCCTGCTATCTTCACTTTCGAGTCGATTATCACCCATAACGAAAAGCTTGCCATCACTCCGCATTAAAGATGCTTTTAAAAATAGACCTGATCAGAATATAGTCATATTCTGATCAGGTCTATTTAATAGCAAGTATCGGTAGATAACGGAAGCTCATTCAACTAGTACAAGTATCAATTACTTCGTTAGAAGACGTTTAATCCTTTTTTATATTACCCATTTGAGAGAATACTGACCCAAAGTGCATAGATGGGGCTGCTAAATAGATAATATTAACCTACTTGAACCGTTGGGCGAATTATCATTTCATTAATAGCTACATCAGATGGTTGCTCAATTGCAAAGGCGATTGCAAGAGCAATGCTGTCAGCATCAATAGCTATTTTATAAAATTCATCTAGGCCTGATTTTGATTCTTGATCAGTAGTAGTTTCTAACAATTCGCTGTTTACAGCCCCTGGAGATACATTTGTAACGCGGATATTCGTGCCACTCATCGCTTCTTCTTGACGCAAAACTGAAGAAAGATTAATAATATGACCGGATTTACGTTCCATCATCGAAGGAAGGGAAAGCAGCGATGGAATACAAAACACCTTTTAAATTAACATCAATCATCTTATCCCATTCATCATTTTTTTCATAAATAGAAAAGCTTGGGGCATTAACCCAGCATTATTGACTAATGCATCAATTTTCCCAAGTTTTTCAAGAGCATACACAGCCAACTCTTCCTTTTGTTCAATTGAAGTTACATCTGCCACTTTATAAATAGCTTGTACACCATTATTTTGAATCTCTTCGTTTAATTTCTTTAGACGGTCTTCACGACGAGCTGCGTATCTAGCTCTTAGATTTTCTCAATATCACCTTGTGTTAAGATATCTATCTTTAGATAAACAAAGAAGTACTATGCAGCGGTTGTAGTTTCGATTTAGGATCAATATAAGCTTTGGCATTATTAACTGCAGTTGGACCTTCACCAAAACCAGATGCAATTAATTTAACTTTTCCCTCATAGGTGCAAATATCTCCAGCTGCATAAATGCCTGGTATATTTGTTTCTTGCTTAGAATTAACTACAATTGCATTTTTCTCTATATTTAAACCCCATTTTTTAATTGGACCTAGAGAAGAGACAAATCCGTAATTTACTATTAAATCATCAATATCCACTACTTCTGTTTGTAGTATTTTCGAGTGTTCTAAAACGATTTGAGAAATCCGTTTAGTACCTATTAGTCTAGAGGGGATATAAGGTGTTTTTACTTCGATTGAAGAATTCATCAATTGTTCCACACTATGTTCATGAGCGCGAAATCTATCTCTTCGATGTATTAAGGTTACTTTTTTTGCAATAGGTTCTAACATCAGAGCCCAATCAACAGCTGAATCACCACCACCTAAAATCGCTACTTTTCTGCCCTTAAATTTGTTCATGTCATCCACATAATAATGTAAATTACTACTTTCAAAGCTTACCGAATCTCCTAGATCCAATTTACGAGGCTGAAAAGCTCCATTTCCAGCTGTAATTATAATTGACTTAGAATAATGAACATCTCGGTTTGTTGTGATTTTAAAAGTACCATCTATTTGCTTATCAATCATTTCAACTGCTTCTTCTAGGCAAACTGTTGGTTCAAATACTTTCATTTGCTCTATTAAATTTTCAACCAACTCCTGGGCTCTTACTCCAGGGAAACCAGCAATATCATAAATGAATTTTTCAGGATAAAGGGCCGACAGCTGACCCCCAAGTTGAGGGAGATTCTCCAAGATTTTCACTTTAGCCTGCCTCATCCCACCATAAAATGCTGTAAACAATCCAACTGGACCACCACCAATGATGGTGAAATCGTATAACTTGTTTTCTTCTATCATTAAAACCACCCTTGTTTAACCTTATTAAACTTTATTTGTAAATATATTGGGAACAATATACTTTTCTAGATAATTTGTTTATGTTTTTCTATTAGTAGATTCCGCTTACATGTTATTAGGTCTTGAAACTACTTTTTAATCTACTTTAATAGATTAGGTGGGATACATCCCTTAATCCCTGTATAATTGGCTACTTTTGATGCAATCTAAGGAGGTTTGAGAAATATTCCCATTAATTAATTTGCTTATTATCGAACTTGTAAAACTATTTTGTTTAATGTTGAGTTATTAATTGTGTATTATTTCTAAACCTACACGAAAAAATTCAAGAGCACCCTGCATTGATTAAAATAGCGGATTTTAGAATAAAGACTTAAAGAAGAAAAAGGTTTGTCTCTTCTACTCAATTTATGCTCTCTCTACAAATTGGAGAAGTTCTCCATTAGGACCATGAAATAATATCATACGACCTCCCTCAAGAGTTGGTTTCGGCTCAGTAGATATAAATCTAATTCCTTTTTCACCATAATAATTAATAGCTTCAGCTAAATCATTTACTGTAAAAGCAAGATGGTTGACTAGTCCTACCTCGTTATATTTTTCAATAGGATATAGATCTCGAATTAATTCGATCTCTATTTGAGGTTGAGCCTCTAAATATAAAAAAGCCATCTCACGCTTTAATCCACTTCCTCTAAGTCGTACCGTAAATCCCAATATTTCCGTATAGAATTCGATTGATTTATCCATATCTGAAACGATGATAGCGATATGTTCTATTTTTTGAATCATATATTTTCCTCTTCTCTATAAAACTCCTTATTAATTAAACCCTCTCTTCCTCAACTTCGATTCCTTTTAGTGAAAGTGCATATTCTAGTGACTTTATCCCTATTTTTAATACTTGTGCCCCGTTATATAAGTATGGAACAATGAGATACTCAACTAGCTCTGGTAAAGTTGCTCCACCATCTATGGCCCCTTTTGTGTGGTAAACCATACTTCTCTCATACATTCTTGCTGCATTCATTCCTATTTCTTAACGATTGTAATCTAACTGTTTGTTAAGATGTGATGTATCTTGAAGTCTCAATTCAAAATCTAAATGAGCTGTATAATATGGTTTATTTAATTCTTATCTAACATAACTTTTGGGTTTTCTTGTTTTCAAGTTTTGTAATTAATGTCCCTCTTACACCCTGTGCTACGTCAATTATCCAAATATGAATCATCTTTAAAATAAATTTGTGTAACTAATTTATCTCCATTTTCAAGTTTTTTCAAAAGCAAGTGAAGATGTACTGGTCGATATGCATGATGGTCAATCCACTTTAAAAATTGCCCTGAAGATCCATCTGTTGGAATGGAATAATTCCCCGGAACTCTCGTTTGAACTTCAAGATTTCCATTTTCATCTGTATAGAAAACACATCGAATATTGAAATTAGGAATTCCTTCAGCAAAGTGAGAGTACTCACCGGTTGCATGAGCTCGCCACATTATCAATCTTTGTATTTACTAATGGGCTGCCATCTACATCTTTTACTGAACCACTAAAAAAGAGAACGTCTCCTGGTTCATCTTGTCTTTGTGAAATAACTCCTGGATTTCTAATCTCAGGTGTATTTTCAATATAATAAGGGCCTAAAATCGTTAGTTCTGTTCCTTTTACATTCTTATACATCTCTTGAAGAGCATGAATTTCAAAAAACACATCCATAAACAATGGAATTTCCCCTGACTTACCTAATTGATCCAGCCAATTGACTAATTCCTGGTAATCGTCACGACCAATTTCATATTCACTAATTAATTCTTTAAACTTGACGACTAATCCAATACTTTTTACATTCGTTATTCCTAATAAATATGAAATGTTTAAATGGCTTCTTCGTACTTTAAGGCATTTCCACTAAAAAGATCTTCAGCAATTTTTATCGATTCAGTTGGACATCCTTCATGTGCTTCTTCCAATGAATCAATTAAATCTTCTGGCACTTGGGCTGTGCCCTCATTTTCATCGAGAATAACATATGAAATCCCTTCATCATCATAATCAAATATTTCAGGCGCAACTGCTCCACAAGCACCGCATGCAATGCATGTTTCCCTATCCACAATCGTAAATTTCATCGTAATCGCCTCTCATCGTTCAAGAATTTTTCAACACTTGCATTCATATAAACCTGATTATTTTTCAATGCCTGAACCCATTGCACCGATTTTTCGTAACAATCACCAATTTGAAGTACCCTTTGATCGGAGAAAGGTTTTCCAATAAACTGAAGTCCAACTGGAAGATTTTCCGAAGTAAAACCACAAGCAACGGATAAGCATGGAAAGCCTAAAATATTCGCTAATGGAGTTTTACCAAGTGTAAACATATTGCTGATTGCCATTTCTGGAACCATCGTACCGATTTCAAACGGCGGCTGAACATTGGTTGGTCCAATTAATGCGTCAATCCCTTTCATTTGGTTGTTCGTTTCCCTGATAAACTGTTCTCTCCTGCGCTGAGCACGAAGGTACTCAGTGGCGGAAATATCAATTCCGAATTCAAAACGGTACTTTAAATCATCGCCGTACACATGTCCAAATTTTTTCAATAAAGGTTCGTGAAAAGATACAACTTCTGATTGAGCAATCGCCTTCAAGGCATTTAAGGCCTGATCAATTCCAGGTAAATCAATTGGCACAATTTCCGCTCCGATTGACTCTAATTGGCGGAAGGCTTGTTTTATCACACGTTCAACCCCATCATCGATACCGGAAAACATATATGGCTCATAGAACCCAAGCTTTACCCCTTTTAAGCTGGTTAATGACTCATCAAACGTTACAGGAGTATTCCTTTTTTCGAAAAAACGATCTTCCTGATCATATCCTTTCATTACTTCAAGCATAGTCGCCGCGTCCTTTACCGTTCTTGTCATCGGACCAACATGATCCAAAGACCAGCTGAACGGGAGACATCCGGTCCTGCTAACTAATCCATAGGTTGGTTTGAAACCGACCGTACCACACAGCGCTGCTGGAAGACGAATGGATCCGGCCGTATCGGTACCAACCGCTCCAAAAGCCATGCCTGTTGCGGTTGCAACTGCTGACCCGCCGCTTGAACCGCCTGGAATTCTTGTTACATTCCATGGGTTCCTTGTGCTTCCAAAATGGGGATTTTCCGTCGTCGCTCCCATAGCAAATTCATGTAAGTTTGCTTTTCCGATAATAATAGCACCGGCCTCTCTAAGCCTTTGAACAACAGCTGCATCTTCATCAGGTATCCAGCCTTCAAAAATTTTCGATCCGCTGGTCGTTTGAACACCCTTTGTTTGTAAAATATCCTTTACCGCAATCGGAATTCCGTGTAAGGGTCCCCTTACATGATTGTTCAGAATCTCTGCTTCCAGTTGCTTAGCCTGGGCTAGTGCTTCTTCTTCCATAACGGTAATAAAGGCATTCAATCTTGGTTCATGCTCATGAATCTGATTAAGGGTCATATGCGTTAATTCAACTGGTGACAGCTGTTTATTTTTAATAGCTTTGCATGCTGTTTCAATCGTTTCAAAAAGGAATTCATTCATGACTTGTTCCCTCATAATCTTCAAGATTAAAAGTATAGGCGGGTTCTAACGTGACTAATTCCATTTCCTCATCATCTAAAATGGTGCGCAAATATTCTTCTAATGTCATTCGATCCCTGCTTTCGCTATGAAATTCCGACTTTGTTGAAAGCGCTTTATAAAAATTTTGGTGAGGTTCATGCGGTGCGATTCACTTCCGAAAAGCGGTCTTTGGCTCGCGTAAAGAAGGTTCTCTCGAGCGAAATCGCCCCACTTTATATATATATCAATGTTGAACTTCATATAATCTATTAAAAAGAAATGCTATACCCTCTCTTATTTCGACTTTACTTCAGACTCCTTGGTTATATACTGAGTTTGTAAAGGAAATGCCTCTTGCCAGGATTTTTGATTGCTGTCATAAAGTCCGGCACTGTACAGATTTTTCAGCGAATCATTCACTAATGTAAATTTTCCTTTTCCGTCTTGGAACGCTTTTACTTGTTGTAACAATAAGCGGCGCATATGAATGATTGGCAAATCACTTGTTCCTAGATGCTCTTTGGAGCGGTCGACAATCGGCCCCATTGTTTCAGTTGCTGCATGATCCTGATTGGCGATTCCCCGAATTCCGGTGAAATTTCCTGTTTTTTGCAGCTCGCGATCTTGAGCATAATCATTTTCCAGACTAATTTGTTTCTTGAAATGTTCATCCAACTTTAGGCCGCGGCGGTCATTATTGGCCTGTACATCAATCGGGCGGTTATGGGAAAATTGGACATCCCAGGACCAAGTGCTGTAGTCATCCCGAGGGATGAATGCATGCCACATTCCATCCTCTCCTTCAAACCTTGGCGGGAATGTATAGAATGGAAAAATATAGTGAATCTCCATAAATGCATTATCTATTTCGTTTCCAATTCCTACTGCGACACAGCGTTTTCCATAATTCGTATCCTCTACATCCTGTTTGACCGGCGGATTCTTAACAAGCGGGTGGTTCGGATCAATCCCTAAATCTGTACTTAAAATTCCTTCTCCCACTTCTTGTTTCCCTAGTGCTTTATGAAGAAACGCAGCATGTACATAATCGAGGTCATTTTCCATAACTTGTGCATAGTTACATTCCTGCCAAACCCGTTCTGACATCATATTTTCATCCGGCAGTCCCATCCAATAAAACTCAGGAAATTCTGGCTGTTTTTTCTCCGGACCCATGTAGGTCCAAATAATCCCTTTGACTTCTTTAACCGGATAGTTTTTGATTTTGATCTTCTTTCTAAACTTAGGGTCCCCTTCTTCTGATGGTATCTCCGTACAGTCCCCGTTCGTATCAAATTTCCAACCGTGATACATACAGCGAATCCCGCACCCATCATTTATTCCATAATATAGAGAAGTACCACGGTGCGGACAAGCTTCCTCAATCAAGCCAATCTTACCGTCTGTATCACGAAAAGCGATCAAATCTTCACCAAGTAATTTTACTCGCTGCGGCTTACCATCACTTTTTAATTCATCCGATTTTAACGCCGGAATCCAATATAAGCGAAACAATTCACCCATTGGTGTCCCTGGTCCGATACGTGTTAATAAGTGATTATCTTGTTTTGTTAACATGGAATCTACCCCTCTTTTCTAATATTTTTTGGAAAATTTTAATTTATAGTTACATATTAATAAATGATAGGGAATCAAACAATTTAGTTTTAGGTCGAAAAATTTACCTTTTACAACCGAAAAGTACAGAGTTAATTTCCATAAGAGTTTAACAACCTTTAGATTCTGAATGAAATTATTGAATTCATTCATGTAAGGGACTAAGGTATTCATTTAACTTTCTTATATACAAAAAAAGAACATCTCTAATTAATAGAAATGTTCCTGTTTATCATCATTAATTTTTTCCATTCACAGTTTCCACACTAATAGCAAAACGCTAGATGGAAAAGTAAGAAATCTCGGTCATTGTAAAATTAACTCAAGGACCCGCATTGCATTACTACCAATGATCTTTCGGATATCTTGAATATTATAATCATGTGTAATCATCCACTTTATCATATTCTTCATTGCTTCGGACGGGTTTTCTAAACCTTTAACATACGTTGATTCTTCATAATTTTCTCCATGTGATTCACTAAGGGACAGCATATCATCAAATGCATGCTGTAATCCTACATGATCCCCGAAAAATGTATCAGGTCCGAGTCCAACGTGATCAACTCCAACAAGTTCAATTAAATATTCTAAATGCTCCATAACCGCTTCAATAGTATGGTCATTTGGATTTTTTGATGAAAGGGTGGTATTGGGAGCTGCACAAACTCCAATTATACCACCTTTATCTGCACAAGCCTTTAACACCTCATCAGATTTCATTCTTGGTGAGTTCCAGACAGCACGCGCACCTGCGTGTGTAATAAAAACAGGTGCATCACTTGCCTCTATTACATCCAAACTTGTCTGGTCTCCGCAATGGGAAATATCAATGACCATGCCCAGACGATTCATTCTTTCAACGACTTTGTGACCGAATCTCGTTAACCCACTGTCACTTTTTTCTATCAGACCCGAACCTAATGTATTGGCTTCATTATAGGTAATACCCATACAGCGTATCCCAAACCCATATAAAACATCTACTCGGTTCACTTCATTCTCTATAATACTTGCCGCCTCTAATGAAGGTAGAATTGCAATACGATTAGTCTTTTTTGCAACTAGTAAATCCTGATAGTCTTTGGCAACATAAACTGTATTTTGTTTGGCGATATCACAATATCGGATTCCTAATGTTAAAATAACATCATCCCACTTTAATCCATTTGAAGAAGTCAAAATGGAGATTCCATCCATAAAGTTTTCGAATAAAATATCTACTCCTGATAAGGCTAGCCCCTTATAATCGTAGGCTGTATGAAGCTGACGGCAATAAGGAATAATATCTTCTTGGTTCTTAGGCACCACAAAACCATGATCTCTAAGGGATACAACAGGATAGGATTTCAATATCGTTTCAAAAAGCCTTTTCTGGTCTTCTCTTAGTTTTATTTCCCCTGTCTGCCGATACTTTTCTGACTGCGGAAGCTGATAGGATTTATAATGTTTTCCAGGAATTAAGTATTTAAAGGATTGGTATCCATCAAAATTCTTTACGATTCTACTTTTCACGTCACTTTTTTGCGGTGTCATAACCTACCTCCTAAGAATTTTAATAGTCTCACAAGAGAAAATAACCAATAGATATGCCAATGACCCCGAAAAGTAAGGAAAAAGGCAAATTATATAACGTAATCCGGTATGGGTTCTGCTGGGTTGCTACAGAAGTCATAGTAACCGTAACCCCATAAGCTCCGACTGTTGCAGTAGCCAGTGCACTTGTAATTACCACGATTCCAATACTAATTGGATTGATTATCCCATATAAAGGCTGGATCACTTCAAATAAAACACCGATCGTGGCGATGGCATGTACGCCGATTAATCCGCCCAGCAATAAAACAACTTGAATAAAAATTAATATTACAATCGGATAATCAATAAAGAAAAAAAACGGTTGTTTAATAACCTCTTGAAATGAAGTCTGGTTTAAGCTGTTGGAAAATAAAGAAAGGGAAAGAAACAACACAACGAAATTTTGCATTTTATTGGTACGTTCTTGCCAGGTCTTCCAACCAACCACCTTAAAACTATTCCATCTCTTTAATAAAATGGCCCAACATATAGAAAACACCGGAATCACGAGTGCTACGGATAAAATAAAACTTAGCTTTAATAGACTCCCAGTGAGCACAACAACGATTAAAAAAATGGCTAAAGCCATTACTAATTTTATAATGTGAAACATCAATTTCTTTATTTCTACTTTCTGAATTACAACTTTTTCAGATTCAACGTTTATATAACGAAACCTTTGTTTCCCAATTATCCAATCAAAAGAAATGACAATAAAGGAACAGAGTAACAGCCATGGCAAAAAGGATAAATAACTTACACCTGTTGAATCTACTGTTATCGCGACAATGATTTCCGTCGGGCTCCAGATTAATGCTACAGCCAATGCCCTAAGTGTGGTCTTACTAATAAAGGTGTTCCTTATTTTTCGGGGGATATTTTGCAAGCTCGATTGTAATAGTTCTTGCGATAATGTTAATGCAGATATATTAATAAATCCTGTTAATAGATAGGTAGTCACCGAACTTCTGACGTATAAATCCCCTAAATTATCCACTTTCCCATTCATTAATTCATTGAGTCTTCGGTCGAATCTACCTGCATGTACAACACTTGTCATCAAAGGAAGAACGGTTAACAAAGTAAGTAGTGACATGTTTGAAGTCATATACATCGGGAGGTAAACAATTGGAAGTCCAGCATACATATATAATAGGAGTCCTATAAAATTAAAGATTAGACATAAAACCCTAAATAGCTTACTTGCTCCTTTGAAAGAAATAAATACAAGAATAATAGCCATTACTCCATTGAAGTATTGAATGATTTCATTTGGATAAAAAATTGTAAATAGATATAACGAAAAAGTCAGTGCATATAAAATATACAAATGACTAAACATCCAGGAAGAAAATCTACTCATGGTTGCTAAACTCCTTTATTTTCAAAAATGCCACTTAACAAAAATAGAACGTGAAAAACGTATACTTTTTTTATTAAATGGTTAATGAGCTGACTATTTATCAACTCATTAACCAAATGGTATATATTTCCTTTAATCAAATACTTCATTTAAACTCTACTCACAATTGACATAAAGAAGAGTCTCTTTCTCTCTTCTTTATAAAGGCTAATTACACAACACATGAATTTGATATTAGCCTTTTTTTGAATTTTTAAAAAACTACCATTATAAGCATCCCCTATTCTATTTTCTCTCATTTAAGTGAGCATCTACTCCAGGTCCGAAAGGAATTCCCAGATAATAAAAGGTTAGCAACAAAACGATCCAACTACCCAAGAAGATAAGAGAATAAGGCTTTAATAGTGACATTAAGGATCCAATTCCCGCCTTTTTATCATATTGTTTTAAGAATCCTAAGACAATAACAAAAGCAGCGCTTAGTGGGGTAATAATTTTTAATGCGGAGTCAGCAATTCTATATGCTGCTTGTATAACTAACCTTCAAAAGTTCCTCTTTCTTTTCCTCAATAATCCCTGACAAATATTTTTCATGATTTTTCATCATACACTGGCCCCAAAATATGAATATTAAATAATGGTATTTAAAACTTGTATAATCCAGTTCAGTTAACTAAAAATATTCTGGAAAATCCGCATTTCGTTGCCGCCAATACTCTAAATAATCTGCTACTACAGTTTCATGTGCAAACTGTGCAGGACCTCATCATTATGCTCCCCTAACAATGGAGGTCTTTTTCTAATATTCCAGGGAGTTTCATGGAACTTATAAGGTGCACCTGGGTAATTAAACGATTCATTTACCTCAGGGTGATAAACTGATGCAAAGACATTTCGATCCTCATTTAAATGTTTATCATGAATCATATCCTCCGGTGCGCGAATTGGTGCCCAAGGAAGGCCGATACTTTGTGCTGTATGATAAATATATTCTGACTCAAATTGAATACAAAAACACTCTAATACATCTGTTACATGCTCCATTCGTTCAGCACGGAACTTATCATTTGCATATCTTTCGTCTCCCAAGTCTTCTTCCATCTGATGGGATGACAGCCAAGACACTAAATTCTTCCACCTTTTTACATCTAAATAAGTATTTAAAATCAGAATATATTTTCCATCCTTACATTTGAGATTCCAACGAACTGAGCGGCTCGGAAGGGCATGCCGCCCTGTTTGACGTATGACATGCTCTTTTTGATAGATCCAATACGGTAGGGACATCTCAGTAGAGACAGTGACACAATCATGTACAGAAATGTCAATGTATTGACCTTGATCTTTAAAATCGCGATACAGTAGAGCGCTTACAATTCCCATAGCAGCAAAATATCCAACAAGATGATAGGATTGTCCACCTGTCGGGGCAATTGGGGGTGCATCAGGAACATCATCATACCCAGTGACAGCCATAATGCCTCCTAGCGCTAATTGAGCAATGTCCGATGATTGGTATTGACTCCATGGTCCATCCTGCCCAAAAGGGGAAACAGAACAGTATACTAATTTTGGAAAATCCTTCTTCAAATTATCATAACCCAAGCCCCATTCTTTCATTTGACCTGGTTTATTCCCCTCAAGTATTACATCCGTTTCATCTAGTAAATATCTGAATTTTTCATGGCCCTCTTTTGTATTTATATCTAAGGTTATGGACTTTTTAGACGTATTGTAGTTCCAAAAATACAAGCTTCCATTTTTATCGGGAATATCTTTGTAAAATGGGGCTATATTTCTTGACGGTGCGCCCTCCCTCGGTTCCACCTTAATCACCTGAGCTCCCATATCTGCTAATAGTTTTCCAGAAAATTGGGTCAATTGATCCCCTATCTCTAGTATCGTAATTCCTTTTAATGCTGCCTTTTCCACCAACATTCACTCCTTTACTTTTACCATAGTGGCCGAACTGCTTTAAACGAATCTTTTGACAGATCCAATGGCCAGAAAACACCAATACTATTCATGTATTCAATTTCTTCATCTGAGTAGTCTAGTACTTCTTTTAATACATAATGATTGTCTTCTCCCATTAGTGGAGCAGATTTATGAATATATGGAGAGGATTGGGACATTTTCATTGGAATCCCTTCCACTAATCTCTCTCCTAATAATGGGTGTTTAATCGTTTCAAACAGGGTTCTAAATCGTAATTGTGGATCATTCTCCATAATATCCTCATTTTGTTGAACAGCTGCAGCAACTAGATCATATTTCTGAAATTTTTCCATTACATCATATTTAGTAAATCTCTTTGTATACCCTTCAATCTGTTTATCTAATTCATCTTGATTATGTATGCGCCCTGTTAGGTTTGAGAATTTAGAATCATTTACCCAGTCTGGTTGACCGATTGCCTCTTTGAATCGTTCCCATTCATCATCAGTGTAAATAGCAATTACACAATAATCATTCTTATCATCACCCGCACAACGGTATGTGTTTTGTGGACAAGCAATAGGTCCTCTAAAGTCTGTTTTGTTTACATCGGTAGAAAGAACCGAACGATTACCTGTTGGAAAATCTTGTCTATTTGACGAACGAGCATTAACAAAATAATCTAATACATTTGAACCGACCAAAGGCAATGCTGTTTCTACCTGTGAAATATCGATATATTGGCCTTTCCCTGTTCGTTTCTTATATAGTAATGCCGTTAAAATAGAATAGGTACCTGTATATCCGGCAACAATATCTAAAATCGAATAACCCCATCCACTTGGATGTTTATCTGGTAAGCCGGAAATATAGGTCATGCCGGATAATGCTGCTGCTGTTGGACCCCATGTCCCATAGTTTTTTTGTCTTCCGGTATGACCCAGTCCTGAAATACTCATATAAATAATGCCTTCATTCACTTTTTTTAAGCTGCTGTAATCTAGACCCCATTTTTCAAAAACACCAGCACTAAAGTTTTCAGTAACGATATCTGATTTTCCAATCAATTCTTTAATGATATTCATACCCTCAGCTGATTTGATATTAACGGTAAAGCTTTTCTTACCAACATTTAAACTATTAAAAAATGCACCGTTATCTAAGCCCGGCTCATCATCCTTTGCATACATGGAAAACCGCATCATATCAGGTGTCTTTGGCCATTCTACTTTAATAACCTCTGCTCCCATTGCTGCTAAAATTCTAGTTGTAGTTGAACCAGAAACACTCCAGGTAAAATCAAGAACCCTAATTCCAGTTAAAAGATCATGTTGGATGTTCATGTTAATTCCCCCCATTCACAGGCTTCCAATGAACCAGGGTAACTTCATCATTGACCTTTTCAAACACCGCTTTCATTTCCATCCCTACCTTGACTTTGGTAGGATCCATGTCAACTGTATTTCCAAGAAATCTTACGCCGTCTCCCACATCAACTGCAACAAGAGCATATGGAACACGCTCTTTAAAGTATGGATAAAATGCTCGATGTACAATATTAAAAGTGTAAACAACGCCACTTGTACCTACTTCAACCCAGCTTATTTCGGAACCAGGTTCATGCGGAGATAAAAATCTTGGCGGCCATATTTTCTTTCCGGTAGCCGTACATTCCTGGACGAAAATTTTCCCATCTCTTGTTCCTTCCCAAAAAGGTTTATATAAATCCCAATCACGTGACCAATCGGAATCTCTATTTGGCAATGGTCTGATTATCTCCATTTCTACTTGATTCATATTTTTAGCCCCTCTTTCATTTCATTTTTACATGACAATTAATTGTGTAAAATGGCAATAGACCCATCACCCATATCGCCATATCCCGTCACTAATCCTATTTTTGCATCCTGTACCTGAGCGGCTCCTGATTCGCCTCTTAATTGATATACAGCCTCTACCATATGATTAATTCCTACAATATGTGCCTGCGATAATAAGCCTCCGTGTGTATTAATTGGCAATTGGCCGCCATACGTTATTCTTCCGCTTTTAACAAAATCAGGTGCTTCTCCCCTTTCACAAAATCCCATTTCTTCAATTTGTCGTAATACAATAAACGTAAAACAATCATAGATTTCAGCAAAGTCTATCTCATCCCTTGATATTCCAGCCATTTCAAATGCCCTTGGTGCAGCATATTTAATACCCATGTCCAATATATCCGGGCGGGTTGGCATATCATCAGGCTGATTCGGATGTCCTTCGGCAATTCCGGCAATATATATAGGCTTTTTGAAACGGTGGGCATTGCGTTTTGATGTTACAATCACTGCACCAGCCCCATCTATCTCTAAAGAACAATCGAATAGCCTAAATGGAGTGACCAACATTGGGGAATTTTGATAGTCATCCTCGGTCATAGACCTCCCCTTCATATAGGCTTTACTATTATTGTGAGCATGTTCCCGGCACGTCATGGCCACAATTTGCATGCCAATAGGGTCTGGATTATATTCATAAAACCAGCGATTAGCATGAAGAGAGAAATATTGCATTGGAACCATTACACCATATGGATATTCCATATTATCGCGATACTCCGGATTTGGCATAATTGTATTATTATAGTCTAGTATTCTAGGGTCATTTCCGCCTAACCTTGGTCCTGAATAACCTTTTTGACCGGTAGTTACCACAACATATTCTGCTACACCATGTTCGACAGCAAGAGCAGCTTGTTGTATCGCTGCAATCGCACTTGCTCCACCCATTTCACTTCTACCACTGAATTTCAGTTCTTTAATTCCCAAACCGGCAACCAAATCTTCGCATCGGACATTATATCTCCATGGATTAATAACACCATCTATTTCAGAAGGATGAATTCCGGCATCTTTACAAGCTTTCACAGCCGCTTCCGTTAATAATTGTGTTAATGACTTATCTGTACCCCTTACAAAATCCGTTTCACCTACTCCGACAATACACACTTGATCACTTAATGAACGTCTCATCTTCATTCCCCCTTTGCTTCTAAATGAACAGCTTACAATTGACCATTATGTCATTTGTGAAAATCCATTTGTGAAATTATTTTGAAAACTATTTATATTTACATGATATTAATATCGGGAATAGGAAACAATTTACTTTTCGGTCGGAAAAATCTCTATTTAGAACCGAAACGTTTAGTTCCTATTTTTTTAAAATATAATTCAATTTATTCTGATATTATAGTAATTAACAATTTATTCTATTTGGAGGTTGCAAAATGGCTATAAAAGCAAACACGAGTACCTTAAGCGATTTATTTGGAATGAACCCCGAGAAGAACGATGTTCTACAGTCTCATCGAATGTTTATATCAAGTGTTGATGCTTGGGGAGCGTTAATCAAAGATTTAGTTTTAGCTCTTGGAATTGAAAAGGCAAAACGCTTTCTATTACGGTATGGCTATCAGTGCGGCAGGCATGAAGCCTTGATCTTAAAAGATATGTTTAGTTGGGAAAATAAAAAGGAATGGATTATGGGAGGGGTCAAGATGCATAGTCTTTCTGGAAGAACATCATCTGTTCCTATTAAAGTCCATATTGATCCAGAGAGCCAAGAATTCGACGTGGAAGGGTATTGGAATCAATCTTATGAAGCCAAACAATATTTGCAGCACTTCCCTATCCATTCTGAACCTGTTTGTTATTTTCTTGAAGGGTATGCAAGTGGTTACTGCACTACCTCATTAGGCAAAAAGGTTGTATTTAAAGAAGTTGAATGTATCGGGAAGGGTGATCCACACTGCCATTTCATTGGAAAAACACTGGATTTATGGGGAGATGAAATTTTACCCGAATTGGTTGATTATGAGCGAGAGGATATCAGGGATGAACTAGATCAAGCACATAAACGAATTGAAAGACAGAGTGAAATTTTAAAAAGGGGGAATTTGTTAAGTAACCAATTAACACAAATTGTTTTACAGGGGAAAGGGCTTGACTCAATTGCCCAGACACTTGGACGCAGCTTGAAATGCGGCATTGTTATTTCAAACAAGGATTTTGAAACCTTATCAGAATATGGAGATATACTGGATTATTCCTTAAAAAGTATCATTGAGAATAAGGAAAAACTTTACTTATCAGACCAGGATAAAATCAATGAAATGTTAAAACAGCGAACCACTACCATACAACTAAACCTTTCAAAGAAACAAGGTTTTTCCCATTATCCGTTAATTACACCGATCATCGTACAAAATCATGTGTATGGTTATATTTCAATCATTAAAAACTCAAAAGAAATGGAAGAATTAGAGTCTTCCTTTGCTGAGCGAGCAGCAAATATTTGTGCACTTCATATTCTAAATGAAAAAACTGCCATTGATACTGAGCAGCGAATGAAAGGAGAATTATTACACGAGGTACTGGTGGAGCCAAATTTAGATACAAACATCACGAAAAAACTATCTTTTCTAGGCTATAAAATCCACAAACCACATTTTGTGTTTGTTTTTAACTTACAAAATCAATCCTACGATTTTCAAAAAGATGAATTTGTAAATGATGAAAAGGAAGTGATTATGAACATCCTTCGAAAATATTCATTTTCTATTGCAGGAGAAAATATATTAATCTCTCACTCCTTTGGCCAAATTCAAGCGCTTGTTTCCGTGGATTTATTAAAGGCTTGCAATATGAGCGAAGAGAAATTCGGAATATCCATATTAAAAGAAGTGAAGAGGAAATTTCCTTCAGCACAGCTGCTCATTGGAATAAGCAATATATGTCCAAGTATTCTTAGAACTCATGAAGGTTACAAACAAGCTAAAAAAGCATTGGAAATCGCTCAAATTAACAAGCTTAAACAGCAAGTGTTCTTATTCTCGACAATTGGCCCTATCTCCATTTTATTAGATGCAAGAAATCCTCAGGAATTAGAGGATTATGCCAATAGCATTTTAAGTCCTATCTATGACTATGATCTTCAGAAATCATCCGGGCTATTGAAAACACTTTATTCCTATTTAAATAATGAATGTAATTTGCATAAAACCTCTCGGGCCCTTAACTTATCAATTGGCGGCATGCGCTATCGCCTCGCTAATTTAAAAGAACGATTTAATATTGATATGATGGATTCTACTACTAGACGTGAAGTACAGATGGCTTTAGACATCTACATAGCGTTTGGCAAACTGAATGCCCTCCTTTTGAATCAGGAGCAAGAAAGTTTTGAATAATGTTTCCTCCTAGTTCATTATAAAAAAGATCTCTTAAACGAAAAACATATATTTGACTTGAACTTCCCCTTTTATCAAACTTTCGGTTTGATTGCAGAAGGAGATTCCTGTAAAAAGGACATAAGCAAAAGCACATGACCATATCTCACCCTACTGGGGTATTTCCCCATTTTTTAAAATCCAATAATTTCTGCCTCATGAATGATTTTAAGTTTTTATTGACATTAAATCGCAAATCACAGTTTCAATCTTTTCTTGACCATAAAGAAAAGGAAAATTACTGATTGATTCGCATATTCACACCTGATGGTATGACAAGTCTTAATATTTTTTCTATTTAGAAACCAAAATCACCAAAACCTTCATCTTTACGACCAGAAATAGTCATTGGATTAAAACGGGAATGCTCCCATTCTCGAACCTAAGATTAATTGTTGTTTTTGTATTCATCTAACGTGTACTGAGATTTGAGTAACTTATCTCAAGACAACTTAGCTAAGATTTAGATCGTTTGTTTTTTCTTGAACGCTTTTCCTTTGTAGATGTACTGAATACAAATTGTTTCGTCCGCTGAAAACAAGAAGAACATCTTCTACATAATCTTTCAAGAGTGTATTTTTCAAAGAACTTACAGAAAAATAGGTCCTAGGAGTTTTCTTGAACTATACCCCGGATAACGGACACACATAAAAAAATGTCCCTTATCCGGGGTTTTTTATGTTTCAATAGATGTAATGAGTATGGACGGA
Organism: Peribacillus sp. NPDC097284; assembly: GCF_044761765.1. Lineage (NCBI taxonomy): Bacteria > Bacillati > Bacillota > Bacilli > Caryophanales > Bacillaceae > Peribacillus > Peribacillus sp. NPDC097284. The sequence goes on from NZ_JBIWCZ010000014.1 coordinate 75,644, forward strand.
GGGTTTATATGAGTAAGAATATATATACTGAATTTCAGATTAAAGAACTTGAAAAGAATTCAAATACCATAAGTGCTTCAGAGCGATCTATTTCCTATAATCCTGAATTTAAAACAAAAGCTGTTAAGGAATATAGAAAGGGGAAATCCCCCTCACAAATTTTCATTGAACAGGGATTTAATCTCGAAATAATTGGTAAAGAACAACCTAAACGTTGTCTACAGCGCTGGCGTGATACATTTGAAAAGTTTGGTGAAGATGGGTTCCTTACGGAACGCGTGGAAAAGGAAGTACTGGACGCCCTTCTTCCAAGCCACAATCTATTGAGGATCAACTTAGGAAAGCCTAAGCGAGAATTAAATTCCTTGAAGCAGAAAATGACTTCCTAAAAAAGCTGGAAGAGTTAGAAAGGCGGGCGTTGAAAAAGAAATAATCTTATCTGCAGCGGAGAATTACTATCTGATTGAAAGGACGATTAGGACATATAGGTTAAAGAAGGCTGTTTCCTATCTATGCAAATTGGCTGGAGTAAGTCCAAGTGGCTACTACGATTGGTTAAAGGCAGCTCCAACCCGTGAGCTACGCGAGGAATAGAATGATTTGGATATAGAATTAATTAAAACGGTTTCCCTCAGTAAAAAGGAAAAAGTGGGAGCCCTCCAAATCAAAATGATTATGGAGAATGATTATTCGGCCGTCATGAATCATAAGAAAATTAGACGGTTGATGTCAAAATATAGTCTCTTCGCAAAAATTAGAAGGGCTAATCCGTATCGAAAGATGGCTAAGACAACCAAAGAGCACCTTACTTGTCCAAACCTTCTTAATCGTGAATTCGAACAGAAGGAGCCAGGAAAAGTTCTGCTTACTGACATTACCTACCTTTATTATGGAAAGGGTCAAAAAGCGTATTTGTCATGTGTAAAAGATGCGGCGACAAAAGAAATAGTTACGTATCATTTATCCACGTCATTAGATATGAATATCGTTTATAAAACGTTAAACAAGCTAAGGTAGGCTATGAATGACGAGTTCCATCCGAGTGCAATCCTGCATTCTGACCAAGGAGTCCATTACACCCATCCTCTATTTCAAAACAAAGTCAAGGAACTTGGGCTAACCCAATCCATGTCCCGCAAGGGAAACTGTTGGGATAATGCGTTGATGGAAAGTTTTTTTGGCCACTTTAAGGATTTAGCAGAATATAAAACATGTAGTAATTTAGCGGATGTGAAAGAAGAAGTTGATCGAGTTATAGAAGAATACAATGTGTGTCGTTACCAATGGGGATTAAAGAAAATGGCCCCGGTACAATACCGGGACCACCTATTAGCCGTTTAGGCACTTTTTTATACTGTCCGAAAATTGGGGCATAGTTCATCTTCACTCATACTCTTCTTTTTATTTATATTTATTTAAGAGAATGTATGTGTATTCTTCTGTCAACGAAAACTTTTCCTTTCAATTCATCTCCCCTTACTCTTGGGACTAACGCCCTAATAAAAAATGTCCCTCATCGCTTTGATGAAGGACATTTTTTTATAAAAGCCAAATAATTTAATGTAAGGACAGCCCTACTATATCAATGAACAACTATTAGGCTTTTATTTCTTCCAGAGTAGATACTGTCAAACCACTTTCGTTACTAGCGCCACTAGAATCTATATGTCCGCTTGAAAAACTCTTAAGTTTACTTGTACCTATAAAGCCAAGAATAGACACGATAGCGATATAAATTCCAATTGAATAAATCGTTCCAGTTGCCTGTATCAAATATGTACAGACTATAGGAGCGATACCGCCTCCAAAGATAGCAGGGATCTGTGTCCCTAGTGAAGCACCGCTATACCGCAAACGGGCTGGGAATGCTTGTGAAGCTAAAGCTGGCAGTGCACCCGATTGCATACAAAATGGAATCATTGAAATGAGCATAACAGCTGCGATAATAGCCGACACACCTGTATCGACTAAACCGACAAAAACAAATCCCCAAACAAATGTTACAGCACACCCCATCATAAATAGACGTTTAACACCGACTTTATCAGAAAGGTACCCAAAGAATGGAATCAAAATACATAGTAAGATACTTGCCATAGTATTAGTATTCACCATAAAGGATGAACTAACCTGATAATTGTTTATACTGTAATTAATCAAAAAGGTAGTGTAAATTGCAAATGGTGTATGCTCTGCTAATTTAGCCAATCCGGTATAGAGAACTTGCTTTGGATATTGTTTCATAACATCTGCAATTGGAAATTTTGAAACGGTTTCGCCTTCTTGAACATTACGGAATGTCGGTGTTTCAGTAATTTTCGAACGAATAAGAAGCCCTACACCTAACAGCAATATACTTCCTAAAAAAGGAATTCTCCATCCCCATACGTAGAAACTGTCTCCTCCAAGACTGAGACATAATCCTACAACCGCAGAGGATAGTAACATCCCTGCTCCTACCCCTGCATTTGGGATACTTGCCATAAAACCTTGCCGATTTTTCTTTCCCCACTCCATTGATAATAGAATAGAGCCTGCCCACTCTCCCCCAACTCCAACTCCTTGTATTATTCTCATTAAAACTAGCAGGATAGGAGCCCATATTCCAATAGAGTCATAGCTTGGAATTAGACCTATAAAGGCACTGCTCAAACCCAACATCCATAAGGTAACGATTAATGCATTCTTCCGGCCAATTCTATCACCAAAATGTCCGAAAATAATGGCTCCTATTGGTCTTGCTATAAAACCCGTTGCGAAAGTTGCGAAAGACAGAATCGTTGCAATAAACGGGTCTGAACCCGGGAAAAACAGTTTGGGAAAAATAAGAGCGGACGCAACAGCATAAAGTGAAAAGTCATACCATTCAATAATGGCACCAGAAGTAGAACCAATTAGCGCTCTTCTTGTCATTTTTTTATCTGAAATTTCGTTTACATTGAGACTAGACATCATTTACACCTCCGGTAAATAATAATTTTTTAAACTTAGTTGGCCATTCTTAATTACAATGACCCTTTGTCTTCTAATAGTATAACCTACAGAACATATTTTCAAAATACTTTCACACCTTTCCAATGGAAAAATTTCAAAAAATTCTGATAATTATTATTCTATCAATTCTATAGAAAAAATAGGTATATTCTTTACCTTTATATTATGGAGGCGACCCGTATTTAAATTTTTTCACCTCACTTCCTACCTCTTCAATGACATCAGCAAACACATGACCCAAAACAAGTCGCATAGGAGCTGTACCCATTAAATCTGTTCCAGTAACTTCTACATATACCATTTGCGACACGAACTATTACTAGTTCCCTTCTAGTACTTATAAGGGTTTTTATACTCTGTTACAGCACCTTCATAAATCCTCCTCCTTAGATTTCAAAATATATTTGTTAATATTTATATTATAATGAATATTCTAAATATTTTATCCTGCAGATTATGTAGGAAAATTCACTTTATCCTATATGCTTCTGTTAGAATTACGAAAATAGTGCATGTTCCCTCTAAATACAAATAAGAAATAAAAATTTGTTTGTTTTCCCTTCCTCTGTATTTGGTTTATTCTAAAAGGCTATCAACTCTGTTTGGATCGTCACTTAATTCATCAGATTCTTTGGTTAAACCATAATACAAGAATAAATATGTAAGTTTCACCATTATGTTAAATAATTGACTTTCTATCACCGCAATTCCTCCTTTAGAATCATAGGCAATGTTGCTTTCGAACTCATATAAACTGGCCAAAACGTTTGCAGTACTTGCAATCCCTTCGAGCTCCGCCCCACTAATTATTATTATATTGTTAATTTTTTTCTTTTGAGGTCACCTCGATTTCCTGTTGGGGTTGTCTAATAAGTCCCTAAAATAAAACAGGTGGAGAAAAATGAATCGTTTTTCTCCACCTGTTTTTCTATTTTTATAGTTATTCATTGAAAGTAGCTGACGCAAACCAGCTATCTTCAGTAAATTATGTGCCATGGCAACGATGCCAAACTCCGTTTGGACTTTCGTTAAGCCCCGAAGCGAAAAGCGACGGAACGACCTATTGCCCTTGATATGACCAAAAACACTCTCTACCTCGATTTTTCGTCGAGCGTAAAGTTGTGCATTCGATTCAGACCAAAGGTTCACTTTTGCTTTCGCTTTTAGTTCTTCATAAACTGGATTAACATGCACTTGGCGATTTCCTGCCGCCTTTGTACATTGCGATTTTAATGGACAATCCGTACGAACCTCACATTCATAAATTTTAAAGTCACGTGTGAATCCATTTTTATCCGTACGGGTCGAGTAACGCTTAAATAAAACCTTACCGTTATTTGGACAGGTGTATTCATCATCTTGTTCATCATATGCCCAGTTACTCGCATGACGAATATCTTTTTTATAGCTCCGTTTTTGTTCTGTTAAAAAAGTATTGTAAGGAATCAAAGCCAAATTCTTCTTCCAAAGAGTAGCGATAGTTTTCTTCACTGCCATAGCCGGCATCTGCGATGACATTTTTCGGGAATGGTAGCGATGTATTCTTCAGTGCCTCTATATGGGGCTTAAAACACCTTGTATCAGTTGGGCGTTGATGTATCGTATAAAAAAGAATGAATTGGTTTTCCGTTGCCATTTGAATATTATAACCAGGTTTTAGTTGTCCGTTATTCATATGATCATCTTTCATTCGTATAAATGTCGCATCCGTATCGGTTTTAGAATAACTATTTCGATCGCCAAATAGAGCGTTTTGTTGTTTATATTTCATAATCGTGGACCTAAGTCCTCGCGCACTAATTTCAATAGTTTCTTAACCGGACTGAGTTCCCGTCGTTTTTCTTTTCGTACCTGGACATCTTCTT
>NZ_JBIWCZ010000015.1:0-63015 GCF_044761765.1 Peribacillus sp. NPDC097284
GTCACACCCGTTCCCATTCCGAACACGGCAGTTAAGCTCTTCAGCGCCGATGGTAGTTGGGGGTTTCCCCCTGTGAGAGTAGGACGCCGCCAAGCTATACTTTATAATAAATGTACCATTCATACCGTCGCGGGGTAGAGCAGTCCGGTAGCTCGTCGGGCTCATAACCCGGAGGTCGCAGGTTCAAATCCTGTCCCCGCAATCATGAAAAAAACGAAACGATGTTTCGTTTTTTTATTTTTACGAATCAATTGAATATTTTTTTGTGAAATAAGCCATACTATAATTAATGTTATGTTTTATTAATCCATCTCTTTAAAAAAGGAAAAGAAATTCCTTGCTTATCAGAACGATTTGTATTATAATAATATAAGTCTTAAAGAAAAAGTATAATGTTTGGTGGCGATAGCGAAGAGGTCACACCCGTTCCCATTCCGAACACGGCAGTTAAGCTCTTCAGCGCCAATGGTAGTTGGGGGTTTCCCCCTGTGAGAGTAGGACGTCGCCAAGCTGTACTTTTTATATAAATGTATCATTCATACCGTCGCGGGGTAGAGCAGTCCGGTAGCTCGTCGGGCTCATAACCCGGAGGTCGCAGGTTCAAATCCTGTCCCCGCAATCATGAAAAAAACGAAACCTTTGTTTCGTTTTTTTTGTTTTACCGGATTTTCATCTTATAATATCCATAACTTATTTGTTTCTTCTTTTGAAACAAGGTACACTACATATAGAATCTTTTTTGAATCAATGGTGAATGAATGCGTTTTTTATAGGTAGAATTTAGCCCTTTTTTAACTGGGGATCAATTACTTAATTGAATGATAAAGGTGACGGATATATGCAACATTTCGAATGGATTTCTGAAAATGAGGAAGAGACGGCACAGTTTGCGCAGGAATTGGCTAAGAGGCTTCGCAGTGGCGATGTACTGGCTTTAGAGGGAGATTTAGGGGCAGGGAAAACTGCATTTACTAAAGGTCTTGCTAAGGGATTAGGGGTCTCACGTACGGTGAATAGCCCTACCTTTACGATTATAAAGGAATACAACGGTCGCTTACCCTTATATCATATGGATGTATATCGGGTAGGAGAGTCAGAAGAGGATTTAGGTTTTGATGAATATTTTGATGGCGATGGTGTGACAGTCGTGGAATGGGCCCATTTAATAAAAGACCAACTCCCCGAGGACATTCTGACCATTAATATTTATCGTCTTGGTGATACGAGTCGCCGATTTGTTTTGGAAGCTCATGGCGAACGGTATGTTATGTTATGTAAGGAGATAATTTCATGAAGGTTTTAGCGATAGATACATCGAACTTTACTTTAGGGGTTGCTTTAATAAATGGTACCCAAGTGATCGGAGAGTACACGACGAATTTAAAGAAGAACCATTCCGTTCGGGTGATGCCTGCAATCGAGTCTTTATTGAAGGACTGTGATACGTCTCCTAAAGAGCTGACGAAAATCGTTGTCGCTCAGGGTCCTGGATCTTATACAGGAGTTAGAATTGGCGTAACGATAGCAAAAACATTGGCCTGGACACTGAATGTTCCATTATCCGCTGTTTCTAGTTTAGAAGTGCTAGCAGCGAATGGCCGTTATTTTGATGGTTTGGTTTCCCCATTGTTCGATGCTAGACGTGGCCAGGTATATACAGGTTTATATGAATTTGATCATGGCACGTTAAAAACGGTCACGGAAGATTGTAATATTCTAAGCTCTGAATGGGCGATGAAGGTAAAGGAATACAATCGACCAGTATTGTTTGTTGGCCAGGACGTGGAGATTCATCGTGAGGCCATTACAGAAGTACTGGGGGATTTAGCTGTCTTTGCTCCTGTACAGTTGTATAATGCGAGACCAAGCGAACTTGCTTTTATTGGTTTGAATAAGGATGAAGTCGATATACACCACTTCGTTCCCAACTATATTCGTATGGCTGAAGCCGAAGCAAAGTGGCTTGAACAGCAGGGTAAATAAAATAAAAGGAAAGCGACCGATTATGATGAGCAAAACAATGACGTTTCGTAAGATGAAAACGGAAGATATCGAGCAAGTTTTGAACGTGGAAAAACAGTCCTTCACTTTGCCTTGGAGCCGGGAAGCTTTCTTTAATGAACTGAATCATAATGAATATGCTGTTTATATGGTTATTGAAGATGAGGGGAAAATTGCCGGTTATTGCGGGGCCTGGATTGTCATTGATGAATCGCATATTACCAATATCGCCATTTTACCCGAGTATCGAGGGCAAAAGCTTGGTGAAGCCCTGCTAAGAAAAATGATAGAAATCTCGATCAGCATGGGGGTGGTCCGGATGACGCTAGAAGTTCGGGTCAGCAATGCTGTAGCCATTTCCCTCTATGAAAAACTGGGCTTTCAAAAGGGCGGAATAAGGAAAAGATATTATACAGATAATCAAGAAGATGCTTATGTTATGTGGGTGAATTTTAGATGAAAAAAGATCAATTGATATTGGGTATTGAAACGAGCTGCGATGAGACAGCTGCAGCCGTCATTAAGAATGGAACAGAGATAGTAAGCAATGTTGTGGCTTCACAAATAGAAAGCCATAAACGGTTTGGTGGTGTCGTTCCGGAAATAGCGTCTCGTCATCATGTTGAGCAGATCACCATCGTATTGGAGGAGGCCCTGCTTCAAGCTGGTGTGACATATGAGGATTTGGATGCCATAGCTGTCACTGAAGGCCCAGGGTTAGTAGGAGCCTTGTTAATAGGTGTTAATGCAGCCAAAGCCATTGCTTTCGCGCATGGAATCCCTCTTGTGGGAACGCACCATATTGCAGGACATATATATGCGAATAGACTGGTACAAGAAATACAGTATCCTGCCCTTTCTTTAGTCGTATCAGGTGGACATACCGAATTGGTGTTATTGACTGAGCCTGGTTCCTTTAAAGTAATTGGGGAAACAAGAGATGACGCGGCAGGCGAGGCTTACGATAAAGTCGCAAGAACACTGGGGCTTCCGTATCCTGGGGGTCCACATATCGATAGACTTGCTCATGAGGGGACACCATCTTTGAAACTGCCAAGGGCTTGGTTAGAAGAAGGAAGCTATGACTTTTCTTTCAGCGGCTTGAAATCAGCTGTCATTAATACCTTGCATAATGCAGAACAACGTGGCGAAAATATTGAGCCGCAGGACTTAGCGGCAAGCTTCCAGGCGAGTGTTATTGAGGTTCTTGTGAAGAAGGCCGTCAAGGCTGCCAAGGAATATGAAGTGAAACAGGTATTACTTGCTGGAGGAGTTGCTGCCAATAAAGGGCTCAGAAATGCTCTTACGGATGCTTTTTCAGGTTTGTCAATGGACCTGGTCATTCCTCCCTTACATCTTTGTACGGATAACGCGGCGATGATCGGTGCTGCAGGCAGCATCATGTTTGAAAAGGGAAAACGCTCAGGACTAGATTTGAACGGAAATCCTGGGTTGGATATAGAAGTTTTCTAATGAAGGCAGGATACCGAACTTTGGTATCTTGTTTTTCTGTTTTTTACAAATCATGCTTATTTTGTGGATAAAATTTTTTCACTATTCAAAACACCTGTGTATAAATAGTAATTTTGTGGATAAGTGGATAAATTTTTGTGGATAGTGTGGGTAAACTAAAATAATGTTGATTCAGTCGTGCTTGTTATGTGCATAAGACTGTGGATAACTTATTGCTTCATAAGAAAAAGACTGAGTCACATGACCCAGCCTTCATCTTACTCTTCTAATTCGGCCCATTCTTCCAGATACTGATCTAATGTTTCTTGTGCCTTGTCCAGTTTCGTCTGTATGTCCATCACTTTTTCATGGTCTTGGAAAACCGCTGGGTCACATAGAAGCTCATTATACTCGGTAATTTCTGTTTCCAGCAATTCCATAGCCGATTCAATCTCTTCGATTCGACGTTTGCGTTGCCGTTCTGCTTTTTTCGTTTCTTTATCCAGTTTATAATTTGTTTTTTCGACCTTTATTTCTACTGTATTTGCCTTACCCTGTTGTTCAAGGGCTTCAATTTCAGCTTGCTCTTGTTTTTTCTCAACATAGTAATCATAATCCCCAAGGAATTCTTCATTGCCGTCCTTGGATAGCTCTATGATTTTTGTAGCGATTCGATTAATGAAGTAACGGTCATGCGAGACAACAAGAATGGTTCCAGGATAATCGATCAAAGCATTTTCAAGGACTAACTTACTCTCCAGGTCCAAATGGTTAGTCGGTTCATCCAGAATCAAAAAGTTTCCCTTTTCCATCATCATTTTCGCTAAAGCAAGGCGAGCCTTTTCCCCACCGCTCAAAGTTGAAACGGTTTTCAACACATCGTCCCCGCTAAAAAGGAAATTGCCGAGCACTGTCCGGATATCTTTCTCCGGTTTAGTCGGGTAATCATCCCATAGTTCATTCAGGACGCGTTTATTAGAAATGAGATTGGCTTGTTCTTGATCGTAATAACTGACCTCGACATTGGTTCCAAAGCGAAATTCCCCGGAAATCGGAGGGAGCTTTGAAATGACGGTTTTCAATAATGTAGATTTACCGACACCATTCGGTCCGACGAGGGCAATGCTTTCGCCTTTTGTCATCCGGGAGTTAATGTTTTGAGACACTGCTTCCCCCGCATAGCCGATGGCCAAGTTTTGAAGATGAAGCACTTCATTGCCACTTTGTTTTTCTATTTGAAAGGAAAAATTGGCGGATTTCTCATCACCCTGAGGCTTGTCCAATACGTCCATCTTTTCCAGCTGTTTACGACGGCTTTGGGCTCTTTTGGTCGTCGATGCCCTCGTTATATTACGTTGGACAAAATCTCGCAGTTTTTCTATTTCCCCTTGCTGTTTCTCGAATTGTTTCATTTCACGTTCATAGTCTTCTGCTCTTCTTTCCAAGTAGGAGCTGTAATTTCCATAGTACTTTTTCATGTTATTCCTTGAAATTTCATAGACCTGATTGACAACTTTATCAAGAAAATAGCGATCATGGGACACAATAAGTACTGCACCCTGATAGCTTTGCAAATATTGTTCAAGCCAAGAGAGTGTCTCGATATCCAGATGGTTTGTAGGCTCATCCAGTATTAAAATATCAGGTTTCTTTAAAAGTAATTTCCCCAAGGCAAGGCGTGTCTTTTGACCACCGCTCAATGTGGAAATTAAAGTGGAATGATCAAAATCTCCAAATTGGAGACCATGTAAGACAGAGCGGATATCCGCTTCATATTGATACCCGCCCTGTTCTTTGAATGTAACCTGGAGGGCATCATATTCACTTAACACCTTTTGGTAACGTATTTCATCTTCAAATGTTGCGGGGTCGGCCATGGCAGCCTCGAGTCGCCGTAGTTCTTTTTCTTGTCCAATCAGTTTTTCGAATACAGTCAGCATTTCGTCCCAAATGGATAGTTCGGATTCCAATCCAGTATCCTGGGCCATATAACCGATTGTAATGTCTTTTGGCTTGATGATTTCGCCACCATCATGAGAAATTTGACCGGCTATAATTTTTAGCAAGGTCGACTTTCCTGCTCCATTTCGACCGACTAGGGCAATCCGGTCTTTATTTTGAACTTCAAGCTTCATATTTGATAAGATTAGCTCAGCACCATAATATTTCGATAGTTGATTGATTTGTAATAGAATCATGGATTTCACCTCAATTGATTATTGTTAGTGTAACGTATTATAGTATTTAACGGCAACAGCTTTGGTTTTAAAGGTGAAAAACAAGCTGTTACATAATGTAGGATAATAGTGTATGATTTAGGAGGGGTAATTTTATGAGCGATTTAACGCATTTTAATGAACAAGGCAGAGCCAAAATGGTTGATGTGAGCACGAAGCCAGAGACAATCCGGACGGCAACAGCTCAATCCAGCATCTTATTGAACGAAGAAATATATGAAAAAATCACGAATCAACAAATGAAAAAAGGTGATGTATTGGCGGTAGCACAGGTTGCAGGCATCATGGCCAGCAAAAATACATCCAATATCATTCCGATGTGTCACCCCATTTCCCTACAAGGGGTCAATATAGCTTTTGATTGGGAAAAAGAAGAAAAAGGGTACCGGCTTAAAATTGAAACACAGGTTAAGACAAAGGGTAGTACAGGTGTTGAAATGGAAGCGTTAACAGCAGCATCTGCAACCGCATTAACGGTTTACGACATGTGTAAGGCACTGGATAAAGGAATGATTATCGGGCCTACATTTTTAGTGGAGAAAACAGGTGGCGTGTCCAGCAGTGATTACAAAAGGCAGCTAAATCAAATGTAATCGTTTTAAAAGCATGTATAAAGGCGGGGAAGAACAATGAACCATGACCCAAAGATACCGCAAGCAACGGCTAAAAGGTTGCCCTTGTATTATCGATTTTTAAAAAACTTACATTCCTCAGGTAAACAAAGAGTTTCCTCAGCTGAGCTGAGTGAAGCTGTAAAGGTAGATTCAGCAACGATCCGCCGCGATTTTTCCTACTTTGGAGCACTTGGAAAGAAGGGCTACGGCTATAATGTCAATTATTTATTGTCTTTCTTCAGAAAAACATTGGATCAAGATGAACTGACGAAAGTAGCCTTAATTGGAGTGGGGAATTTAGGGACTGCCTTTTTAAATTACAATTTCATGAAAAACAATAATACAAAAATTGAAATGGCATTTGAAGTTTCTGAAGACAAGGTCGGAAAGACCATCGCTGATGTGCCGATCTATCATATGAACGAAATAGACACACTTTTGCAGGAAAACAATATTACGGTAGCGATTTTGACGGTCCCTGCCCAAGAGGCCCAGACGATAACCGATCGTTTGGTTCAGGCCGATATAAAAGGGATACTGAATTTCACTCCAGCCAGGCTGACTGTACCCCCATCCATAAGGGTTCATCATATTGATCTGGCGGTTGAGCTTCAATCGCTGATCTACTTTTTAAAGCACTATCCTGTAGTAGAAGAAGCTGTTCTAGAAGAATAAAAACACGCTGCGATTATGCAGCGTGTTTTTTATTTTTTGTTATTCTTTTGTATGGACTTAATTTTAAAGTGGATGAGAATCATACGGATCCCAGATCCCAGGTCAAGAGTCGCAATCAATACAAGGATATAGGCGAAAAATCCCCATCCGGAAGAATTGACTGTCTGGACGGCAATCGTTGTAAAGAGAATGCCCAAGCCTGCGTATACGATTCCGATGAATAAAGGTGACTGACGTTTCATAATAAACCTCCGATAAAGGCTTGTGCAGTATCTGACAATTTCTCGATATCTTCTCTATATACCACCTGAATAATGACAACAAGGGTATTCATAGCGACATGTGCGGCTATGGATACGAGAATACGGCCCGTTTTGGCATATAGGAAGGCAAAAGTGAAGCCCATTGCTGCATATAAAAGAAGATGTTCGAGTTCACCGTGTGCCAAGCCGAAAATAACCGAGCTGAGTAAAGCCGAAATGAAGAAATTAAAGCGTTTATAAAGCGATCCGAAAATAATTTTCCTGAAAATGATTTCTTCCAAAATAGGACCGATCACAGAGGTAACGAATATGACCATCGGAACTTTATAAATGAGTGAAACCAGATTTTGAGTATTTTCAGATTCAGTCTCCACCCCAAGCATCTGTTCGATGTTCCCAGCTATATTTTGAGCGAAAAAGGCTAGGAAGACACCCGCTATTGCCCATAGGAAGGACACGGGAACCGAAGTCTGTGTAAGCTCAGTATTTTCCTTCATATCTTTTCGCAACAAGAATAGAATCACTATTAGTGCTGCAAGAAAACTGAAGACGATCCAGTAAGCGGCCGATTTAACTTCGAGCTCATCACTTGGTATGCCCAGTGCAGAACCGATCACCGTGAAAATCGGCATTCCGACAATACCCGATAATTGCATGGCAATGTAAGTAATGATGACGAACCAATATTCTTTTTTCAAAAATGAAAACTCCTTTAATTAAGTCCGCCATTTTTTTAGAGTCCTGACATGGGGACAATCTATAAACGTATATAAAAAGGGTATCAAAAAACAGCCCATAACACCACTTATAGGTATATAAAAAGAGTACATTTCAAAAAAACATTTTAGGAATCATTATCCTAGAGTAGTATACCCGAAATTTATCAGAAATTAATAAAAAAAATTCAACAAGATACTTGCAAAAAGGGCTCAATTTATTTAATATTATAAATGTGTTAGCACTCGGTGTTGATGAGTGCTAATAAATCAGGCAATTGATTTAAGAGAAAATGAGGAGGTTGTTTCACTTGTTAAAACCATTAGGTGATCGCGTTATTATTGAATTAGTTCAATCTGAAGAAAAAACGGCAAGCGGTATTGTTCTTCCTGATACTGCAAAAGAAAAGCCACAAGAAGGTAAAGTCGTAGCGGTTGGTACAGGCCGTGTCCTTGAAAATGGCGAACGTGTTGCTTTAGAGGTTGCCCAAGGCGATCTAATTATCTTCTCAAAATATGCTGGTACTGAAGTTAAATACGAAAATAATGAATACTTAATCTTACGTGAAAGCGATATCTTAGCTATTATTGGCTAATTATACATCATACTTAACTGAACGAAAATTTTTCTTAAAATGATTAGGGAGGTACTTATACATGGCTAAAGAAATTAAATTTAGTGAAGAAGCTCGCCGTTCAATGCTTCGTGGCGTTGACGCTCTTGCAGATGCAGTAAAAGTAACGCTTGGACCAAAAGGACGTAACGTGGTTCTGGAGAAAAAATTCGGTTCACCGCTTATTACCAATGACGGTGTAACAATCGCTAAAGAAATCGAATTAGAAGATGCTTTCGAAAACATGGGTGCGAAATTGGTTGCTGAAGTAGCAAGCAAAACAAATGACGTAGCTGGTGACGGAACGACTACTGCAACGGTTCTTGCGCAAGCAATGATCCGTGAAGGTCTTAAGAACGTAACAGCTGGTGCTAACCCAATGGGTATCCGTAAAGGGATGGAAAAAGCGGTTAATACTGCGATTGCAGAATTAAAAGCCATTTCTCAACCTGTTGAAAACAAAGAATCGATTGCACAAGTTGCTGCTATCTCTTCAGCTGATGAAGAAGTAGGACAATTGATTGCAGAAGCTATGGAACGTGTAGGTAACGACGGCGTTATCACAATTGAAGAATCTAAAGGTTTCACAACTGAATTGGACGTTGTAGAAGGTATGCAGTTCGATCGTGGATATGCGTCTCCTTACATGGTAACTGATTCAGATAAAATGGAAGCGATTCTTGAAAATCCATACATCTTAATTACCGATAAAAAAATCACGAACCTTCAAGAAATCCTTCCTGTACTTGAGCAAGTTGTACAACAAGGAAAACCACTATTGTTGATTTCTGAAGACGTGGAAGGCGAAGCACTTGCAACTCTAGTTGTGAACAAACTTCGTGGAACATTCAATGCAGTGGCAGTCAAAGCTCCTGGATTCGGTGACCGTCGTAAAGCTATGCTTGAAGATATCGCAGCTCTAACAGGCGGCGAATTGATCACGGAAGAAATCGGCCTTGACCTTAAATCTGCAACAATCGATTCTTTAGGACGCGCTTCTAAAGTCGTTGTTACAAAAGAGAACACAACAATCGTTGAAGGTGCTGGAGACACAGCTCAAATTCAAGCTCGTGTAAACCAAATCCGTGTTCAATTAGAAGAAACAACTTCTGAATTCGACCGCGAAAAACTACAAGAACGCCTTGCTAAATTAGCTGGTGGAGTAGCCGTAATCAAAGTCGGAGCAGCTACTGAAACAGAACTTAAAGAACGTAAACTTCGTATTGAAGATGCATTGAACTCTACTCGTGCTGCTGTTGAAGAAGGAATCGTAGCCGGTGGTGGTACAGCTCTTCTAAACGTATACAATAAAGTGGCAGAAATCGAAGCAGAAGGCGACGTAGCAACAGGCGTGAAAATCGTTCTTCGTGCAATCGAAGAGCCGATTCGCCAAATCGCTCACAATGCTGGACTTGAAGGATCTGTAATCGTAGAACGCCTTAAAGGCGAAGCAATCGGTACTGGCTTCAATGCCGCTACTGGAGAATGGGTGAACATGATCGAAGCGGGTATCGTCGATCCTACTAAAGTAACTCGTTCAGCTCTACAAAACGCTGGATCCGTGGCTGCTATGTTCTTAACAACTGAAGCAGTTGTTGCTGACAAACCAGAACCTGCTGGCGCTGCTGGCGGAATGGGAATGCCTGACATGGGCGGAATGGGCGGCATGATGTAATAACGCCCCTTGAAATTCAGTAAAAATGGTAATGTTTTCCTGAATAAGGTCTAAAAAAGAGGTTTTCCATGAGTTCTTTGAACTTTTGGGAAGCCTCTTTTTTCATCTCTTTTTTCACATGAAGATAAACATGTCTTCATCCTTGTGCCAGAATCGTTTCATTATTTGTGAAAGACTTACCCCTGCCTCAGCTAAGAGAGGGCATCAAGCCGTATATGCGAAAACAATATTGAAACAACGTATTTCGTCTTTATCTTTATTTTTTCCTCTTTTATATTTCCTCTTTTGTATTTCCTCTGTCACGACAAAAGCAAGATCATCATTCCGAATAAGGATTATACCCCCATAATGGTTTCATCCGATACTTCACCGGCTTCATCTTTTGGTACGGTTAATTTGATGGCTTCTCTCAATGCCAGGTTCGCGCTTTGGTTGGGATAGGCACGTAGATAGATTGCTTCAGGTTCGAGATCATGATTGTGCACCACTGCGAAAAGACGAGGATCATCATCTTTTCTTGACCTTGGTAGTTTTCGATGATTTTTTCTTCCAATTATTTCTGATTCATATAAATTCTCCTTTGAAGGATTTAACAAGATTATTATACAACCGTCCCTTTGTTTCCAAATTTGTTCCATACGACTATTCCATTTTCTATGTTATAGTTCAATATTGAACTATAAAAATCAGATGAAAGATTTTATAATTATTTCCTAAACTAAACGAAACAAAATAAAATGCAATTTAAATGAGGTTAAATATATGAGTGTATTAACGGTTACAGACCTAAACCATGGTTTTGGCGATCGTACGATTTTTGATAATGTTTCCTTCCGCTTGTTAAAAGGTGAACATATAGCTTTAATTGGGGCAAATGGCGAAGGTAAATCGACGTTTATGAATATCATTACAGGGCAACTTCAGCCTGACGATGGAAAAATAGAGTGGTCAAAGCACCAACGAGTCGGTTATCTTGATCAACATACGGTTTTACAAAAGGGAATATCAATCCGTGACGTATTAAAAACGGCTTTTCAATATCTCTTTGACGTTGAAACGAATATTAATACCATTTATGAAAAGATTTCAGATGTTACACCTGAAGAAATGGAAAAGTTGTTAGAGGAAGTTGGGACATTACAGGACATATTAACAAATAATGATTTCTATATTATTGATTCTAAGGTAGACGAAGTGGCACGTGGCCTTGGACTTGATGGTATAGGATTAGAAAAAGATGTTAATGATTTAAGCGGTGGGCAACGAACGAAGGTTTTATTAGCTAAGCTTTTACTTGAGAAACCAGATATTCTTCTTTTAGATGAGCCTACAAACTATTTAGACGAACAACACATTGAGTGGTTAAGACGTTACCTGCAAGAATACGATAACGCTTTTTTATTAATTTCTCATGATATTCCATTTCTTAATAGCGTTGCAAATGTGATCTACCATTTAGAAAATCAGAAATTAAATCGCTACGTGGGTGATTACAACCATTTCCTTATTGCCTATGAAGCTAAAAAAATACAAGTTGAAGCTGCCTTTAAGAGACAACAATCAGAAATTGCTAGTTTAAAAGATTTTGTAGCTCGTAATAAGGCAAGGGCATCTACCAGCAGCCTTGCCATGTCGAGACAGAAAAAACTCGATAAAATGGATGTTATTGAAATAGCACAGGAACGACCAAAACCTGATTTCAACTTTAAAGAAGCAAGGACCTCAGGTAAATTAATTGTTGAGACGAAAGAATTTGTCATTGGATACGATGAGCCACTTTCAAAGCCGTTAAATCTTTATATAGAGCGTGGACAAAAAGTAGCTTTAGTTGGAGCAAATGGGATTGGTAAGACTACACTCCTTCGTAGCATGCTCGGAGAAATAAGATCTCTTTCTGGTTCACTTGAACGCGGTGAACATCAGTATATTGGATATTTTGAACAAGAAGTGAAAACGAAAAATCAAAACACGTGCATCGAAGAAATATCGAATACGTTTCCTCAGTTAAGCCAAGGACAGGTACGCGCTGCTCTTGCGAGATGTGGGTTAACTAGAAAACATATTGAAAGTAAAATATCCGTATTAAGTGGTGGAGAGCAATCGAAAGTCCGGTTATGCAAACTCCTTAACCAAGAAAGCAATATCCTTGTTTTTGATGAGCCAACCAACCATTTGGATAAAGATGCAAAAGCTGAGCTAAAACGAGCTTTGAAATCGTATAAGGGAAGCGTAGTCCTTATCTCTCATGAACCTGATTTTTACCAAGACGTAGTAACAGATATTTGGGACGTAGAATCATGGACAACGAAAACCATCTAAACTTGAACGATCCGAGTAGGAGTCGCCATTTTAAAAAGGAAGGCCTCCCATCAGTTTACTAAACTGATGGGAGGCCTTTCTTTTTTTATTTATTATTTTTGGTAAAAGAAAGGGATTAGCTTTATTATGTCAAATACTACCATTTTTATGCGATTTACAAGATAAACTAGAAATAACAGTAGAGGAGATGAAGCTAGTCCGTTAATTAAATGTAGAACCTGTCATGGAACTGTCTATGATGCAGAGCAAAATAGGGGACCACAAAGAGGCAAAGGACATGTCATGTATCGACTATTTGGCTACTTGGGGTAATGGAGAATAAAAAAAAGAGAAATTTAAATTATGAAAGGAATGATTTTTTGAAGAGAAAAGCTAGAAAGCTTCTGACGTATTTTTTAACGCTGGCTTTTACCATAATTTTTTTTATCGATACCGCAATGCAGGTAAACCATGCTTCAGCGGCTGAGGTTAAGGATGCTTCAAAGGCAGAGGTCGTGTCACTGAAAGATGTCTACAAAGACTATTTCCTTATTGGGAATACTGTTAGCCCGGGCGACTTAACGGATTCAGCGAAGTATGATTTTATGAAATTCCACTATAATGCGCTGACGCCCGAAAATGCTACGAAACCGGACTCCATTTGGCCCAATGCAACTAGCAATCCGTCATTCACATCAGCCGACAAATTGTTAACCCAAGTCAAAGCTGACGGTTTCTATACGATTGGACACGCGTTGGCCTGGCATAATCAGTCGGCTGGCTGGCCGCCGGCTGGTCTGAATTATACCGAGGCCCGGGCGAGCTTACAAAAGTATATATCGACAATCGCCGGGCACTATAGTCAGGGCCCTTATAAGCTCGACACCTGGGACGTTGTTAACGAAGCAATGAGGGATAATCCAGAAAACCCGACCGACTGGCGGAAGGCGCTTCGCTCTGACATTAATCCAATAGAACGTCCATCAAGATGGTTTGATGCTTACTCTAACGGCGGAAATGGTTGGGATTATATCTATGATTCCTTCTTGTTAGCGCGTGAGGCTGATCCGGACGCCATTCTCTACTACAATGATTTTAACGACGAAGAAATCCCCAACAAAGCAATCGCTATTGCCTCAATGGCCAAGGAACTCAACCAAAAATATGCGAATGAACACCCTGAGGCAAATGGCAGGAAACTGATTGAGGGCATCGGGATACAAGGGCATTACAACCTCAGACTCAATGTGGATAATTTAGAGGGAGTTTTAAAGATATATAGTGAAACCGGGTTGGAGATTAGTATAACTGAACTCGACGTACAATTTAACGGTACTTCATCCGAGGTTCCGCCTACCAAGGAGCAATTGAAGGAGCAAGCGGTATTGTACGCCAAGCTGTTCATGTTATATAAGAAGTATTCCGATAATATAGAACGCGTTACTTTCTGGGGTGTGGCCGATAATAACAGCTGGCGCAGCACGGGTTACCCGCTGCCATTCGACTCCAAGCGTGCCCCTAAAGAAGCGTATTGGGCCATAATAAATCCGGAGGCCTATCTAGGACTCGATGAGTTGCCACCAAAACTCACCTCATTTAAATTCGGGGAGGATGTTTTCAATGTCGAGGGCAAAACCGAATTTGATGTCAATGTCCCAAAGGACGTGTCAAACATTGACTTCTCCGCTTCCAATGTCGCACATCAATACGACAACGATGAAGTTGACGTCGGCGTTAAGCTCGACCCTGCAAGTGGAGCGGTGAGCGGCGGGAAGCCAGCCGTGGCGACGGTAGAGATAGCCAGGAAGGAAAACCCGAATAGATCAACGAAGTATACGATAAACTTCGGGCATATGACCGCTGAATGGGAGAAGGACCAAAACTATACGGATACGGGCTTCCGCTCCTCCGTCAATACCCGCTTTAGTGATGGTAAAAGTAAACTCAAATTATTTCAGGCGTTCTATAATAAGGACAACGGTAAGCAAGCCATGCTCAACAGTAAGGAATTTAAGCCCTTACCAAAACATACAGGTGGCACGCTAACTATTCAAACAGATAAGAGTATAGACGCTGATGATTTGAAAAATTTGACCTTGAAGAAATCTCTTTGGGATCAAAACTGGATGCCAATTATTCCAGCGCGTGTTACTGACTTCAATACTCCGGAAAACTTTTGGAGATTGGCCAAAACAATCGAATCCGGTAAGACATATATCGTTGTCTCATCCAACTCAGGTATGGCCCTGACCAATAGGAATGTACCATCTATCCCGGCCACTGGCGGTGTGACCAACGCCAAACGAGGTATTGCGGGTACTCCTGTCACGATAGAGGACGACATTATTAAAGAGCCGAAGCAGATTCAGGATAATATGAGATTTATCTTTAAAGAGAGTGCCAGCCCCGACCCGGGACCATACACAAAAGCGAAGGGATACACGGGATACACAATGTTGAGTCTAGTTCACGGCGGACTTGTCGCCCCCACTATTTTGTGGCGGGATTTGAGCAATGACGATACGGCTCCTTTACGGACAGACACAACTATTGGTGATCGTGCACTAGATCGGGCGGTATGGTTTAATACCAGCATAGATCCCGATACAGGTGAGACGACACTATTTTCCCATACGGGTTCCAACCATTACACCTATGCACTGCATGGTAATGAAAACGGTTTCATTGGCCAAGGAGGAACGGAGCCATTGGAAAATTATGCAGACAATAGTCGTGTGAAGCTGTATGAGTACGTGTCCAACTATTTATACGAAGACTCAACCAATCTGGGCGTGGAAATTAGCCTAGCACCGGTGGAGCGTATCGTGAGAGATCGTGACACCAAAATCCCCGTCACAGCGGATGTCCCTGACGGTTCCAAAGCAGTATTGGTAAAGGACGGTGTTTCAGTAGCTACTGCGAAATTCGCAAAAGGCAAAGCGACAATCAGCGTTAAAGGCAGCGATGTTGACCCCGGCGATAATTATGCAGTCGTTATCTATGATGGCACCAAAATACTTGGTGCGGCAATGCTGCCGGTAGTCACTGTCGACAAGGCGACGCCATTGGCTACGGTAGGGAAACTGAATGGTAAGCAGAACAGGCTGAAAATCAGCGTTAAAGAGTCATATTCCGATGGTTCGACGGAGAACTTCACTGAGGAGATACTAATCAAGAACAATGCCACAGACGTATATCAAGTGGGACCTTATAAGGTTTACGTGGAGACTAAAGGCAACGACAAGATTCGAAAATGTTATATTGTGAAGGATTAATCAGCAATCAGGGAAAATTGTATTTCTTGATAAAGCAATGGGTAATGAGAAATGATGCTTACCCAAATAGCTTTTTAAGTGGAAGGTCTCCTATCAGTTTAATGAACTGATAGGAGGTTTCTTTGTATATGAACGTAAATATTCATCATTTTATTTATAATGGAATGTCCTAAACTTTTTGGAGTCTCGCTATCTCCCTTAATATCATTTGCGCGCCCTTTTGCGTGTTAATAAAAGAGAAAGATCTCTCTGATTGACGATGGCCTTTTTTGTTATGGGGGCTAGAATCTGCTAACCTGTACTTTAATAGTGAGGCCCATCTATAAGGAATGCGTATAAAGAATAAAATAGTCGGAGGAGAATAAATGCGTTCAGAAAAAGAAATGATGGAATTGATATTACGAGTTGCTGAGAGAGATGAGAGAGTAAGAGCTGTTGCTATGAATGGTTCTCGGACAAATTCTAATGTACCGAAAGATACTTTAAGAGATTATGATATGGTCTATCTTGTATCTGACGTACAATCGTTTCTTTTTAATCCTGATTGGGTAAATGTGTTTGGGAAAAGAATTATCATGCAAACACCAGAGGATATGGTGATGTTTCCACCTGAATTGGATGGGAGATTCACCTACTTAATGTTATTCGAGGATGGTAATCGACTTGATTTAATGCTGGTTCCGATTGAGGAAAAAGAGAAATATTGTTTAGAAGATGGATTAACCGTTATTTTATTAGATAAAGATGGGAATATGCCTAAGCTCTCTGAACCAACGGATAAAGAGTACTGGGTAAAAAAGCCTTCGGCTGAATTTTTTGCAGATTGTTGTAATGAATTTTGGTGGGTTTCCACTTATGTAGCAAAAGGGTTATGGAGACAAGAGATACTCTACGCTTATGCCCACTTAAACGGTGTAAGAGAAATGTTACTAACCATGCTTGAGTGGAAAGTTGGTATAGAAACAAATTTTTCTTTGAGTGTAGGGAAAAACAGTAAGTATTTGAAGCGTTATCTCAATAACGAGATGTGGGAAAGATTGATGAAAACCTATCCTACCGGGGATTATGAACAGGTGTGGCATGCCTTGTTTGAAACCATTGACTTGTTTGAGCAAGTAGCGATTGAAGTAGCTAGTAATCTTGAATATCAATATCCTTCTAAAGATGCGAATAAGGTAAAACAATACCTTACTAAAAGCTAAACTAAGGTATCACATAAACTAACAGATGGGATTTTTTCGTCATATATGCACGATTGAAAAGCAAACAGGTAGGGATCGAACTTTAAATAAGCGCAACATGAATAGATAAGAATCCATTTTGATCAATCTTTGCTCAAAATGGATTCTTTATTATTGTATCGTAAAATATCGGCGAACAGCTCCATCTCTTTATTAGAAAGGGAGATGTTACTAGTGTTGGTTTCTGTGAAAAAGGACATGGGTGACGTTGTAAGAAGTAGGCCTTTCTAGGTGTTTACTATAGTTCAAAAGGAAAAATGAGGGATTAATAGAATATACTAACTAATAAATAATATTCAGAATAGGGGAATGGAAGTGAAAAAGAAATTTTTAAAAGTTTTAAGTTCAACCATAGTAGCTGCAGCATTACTTGGCCCGAATGTCGGCTTCGCTGAACGAGGACCAAATCCGACTGGTGGAACGAACCTTTCTATCGAAGCATTCCTTAATTATGATGAGCTTGTAAAAAAGTTAAATCAGCTTGAGCAAGTGAGTAAGGGGAAAGTGAAAGTGGAAGTGGCTGGACAAACCAATCAAGGTCGTTCCATTCACAAAGTGACGGTAGGGCATGGTAAAAAAGTTGTTCTTATCCAAAGTGAAATTCATGGGAATGAAAAAACAGGAACGGTTGCGTTATTAAACATTCTTGAAAACCTAGGTAAAAGTAATTCACCTGATGTGAAAAAAATGCTTGATGAACTAACAATCGTTGCTATACCTATGATGAACGTAGATGGATCAGAGCTTGATCGTCGTGGAAATGAGATGACATGGTCAGAGGTGGTAGGGAAATTCCCACAACTTTCGAATGCTAAACCAACTTGGAATTATTACACGACTCCAAGATCGGGAGACGACTATGCTAGCAAACCGGGATTTGATGTGAACCGTGACTTTAATCCAAACCTAAACTATGTGCCACAGCCTCAAGACTTCCCAGGGGCATCGGAAAAGCCAGGCTGGTTCATTACACCTGAATCACAAACGGTACGTGACATATATAAAGGGTTAAAATCGAAATTCGGTAAAGTGGATGTTTTCATCGATCTTCATCACCAAGGGTTCCCCTATATTGAAGGAACTGATGACCGCGTGACGATGTCTATATCAGGAAAATTCGTCAACGATCCTAGCACACCTGCAGGGGCTAAGTATAAAGAGTATGCAGATAACTTTAAATATGATTTCTCCCGTCAGTTAACTCTTACTGCCTATAATGCATTACAAGCAAAAGGGAATTCTGTGTTTACGAATATTTCACTGTACGATCAAACCGTTGATCTGCCAGGAACTGCTTTAGGGGCATTTGCGTTAAATGGAAGTGGAACGGTTCTATTTGAAGTGAGTGGACAAACACAAAACTTTGGGCAAAAACAGAAAGGTCAGTTAGTGAAAACGGTTGAAACAGGTCTGATGGGAATAATCTCTGGTGTAACGGATGGATCGGTTCATACTCTTAATCCAACAGACTATGAAAAAATCCCTAAAAGTTCGTCTAAACCGGGAATCTAATTATATGGTAGACAACCCTATCGTTCAGAAATAAGTAGTTCCGTCGCTTTTTGCTTCGGGGCTTAGTGAAAGTCCAAACGGAGTTTGGCATCGTAGCTATGGCACATAATTTACTGAAGATAGCTGGCTTGCGTCAGCTACTTTGAGTAGATTATTATAAAAATGGAAAAAAACAGGTGAAGAAAAACAAATCGTTTTTCTTCACCTGTTTTTATTTTAGGGACTTATAAGACAGCCCCTTCTTTTATAGTGAATATCCACCAGGACCAATTAAGGCTAATCCGATTGCCATGACAATGAGTACGATATTGTACTCAAATCCTCCAGTTGTGTTTGAAAATCCATTTTTTCCGTGTACTGTGGCAATTGAGCCAATCATAATAATTGTAATTAGTGCTGCTCCAAGTGGTAAGAAAAGACCAAGTATGAACAAAACTCCCGCAACTAACTCAAATATGCCACTGAATGTTGCAATTAATGTTCCTGGTTTAATTCCAATTGACTCAAACCAGCCTGCTGTCCCTTTTATTCCGTGCCCTCCGAACCATCCAAATAGTTTTTGTGTTCCATAAAATACAAAAATAATTCCAATCATAACCCTAATAAGTAAAATCCCTACATCTACCATAAGTAACAACAACTCCTTCTTTTATTTTATAAATACTATTCTATGATAGTTATTATTATTACCTATAAACCATTTTTAGTGAAGTAGGCACTTTAAAGTGCTATAGTATCCAAAAGGATACTATTGGATTGGAGGAAAGATAATTGACTGAAAGAAATACTAAAATAATTCCAGATTTATGTAAGGTTGGGGATGCTTTAGAAACATTAGTTGGGAAGTGGAAACCAATCATTTTGTTACATCTATTAACTGAGAGTCCGCTACGTTTTAGTGAGCTAAAGCAAAAAATACCAGGAATAACCCAAAAGATGCTGACAAACCAATTGAGAGAATTAGAAGCTGAAGATATTATTCAGCGTGTCGTGTACCCAGTTGTACCGCCAAAAGTAGAATATTCCATTACGGCCTATGGGAGAAGTCTAGAAAAAATATTAAATGACATGCATGAATGGGGAACAAAACATACTTTACATAAGGCCCAAATACGAAAACAAGAAGATGAATCATCTATTGCGAGTGGTTATTTATTCGAGAAGCAAAAAAAATGAAACACTGAGAACCGTCCCCACGTTTCACACTGGATGAAGGTTTTTTTAGGTCAAAAAGTGTTTTTGTTCCAGTACTTTTAGCTACTGTCATCATCCCTTCTATTTTGATTTTTGTAATCATAACGTATCGAGCGAATCCAGAAGCAACAACATTTAAATATTGACTAAATGGCTTCATTTCACTCTTTGTAATTGGCTTGCTACCTCTTTATTTTTCTTGTATCCAGTTTAGACTACATATTTAAAATACTCTCCACAACTAGGGACCATCAGGTGATGCAGATAACCCCTTTAATTCATGCCGCGACAGAACGATTTTTAGATGGTAGGATTAATAACAAGATAGAAAGTCTGGAGCATTAATAAGAAGGTAATGAGATTTTTTTATAATGCAACAGGATCAATAACACTATTAGGAGACAACATTTATGAGAACAATTAAAATTTATGATCGAGATGATTTGATCGAGATTTCTTTCGACGACATCAAAAAGTACCATGGCTACGCAGCCTATATGGCACTTGGTGTAGGATTCCGTGTGGTAGAAGCGGCATTTGAAGCATTATACGGAGACGAAATTCCAAACCGCAAAGATCTTTCGGTTCTTTCCGGTCATGGTGGCCCGGGATTCCGTGATGTATTTGAATTTGTCACACGTGCAAAGACCCGCGGGGTGTATACTGTTGATGTCAACTATCCAAAAGCACAATATGATCCATACCGTCCAACGGGATATGCATATGTATTCAAAAAAGAAAATGGCGAAGCGGTAGAAGTATTATTGAAAGAAGACTTCTTGCCACCAATTTTCTATGATTACTTGAAAAAAGGTCGTGAAGATGACTTTTCACCCGAAGAGTATGAAGATAATGAACGTTTAAAGCATGAACTTGGTAATCGTGCCTATGAAATGCCGGTTGAAGATTTATTAATTGTTACTCGCTTAAAATAAGATTTTAAAAGTCACCGATTACATAAATCATACTATCAAAAGGCAAGTGAATCTTGATTCGCTTGCCTTTTTTAAATCCCGATAATGGATCAATGGTCTAGAGCAGCGGTTAACCGACCCCGACTGAATGGAAGAAGCCATTCTACCTTGAATAAAATAAGCCTCCATTTTGCAAAATAAAATATGCATACATATAGGAGGGGACAATCATGAGGGTATGTACTCGAACAGCCACTATAGGTTTTCTTACACTGATACTCTGCATGTTTAGTATTCAGGCACATGCAGAGGTAGGTTTAGAGGAAAAAGCGTATTATGATAATTATCAACGGATCCTGCAAGTCATGAAAAAAGGAATGGAGGAAGCACCTAAGACAGGTGACCCTAGTCTTGATTTTTTATATGAAATGATTCCCCATCACGAAGCGGCGATATCGATGGCTGAAAATGTCTTGAAATATGGCCATGATGAACAGGTCAAGCTGATAGCTTCAAACATTATAAGAGACCAGCTTGCCGGTATAGGAAAGATGGAAGCTCTTAGAAATAAAATGAAAATGAATCCGCAAGTAAACCAGAAGGCAGAAGCATCCTACTTAAAAGCTTATCAAACAATCTATAAAACGATGATTGCCTCAATGGAAGATGCCAAACCAACGGGTAATATCGATCAAGATTTCCTGGAGGAAATGATTCCGCATCATGAAGGTGCCATCAAAATGTCCCAAAATATCTTGAAATATACGCAAAATGCCGAACTCAAAACCCTTCTCCAAAACATTATCACGACTCAACAAAAACAACTTTTAGTAATGAAAGATCTATTAAAGACGATTCACTAAAAGTACAAGAAGCTGACCTTTTTTGGTCAGCTTCTCTTTTATGCTTTATCACCGGTCCATATGGTAAATGGAAGGGGATAAGATGAAATTGGAAAACATTTTTATATGTTTTTAAAACTTAAAGAACTAATAGATAAGGAGATTCAATATATTTAATCAAAATTGTTAAGAATTCTGCGGCGCTTGCACCGTCTAGAATTTGATGGTCAAAGGTTATACTGAATGGAATTTTCTTAACCGATTTGACTGTGCCATTTTCTGTTAGGGTCAGTTCATCCTGAAAAGCTCCTACCCCTAGAATGCCTGTTTCTGGCGAATTCAAAATTGGTGTAAAGTATTCGATTCCACTGGCTCCTAAGTTGGTAATGGTGAATGTAGAGCCGGAAAGCAAGTCTCCGCCCGCTTCTCCATTTTTGGCTTTTTCCGATAATTCCTTTATTTCTTTCGCTAGGCTGCCGATTGTTTTTTGATGGGCATCCTTAATAACAGGGACTAACAAGCCATCTTTTAGCGAAGTGGCGATTCCTAGGTGAACCTCATCGAACTCTGTCAATTGACCATCATGATAGAGAGAGTTCATTTTCTTCAACTCTTGTAAAGCAAGTACAGTTGCTCTTGCAATTAACACGGTTAAAGTGAGTTTGACATCTAATTCACTTGACTCAATTTCTTTCCTCAACACTTTCTGGAAATCGATCAAGTGATCTGCATTGGCTTTACGATGTAAAGTCAATTGTGCCGTCTGTGCCAAACTTCTCCGCATATTCCGAGCAATTGCTTTTCGCATTGGAGGAAGTCCTTCCCCTACATTTTCCGCAATTGCCGGTGTAGGTGAAGGTGGGGCAGGGGGAGTATCGTCCACTCGGCTTGCTAATGCATGCTGAATATCCCGTTTGGTAATTCTACCATTGCCACCGGTACCTTTAATTAAATCAATATCCAAATTCTCAGCGTTGGCCATCTTTTTAGCTAGTGGAGTAATGAAAGTCCGGTCGCCTTTACTTGTCTTTTCTTCGTTTTTCACTAATACGGCTGTATTACCACTAGCCTCCGAACTTTCAGGGGTAGCAGGGGAATCCGATTGAACGGCCTGTAAATCATCCGTTACAATCGTTTCTCCCTCGTCTCCGATCACGGCGATCGTGGCACCGACTTCCAGTTCATCTTCCACTTCACCATTCTTAGTTAACAAAACGCCCGTTATCGGGGCTTCAACGTCTTGGTTTAATTTTTCCGAACTGATCATTAAAATGGGTTCGCCTTTATTAACTGAGTCTCCCACTTCTTTATACCATTCCACAATTGTGCCTTCTGTCATGGTCATTCCTAATTTAGGCATTACGATCGCTTCACTCATAGTAGGTTCACCTCCTAGTTCGTTACGTATTTTTTCAAATCAGCTATTAATTCTTCGGCAACTGTTAACACTTTTTTTGCATCTGGAATGTAGGCTTTCTCTAGGTTAGAAGCAAATGGAACTGGTGTATTTGGTGCACAAACGGTTTTGATTGGGCCATCAAGATAATCGAAAGCTTTATCTGCAACTACCGAGGCAATATCCGTAGCCGTGTTGTTATGTGGGTTGGATTCATCAATGACAATGAGCCGTCCCGTTTTTTTGACAGACTTCAAAACGGTCTCCTGATCCCATGGTGCCACCGTTCTTAAATCAATTACTTCAACTGAGATTCTGTCTTTATTTAATGTTTCTGCAACTTCAAGAGCTACCTGAACCATTTTGCCGATGGCTACAATGGTAAGGTCCGTTCCTTCTCTAGTCACATTCGCTTTACCAATTTCAATCGTGTAGTATTCTTCAGGCACATCGCCTTTCATGCCATATAGCAATTTATCTTCTGAGAAAATGACTAAATTATCTTCTTCAATTGCTGCTAACATCAAACCCTTGGCATCATAGGGATTGGAAGGAACGACCACTTTAACGCCTGGAATAGAACCGAACATTCCATATAATGTTTGGGAGTGTTGAGCCGCAGCACCTGCTCCCGCACCGTGTACGGTCCGGACAGTAAGCGGGATTTTTGCCTTTCCGCCAAACATATACCGCATCTTGGCCCCCTGGTTTAAAATGGGATCCAAAGCAAACCCGATAAAGTCGTTAAACATCAATTCAGAAATAGGGCGCAAACCTGTAGCGGCAGCACCGACCGCTGCACTAAAATAACCATGTTCCGCAATAGGCGTGTCAATGATACGTCCACGGCCGAACTCTGAAACCAGTCCTTTAGATAAACCGAAAACACCGCCAAATGCATCATCATGACGACCATCATCTTGAACTAAGTGGTCTACTTTAGCACCCCCGGCAACGTCAGTACCGATTAATATAACCGTTTCATCTTTTCGCATCGCTTGTGCCATCGCTTCTGTAATAGCGGACATAAAAGTAATTTGTCTATTCGTCATTATAATTCCTCCTATTCTTATGCAAATATATCCGTATATAGAGTGGATTCATCCGGTAATGGACTCGCTTCCGCAAAAGCAGCTGCCTCTTTGATTGTTTTTTCTGCCGCTGCTTCAATGGAATCCGCTTCTTCTGCAGTCATCCAACCATTTTTAATCGCTTTTTCACGGAATTCAGGAATGGGATCACGGTCTTTATTGGGATCTTCATCCGTCTTGTATTTTTGTTCGTCCCCTTCAAAGTGACCATATTGCCGGTATGTGTCGCATTCAATTAATGTAGGACCTTTACCGGATTTGGCCCGTTCAATCGCTTCTTTTGTTGCGTTGTATACGGCTTCGACATCCATGCCATCCACACGTACACCTGGCATATTATAAGCTGGAGCCCTTTCGACCACTGTTTTAGAGGCACTTGCATATCGGAAAGGTGTGCCTTCGCCGAATTGGTTATTTTCACACACAAAGATAACAGGTAGATCTAAGATGGAAGCAAGATTTAGCCCTTCGTGGAACGTACCCTCATTTGAAGCACCATCGCCGAAGAAGCAAACAGCTACATTGTCCCGACCTAATGTCTTAATGCTAAGAGCTGCACCGGCAGCTAGTCCAAACCCACCACCAACAATCCCGTTGGCGCCTAGCATTCCTTTATCAACGTCGGCAACATGCATGGAGCCGCCTTTTCCTCCACCCAGGCCATCTTTTTTCCCCATGATTTCAGCCATCATGCCATTGATATCGCAACCTTTTGCAATGGCATGTCCATGTCCACGGTGAGTACTTGTAATATAATCCTCGTCATCCAATAAACTCATCACTCCGGTTGCAACGGCTTCTTCACCCGCGTATAAATGGACAAATCCTGGTATTAAACCTTTTCCAAAGGTGCGGTGTACATCATCTTCAAAAAATCTAATTTCATTCATCTTTTGATAAATCCAAAGTGCTTCATTCTTTTCCATTCGTAATTCCTCCTTGTTTGGTGTTTACATATGAATCGCTTGTTTGAATAATGCATTTGCGCTTTCTCCAATTGCTTCAGCCACTGCAGGATGTGCATGTATAAGGCTTGCAAGCTCATTCATCGTTCCTTCTGAGTGTTTCACAGCCAAAATTTCCCCGATTAACTCGGTTGCGTGGGCACCGACAATAACCGCCCCCAAAATTTCCTGATATGTACGATCGGAGATGATTTTAACAAAACCTTCTGTTTCTCCCATGGCAATGGCTTTTCCATTTCCAGAAAGGGGAGAGGTGGTGACGCTTACATCATAATTGGCATTCTTGGCTTGCTCTTCACTTAGCCCAAATGAAGCAATTTCGGGATGAGTATATACGCATCTAGGGATTTCAGTCTGATCTATGGGTTGGGGAGCTTCGCCATTCATTGCATGTACTGCAACTAGACCTTCTGCACTCGCCGCATGAGCCAACTGATAGCCTCCGATTAAATCTCCTACTGCATAAACATGTTTCTTACTAGTTTCATAGTATTCATTGACTGCCACAAACTTGTTGGTATCATCCATTTTTATTTTTAGGTCTTGTACCAACTCAATATTAGGGGTTCTACCGGTTGCGACTAGCAGGGTATCATAGGAGATTTCTTGGTCTGCTAATATAACCTGATCTTTTTTCACTTCCCGGATATCGGCCTTAACGATGGTTTGGATGTTTTTCCTTTTCAATTCCTTTTTGATGATTTTTCGTGCGTCCACATCTTCGGTTAATAGAATGTCAGGAGCAACTTCGACAATTGTCACTTTCGTTCCCAATGGCGCCATGGCAAAAGCCAGTTCTACCGAAATGACTCCACCACCAATGATCACCATGGCTTTCGGCAATTCCTTCAGGTCAAAAAATGAATCGGTAGTAAGGTAATCCACTTGATCCAGCCCTTTGATTGGAGGGATGAAGGGCTTGCTTCCGGTTGCCAATAAAATATTTTGGCCTTTTATTTTGTCATCACCGATTGAAACGATTAAGTTTTCCGTTATGGATGCTTCTCCTTGAAGTAAAGTGATTTTGTTTGTCTTTAACAAATGTTCCACACCACTCGTCAATGATTGCACTACTTGATCTTTACGCTTCATCAGTTTTGAGAAATTAATGAATAATTCACCCGTTTCAATTCCCCAGCTGTTTGCCTTTTTTATTTCTTCAATCATTTCTCCATGCTTTAAAAGTGTCTTGGAAGGGATACAGCCAACATTAAGACAGGCCCCGCCAATTTTCTTTTTTTCGACGATGGCGACTTTTTTTCCTAACTGTGCAGCCCGAATGGCAGAAACATATCCTCCAGGACCTGCGCCAATTATAATCACGTCAAATTCCTTCATCTTTACATCACCTGGCTTTCATCTTGAAGTGGAATTTTTCCTACACTAATACATTATGCAAGTGGCGTGCCAACATAGAGCAGGGGGGTGGAATTTCGTTCATCTCCATGAATATCAATGGTTATCACCCATTATTTTGATCATCATCTCCTATATAGAACTGTTCCAATGAAACAAGTAAATGTATCAATGTCTCACAGAAAAAGCCCAAACTGTATCACTCTATCAGTGAGTGGATAAGTTTGGGCTTTTGTCGTTGCATGTTATTTAATTATCCAAGCCAATCTTCTGGTTTCAGTTGATACTGCTTGATTTTTCGATAGATGGTAGAGCGGGAAATGCAAAGGGTCTTTGCAACGTTGGTAATGTTTCCGTTTTCTCTGATCATGGCTTCAATAAGCGCTTCTTTCTCGTTTTCCCCTATATTTTTAACCAATTCAGGAGGAAGGTCGAATGGGAATACTATATTTCCTTCCGTATTGAATAGGGCTTGCTGGATAACATTTTTTAATTCTCTTATGTTTCCTGGCCATGTGTATTGTGTCAGGCAGTCCATGGTATCGGGGTGTACCAGAATGTCTGGTTTTCCGAATTGACCACCCATGGTCTCCATGAATTGGGTGACTAACTCAGGAACATCGTCGATTCTTTCCCGCAAAGAAGGAATTCTCATTTGGATCACGCAAAGTCGATAATATAAGTCCTCACGAAACTCGCCTTTTTTGACCGCTTCCGCTAAATTTTTATGAGTAGCAGCGATGACACGAACATCGAGAGGTATTGGTTTATCTCCGCCAATTCTTGTGACGACTCTCTCTTCGAGTATTCGAAGTAAATGAACTTGTAAATCAAGCGGCATATCTCCAATTTCATCAAGAAAGATTGTGCCTTTTTGGGCCAGCTCGAACTTCCCGGGATTGCCTTTCGCCTTAGCTCCGGTAAAGGCCCCAGATTCATAACCGAATAGTTCACTTTCAAATAATCCATGAGGGATGGCACCACAGTTTATCGCTACGAAAGGCTGATCACGGCGGTTGCTTGCCTGATGGATTGCCTGCGCGAAAACTTCTTTTCCCGTCCCGGTTTCTCCTGTTAGGAAAAGTGTAGCATCGATTAACGATGCCTTTCGCGCCTTTTTCACGACTTCTACAAAATCGTTGGAGGAACCGACCATATCATCAAAGCTATAGCGTGTAGATTTAGTATGTAAGGAACGGCCTGATGAAGGCGTATGTCCGATGGAAGATGGATAGGCTGAATTCTCTCTTAGAAATATGACTGCACCTAGCCGTTCGTCTTGGAAAGTAACGGGATAGATGGAGCAAATGAATTTTTGCTTGTTTTCATCATGACTTACTTTTTCTTCTCTTATTCTCAGTCCGTAGAGTAAGACAGAATCAACAAGTCTATCTAATTCAGGGAGATGCTTGATTGATTGAACATCTTTTAGGATGGAATGCGATTTGGCCACTCTATTTTTTTCTATAATGCTTTTTCCGGTATTCACTACAAATACGGCATCTTCCACACCTTCTAGTGCTGTATTCAAAAATAAATTATTACGCAGAATATACTCATGATATTGCCGATCAATAGATTTCGATATATTGTTCACTTCTGAAATGACGAGCCCAATCGTGTGTTGGTGCACTTGATTAGAGCAACCTGCAATATTGATGATTCCTATTAGCTCGTTTGTAAAAGGATCCAAAATGGGGGAGGCGACACAATACCAATCATGATTTTTTTCACAGAAGTGTTCAGAAAACAAAACTCGAGAAGGTTGTTTCGTCTTCAACACCATTCCTACCGCGTTTGTTCCTGCAGATGTTTCACTCCATGTGCCCCCCGTGAAAATACTTATCCGCTCAGCATTTTCCAATACACCCTTTTCACCGGAGGAGTGCAGAATAGTACCATGTTTATCCGTAATGGAAAGCATTGTTTTAGAGTCATGTAGGATATCTGACAAACTGTTTATTTTCGGGGTAGCGAATGAAAGCAATTGCTCGTTTTTATCGAGCCGAGTCTTCAAAGTGTTTGGGCTAATGATCTCATTAATTTTATTCTGGAATGGGCTGATGCCTAGTTTCTTGGAATTTTCCCATGAATCGAAAATCTCAGCCCGGATGCTTTTATCAGGATACTGTCCTTTTTCTTGGTAAAGGTTCCAAGCGCTTTTCGTGGAAAGGTTGTATTCTTGGGATTCAACAATAGCTCTTCTAAGTGTCTGATTCATTGAATGTCCTCCATCATATAGTTACTTAGGTGTATCTCGTTAATTTAAAACAACTTATTCCAGCCATTTAAATTAACGATAGCTAGAAGATATTATCAAAAAGGACCAAACTAAAGCGGGTTTAGATCTATAGAAGATGAAGAATTGGTATTGAATGAAGTAGACAAGCGTTTAGCTTCTTTTGGTCCATCGTAAACTTGGTGAAGTGTTCAATAACGAAGAAGGCAAGCAATTACATATAGATAAAACAGGAAGGAATGAATAAAGATCATGTTGCTGGATAGTCGTTAGACTATCCAGTTCATCTATCCGAACATTCTTTAACGGATTTTCATCTCATTTAGCTTGTACTAATATTTTTATTTGATTTCTTTCTTTTAATAGACCTTCGAAGCCATCTTCGATTACATTATCAAGCGTGATACGCTTAGTTACTAGTTTGTCGGCCGGGAAGTATCCTTGTGCCATTAAGCTTATGACAGCTGGAAATACATCACGATAGCCAATGATACCCGTTACTGTACGTTCTTTCAGAACGATATTTTGCGGATGAATGGGGGCCTCTTTTTCAAAAATACTTACAATCATCGTCTCACCATTGAATGTAGTGGAGTTGATGGCTTGTGTTAAGACTGGTGGGATTCCTGTGACTTCATAAGAAACATCCACTCCACCATTTGAAAGGTTTTGAATTTGTTCTACAACATCTCCGTTATTTGGGTCAATTGCGATGGCTCCAAGTTCTTCTGCTTTCTGTCTACGTTGTTCCGATAACTCAACCGCATAGATTTCCGCCGCTCCGGCTGCTTTAAGGGCTTCAATAACCAATAAACCGATTGGGCCAGTTCCAAAGACGGCAGCTTTATCGCCAACCTGTAGTTTGCTTTGTTTTACAGCATGAAGAGCCACAGCTGAGGGCTCGACAAGTGCTCCTTGCTCATATGAAACAGTTTCAGGAAGTTTATGTAACATATGTTCTGGAACAGAAGTGTATTCGGAAAATCCGCCTCCGCCTCCAGCAAGTCCGTAGAACCCCATTTTGTTGCAAAGGTTGTATTTCCCTTGTTTGCATGCATCACATTCACCGCATGAATAGATGGGTTCCACAACAACGCGATCCCCTGCTTTTACTTTAGTGACACCTTCACCAATTTCAATGACTTTTCCAGAGAACTCATGCCCCATAACAATCGGAGCTTTATCCCCGCTTAAAGGATGTGGTTCTTCCGCTGGGATGAATATGGGTCCTGCCGTATACTCATGCAAGTCACTCCCACAAATTCCACACCACTCGACTTTAAGTTTAACTTCGCCTTTTTTTGCATGTGGCTCTTCGATATTGTCTAATCTTAAATCTTTAGTATTATGCCATCTGAGCGCTTTCATATTGACACTTCCTTTTGTAGTATGGATTTTATTACCACTGAATCTCAAAATCAGTATACTATTATCGTAATTTTCTTTCAATTTTCAGTAGAGTCTAGTAAACGAGAAGTTTTGGATGATAGGGTAGTAGTCTTAAGCACTTCGAAAGTGATCTTACGAGAGTTATTGAACGGGTTCAATCAAATTGCTGGATAGGGGTATGTTGAGAAAAAATATGGGAGAGGCGTTTTCGAATGAGATGCATGGAGAGGGGAGAGGCTTTTGAGGCCTTTCCCTTTTTCACTGAGACATTGCGGTCCTTATTTATTCCGTAACCGATAACGTAACGGAGCCGATTCCTTCGAATTGACCAGTATACATCCCGATTTCTAGTGTTTTTGGTAGGATGAATGTGCCAGATGATACGAACATGCCTGGTTCGAGTGTTAAATTATGTTGCCCGAGTTTTTCAAGTAGCCACATGATGGCCTTGAGCGGATGCCCCATTACAACCGAAGATGTACCTTCATCAATGGTTTGTCCATTGAAGAGCAACTTGCCATTGATATTGTCTATATCAGTGTAGGTGTAGTCTTTTGCTTCCCCGATGGTTACTTTTCCGCCAACTGCCCCATCTGCGCAAACCTGTTCTTTTGGCATTTTAGGAAACCAATCCTCAAAGCGGGAATCAGGAACTTCTAATCCTGGAGCAATTTGTGTTTTGTTGATTATTTCTTCTTCAGTAGAAGCGGCAGTCAAGGGCTCTTTGACAATAAAGACTAACTCCAGTTCGATCAGCGGACTTAGCATTTGCTTACTTAAAGAAATCTTATTGGTTATTTGTTTATCGGTTAACTGTCCATACAACGGTTCCTTGGCGTTAAACAAGGCTTGTGTTTCGGGACTAGTCATACTGATTTTATACCCTTTCAGGCATTCATCATTTGCTCTTTTTGCGGCAGTGAAAGCATGTTGAATTCGATAGGCTTCTTCCAAACTGATATGTGATGAAAAAACGTCCTTTTTCAATGCCTTTACGTGTATGTAGGAGTCAGACAATTTGTTCAAAAAGACTTCCTTAATCATTCTATCCCATCCCTTCTAATTGAATATTAATACTATTCTAACATTTTTTTAAAAGGAAGAGTTTATTCTTTCTGCCAGAAAACCAGTGAAATAGAAATCATGGAATGCCTTAAACGTTTTTGTTTGAAAAACCTGGTTAGATGGGTTGTAGAATCCATCTAATTGCCTACTAATTTTATCCAAATCAACCCGTAGGATTTACCCAAAAATGTGAAACAATTTCATTTTTTTAAAAAAACTTTTTACGTCTTCGGTACGGAACCAATTACGCGGTTTTTCGGTAAGGGCTTACACCGTTGGTACGTCAAAGTTAACCGAGGGTAATCGAAGCAAATTATCCGCGTGAGAATAGTGGGATCTTATCATGCAATTAAGCCAGGTATCATCACGGTTTACACTCTGCTTCATTTGAATCTTATTTCAATCTTTGTTAAGGTTATTAAGTACTTTAGGGATAAACGTTTAGTCCTAGGGATGGGACGAACAAAAAAATCCAAGTAAAAAACCATTTAAATGTCAGTCGGTATACACCGTTTCTGCAACTATCCTCAGTTGTGATTACTCCTTTTTTTTCTACTTGAAATGCTCAAATAATCACACGTAAATGATCAAGCGATGAATCATGGTCATTGTAAACGTGTTTTTCTTAATGTGTTGTGGTTTAGGACAACCACCGCTTAATTTGGCCACTTCTGTCTTTATTAGGGACACATACTTGATTGTGGTCTAAGGAAAACTCTAAATGATATCCATGTATTCTACTATCGCACCTCTTTTTTCTACTAAAAAAACTCAATTATTTTACACATATGACCAGGACTAATTATGTGAATGTTAAGTATTTTTCAGTGCGTTCGTTTTGGTATACAGTGTAACGTTTTACCCATTATGTTACGTCATTCCCCCTTTTGACGTTCGTGTGAAAGTGCAGGTTGGACTAGCTTAAGAGAGTAGAATTATACAATCATGATGACTCATCACAAGATGAGGAAAACAGCAGAACTGAACATCATATGGTCAACAAACTAACGAGGTGACTGAATGAAGCCATATGTAGAGGTCAGAAATGTTTCGAAAATTTTTGGGAAATCCCCAAAAGCAGCTACGGATTTATTGAAGCAAGGCAAGTCAAAGAAGGAAATTTTGAAAGAAACGGGTCAAACGGTTGGCGTGAATAACGTCAATTTTGAAATTTATCCCGGTGAAATTTTCGTGATCATGGGGTTATCCGGAAGCGGAAAATCGACTTTGATCCGTATGTTCAATCGATTGATTGATCCAACTTTAGGCGAAATCCTAATCGAAAATGAAGATATAGTAAAGATGAATGCGGCCCGCTTAAGAAAAGTAAGGCAACAGAAAATTAGCATGGTTTTTCAAAACTTTGCTTTATTCCCTCATAAAACGATACTGGAAAATGCCGAGTACGGGCTGGAAATTCAAAAGGTGGATGTGAAAATCCGACGTGAAAAAGCCATGAGTGCGCTTGAAGCGGTTGGGTTAAAGGGATATGAAGAACAGATGCCTTCACAACTTAGCGGCGGGATGCAACAAAGGGTCGGTCTTGCACGTGCGCTTGCAAGCGATACGGATGTCTTGTTGATGGATGAGGCCTTTAGTGCGCTTGATCCGTTGATCCGTAAAGACATGCAGGATGAATTGCTAGAAATTCAAGAGCAATACAAAAAGACGATCATTTTCATTACCCATGATCTTGATGAGGCATTAAGAATCGGGGATAGGATTGCGCTTATGAAAGACGGAAGCGTCATCCAACTGGGAACACCAGAACAAATCATGATGAACCCGGCTAATGAGTTTGTCGAGAAGTTTGTTGAAGATGTGGACTTATCCAAGGTGCTTACCGCATCTCACGTGATGAAGCGGCCTGAGAAAATCGCAGTGGACCGTGGTCCAAGGGTTGCCCTTGAGATCATGCGCAAACAAGGTTATTCCAGCATATTCGTCGTAGATCGTAAGCAAGTCTTATTAGGGGCTTTGTCGGCAGAGCAAGCACGCCAGGCATTGAGAAATGACCAATCTATTTCTGAGGTGATGTCAACGGATATCCCGACGGTTCCTGAGGAAGAATTACTTGTAAACCTTATGGACGTGATGGCAACTTCCAGTCTGCCGATTTCGGTCATTGATGATAAGAGAAGAATAAAAGGAATCATTGTCCGTGGTGCCGTCATTGGGGCATTGGCAGGTAATAAAGATTCATTGAATGAACTGATAGAAATGGAGAGTGAAGTTCAATGAATATACCAAAAATCCCATTAGGCGCTTGGGTCGACTCTTTAGTGGACTGGATAACGATTGCATTTGCCGGATTATTTACTCTTATAACGAATGCGATCGAAGGGTTATTGAACCTCTTAGTAGATGTGATGAGTGTTGGACCTTCCATCGTATTGATTATTGTTTTAACTCTTTTAGTTGCCTATACAAGCAAATGGCCGTTAGGAATATTTACGTTCGTTAGCTTATTATTAATTGATAATCTAGGATATTGGGACTCAAGCATACAAACGATTGCTATCGTTTTATTATCAGGGTTCCTCACCATTCTGATAGGGATCCCAGTCGGTATCTGGAGTGCACAGAGTAAGACGGTAAGAAGAATCGTGACACCCGTTCTGGATTTCATGCAAACGATGCCTGCATTCGTTTACTTGATTCCGGCCATCCTGTTTTTTGGAATAGGGGTCGTGCCAGGGATCATCGCGTCGTTCATTTTTGCCATCGCACCAACGATTCGAATGACGAGTCTTGGCATTCAGGAAGTGCCCAATGATTTGATTGAAGCAACGGATGCTTTCGGTTCAACGAGTAGCCAAAAGCTATTCAAGGTACAATTGCCATTGGCGATGCCAACGATTATGGCGGGAGTTAACCAAAGCATCATGCTTGCCCTTTCTATGGTCGTTACGGCTTCCTTGGTCGGTGCACCTGGCCTTGGGGCAGATGTTTACCGGGCAGTAAGCCAAATTAACGTCGGACAAGGCTTTGAAGCGGGCTTGTCGATTGTTATCATTGCCATCATTCTCGATCGCATCACGCAAAACCTGCGTAAACCAGCGTATGGCAAGCTTCTTAGCAAGAAAGTATTTTTCTCAGTTCTAGCGATCCTTGTGGTCGGTACGGCGTTATTTACAATCTTGAAAAAAGAAGAAGTCATGCAAGGCGGTACAAATAACTTTGGTGAACAGACCAATTATGAAATCATCGGTATCGAGCCGGGAGCCGGTTTGATGAAATTAACTAAAACGGCTATCGAAGATTACGATTTGGACAACTGGAATCTTGTCGAAGGTTCTTCAGCCGCGATGGTTGCGGAATTGAAGAAAGCGATTGATAAGAAAGAACCGATTATCGTTACGGGTTGGTCACCGCATTGGATGTTCTCAACATACGATTTGAAGTATCTTGACGATCCGAATGAATCCTTTGGCGGTGCTGAAAACATTAATACCATTGCTCGACAAGGACTCGAAAAGGATGCGCCTGGGGCGTATAAAATCCTAGATCAATTCTTCTGGGAAACGGGTGATATGGAAGATGTGATGGTCGAAGTTGCTGGGGGCAAGTCTCCATCTGAAGCAGCGGAAAAATGGATCAGTGCAAATCCTGATAAAGTGTCTGAATGGACAAAAGGTGCAAAAGAAGGAAATGGTGAAAGTATCAATCTTGTGTATGTGGCCTGGGATACGGAAATAGCCAGTACAAATGTGATTGGCAAGGTTCTCGAAAAGAATGGCTATGATGTAACACTAAGCCAAGTTGAAGTGGGACCAATGTTTGCTGGCGTTGCAAATGGAAGTGCGGATGCATTTGTTGCGGCATGGCTTCCAGGAACGCATCTTGAATATTACAATAAATATAAAGAAGATATCATCGATTTAGGACCAAACCTTAAAGGAACGAAGAATGGATTGGTTGTGCCAGATTACGTCGATATTGATTCTGTTGAAGACTTGAAATAAAGGAAAGAGGGATTTTCATTGATGAAAATCCCTCTTTTTTTTGTTTTATAAACTAGTGAGGCTTCCCTTTAATGGAAACAAATTTATTCTTCAACTCATCGTCCGTTACTTCAATTTTGCCCCTCAAGTCTTCGGATAGCAATACATAGCTTTTGACACCGATAAACTCCGAGTCAGAAACGACGAAGAATCTTGCTCCTTTTTTATAAAGTGAGGAAAAGTCTTCCGTTAACTTATACATTTTCATCTTTTTTCCACCTTGGCTGTTGTTGAATGGTCATTATTAGGATGGAGAACAGGATGCTTTCATTATAAAGAGATTTCCTTCTTTAAAATAGGGGGAAATGCAAAACGTGGATAAAACTCGAATGAGGAGTAAGCAATCCCAACGGTTGAATGATAGAGTAGTAGAGGCAGTGGGATTGTATCCTTGTCAATCTCATGGATTATAGTGTTCCCCGATTGACTTGTTCTTTTAAGAGCTGGATGTTTCCTAATACGTTCTTCGATATTTCCAAGGTGGCTTCAATTGCCATTGCTTTTTGACCTGATAGTTGAAAGGTAATATCCTCGAATAAAACTTCCATGTCATCCAGAACGGCTAGAGCAGAAACATTGTATAGACGAACATCACTAAATTTTCCAGGTTCGAAAATCGCTGTATCGATATATGGTTTAAAATTACTAAGCATTTCAGGAAGATTGATGATCATACGGTCCATTCCTAGACGAATGCCTTCTATGGATGTTTCCATTTCTATGATAGGCTCCAATACTTCTTGGACGGCGTTCTTTATTTTCTGTTCATAATCCGTAAATAAACTTATAAGCAAGCTCACAGGATTACCGTAAATTCCTACTGCCAAAACGGCATTAACAGCTAGAATGATGGCGTCTAATGCTGCCTCGATCAGTGTCAGTACTGTTTTTACGCTTATGAGGATCGGCATTAATACCGTCATCCCTAAAGTGTTGATTTGATTATGTGCCATTTGGACTTGAATCTCTTTGATTTTCATGCCGACCTTTAGGTAGGGGGAGGGCTCTAAAGTGATAAGAGCTGTTTTCTGGACAGAGCCTATTCCATCTGTCGGGGATGCGCTGGTTTGTATGGCTCCTGCTATACTGGCGTCCTTATCGTGAAACGTATCGGCAATGTCCTGAACTTGGCGCTCGTAATCCTGTAATTGTTTATAGACGCTTTCCTTATTTCTTTCGAGTATGTCATAGTGCGCGTCAAGTTCTCCTACAACTGCATCTACAAAAAGGTCTTTTCCGCCTTTAAATAACTCCGGGATTTCATTCGAAATAATAGTCCCGGCACTTGCCACTAAGTCATCGATATCCGCTTTCAATTGCTTCAAGTACTCTTTTGGAGCATAGAAAAGAGTCTCGACGCTTAGATTCACGGATGTGATATATTCGACTATCTCAACAGGCTTAGAGTTCAGGACATTATTTAGAATCCTGCATTTGTCTTCTGCCTTATCGAGGAGCCTAATTAGTTCGTCTATGCATGCCTTCATGACAAACCCCGTTGTGGTGATACCCATAAAGACAGGTTCCCCGGCAGTTTCCTCGAACTTTTGTTGAAAGGCATCCTGAAGTGCTGTTACCCGTTGATTGAATTTTTCATTTTCGGTATGGACGATACGGACTGAGTTACCGACATATTCCCTGACCTTGCCAAGACGGCCTTTCACATTATCACGTATTCCATGGGACAGTAGCATCATGTTTTCTTGGTTCATTTCGATTCGCTCACTCTGGCCCCCATACAAAGGGGCGCCTGTCCAGAGACTTGTGACGATATGATCGTCAGCTCCAATATGGACAAAGCCGTGACCTGGTTCTCCTTCTATTCCTATCTCTAATGTAAATTCTCCATTTGCATCTTGCTTGATATATCCAGTATGGTTGGAGCCAAGCATGGAAAAGGAGGGGACGCCGTTATTTATTCCGTACTTCTTACCAGGAATGCGGTCGCCCATCTTAATGGTCTCTTCCGTCCCCGTCAGAAAGTCAAACTTACTATAGTAATTTGTAATATTAGCATATTCTTTATCCGGATCAACCATACCAGCAGGAAGGATCGCTGGATTTAGGGTAACGGCTTTTACTCCTGGATTATCGATTCCGACCGCATTGGTTAAAGCACCAGCAAGGGAATTTCCAGAGACGGAAGATACCTCACCCACTTCATCATTTATATGCTCAAAATAGGCTACGGCTTCTCGGACCTGGGCAGGGGGGGCATCGCTAAGCAGTTTTGTATTCGTTCCAATCCAATCCGTATCCATTTGCTCACTGCCAACGAATACCACGGTCAGCTCTCTTGTTTTAACATTTTGAACAGTAAGTGCATCAAGACCGGTATCCGTGTTATAGATGGTATCTATCACCCTGAATTTCTTTTCATTCACCTTGAACACTTCATCTATATCATAGTGAACATAAGAATGGTATCCGGCAAGCTCGACTAAATCATTATCATCGGTGGCGTGGCTTGATAGGGTATTAACAACAGCCATAGAAGATCCTCCCTAATCTTTCATGATTTCATTTGGTGCTGTTCTTTTTAACGAGTTTTCCTTCGTCCCAATTGCTCGTCTTCGGTCGATTAAGTTATCATTCAATATGATGGAATATGAACCACGTGGGATGCCTTCCATCTTTTCGATATCAGAGACGATTTTATTGAAAATGGCTTCATCAGGGGCCTTATCTTTGTCTTTCATGTATAAATAAATGGTGAAAATGATATCCTCTGGTCCAAATGCGTCTTTCTGAAGAAAATCCCTCAATTCATCCTTACTGATATCCGGGTTTTTTAGATACATTTTATAGAGGGAATCAAATGTATCTCCTACTGGATTTACATAGTAGTGAGAGGTTGCGTATCCTTTAGCGCCTACTTTTTCAATGGCCTTTATTGGTGTTCCCACTATAGGGTAACTGGCTGTGGTTTCTTTTAAGTAGCGATCTAAGTTTGTGAAATCCTCATCAAAAGCCATGGCGTATAGTGCACCAGAAAGGGCGTTTTCCACTTGTCCCTCTTGAGACCAAACTTCATCTGTTTTTACTTTTTTCCTATCGAGATCAATGGGGACGATGGCAAAGGTATAAAAATGAGGTTCGCCGATTGACTCAACAAAAACAGATGCCCCATCAACCGCACCGATTATGTTATGGACCATAACTTCCGTCTTATATGTATCGAGGAAGAATGCCTTTACTGCCTTTTGAATCTCTTCCCGGTGACTTGCAGCGAGGTGACGGATTTCCTTTCCACTATTGCGTAGGGTGTACCCAGCCCCATGATAGTCTTGAATTCGTACAAAGTGATCTTTTTCATAAGCATTTCTTTCACCACTCGTGGCGACTATTTCCTTTTCTACTTCTTTATCTTTTGAAAGATTCATATTTAAGCATCCTCCCAGCAATACGGTTACACCTATTCCTAGCGCCATGACTTTTTTGCCCTTCATTTAAATATCCCCCCTTCAAAGATGCTGTACGATTTGAATATCCAATCATCTATTTTGCGTTCCACCTATACTCGTTTTTTACACATTACCCAACTAATGTAAATAATTCTATCATAATGGGAAATGTTACTTCTGATATCATCAAATGTTTTCAAAAAAATAGGTAGAAAGGAATGGGATATTCGTAAGTTTGAAGTCCTTTGGTCTATTTGTGAGCAGAAGCTTACAACCATGATCATGATATCCGGGTTGTTTATAGTGAACATCGTTCAAAGAAGTATATTACATTTCCTCCCAAGTTAGTGTGGGCCGGACCTAAAGTCTTTAATCAAACGATTGATTAAAACAATGATGGGGGTGCAAAAGTCACCTTTTATAATGGAAAGGACGAATTAATCCTATTAAAGGAAAAAATAGTAGGTATATAGAGCGGTTTGTTTAAAAATATGGAAAAAAATGATATATATTTCGCCCAAAGTGGTTTAGAAATGTATGGAAACAGGTACTTAGACTTCTATGATGGTAGATTTAGGATTATTTATATAATCATAATTTACCATTTTATGACCCGTTTGTTAATTTTTATGGCAGAATTTGTATAGTTCTATTAAAATGTAACTAAACACATTAAAGGAGGAATTGTTATGTCACAAATTCGCGTAACCCCATCGGAACTTAAGGATGTAGCTAGACAATATGATAATGAAAGCCAGCAGGTCGTTGATATTATTGGCCGTTTGGATAAAATGAGGGATCACTTAACAGGAATTTGGGAAGGTTCTTCTAGTCAAGCCTTCGTTGGACAATATGAAGAATTAAAACCTTCATTTAATGATATGGCTCGTTTATTAAATGAAGTATCTCAACAATTGACGAAATCTGCTCAAATCCTTGAAGATACAGATAATCAAATTGCTAGCCAAATTCGCGGATAATTAGATAAAAACGAGATAGAAGCTTTAGGGAAAAGCGCCGTGAATCTGATTGTAGATCGTGGCGTTTTTTTCTTTTAATGAGGTGATTGGCATTTATATTCAATTAACCATTGATTTAAAAAGATATACGGGCGAGGTCTTTGATCTCCAAGTGTCCAATTACCGCTCCGTCAAAAAGGTTGTGGAAATTGTCTGGGAGGTAAAGGGGATTGCACAAGTGCCACGGGAAGGGTATTGGGTGCGGGTTCAAAATAAGGAGTTTGTTTGTTCCGGTTATGACACATTAGTGGATAGTGGCATCACGACGGGGGATCGGCTCGAGATTCTTTAATGGAAGAGGCATGTCCTACATATAGGAAAAAAGTCTAAAGCCCTTTAGCAGGGGTAAAGGAGTACATAGAATGGGTGAGAAAAAATCATCATATTTGGAAAAGCAAATGGAAGCGGTAATGAAGAAGAATGATGATGGATATATATTCGTTTTCCAACGTGCTAAATTGCTGATGCAAAATCCCTTGGAATTACAGCTGATTCAGGAAGTGGATTCGGTTCTTCATAAAACTATAGAGGTTTCAGAGGATGAGGTGCAGATCAG
This sequence comes from Peribacillus sp. NPDC097284, assembly GCF_044761765.1. NCBI lineage: Bacteria > Bacillati > Bacillota > Bacilli > Caryophanales > Bacillaceae > Peribacillus > Peribacillus sp. NPDC097284. Next base: position 40,008 of record NZ_JBIWCZ010000015.1, read on the forward strand.
CATTGTACCGCCCACCTCTTTTTTTGCTTTTAACAAGGCACGCAATAAAAGTTCTTTGAATCGATGGATGGCTTCCCATCAAATGATTAACAAGATCAGGAGACATGAGTTAACTCGGTTACGGGTAATCGTCTGCCCGGAGAATCTGGTTTTCGATCGAAGTTTTACTCCCTATTTTCTTCATTATGGCGTAAAAGAAAGCCTGCCGCCGTATGAGGAGAACGCCAACCAGCTGTTTCAGGAAACCAAGGCGACGATTGCAGCTCTTGTTGATAGTCAGTATACATTTGATCAGTACCTTCTTTACCATAAAACTCTTAAACTATCGAAAGAAACCCAAAGTATCTTAGCGGAAGAGACTTGGGAAGGGCTGATCTTGTATGTCCAGAATCAAATAGAGTTTCTGGAAAAAGAACATAAAACATTTGTGCATATTCCAGAAAAAAAGTGGAAAATGGAGCGTTACACATTATGGGGAATAGGCATAATCTTAGTCCCTCTCTTATTCTTTACGATTTATACACTATTCTTTTCCCAACCAAGGCAAGAGGCTTATGTGGAAAGCGGGGAGAATTTCCTGAAACAGGAATATAGCCAAGTCATTGATCGATTGGAACATTTCAATCCTGAGAAAATGCCATATGTTGTTCAGTATGAGCTTTCTAAATCTTATGTCACTACCCATGGGTCATTGATGGACTTTCAGAAGGAAAATATCTTAAAGGCCATTACGCTACAGACCGATAGTCAGTATCTTCTCTATTGGATATACATTGGCCGGGGCATAAGCGAGGATGCAATCAACTTAGCGAGAATCATGGAAGATCGAGAATTGATTATGTATGGACTTTTGACACAAAAGGAACAAATTAAATCTAATGAGGATTTGTCCGGTGAAGAAAAGGAGACACAAGTGAAAGAAGTGGATACGGAGCTTAAGGAGTATAAAAAGGAAATGGATGAATATCAAAAACAGCTTGAAGAGGCCACGCAATTGGAAGAACAGGAGCAGCCTACTACAGAGCCAAATAGAGAAAGCGTAGTGGAACCGGAAGCCAAACCAGCTGTAAAAGAAGAGGAAAAGAAAAAGGAACCTGCTTCTAAAGAAGAACCTGATAGCAAGGAAGCCTCGGGAAAATCAGCTGAAGAAAAAGAGAAAGAGAATAGCAAAGATTGAGTACGTATGTGCCCTTTGCGGAGGTGAGAAAGAATGAGTTCACTATGGATTTTCTGTAAGAAGACATACCAATCTTATACGATTAGGGAGAAGCAACTGGACCCAATTACGATTGGATCATCACAAAAGGATACAATCACGATTTATTCGCTTCCCTTTAACGAGGGACACATTGAGTTGAGGAAAGATGAAGAGCTTGATGAATATATGGTATTCAGGGGCGAAGAGAAGATTGGGGAGGTAAAGCCTTTCCAGTCCTATATTTTTCACGAAAATCAGGAAGCTGTGGAAATCTTTTATGCTCCCGGAGAACTGAATGAAAGCCTTTATTATATAGATAGTTTGAAAGAAATATCGATATCCGCCCAATCAGGAGCGACGATATGCAAGCAGGAACCAAGTGGAAATGGCTTTTCCCTTGTTCGTCGTCAGGGACAATGGTTGCTCGAACCTACAGCGGACCGGCTTTTTTTAAATGGTGAAAAGGTGGAAGAAATGACGGCACTGGAAAATGGCGATTTGATCTGTTGCCCATATATGGTACTGAGGTTACTAGAAGGCGACATATTAATGATCAAAAGTGCGGATCGTTATGAAACGTCCTTATCCGAAATCATGCAGCCTATATCCGAAATGAAAAAAAGCTATCCCGAGTACCGCAGGACTCCACGGATGATCTATGAATTGCCGGATGAGAAAGTGACCATCTCATTCCCAAGTCAGGAATCGGAAGACCAGAATCGTGGGCTATGGCTGATCCTAATGCCCCCATTAATGATGTTGATCGTCATGGGAGTCGTCATGATTGTTCAGCCGCGTGGAATATTCATCCTCATATCGATTGTGATGTTCACCACCACCATGGTGACTTCCACGGTTCAGTACTTTAAAGATAAAAAGAAACAGAAGCTAAGAGCTGAAAGACGGTTACGCGTCTATACAAGGTATCTAGAACAAAAGCGAGAAGAGTTGGGCGAGTTATCGGCACAGCAAAAGAAAGTATTACTCTACCATTACCCTTCTTTTGAGAAAATGAAGCAACTGACGAATCAGATTAGCGATCGAATATGGGAGCGCACAATGGAAAGTGAAGACTTTCTCCACTTCAGGGTCGGTACGGCGTCCATTCCCTCCAGTTATGAGGTCAAGGTAAACAGCAGTGATATGTCAAATCGGGATATTGATGATCTACTTGAACAGTCCCAGGAACTTGTCGATGTTTACAAAAGCCTTGACGATCTACCCTTAACGATTGATTTGTCTAGCGGCTCCATGGGCCTAGTCGGAAAGGAAACAGTCGTCAAACGCGAGCTGCAGCAGATGATTGGCCAGTTGTCTTTCTTCCATAGCTATCATGATGTCCGGTTTGTGGCGATTTTCCCAGAAAAGGATTATGAGGAATGGGAATGGATGAAATGGTTGCCTCATTTCCAGCTGCCACATGCATACGCGAAAGGCTTCATCTATAATGAACAATCTCGTGATCAACTATTATCTTCCATTTACCAGTTACTCAGAGAAAGGGACCTTGACGAGAATAAAGGAAAAGTAAGATTCACCCCTCATTTCGTATTTATTGTCACCGACCGTACATTGATTGCGGAACATGTCATTCTTGAGTATTTGGAAGGGAAGACCGAAGAGCTGGGCATATCAACCATCTTTGCAGCCGATGCCAAGGAGAGTTTATCGGAAAATGTCCATACATTAGTGAAGTATATCAATGATCATGAGGGAGAAATCTTGATTCAGCAAACAAAAGCCGTTCATACGCCTTTCCGGCTAGATGAGCACGGTAAGGAAGGAAATGAGCGGTACGCCCGGTTATTACGGTCGCTTGACCATCAAAAAGGGATGAATAATTCCATCCCTGAAACCGTTTCGTTCCTGGAACTTTTAAAAGCCCGTGAAGTGGAGGAGCTGCCAATCAGCCAGAATTGGCTGACGAATCAGTCTTCCAAGTCGTTAGCGGTGCCGATTGGATTGAAAGGAAAGACAGATAGGGTGGAGCTGAACTTACATGAAAAGGCACATGGTCCCCACGGTCTGGTTGCCGGTACGACGGGTTCAGGGAAGAGTGAATTGTTGCAGACCTATATTCTTTCATTGGCTGTTCACTATCATCCCCATGAAGTTGCCTTTCTGCTCATTGACTATAAAGGGGGAGGAATGGCACAGCCTTTCAAGCAGATTCCCCATTTACTTGGAGTCATTACGAATATTGAGGGAAGCAAGAACTTCAGTGCCCGGGCACTTGCCTCGATCAATAGCGAGCTGAAGAAACGCCAGCGCCTGTTTGATCGCTATGAGGTCAATCATATCAATGATTACACGGATTTATATAAAGAAGGAAAAGCCGACAAGCCATTGCCACACTTATTCCTGATTTCGGATGAGTTTGCCGAGCTTAAGAATGAAGAACCTGATTTCATTCGGGAATTGGTCAGTACGGCACGGATCGGCCGGAGCTTGGGTGTTCACTTGATTCTGGCCACGCAAAAGCCAGGTGGTGTGATTGATAACCAGATTTGGAGTAATGCCCGTTTTAAGATTTCCTTAAAGGTGCAGGATGCCAATGATAGTAAGGAGATCTTGAAAAATAGCGATGCTGCGAACATTACCGTCACCGGGCGTGGTTATTTACAAGTAGGCAATAATGAGGTGTACGAACTGTTTCAGTCGGCATGGAGCGGCGCCCCTTATATGGAGGATACAGTGGGATCCGAGGATGAAGTAGCACTCGTCACGGATCTAGGGCTTGTCCAGATATCCAATGTAACGGAGCAAGTCTCTCGCACACGTAAAGAGAAAATCAGTGAAATTGAAGCTGTGGCAGATCATATTGTAGCGACGCAGAAAGAAATGAAAATTCCCAAACTGGCTAGTCCTTGGCTGCCTCCTCTTTCAAATCGACTATCACGAATTGATCAAAGAAGCCAAACGGAAAACCAGTTCTATCTAGGAATGAAAGACGAGCCCGAATTGCAGAGCCAGACGGATTATGTTTACAACTGGATAGAAGATGGAAACATCGGGATTTTCGGATCTTCCGGCTATGGCAAGTCAACGACGGTATTAACGCTTCTATTCAATTTCATCGATCAATTTTCACCTGAAGAACTGCATTATTACATTTTTGATTTTGGAAATAGTGCACTGCTGCCACTTCGACAGCTGCCACACACAGGAGATTATTTCAGATTGGATGAGATGAGGAAAATCGAGAAATTCATGTTGTTCATGAGGACGGAGATGGAAAGGCGGAAACAGCTTTTCTCTGAACGGGAACTTAGCAATATCAAGCTCTATAACGCCCTAGTAGAAGATAAGTTGCCGATTATTTACATCGTCATTGACAACTTTGACTTGGTGAAGGATGAAATGCCAGACCAGGAAGCGCAATTCATCCAGTTTGCCCGTGATGGACAATCACTTGGAATCTTTATGATCTTGACCGCTACAAGAATCAATGCCATCCGTCAGCCATTGATGAATAGTTTAAAAACGAAGGTCGTTCATTACCTAATGGACAGTTCGGAACAATATTCCGTTTTAGGCAGGACGCCTTATGAAAATGAACCAGTACCTGGGCGGGCATTGGTGAAGACAGACCAGACCTATCTGATGCAGGTGTATCTGCCAGCAGATGGAGAAGACGATGTAGCCGTTTTGGAAGAAATGAAACAGGTCGTGGCTGAAAACAAGACTCGATACAAGGATTTGGCTAAGCCGCCAGCCATTCCAATGTTGCCAAATCGCCTAGACTTGGCGTCATTCAAGACGTACTATTCACCATCTACCAAGAAAGGGCTCATACCAATCGGCCTTTCAGAAGAGAGCGTATCTCCTGTATGGGTAGATTTGCATGCCAACCCATTCTTACTTATTGTCGGTCAGTCACGTAAAGGGAAAACGAACATGCTTAAAGTGGTCTTAGAAACGCTTCTTACCCAGACGGTCGGGGAAGTTGGCGTATTTGATGGAGTGGATCGCGGTCTATCACCTTATGCAAGCAGGGAGACAGTACGTTACGTAGAAACGAAAGACCAAATTACAGAATGGCTCGATCACATCACGGAAATATTTGAGGCTCGTGAACGCCAGTATTTAGAGGCCTTGGAACAGAAGCCGATGAAACAGATTGATTTTTCATCCGTCATCTTTGTTATCGACAGCATTTCAAGATTCCAGCAAGCGATTGATGGAGGAATTCAGGACAAGATAAGCGGTTTAATGAAACAATACAGCCACTTAGGTTTTTCCATGCTCGTGGCTGGAAATGCGAATGACTTCACGAAGGGGTATGATTCCCTGACAATGGAATTGAAACAGATCAGGCAGGCAATCTTGCTTCTGAAAAAATCGGATCAGAGTTTATATACGCTCTCGTATTCAAGAAAAGAAGAAGAAATTCAGCCAGGGTACGGTTATTTTGTTCTAAATGGCAGGGAAAGTAAAATCCAGATTCCACTAAGTGAATAAGAAGGAGGGAGAAAGACGTTGAATAAGACAATAAAGCCGTTGTTATTAATTGGGAAGATACTTGTGATCATTGCTCTGCCCATCTTGTTTTTTTCTTATATCGGTCAAAACCCAATGAAGAAAACAGAAACGGCTTCTCGTGAGATTGCTATTGTCAATGAAGATAATGGGGCGGAATATGATAAGAACCAGATTCAAGTCGGATCAGAACTTGTCACGACTTTGGACAAGGATTCTGAATATGATTGGGTCGTCGTCAACAGAAGTGCCGCGGAAAGTGGATTGGCTAATAAAAAGTATGATGCGATCATTTATTTCCCATCGGACTTTTCCAAGAACATTTATACCTTTAATGAAGAACAACCAGTCAAAGCGGGGGTTAAATACAAGGTCCAGACAAGCTTAAATGCGGAAAATATGGAAAAGGTCCAAAAAGAGTTAGAGAAGACCAAGAATAAAATGAATAAGCATATTTCCACGCAATACTGGAGCTATGTATCTCAATCGGTAGAAGATATCCGCAAAAAATTCGATAAAGTTTTGACGAAGGAAATCGCTTTCCAAAACACGATGTATGAATTTTATACCCCAAGCTCAGAAAGCCTGGCTGGGGAAATCAAGCAACATAAAGATATGCTCAAAGGGGTTTTCGCTTCCACGAAGAGTGCAGGGGAAACCACCAATGAAACATTAGGTGAAATGGGGAAAACAAAAGCACAAATGGCCTCTTTCGTGGAGGAAGTTGTGACGTTTGAGGAATACCAGAAAGCGCAAAGTGCTCTTTTTGCTTTGACATCCACCCAAAATCAACAGCTGATCATGGATAGCATCCAAGCGTATGATGGGGTGCTGAATGAGGGAGTCCAGACGATACCGAATATCCAAAAGGATACTAAACCGGGATTTAGTCTTAATGAACAAGGCATGAATGAGAACGTGGTGATGATGCAAGAAAAGATCGAGAGCAGCACTAGTAACCTGGAGGATTTCTCCACCACCATGAAAGAAAAACAGGTGGAACAAATCTCGAAAATAAAGGATGAACAACAAAGTTCGATTGATCAATTTAAACAATCGGAAGAGGACGGACTAAACAAGCTTCAGACAACTTTATTGGAGCAACGTGGAAGTTTGGCCAACAGCTCGGGGGATAAAGATGAAATCGGTGGAGGCGATACACCGATAGAAGATGTTGATACAGGAGGAAAAGGGGATTCAGAGGCAGCGCCTTCAAAAAAGGAAGCAATCGATGATATCTCACTTCAAGTGTTACTGGATAAAATTAATGGTATGAATACGACCCTTGAAAGTTTGGTGCCGGCAGAAGGCAGTGAAGAGGCAAAAGATCAAATTAGCTCTCTTGCAGGCAGTCTGCAAGAGGAAATCAATGGTCTGAGCGGGACCTTGAATAAAAGAACGGAAAACTATAATCAAGTTGTCGTACAATTCAATGCATTGATAGATTCATATAATACGTTACTAACAAATTATAAGAAACTACAAACTGAATATGAAAAGTTGGGAAAAGATTATAAGGATTTGGGTAATCAATGGGAGCAATCACAGGAGGATATTCAAAAATTACAGGATATCCAAAGTATGACCATCAATGAGACCCTTACGGAAATCAAGAAAACAGAAGACGAGCTACTTAAAAAAGTGGGAGGAGAAAGACGGGCGGCATTAGTGGATGTCTTTAATCGATCCATCCTGAGCCGTGACTCAAATGCACTTCTAGCTTATTATGGTTCGCTTTCTTCCTATGGGGAACTTGTTCAACGAGTCAATGAAACGAAAGAAAGTTTGGACGAAGTGTTTACCGCCAATATGAACGAATTAGAAAATATGAAAAATGGCGTTTCTGGTATCGTCGATGAAGAGGCGAAACTTGTCCAATCAAGCCTTTTGGGAGTGGAAGAAGACTTTGGGGCTTTATCTAGCTCGATGCTCGACTTTATATCAGAATATGACGAAAATGTTGAAGTGGAACATGCAGCCACGCTGGAGGAATTAGCAGCCATATCAGCGAGGGCTCAAGAAGTAACGGCAAATCTGACCGGTAATATGGAGACTCCCGAGATGGAGGAGGCCCCTGTTGGAAGTCTTAACGGAGAAATGTTTGTATCTCTTCAGGATTCTACGGCAACCACTGTCGGTTATATTTCGGAGCTAGTCCATTCTGTCGCAGAGCGTCAAGATACCGTTACGAAAGATACATCAGACCTTCAAGCAAAAGTGGGATCCGTTCAGGAAAGAGCCGATCAGCTTAATGAAAATTGGGCTCAAAACGTGGATTCCACGAAGAAAATCAAAACCGATGTCTACAGTGTTTTGAATAATACGTTAGTGGATGATCAGTCGAACGGGTATGTGTACGAGTATTTGGCGAATCCCGTTCAAATCAGCGGGGAAGTATTGCAACAAGAAAAGGTTAATATCCCACCAATCGTGATGTTAGTGATCATCCTTATCTCAGGATTATTGATTGGTTTCTTCCTGCACCATTATGCATCCGTTCCGATGCTGGTGCATGCAGCCTTATTCGCATTACTGAACTTGATCGTCGGCTTGATCATTAGCATGTATGGGCTGAAGATTTATCCGCTTGGCGATATGCAGGCGATTAAATGGACCGTTTTCACTGTCCTGCTTCTATTCTTCTGCTCAGCTTTCACACAGCTTGCCTTTGCGATAGGACCATTTGTCGGGGCGATTCTGGTCATTGGTTTAATCAGTTTCTTTACGATTCCATTATTAGACCTGATCATGCCTAACTTCAATGTCGACCATCCGGTAGCCAATGTTTACATGTCCATTCAATTCGGGAATCAGTTGGCCTTTATCCCGGCTACTACCATTTTGATTATACTCACGGTGGTTGCTGCGGTCCTTCCTTATGTTATGAAGCGTCTTGCAGGTAAAAGAGAGATGGCCCATGAAGCGGAGTAAACAGGTAATTCTCGTGTTCTTCTTCATCCTCTTCAGCCAGCCTATTGATGGGCAAGCTGAGGAGGAACCCATCGTGGAGCCGAATGTGTATCAGGAAAAGGATATCAATATCCAAACTGAATATTTTCATGATGAGGTGTTATTGAAACAGAAGGAGAAAATTCCGGAAGAAGTAAAAGGACTTACTTTTGAAAGAGGAAAGTATGATGTCATAGATTCGATAGAAGAATCCCTTTTTCTTTCTCCTATGACGGAGGATAATAATATCATTGCTTCCAAAGCGGAAGAAATGGGGTTGTTTTCTTCAGAAGTCCCCATTCGAAAGAGAGATAGGGAAGAAGAGAACTCTTTTCTGAACTTTGATCTATCATTGTTACTGGCGATTGTTTTAGGAGTTGCCGTAGTGTGTCTGTTTGTTATCCTTATCCCGAGAATGGGTAAGTTGAATCAAGAAGGAAATAAGAAATGAAGAAGCCCGACTCCAGATTTAGGAGTCGGGTTTTTCTTTTTCCTTATTTTGAAAGGGTGATCAGGAGACCTAAAAGAAGGGCGATGGTAAAGACCCATGTAAAGAATTTTTTATACATATTCATTACCTCGAATCGTCAAAATGTGATAATTCATTTTAGCAAATGAGAAGGTATAAGCAAAATGTACGATGAATGAAAAGGATGGAAGGAAGAGGTGAATGAGAAATATAAAAATTAGAATACAAAACCCGCATGCTTGATTTCATGCGGGCTTTGAGTGTGTCTTTATTTGAATAATTGCGGATATATGGTCTTTGCAGTTAGTTCTACGGCTTCTCCGATACGCGGTCCGGGACGTGACATGACGTCTTCGCTAAGCTGATATACTTGGTCTTCCTTCACGGCGCTGACATCTTTCCAACCTTTACGGGATTTGATTTCATCCACAGCATTGTCCACATAGCCTACGGTTGTGATGATGGCATCCGGGTTGCGCTTGACGACTTCTTCATCTGCTATTTTCGCCCAGCCCTTTTGGTCGGCAAAGATATTTTCGATACCGGCAGACGCCAAGATCTCTTGCTGGAAGGTTTCAGCTCCCGCTGTATAGATTTCCGGAGAAGGGCTGATTTCGAAATATGTTTTTTCTTTAGAATCGACACTCGCCACTTTTTCTTCAACATCTTTGATTTGTTTTTTTATGTTTTTGACTAGGTCTTCCCCTTGGTCCGTTACGCCCATGACTTTGGCAATTTGATCAATATCGCTATATACATCATCAAAGGTCACGGCTGATTTAATAATGAAAATGGGAATTCCCGCATCTTCAAGCGGCTTTAATGCTGCTTCATCGCCAATTGTGTAGGCAATGATGGCATCCGGTTTCAAAGAGATGATTTTTTCGGAATTGATTGTCATTGAATCAGAGACACGCTCGACATCTTTAGCTTCCTCAGGATAGTTATCGAAATCTGTCGCTCCAATCACCTTATTCCCTACACCAAGGGCATATAAAATCTCCGTATTACTGGGTTGAAGTGAAACGACCGTTTCCGGAACCTTATCAAATGTGATTTCTTTTCCACTATCATCGGTGACGGTATAGGATTTGACTTCTTCAGTTGTTGCAGGATCTTTTTTCTCTATCGATTTCTGATCATCATTCGAGGCACATCCTGTAAGGAAAAGGGCGACCATCAGAAGGGCAATCCAACTGGATCTTACTGTTCTTATCATGTTTTATTCCTCCGTTTTCTTTTTCATTGTTTTGGTTGGATAGGATTTGCTGATAAAGGGAATCTCTTCGACACCCAGTTGTTTATTGACATAGACAGCCATCACGAATAGAACATTGGCAAGCAAATGAGCATAATCAAAAAGAATCGCGGGCACATCTTTTTCCGTACTGACTTTATGCAAGGCACGGACGGATTTCTTGGCTTCACTACGGCAAGTATGCAAAATACAGGCTGCCGTCGATCCTTGGGGTAGCACAAATGTTTCGATGCGTTCTTTCACTTCAGCGACATAATAGTCATAGATTTCACTTAGGCGGTTTAGACCGTCTTCGGTTATGGCCAATTTCCCCCGGGCAGAACCATTTAAATGATAAGCCATCGGCAACAGTTCCATTAAATCCCTGTAGACTTCAGGAATCTCTTTCGTGAACGACGCTGCCAGTCCCATTTGAGTCGTCAATGAATCGGTGCGAATTTCATAATCAACGGTTGAAACTGATTCGCGCATGAATGGGTAGCATAAAAAGCGGACATCCTTCTTTGCCATAATTTTTCCTCCTTTTTAATAATGTGAATGACCTGCGTATTGCTTTTCGGCGCAAAAGAAAAAGCCGACCAAAGGTATTGGTCGGCAAACAATCATCTATGTATCTCGAACGGAAAAAAAGATGGAAGATTGCCGTACAATCCTCCTAACTTCCGAAGAGCAAAATACGATAAAAAAAAGGCAGGTCTCCTGGCTCGTGCATCATTTTACTCTAAGAACCTTCCCATTTGGATTGAATGAATGGTATCGTGCGTGCGGATTCATTCACAAACAGTGGCATATTTCTTATTTCATTAGCACTTACAGTTGCGGAAACAGCTTCGGTTTTACACCGAATTCCCTATTAAGCTGACAAGTCAGCACCTATTTTCTGCAAGGTTTATATTCACTTAGTACCAGTCTATCATAATTAATTACTTAAATAGTGAAAAGATTTCAAGAAATATCTTTTATAGGGGTATTATTCTAGTAAACTCACTTTGTAAGGATAAATTGGAGGTTAATGTAAAATGGATGTCGAATAAATAAGGGTTAAGCATGAGTGATTTACATAATCATGGGAGGTAGAGAATGGTTTATAAACAAGTGAATCAGAAACTGGATATGATTTTGGAAAACATTGAAAAGGTCATTATTGGAAAAAGAGATATAGCAGAACTAAGTCTTGTGGCGCTCCTTTCTGGTGGACATGTCTTATTGGAAGATGTCCCGGGCGTGGGGAAGACCGTCTTGGTCAGGGCGCTAGCGAAGTCCATCGGGGCGGATTTCAAACGGATTCAATTCACGCCTGACTTGCTACCGTCCGATGTAACGGGGGTATCGATTTTCAATCCGAAGGAACAAGAGTTCATCTTTAGACCGGGGCCAATCATGGGCCATATTATTTTGGCCGATGAAATCAATCGGACATCGCCGAAAACGCAATCCGCCCTACTTGAAGGAATGGAAGAGGCAAGCGTGACGGTGGATGGTGTGACAAGGAAACTGGAACAACCGTTTTTCGTCATGGCCACTCAAAATCCAATTGATTACGAAGGCACATACCCACTTCCAGAAGCACAGCTAGATCGTTTTTTATTGAAAATGAAGATGGGGTATCCGGAAGTGGCAGAAGAGATAGAAGTGTTGCATCGGGCCCAATATACGGCTCCGATTGAAGAATTGGAATCCGTGATTTCGTTAGAGGAACTGATAGATTTGCAGAAAGAGGCAAAGGCTGTGATCGTGGATGATACGATAAAGACGTATATCGTCGAGTTAGCCAATCAATCACGTAAGCATGAAAGTGTATATCTTGGGGTGAGCCCACGTGGATCGATTGCCCTAATGAAGGCAGCCCAAGCCTATGCGCTCCTAAAGGGAAGGGATTACGTTTTACCTGATGATGTGCAGCATTTGGTTCCGTTCGTTTTTACCCATCGGCTAATCCTTAATCCGGAAGCGAATTACTCGGGGGTGAATGCTGACATGGTGATACATGAGATAGTGGCTACGACGCAGGTACCCGTGAAGAGGGCCGTGACCTAATGCGGAATGTGCTTACCATACTGAAGAAAAACAGGAATGTCTGTGGGATCATAGTGCTTATGCTCATTTCCTTTTGTTTTGCGATGTTTCAAGGCGGGTTTATCAGTTGGTTCATTTTCTATACCTTTTTGCCGTTCGGTGCGTACTCTATGATTCTGCTGTTTTATCCACTTCAGGCTTTTGAAGTGGAGAGAAGAATTAGTAAACACGAATGCCAGGCCGGAGAGTCGGTAGATATGACATTGGTATTCTCCCGGAAAAACAGACTGCCTCTTTTATATATGGTGGTAGAAGAGGATTTGCCGATGGAACTGGAAAAGAAAACATTGGTTTTTCCAGGATTTAAACAATCCTTCCAATTGACATATACCCTGGAGAATCTGCCAAGAGGAGAACATGTCATCCAATCGGTTCGCTTCAAAATAGGGGACTTCTTTGGACTCTATGAAAAAGAAGCGACAGTGCATGCCCCTTTGAAACTCACCGTTTTCCCGGCTTATCAGGAGTTGAATTATAAACAGTTGGAGCATGTCTTCGATCAAGGACAAGTTGGTACGACGAAAAAAATACAGCGGGAACATTCGGTCGTGTCCGGAATCAGGGAGTATCAGCCGGGTGATCAATTATCCTGGATAAATTGGAAGGCAACGGCCCGAACAAGTGAAATCATGACGAAGGAATTTGAAGTGCAGAAAAACCGCGATGTATTTATTATGCTTGATGAGTACGCCTCTCCCTTCTTCGAAGAAGCTATCGTACTTGCGGCCTCTTTGGTGCATGCCTTGATAAAGAAGGGTATGGATGTTGGGTTAACCAGTACGGGATCAATGGAGGTCGTACCGGCTAAAGGAGGCAGTAAACAGAGGAGAAGACTCTTTTACCGTCTTGCAAAATCAAGGGCCACACATACAAGCGTCTGGAATGGAAAGAAGAACAAGGGAGTTGTACCATCAAACGCTTCTGTAATATTCATTGTGTCCGAATTAACGATGGAAAAGATAGAAGGTTGGAGTGCATTTACCGGAAATAAAGCGATGACGGTATTTTGCGTGAAAAGTCAGGGAGACTTCACGGGTGAGGAAATACGTGCGAAGTCGGTGGCGTTGGCTCGTGGAATAAAGTTGGTCTTCTTTGAACAGGGTCACCTTCAAAATGAACGAACCGAGGTGAAGGCAAATGAACGCTGATTCTACCAAATCGGAAAGGTGGATGCATGTTCTCTTATATATATTTGGTCTTCTATTGATTACCGAATGGTTACGACCCGTAGAGAAGCTTACGGATACAGGAAATATCTTGATTTTCATTATCTTTGTGTTATTTTCCTTGCTCCTACACTATTTTGGTATCCACTGGTTTGTGCGTTTCATCCTCGTAAGTGCCTTTATATTAATTGCGGTCCATTTCTTGTATTCATCAGATCCTTTCCTGACCTTCAAATGGCTTACTGGTGATTTGCTGGATATAACGGCTAACGCTTCGAATATGTATGAGGGGAAGTGGGAGCTGCTTTCCAACCCCTTTAGAACGCTGTTGTTTTTCGTGCTTCTTTGGCTTGTGACATACTTGATTCATTACTGGGTGACGGTGAGACGAAACATATTTTTACTTTATATATTAACGATCATTTTCCTATCGATTCTCGATACATTCACACCTTATGATGGGGATATGGCCATGATCAGGATCATCATCATCGGGTTTTCGATGCTTGGTGTGTTGGCCATGATACGCTTGTCCATACAAGAGAGATTGGTGTTTTCAGGACGTCCATTCAGTAAATGGGCCATCATGCTAGCGGGGATGCTGTTAGTAAGCGTCCTCGTTGGTTTCACTGCTCCGAAGTTCGCGTCACAATGGCCGGACCCTGTACCGTTCATTGTTTCTTATTCCGATAAGGTGACAGGAAGTGATGAAAGCTCCGTTGAAAAACGGGTGGGGTATGACGAAGATGATTCATCACTTGGTGGGTCGATAGAGCCGGACAATACGGTCATTTTTTATAATACGGCCAATACCGGACACTATTGGAAAGTCGAGAACAAAGATATCTATACCGGAAAAGGATGGGTTTCCGTTGAGGGAATGGAAGACTATATCAGTTTCTCTAATGGTCAGGATTTGAAGGATATAAAAGAATTTGAGATTCCTGAAGTGTTGAAAACGGAAGACATGAATACAAGGGTAACCATGATGGAAAGTTACTCTCACCTTCTTCATCCCCAATCAGGGTACCTGAAGAAGGTAGAGGCTGAGAACGGAGATTGGTTTAAATATTATACAAATATGGACAAGTACATTTCGGTAGACGAAGGCAGTAAGCCCCTTACCACGAAAGAATATGAACTGGTTTATGAAATGCCTAGCTATGATCTGGCTGACTTACGGAAAGTTACGGAACAGGATGAAACGATGGATGTCCTCATGGAAAGCAATACACAGCTTCCGGAGGGATTGCCAACCCGTATCTATGAACTGGCCAACGAACTTACGGCGAATGAGGATAATTGGTACGATAAGGCAAAGGCGATAGAAAATCACTTCGACGGTCCTGAATTCAGCTATTCTAAAGAAGACATTCCGTATCCAGGCGATAATCAGGATTATGTGGATCAATTCTTGTTCGAGACCCAAATTGGGTATTGCGATAATTATTCAACGGCGATGGTCATTTTATTACGTGCCGCCAACATTCCGGCAAGATGGGTAAAGGGATATACGGAAGGGGAGAAATCAATTTATAAAGGTGAATCCGCCTATAAAGTGACGAATAATAATGCCCATTCATGGGTGGAGGTTTATTTTTCAGGATTGGGATGGGTACCATTTGAGCCTACGAAGGGATTCAATGGGCAAATGGATTTTTACAATTCGGATTTGAATTCGGAAAATACGGAGGAAACCGAGCAGGAAGACAAAAAACTAGTGGAGCAAGATGAGACACAGACTAGAGAGCGCCCGGATACACCCGAAAATGAACCTGGATCAACTAAGAAAAGTGTCCTTTTAAGCCAAAATACTTTATTAATGTGGAGTGCCGGTATTATTTTATGCATAGCTTTACTTCTTGTCGTAGGGTATTTGTATAGAAGGAAATGGCTCCCTTTTGTACAAATCCTGCGGTTAAAAAAGAAAACCGGTCCATACTTTGTACAGGCGTACCAATTATTATTGAAACAGTTGGTCCGGGCAGGGTTAGAGCGGCCTGAAGGACAAACCTTGCGGGAATATGCAGCCTATGTAGATGCGGTTTATGAGACGAATTTAATGCAGGAAATGACAGCTCGATACGAAGTAATGACCTACCGTGGTGATCCAGAAGAAGAGGAGTGGGAGCGTTTTCGCAGTGACTGGGAAACGCTTATGAAAAAAACTAGCTCTTGACCATGTTTTTATTATATTGATACAATAACTTAAACTAATACTGTCCTTCATATATCCTCGATAATATGGATCGAAAGTTTCTACCGAATCACCGTAAATGATTTGACTATGAAGGCAGATTTACAGGAAAGCTGAAAATCTGCCTTCGTATATACTTTTTCCGTATATCGTTGTGGGTGGATTTTTAGTTTTCCTTTTTTTATGATACTATTTTTTTATATGAAAAATCACTCGTTTTTGGGTGAATTACATTGATAGAGGTGACGTTTGTGCCGGGGAAAACAGAATTGCAGAAAAACCAAGAAATGATTGTAGTACTTGATTTCGGAAGCCAATATAATCAATTGATTACGCGACGTATTCGTGAATTCGGTGTGTACAGTGAGCTTCATCCTCATACCATTACAGTGGAGGAACTACAGGAAATGAATCCTACAGGGATCATTTTTTCAGGTGGCCCTAACAGTGTATATGATGCAAGTGCATTTGGCTGCGATGAACGTATTTTCGATTTAGGTCTTCCAATTTTCGGAATTTGTTATGGCATGCAGCTGATGACGAAACATTTTGGCGGAAAAGTGGAACGCGCCAAAAACCGTGAATATGGAAAAGCGACTCTTACGATTCAAAATGAATCTAAATTATTCAGTGATCTTCCAAAAGAACAAATCGTCTGGATGAGCCACGGTGACTTGGTCGTCGAAACACCTGAAGGTTTCACGGTCGATGGAACGAATCCGTCTTGTCCGATTTCGGCAATGAGTGATGAGTCACGTAAATTATATGCCGTTCAATTCCATCCAGAAGTACGTCACTCCGTACACGGCAATGAAATCTTGAAGAACTTCGTATTCGGAGTTTGTGGATGTAAAGGTGACTGGTCCATGGAAAATTTCGTTGAAATTGAAATGGAAAAAATCCGTCAAACAGTCGGGGATAAAAAAGTACTTTGCGCATTGAGCGGTGGAGTGGATTCATCCGTAGTGGCTGTGTTGATCCATAAAGCGATTGGCGATCAGCTGACATGTATCTTCGTTGATCATGGCTTACTTCGTAAAGGTGAAGCGGAAAGTGTTATGAAAACTTTCAGTGATGGCTTTAATATGAACGTCATTAAAGTGGATGCAAAAGAACGTTTCTTATCGAAACTTGCTGGCGTTTCCGATCCTGAACAGAAACGTAAAATCATCGGTAACGAGTTCATCTACGTGTTCGATGATGAAGCAACGAAACTAGAAGGCATCGATTTCCTTGCACAAGGTACGCTTTACACAGATATCATTGAAAGCGGTACAGCAACGGCACAAACGATTAAATCACATCATAATGTCGGCGGTCTACCGGAAGATATGCAATTCAAATTGATTGAACCATTGAATACTTTGTTCAAGGACGAAGTACGGGCATTAGGAAGCGAAATGGGCATTCCTGATGAAATCGTTTGGCGTCAGCCGTTCCCAGGTCCTGGTTTGGGAATTCGTGTATTAGGAGAAATTTCAGATGAAAAGCTTGAAATCGTCCGTGAGTCTGATTATATCTTACGCGAGGAAATCAGGAAGAATGGTTTAGAACGTGAAATTTGGCAATACTTCACAGTCCTTCCTAACATTCGTAGTGTAGGGGTAATGGGAGATGCCCGTACGTATGATTACACAATCGGTATCCGTGCTGTCACATCAATTGATGGAATGACTTCCGACTGGGCTCGAATTCCTTGGGAAGTACTTGAAATCATCTCCACAAGAATCGTCAATGAAGTGGACCATGTTAACCGGGTTGTGTATGACATAACGTCCAAGCCACCTGCAACGATTGAGTGGGAATAGTATATACATCGAACCAGTGAGGGTTTTACCTTCGCTGGTTTTTTTTGGTATTTATCTTTTTGGGTTTATTTGTGGATGATAGAGGGTGGATATTCTTCGTGAAATGGAAATGATAACTAAAAGGCGAACGTTCTATATTTTTTAATTAAAATTATTCGCTTTTTATATTGACGGCTGTTTTACGCACTGGTACACTATACCTATAATAATAAATTAAACATAATCGTCGTATAATATCGGGAATATGGCCCGAAAGTTTCTACCAAGCTGCCGTTAACAGCTTGACTACGATGTGAATGAATGGGTGGGGTAGGTCACGCGCGCATTCTTTACATATTAGTAGTTGAGCCCCCGTTCGGAAGCGAATGGGGTATTTTCATTTTGTGTTATACGAACTTATGATAGGGGAGACTCATTATGAAAAATTACTTTCGTTTTAATGAACTGGGTACTAGCTATCGTCGGGAAATACTCGGCGGTTTAACTACATTCCTCTCAATGGCTTATATACTGGTTGTGAATCCAGTGATGTTAACGTTACAGGGCATAGAGGATTACCCTGATGAATTGAGAATGGATTATGGAGCAGTGTTTGCCGCAACGGCATTGGCTGCCGCAATTGGTTCCATATTGATGGGTCTCATAGCCAGGTATCCAATCTCGCTTGCACCAGGAATGGGATTGAATGCATTTTTTGCCTTTACGGTTGTACTCGGTTTCGGAATCCCGTGGCAAACGGCTTTAACCGGTGTTTTAATTTCAGGGCTCATATTTGTCCTTCTATCCTTATCGGGTATTCGGGAAAAAATCATTAATGCTATTCCAGTCGAATTGAAATATGCGGTCGGAGCTGGTATTGGACTATTTATAACATTTGTAGGGTTTCAAAATGCAGGGATCATCACGAATGATGATAGTGTACTGGTCGGACTTGGTGATTTAACGAACGGAAGTACATTGCTCGCGGTATTCGGGATAATCGTCACCGTCATTCTAATGACCAAAGGCGTGAAAAGCGGTGTATTCATCGGAATGGTGATCACTGCCATAGCTGGCATGATTTTTGGGCAAGTGCCAGTGCCGGAGAAAATCGTTGGAGCGATTCCAAGTATCGCACCAACATTCGGAGTTGCGTTCGATGCTTTCGGAAATCCTGGTGAGCTCTTTACCGGCCAAATGCTGATCGTGATTTTGACCTTCTTGTTCGTAGCGTTTTTCGATACAGCCGGTACGTTGGTGGCTGTCGCTCAACAAGCAGGTTTAATGAAGGATAATGTTCTTCCGAGAGTTGGAAAAGGGTTGCTTGCTGACTCTCTATCCATTGTCTCAGGTGCGATCCTTGGTACATCGACGACGACATCTTATGTGGAGTCGACAGCGGGTGTCGCTGCCGGTGCTCGTAGCGGTTTTGCCGCAGTGGTTACAGGTTTACTGTTCGTCCTATCTCTTTTCTTTTTCCCGCTACTTTCCGTCGTGACGTCAGCGGTAACTGCACCAGCTTTAGTCATTGTAGGTGTACTAATGGCCTCATCGCTTAAAAACATTGACTGGCATAAATTTGAAGTAGCGGTGCCTGCCTTCTTCACAGTTATCATGATGCCCATGACATATTCGATTGCAACAGGGATTGCCTGTGGATTTATCTTTTATCCCATTACGATGACAATGAAAGGGAGAGCGAAAGAAGTTCACCCAATCATGTGGGGACTTGGAGTGGTCTTCCTTCTATACTTCATATTTTTAAAGTGAAACAACACGAGAAAAGAGGCCTATTATAGGCCTCTTTTCTCGTGTTGTAAGAAGAAGGACTTTACGTGTATAGTATAGATATAAATGTTTTGTAATGGATGGGATAATTCTTTCAAAAAAGAGGGAAAAAAATGAGCGGTTTTATCGTTGAAAAGGTATTGAACAATAATGTTGTAATTGCTAATCACCCATCATATGGTGAGGTCGTTTCTATTGGAAAGGGCCTGGGATTTAATCGAAAAAAAGGCGATGAACTAAGTCCGGAACTCGCAGAGAAAACGTTTGTTTTGAAAAGCGAGAAGGAACAGGAAAATTACAAGAAGTTATTGCCGAAAATCGATCAAAATCTTCAAGCGGCCATAATTGAATCCATTCATTTGATAAACAAAAGGGTCCCTGGAAAACTTAATGAGCATATACATGTGGGCTTAACTGATCATTTACTATTCGCCCTTCAACGGGTTTCCCAAGGGATGACCATAAAAAACCCATTTTTAAAAGAGACGATCACCCTCTATCCTTTTGAGCATAATATCGCAGTCGAGGTTGTTGACCTCATTCAAGATAAGACCGGGATAGGACTGCCTCATGGAGAGATTGGCTTCATCACGCTTCATATCCATAGTGCCATAGCAAATAAGGATTTATCTGACGTCAATCAGTATTCCCAGGTGATTTTTCAACTGATTTCCATTATAGAAGAGCAGTTGAACGTTGAGATAAATAAAGAAAGCATCGATTATTCGCGGCTGATTCGTCATTTAAGGTTTATGATCGATCGCGTATTGGCAGGGGAAACGGTGGATGAACCTGAAAAAATCACTTTGCTATTGAAAGAAGAATATCCTGTATGCTACAATTTGTCTTGGAAACTAATAAAAATTATGCAACAGAAATTAGGCAAACCGGTTTGTGATGCGGAAGCTGTCTACTTAACGATGCATATTCAACGATTGCAAAATAAAATTAAAAAAAACATTAACCTACGTGTTACTGATTCGATCAGGCATAAGTAAGGAGAATGATTGAGAGTGGAACAGGGTAATCTATACCCACATGTTCTTTTTCGGTCCTACCTTTACTTATGCCTTTTTTGCATACAAAACAGCTTAGAAGTGTATTAGCAGTTTAATGAAATGTAACCGTTTTATTAGTGTGAAAACAAAATGAGGAGGAAACCTAATGTTTAAGAAGTTGTTTGGTATCTTGCAAAAAATTGGAAAATCTTTAATGCTTCCTGTAGCGATCTTGCCTGCTGCCGGTATTTTACTCGCACTGGGTAATGCTTTACAAAACCCTGCCCTCTTGGATATCGCTCCGTTTCTAGAAAATGGCGGAGTGGAAATGGTAGCGTCCGTCATGGAAAACGCTGGGAATATTATTTTTGGAAATCTTCCGCTATTATTTGCGGTAGGTGTAGCGATTGGACTGGCAGGTGGAGATGGGGTTGCTGGTTTGGCAGCAATCATCGGATTCCTGATCATGAATGTAACAATGGGAACGGTCTTAGGAATTGATTTGACTGATGTCGAGAAAAACAGTGCCGTTTACAGCAATGTTCTTGGAATTCCTACGTTAGGTACAGGAGTATTCGGCGGAATCATCGTCGGGGTCATGGCTGCCATTTTGTATAATAAGTTCTATGAAATTGAGATGCCTTCGTATTTAGGGTTCTTTGCGGGAAAACGTTTCGTGCCTATTATTACAGCGGTAAGCGCGGTTGTTTTGGGACTGGTCATGATTGTAATTTGGCCGACCGTTCAATCTGGATTAAATTCCTTCTCAGAAAACATGCTTGGAGCTAATTTGACGCTTAGTGCATTTGTCTTTGGGGTAGTGGAACGGGCGTTAATTCCGTTCGGCTTGCATCATATCTTCTATTCACCATTCTGGTTTGAATTTGGTAGCTACATCGATTCGTCGGGTGAACCTATCAGAGGTGACCAAGCAATCTTCATGGCGCAAATTAAAGATGGAGTGGAGAATTTAACGGCTGGTACGTTCATGACAGGAAAATATCCATTCATGATGTTCGGGTTACCGGCTGCAGCATTGGCCATCTATCACGAAGCTCGTCCAGAACGCAAGAAAATTGTCGGTGGTTTAATGGCATCGGCTGCTCTTACAGCTTTCTTGACAGGTATAACAGAGCCAATTGAATTCTCATTCTTATTTGTAGCGCCGATTCTTTTCGCTATTCACTGTGTGTTTGCAGGTCTATCATTCATGACGATGCATTTGCTTGATGTAAAAATTGGGATGACCTTCTCCGGCGGGTTAATCGACTATACATTATTCGGTTTAATCAATCCGCAAACAAATGCTTGGATCGTAATTCCGGTTGGTTTAGTATTTGCGCTTATCTATTATTTCGGATTCCGATTTGCAATCAGGAAATTCAACTTGAAAACTCCTGGTCGCGAGGTAGAAGAAGATGATGATGACGAAGTTGGAGTATCTTCCAAGAAATCAGGTAACCTTCCTGGAGATATTTTGGAAGCGATGGGCGGAAAAGAAAACATCGCGCATTTGGACGCTTGTATCACGCGCCTTCGTGTGTCAGTTAATGATATTAAAGAAGTTGATAAAAATAGATTGAAGAAACTCGGTGCGGCAGGAGTGCTTGAAGTCGGTAACAATATCCAAGCCATCTTTGGCCCACGTTCCGAAACGATTAAAGGGCAAATGAAAGATATCATGGATGGGAAAAGACCTAGTAGGGTTGAAGCCTCACCAGAAAAAGGCGTAGAAAATCAAATAGAAGATGTGATTCCGAAACCATTACGGACGGAAGGGTCTTCTGACTCTGAAAAATTCGTTTCTCCTATTAAAGGAGAAATCAAGCCGATTACTGAAGTGCCTGATCCAGTATTTGCTGAAAAAATGATGGGCGATGGCTTTGCTATTGTGCCGGAGGATGGTCTGGTTGTTTCTCCGGTTGACGGGACGATTGTCAATCTCTTTCCAACTAAACACGCCATTGGTATCGTTTCGGAAACAGGGCGAGAAGTACTGATTCACGTCGGAATCGATACAGTTAAATTAGAAGGTAAAGGGTTTGAAGCGCTCGTCGCTCAAGATGACAAGGTGAAAATCGGCCAACCACTACTTAAAGTAGATATTGACTATGTTAAAAATAATGCGACTTCTATTATTACTCCGATTGTCTTTACGAACCTCGCTGAAGGGGAAAGCGTTAAGATAGAAAAGAGTGGAAAAGTCGATATTAAAGAAGCAAACATTATTTCTTTTAATAAATAAGCGTTATAGAAGCAGGGGGTGACTATTGAAGTTGCCCCCTGCTTCTATTTATAGATTTATGTTAACGACATGTCTTTGAAGCAGAAAGGATAAAGTGGGTATACTAGTGGAAGTTGTACTCTATAGATAGGATTTAAAAAAACAAAGAAATATCACAATTTTAATTGACTTGTATTTCTACTGGTGATATTATATTAACTACACCGAAACACGACATCATAACGAGAAAAGAAACATTCGAAACTTGTTGACAAGTTGGTTGAAAGGTGTTAAGATAATAAAGTCGCTAAGATAGCGGCAAACAAATTGCTCTTTGAAAACTGAACAAAACAAAGCGCCAACGTAAATTTTGAGTGAGCACACACTATAAAAAAGCAAAATGAGCAAGTCAAACATTT
>NZ_JBIWCZ010000016.1:0-47319 GCF_044761765.1 Peribacillus sp. NPDC097284
CACACCCGTTCCCATTCCGAACACGGCAGTTAAGCTCTTCAGCGCCGATGGTAGTTGGGGGTTTCCCCCTGTGAGAGTAGGACGCCGCCAAGCCAATAAAGGTCAGCCATTAGGCTGGCCTTTTTTTGCGTTCTAAAAGTACGATTAAAGGATTAAGGTGGTTTTGAATATATCCATTAGGGGTAATTATAAAGATATTTTAATTTTACCGTGTGCAATAGGTATGTAACTACATATAATTTGGAGAAAATAGGTAATGCAAAAAGAAGTTAGTGCGTTTTAATTTGCAATATGCATTTTTCCTTGTATAATAATAGTCAAATATAGTCAAAGTCAGATTGGAGGAGGTTGAGTGAGAAACATATCTGATATTATCGAAACTTATTTGAAGCAAGTGCTAGAAATAAGTCAGAAAGATATCCTAGAAATTAAAAGAAGTGAAATAGCAGATAAATTTCAGTGTGTTCCTTCTCAAATCAATTACGTAATTAATACCAGGTTTACAATCGAAAGAGGCTATGTTGTTGAGAGTAAGCGTGGCGGTGGCGGGTATATTCGGATTATGAAGGTGAAATCGCAGGATTACGTGCAACTCATCAACCAGTTATTATCCCTTATTGGTTCCAGAGTGCCTCAATCTATGGCGGAAGGGGTCATCGCTCGGCTGATGAGCGAGGAAGTCATTAATGAAAGGGAAGCTAAAATCATGATGAGTGTCATTGATAGATCCGTCATCTATATAGACCTACCTGATCGTGATGAATTAAGGGCGCGAATTTTATCAGCCATGCTTACAACTTTAAAATATAAATAAACTGGCAGAGGTGATGAATGAATGATTTGTCAAGAATGCCATCAAAGACCTGCGACTCTTCACTTTACCAAAATCATTAATGGAAAAAAGACTGAAGTCATGATTTGTGAGAAATGTGCTCAGGAAAAAGGTGAGATGTTCATGGATGCGGGTGGGCATGGATTTTCAATAAATAATTTGTTAGCAGGATTGTTAAATATCGAGTCGAATATTCAACAGACAAAGGCTAATTCATTTCCTATGACAGAAGAAAAACGCTGTCCTCATTGTCATCGTTCATATAAGGAATTCGTCCATATTGGAAAGTTTGGATGTGCCGAGTGTTATAAAACGTTCAATGATCAGTTAAATCCGATTCTAAAGAGGGTTCATAGCGGAAATACTGCACACATTGGGAAAATCCCAAAAAGAATTGGTGGCGGTATTTACCTTCGAAAACAAATTTCTGACTTAAAAGAGAATTTAAAGGTACACATCGAACAGGAAGAGTTCGAGAAGGCGGCCGAAGTAAGAGATAAGGTTCGTTCCCTTGAAAAAAGGTATGAGGCACAGGAGGGGGGCGATGAATCATGAGTTTGGAGAAATTTATGGAGAACGCTTTGAGTTCCTGGATGAATCATGAAGGTCCAGAAATGGATATTGTATTAAGTTCACGAATTCGTTTAGCCAGAAATTTTAAAGACTTTACCTTTCCTACCGCCTTTTCCAATGAAGAGGCAAAAGAAATCATTGAATTAGTGAAGAAAAGAATTGAAGAGGAAGTTACCCAAGAGATTGGCAAGCTGGAACTTCTGGAAATTGATCAAATGCAGTCACTGGAAAAGAGAGTGCTTGTTGAAAAACATTTGATCAGCCCACATTTAGTGGAAGAATCGGCAAAAGGGGCATGCCTTCTTTCCGAGAATGAAGAAATAAGCATCATGGTTAACGAAGAGGACCATCTCCGAATCCAGTGCTTGATGTCAGGATTGCAACTTAAGGAAACCTTAAGACTCGCAAATGTTCTTGACGATTGGATTGAAGAATCCATAGACTATGCATATGATGAAGAAAGAGGATACTTAACTAGCTGTCCGACTAATGTGGGAACAGGATTGAGGGCCTCAGTCATGATGCATCTCCCGGGTCTTGTACTAACTCAGCAAATGAATCATATTATACCGGCCATTAATCAATTGGGACTGGTGGTTCGCGGGATTTATGGAGAGGGCAGTCAAGCTCTAGGAAACATCTTTCAAATCTCCAACCAGATCACTCTCGGAAAATCCGAGAAGGATATCGTGGAGGATCTAACGAGTGTAGTTCAGCAGATCATTGCCCAGGAAAGGTCAGCCAGAGATGCATTAGTGAAGACCTCTCACATACAATTAGAGGATAGGGTTTTCCGATCCTATGGTATATTATCAAATGCCCGAATCATTGGGACCAAGGAAGCAGCTACCTGTATCTCCGATGTTAGGTTAGGGATAGATATAGGATATATAAAAAACATTTCAAAAAGCATCCTAAATGAGTTAATGATTCTGACTCAGCCAGGCTTTTTACAAAAATACGCAGGTGGACCTTTAAGGACACATGAAAGGGATATCCGTCGAGCAGCTCTTATACGAGAACACTTGGATTTCACAGAATCCTCCTTCTCATAGAAAAGTCAATCGATCATCTGCTATACATGTTAAAGCGAAGCATCTGCAAGATTTTATGCAGAGTCAAAAGCTTTATTCAAAACGAAAATTCTAAAGGAGGAATTCCCTATGATGTTTGGTCGTTTTACTGAAAGAGCCCAGAAAGTATTAGCATTAGCCCAAGAAGAAGCTATCCGGTTAGGTCATAATAATATTGGTACTGAGCACATCCTTTTAGGTTTAGTTCGCGAGGGAGACGGTATTGCAGCCAAAGCATTATACGCTCTCGGATTAGGTGCGGAAAAGATCCAGAAAGAAGTGGAAAACTTAATCGGCCGTGGCCAGGACAAAGCCCAAACGATTCATTATACGCCAAGAGCGAAGAAAGTCATTGAACTATCCATGGATGAAGCAAGGAAATTAGGTCATTCATATGTAGGCACAGAACATGTACTCCTTGGACTTATTCGAGAAGGAGAAGGTGTAGCAGCCCGTGTGTTAAATAACCTTGGCGTCAGTTTAAATAAAGCAAGACAGCAAGTATTACAACTATTAGGTAGCAATGAGTCAGGTGGACATCAAGGTTCAACCGCCTCTAATGCAAGCACTCCAACCCTTGATAGTCTTGCTCGTGATTTAACGGCCATCGCTCGTGAAGACAGCTTGGACCCTGTCATTGGTAGAGGCAAGGAAATTCAGCGTGTCATCGAAGTGTTGAGCAGACGCACGAAGAATAACCCTGTATTAATTGGTGAGCCAGGGGTGGGTAAAACTGCTATTGCTGAAGGCCTAGCACAGCAAATCATCAATAATGAGGTTCCTGAAATCCTACGTGATAAACGTGTCATGACACTTGATATGGGGACGGTCGTAGCGGGGACGAAATACCGTGGTGAATTCGAGGATCGATTAAAGAAAGTGATGGACGAAATCCGTCAAGCAGGAAATATCATCTTGTTTATTGATGAATTGCATACATTAATTGGTGCTGGTGGGGCGGAAGGTGCCATCGATGCATCTAATATCCTTAAGCCATCATTGGCCCGTGGTGAACTGCAATGTATCGGTGCAACCACATTGGATGAGTACCGTAAATATATCGAAAAGGATGCTGCACTCGAACGCCGCTTCCAACCCATCCAAGTGGATGAACCAACAACAGAAGAGTCCATTCAAATTCTTAAAGGGTTACGTGACCGGTATGAAGCCCATCACCGTGTATCAATCACTGATGAGGCTATCGATGCGGCTGTTAAGTTATCTGATCGATATATTTCCGACCGTTTCCTTCCGGATAAAGCAATCGATTTAATTGATGAAGCAGGTTCGAAAGTCCGGTTGCGTTCATATACTACACCTCCAAACTTAAAAGAACTTGAAGTGAAATTAGATGAAGTCCGGAAAGAAAAGGACGCTTCCGTTCAAAGCCAGGAGTTTGAAAAGGCTGCATCGCTTCGTGATACGGAGCAACGCTTAAGAGAACAATTGGAAGAAACAAAGAAAACGTGGAAAGAGAAACAAGGGCAAGAAAATAGTGAAGTGACGGTGGAAGACATCGCACATGTCGTATCCAGCTGGACTGGAGTCCCGGTTACTAAATTGGCACAAACGGAGTCAGATAAACTTCTAAATATGGAATCTATTCTCCATGATCGTGTAATTGGTCAGGAAGAGGCTGTTATAGCCGTTTCCAAAGCAGTACGACGTGCAAGAGCGGGGCTGAAGGATCCTAAACGTCCAATCGGCTCATTCATCTTCCTAGGGCCAACAGGAGTCGGTAAAACGGAACTTGGTCGTGCATTGGCTGAATCCATGTTCGGTGATGAAGATGCCATGATCCGTATCGACATGTCGGAATATATGGAGAAACATTCAACTTCACGCCTAGTTGGTTCTCCTCCAGGCTATGTGGGATATGAGGAGGGCGGACAACTGACTGAAAAAGTACGTAGAAAGCCATACTCCGTCGTTCTACTTGATGAAATTGAAAAGGCACATCCAGATGTATTCAACATTCTTCTACAGGTCCTTGAAGACGGAAGATTGACGGATTCAAAAGGCCGTACTGTTGATTTCAGGAACACGATTCTGATTATGACATCGAATGTCGGAGCTTCTGCATTGAAGACTGATAAGTATGTAGGCTTCAATATTCAGGACACTGGTCAAGACTACAAAAATATGAAAGGGAAAGTGATGGAAGAATTAAAACGTGCTTTCCGTCCAGAATTCCTGAATCGTATTGATGAGACGATCGTCTTCCATTCATTAGAAAAGGATCATTTGAAACAAATCGTTACGTTGATGTCCAATCAGCTCATCTCCCGTTTGAAGGAACAGGAAATTTTCTTAGAGCTTACAGATGCAGCTAGAGAAAAAGTAGCATCTGAAGGATATGATCCAGAATATGGGGCACGTCCAATTCGCAGGGCACTACAAAAACATGTCGAAGATTACCTATCTGAAGAACTGCTCAAAGGAAATGTGAAAAAAGGGCAAACGGTCGTGATGGATGTCGTGGACAATAAATTTGCGGTCAGAAATGGCGATCCCGTCAACATAAGTGAATAAAGTCATTCTTTAACTTCGAGGTACACTCAGATTTCTCAGCAGTGTACCTCTGTTTTTATTCATGACGAAATTGTACCTAGAGGAACTACTCTATAAGATGAATCGAATAGAGAGTAAAAATAAATTTCTTAATAACTTTAAATAAGAAGGATTAAATAAAACCAATATATAATATCTTTTACATGAGTATTATGAGAAAGAGGAGTTACTATGGCAGCAAAAAAGAAAACGAAATTCATGTGTCAATCTTGTGGGTATGAGTCAGCAAAATGGATGGGAAAATGCCCTGGATGCGGGGAATGGAACAAGATGGTTGAAGAGACGGAGATTGTTAAGCCAGCTCGAAAGGGAGCATTTACCCATTCAGAAGTGAGGGGATCTGCAGAGCGTGAAAAGGCGACACCCATCACAACCATTCAGTCGGACAAAGAACCACGCATTACGACGGATTTGGCAGAATTGAATCGTGCACTTGGCGGTGGTATTGTCCAAGGATCACTTGTATTGATCGGCGGAGACCCGGGGATAGGCAAATCAACACTCCTTTTGCAAGTGTCTGCACAATTAGCTCATAAACAGAAGAAAGTATTATATATTTCTGGGGAAGAATCCATCAAACAAACGAAGTTAAGAGCGGATCGGTTAGGAGCGATGTCGGAGAACTTATTGGTGTATGCCGAGACCGATATGGACTATATCCAGCAGGCCATCCAAGAGGTAAAGCCAGACCTGGTCATCATTGATTCCATTCAAACCGTGTACCATTCGGAAGTGACTTCAGCCCCGGGAAGCGTTTCCCAAGTGAGGGAATGTACATCTTCTTTAATGCGCATTGCCAAGACCAATGGAATTGCCATTTTTATCGTGGGACATGTTACAAAAGAAGGGGCGATTGCCGGACCTCGTCTGCTTGAACATATGGTGGATACCGTTTTATATTTTGAGGGAGAAAGACACCATACATATCGGATAATCCGTGCAGTCAAGAATCGATTCGGTTCGACAAATGAAATGGGCATTTTTGAGATGAAGGAACATGGTTTGGAAGAAGTGGCGAATCCATCGGAAATCTTCCTTGAGGAGCGTTCCCAAGGTGCTTCAGGATCGACCGTTGTCGCCTCGATGGAGGGGACAAGACCAGTACTTGTCGAAATACAAGCCCTGATATCACCGACTAGTTTCGGAAACCCAAGGAGAATGGCCACTGGAATTGACCATAACCGAGTTTCACTTTTAATGGCAGTTTTAGAAAAGAGAGTCGGTTTGCTCCTGCAAAACCAAGATGCGTACCTAAAAGTCGCGGGGGGCGTTAAATTGGATGAACCAGCCATAGATCTGGCAGTTGCCATTAGTATTGCATCAAGTTTCCGTGACAAGTCCACGAATCCAGCCGATTGCATTATTGGTGAAGTGGGGTTGACGGGGGAAGTTAGAAGGGTCTCCCGGATTGAACAACGAGTTCAGGAGGCAGCGAAGCTCGGATTTGAACGGGTCATCATCCCAGCCAATAATATAGGGGGCTGGACTGCTCCAAATGGCATCAAAATCATTGGGGTTTCATCAGTTTCTGAGGCGCTTCACCATACGCTAGGGGGTTAAGGATGACAGAGAAAAAAGGGTATGAGAAAACAAAGTTGGAGATTTTGCAAATTGTGGCCCCAGGCACACCTCTTCGAGAAGGAATTGAAAATGTATTAAGGGCGAATACGGGTGGATTGATTGTTGTGGGGTACAACGAAAAGGTACGAGCGATTGTGGATGGTGGTTTCCAAATTAACTGTGCCTGTACCCCAAGTACATTATATGAGTTGGCAAAAATGGATGGAGCCATCATTTTGAACGAGAAGGCCGACAAAATCATATTTGCCAATGCACAATTGGTCCCGGATAATAGTGCGCCATCTACAGAGACCGGAATGAGGCATCGAACAGCGGAAAGGGTAGCGAGGGAGACGAAATCATTAGTGATTGCCATTTCTCAGCGGAGGACTGTTATCACCCTATACCAGGGGAATTTTCGATATGCCCTTAAAGATATAGGAGTCATCCTCGCGAAAGCCAATCTGGCCATCCAGACCCTGGAAAAGTATAAGGTCGTGCTACAGCAGAGCATTTCGGTATTGGGAGCCCTCGAATTCGAGGAAATAGTAACGTACGAGGATCTTTTGCAAGTGTTCCACCGGTACGTGATGGTTCTTCGAATCAAAGCGGAGTTACTGACATACCTCAATGAACTGGGTACAGAAGGTAGGCTGATTCGCCTGCAGATGAATGAGATATTAGCAGATATCGAAACAGAAGGAAAATGGCTTATCAAAGATTACTCGTCCAATAAGGAAGATAATCCGGAGGAAACCATTCTTCGCCTTCAGGAACTTGCCATGCAGGAAAAGCTAGATGAGAGCATCCTGCTGAAGATACTGGGGTACCAGGGTCATATTCATGTAGATGCCCCTGTCCATGCCAGGGGATACCGAATCCTTCATAAAATCCCCCGATTACCAGGTCTGATCATCGATAATCTAGTGAAACAATTTGATTGCTTTAAAGAAATCAATAAGGCGACGGTTGAGCAACTTGATGAAGTGGAAGGAATTGGGGAAGTTCGCGCGAATAAAATTAGAGAGGGTCTTCGGATATTAAAAAATCAACTTGTCACTAATCGAAGGATGTAAAGTGATCCCACTTTCTAAATTTTCCTATTTTAGCTTGAAATTGAATAGTGTTTATTTTTGACACCCAAAACCCAGGATGCTAGGCTAAAATTACGAAAAAGAGAAGGGACAATATGGATACATCACAGGAGTCCTTCAGGGAATTTCTTGATATATAGTGAAAACGAATTTTCAATGGTTTCATTTTTTTTGGATTGGTCAATAATGAGAAGAGGGAGGTGAAAGGGAATGTTAAAACGCATTATACAGGCATGTTTCTTAATAATTGGTGGGACACTTGGTATGCTACTTATTCCTGAATTATTAAGTGTTGTCCATGCAGATGATATTGCTTTATTAAACAATCCTTATGTTAGTGTACTGTTGGGTGCTATTATCTTTTATCTTATTACTTTTTGGGCAGTAGATCATGTGGTCTATTTTATGAAGTGGTTAGAAGAACAACTGGTTAAGTTTCCAATTACCGATATAATTTTTGGAAGTGTGGGCCTTTTAGTTGGTCTGCTTGCGGCGTTTTTAGTAGGGTCGGCCTTCAGTGCGATTCGAGTCCCCATTTTAAATACAGTCGTGCCTATTATTCTTACGCTTTTATTTGGATACCTAGGGTTTCAGGTCGGTTTTAAAAAGCGTGATGAACTGCTGAATCTTTTCTCCAAAAACAATAAGAAAAAAGCCTCTGACGGGGAAATGGCCGAAGAGGATGAGGAAGGCTACAGCAAACGGTTGAAGATCCTCGATACAAGCGTTATCATTGATGGGAGAATTGCGGATATTTGTCAGACCGGCTTCCTCGAAGGAACCATCGTGATACCTCAGTTTGTATTAAATGAGCTTCAACACATTGCGGATTCCTCTGATGCCTTGAAAAGAAACCGGGGTCGAAGGGGCTTGGATATCCTGAATAGGATTCAAAGAGACCTTCCGATTAAAGTGGAGATGTACGAAGGGGATTTCGAAGACATCCAGGAAGTCGATAGTAAATTAGTGAAGCTTGCCAAGATTTCAGGTGGCATGGTGGTCACTAATGATTTCAATTTAAATAAAGTATGCGAGTTCCAAAATGTAGCGGTCCTCAATATAAATGACTTAGCGAACGCCGTAAAACCCGTCGTACTACCCGGGGAAGAAATGAATGTACAGGTGATTAAGGATGGGAAAGAGCAAAATCAAGGTGTTGCCTATTTGGATGATGGGACGATGATCGTTGTCGAAGGCGGACGCGATTATATTGGAAAACGTATTGATGTCCTTGTGACAAGCGTTCTTCAAACATCAGCGGGTCGGATGATCTTTGCTAAACCTAAACTATTAGAAAAAGCATTATAAAGAAGAGTAGGAGAAACCGTTATGTTTTATGAAGTAGTGATACCTGCAGCCGGACAAGGAAAGAGAATGAAGGCCGGCAAGAACAAGCTTTTTATTGAACTATCGGGTACCCCGATCATTGTCTACACCCTTCGTGTCTTTGAAGAGGATCCAAACTGCCGGGGTATTTTCCTTTCGATAAACCCAACAGAAGAGGATTACTTCAAGGAAATGGTGGCTTCCTTCGGATTTAAGAAGGTCAAGAAACTCGTTGAAGGTGGTAAGGAACGTCAACAGAGCGTCCATAATGCATTGAAGTATGTGAGGGAAGAGATAATTCTAGTCCATGACGGGGCACGTCCTTTTATCGCCCAAAAGCAAATTATTGAATTAACGTCCGCAGCCAGTCTCCATGGTGGAGCCATCATTGCAGTCCCCGTAAAGGATACGATTAAAAAAGCAAATGACAGGTCAGTCACGGAAACAGTGGAACGATCAAGCTTGTGGGCGGTACAGACACCACAAGCTTTTCGTGCATCCATATTAATTAACGCCCATGAAAAAGCGGAAGCGGAGTCGTATTTAGGTACGGATGATTCAAGCTTGCTAGAACGGATCGATGAACAGGTAGTCATTATTGAAGGCAATTATGATAATATTAAGATTACGACTCAGGAAGATTTATATTTTGCGGACGCGATTTTACATAAACAACAACTTGAAAAGTGAAGATAGGGGAGAATGAGATGTTTCGAATTGGCCAAGGATATGACGTACATCAGCTAGTTGAAGGTAGGCCTTTAATAATTGGAGGGATAACAATCCCGCATGAGAAAGGGTTACTTGGGCATTCAGATGCTGATGTATTGCTACATACGGTTGCAGATGCTTGTTTGGGTGCAATTGGTGCAGGTGATATCGGCAAGCATTTTCCGGATACCGATCCGGAATTTAAGGATGCTGATTCCGCTAAGTTATTGCAGTATATTTGGGCAATCGTCAAAAAAGAAGGTTATGAGTTGGGTAATGCAGACTGTACAATTATTGCCCAAAGCCCTAAAATGGCGCCGTATATTGAAGAAATGCGTGTAAGGATAGCAGAGCTTTTAGATGCTTCAGTGGATCAAATCAATGTGAAGGCGACTACGACCGAGAAACTTGGATTCACGGGCAGAAGCGAGGGAATCGCAGCACAGGCTGTTGTCTTGTTGGTTAAAACTAACTGATTGTCGTTTAGGTGGAAACCTTTATTCCCTTGAGGTTAAATGGTAAAATAAAACGAAGAAAAGAGAGACTGGGAGGTCTATATATATCATGAACAGCGATATTCGAGTTCGCTATGCACCAAGTCCGACTGGACATTTACATATAGGAAATGCGAGGACTGCTTTATTTAATTATCTGTATGCACGTCATAATGGTGGAAAATTCATAATCCGCATTGAAGATACTGACAAAAAAAGAAATATAGAGGGCGGAGAAGAAAGCCAACTGAAGTATTTAAAATGGCTTGGAATGGATTGGGATGAAGGCGTTGATATTGGCGGGGAGTTCGCACCGTATCGTCAATCAGAGCGGAACGACATTTATCAAGGGTTGTACCAAGAGCTTCTTGACAAAGGGTTGGCTTATAAATGCTATTGTACGGAAGAAGAGCTTGAAGCAGAACGTGAAGGACAGGTTGAAAGGAACGAAACACCCAAGTATTCCGGTAAGTGTCGTCATTTAACAGCGGAAGATCAAGCAAAACTAGAGGCTGAAGGCAGAAAACCGAGTATTCGATTCGCCGTTCCTTCGGGCAGAGTCCTTACTTTCAAAGATATGGTTAAGGATGATGTTTCATTTGAGACGGATGGCTTTGGCGATTTTGTCATTATCAAAAAAGATGGAATCCCGACGTATAACTTTGCGGTAGCGGTCGATGACCACCTAATGAAGATTTCGCATGTACTTCGCGGTGATGACCATATTTCTAATACACCTAAGCAATTAATGATTTATGAAGCATTCGGGTGGGAGCCTCCTGTGTTCGGACACATGACGTTGATCGTCAATGAAAGCCGGAAAAAATTAAGTAAGCGTGATGAATCAATTATCCAATTCATCGAACAATATGAAGAGTTGGGTTACTTGCCTGAAGCTTTATTCAACTTCATTGCTTTACTTGGATGGTCACCAGGCGGCGAGGAAGAGATCTTCCCTAAGGAAGAGTTCATTAAACTTTTCGAAGCGGACCGTCTATCCAAATCACCGGCCCTATTCGATAAGCAAAAACTCACTTGGATGAATAATCAGTATGTGAAGCAATTGGATGAGGAACGTGCAGTGCAATTGTCCATCCCTCACCTAGTGAAGGCCGGCAAGATTTCTGAAACACGTTCTCCGGAAGAAGAAGAGTGGGTGCGTGGTCTAGTTTCTCTTTATCAAGAACAGATGAGTTATGGGGCGGAAATCGTTGAACTTTCCGAACTATTCTTCAAAGATGATCTTGAATATGAGCCTGAAGCGAAAGAAGTCCTAGCGGAGGAACAAGTACCTGAAGTCATGGAAGCCTTCCTTAAAGAAATAGAAGGGCTTGAGGAATTTAAAGCCGACGAAATCAAGAAATCGATCAAAGCGGTACAAAAAAGCACAGGACATAAGGGTAAAAAGTTATTCATGCCAATCCGTGCGGCGGTGACTGGTCAAACTCATGGTCCTGACCTACCAAAAGCGATTTCCCTACTGGGCAAAGAAAAAATTAAACAACGCATTCTAAGTATTTAATATTAACAATTAGACAAAAATGTAATATAGTAATTAATAATCTTACAAAAGAACGCGTAGATAGGGAGAAGTAAGTAAACGAAGCTTATTAGAGAGAACCATAACCTGCTGAAAATGGTTCAAGCCTCTCGTTTTCCGAAATGCACCCTTGAGTCCTTTGCTGAACTAACCTCTAGTAGGCATAGGCGGAATGTCCTCCGTTACAGGATAAAAGTTGGGAATGGAACAAGTTGGCCTTTGGTCCTGCTATTCATTCCAAACAGAGTGGAACCGCGCTTCAAAGCGTCTCTGTCTATTTGGACAGAGGCGCTTTTTTATATGCTTTAAAATAAGGGATGACTAAAAGGATATAGCATAGGGGGGAATCATCATGTTAAAGATGTTTAAAGAGGATATCGAAGTGGTTTTTGAACAGGATCCTGCAGCGCGTAGCTATTTAGAAGTTATTTTAACGTATGCAGGGTTGCATGCAATATGGAGTCATCGGATGGCTCATGTACTATACAAGAAAAAGTTCTTTTTCCTGGCCAGAAGTGTATCACAAATCAGTCGGTTTTTTACCGGGGTTGAGATTCACCCCGGGGCTACAATAGGTCGTCGTTTCTTCATCGATCATGGGATGGGGATTGTCATTGGTGAGACATGCGAGATTGGTGACAATGTCTCTGTCTTCCAAGGAGTGACACTTGGAGGAACGGGAAAGGAAAAAGGCAAACGTCATCCTACGATAAAAGATAACGTATTGATTGCCACGGGAGCCAAAGTGCTTGGCTCGATTACCGTCGGTGAAAATTCCAAAATTGGTGCAGGCTCGGTCGTTTTAAAGGAAGTGCCCGCTAATTCAACGGTGGTTGGCATTCCTGGAAAAGTCGTCATTCAAGATGGCATAAAAATCAAGAAAGATTTTAATCATTCAGATCTTCCTGATCCAATTGCTGACCGTCTAAAGGAAATGGATAGGGAAATTCATGCTTTGAAAACAGAGTTAGCAAAATGGAAGCAGGAAGAAAGGAGTTTATAAAAATGGCGATAAAAATATATAACACAGCGACTAGACAGAAGGAAACCTTCGTACCGATGGAAGAAGGAAAAGTGAAAATGTATGTATGCGGGCCTACAGTCTATAACTACATTCATATTGGGAATGCTAGGCCAGCAATCGTATTCGATACCGTGAGAAGATACTTGGAGTATAGAGGATACGATGTGCATTTCGTTTCGAATTTCACGGATGTTGATGATAAGCTAATTCGAGCTGCCAAAGAACTAGGGGAGGATGTCCCAACCATCTCAGAGCGTTTTATTCAAGCGTATTTTGAAGATGTTTCTGCTCTAGGTTGCAAAAAAGCGGATGAACATCCAACCGTAATGGAAAACATGGATACAATCATTGAATTCATTTCGACGTTGATTGAAAAAGGCTATGCGTATGAATCTGAAGGGGATGTGTATTTTCGCACTCGTAAATTCGATGGGTATGGGAAGTTGTCTCATCAATCCATTGATGAACTGCGGGTCGGAGCTCGTATTGAAGTCGGCGAGAAGAAGCAGGATGCACTTGACTTTGCCCTCTGGAAAGCGGCGAAGGCTGGCGAAATTTCTTGGGAAAGCCCATGGGGGATGGGGCGCCCTGGCTGGCATATAGAATGCTCAGCGATGGTTAAGAAGTACCTTGGTGATACGATTGATATCCATGCAGGCGGTCAGGATTTAGCTTTTCCCCATCATGAAAATGAAATTGCACAATCCGAGGCGTTAACGGGAAAATCCTTTGCGAATTATTGGATGCACAATGGATACATCAATATTGATAATGAAAAAATGTCGAAGTCATTAGGCAATTTTATTCTTGTTCATGACATCATACAGAAGTATGACCCACAAGTATTGCGTTTCTTCATGTTATCCGTACATTATCGTCATCCAATCAATTATAGTGAAGAAGTGCTTGAAAATGTAACGGCTGCTCTCGATCGCTTGAAAACATCCTATCAAAACCTGAAACATCGCCTTCAAGTAAGCGATGGGTTAACAGAAAATAATGAGGTATGGTTGCAGAAAATCGATGAACTGCACGAACAATTCATTAAGGAAATGGACGATGATTTCAATACGGCGAACGCGATATCCATTCTTTTTGAACTGTCTAAGCAAGCGAATTATTACTTGATGGAGAAGAATACTAACCAGGAAGTCATTAAAGCTTTTCTTGGTAAATTCCAAAATCTACTCTCCGTCCTGGGCTTTTCCCTTGAAGAGGAAGAGGGATTACTGGACGAGGAAATCGAGAGTTTAATTCAACAAAGGATTCAAGCTAGGAAAGACCGTAACTTTGGGTTGTCTGATGAGATTCGTGATCGTCTAAAGAGCATGAACATTATATTAGAGGATACCCCTCAAGGTACAAGATGGAAAAGAGGGTAACAGATGCTTCAATATGATAATAAGGTAGACGAAAAAATGTTAAATAGTCTTGCTCTAGCCTATATGGGAGATGCCGTATACGAAACCTACATACGGCATCACCTTATTCAAAACGGGGCAGTTAAGCCTAATCTGCTTCATAAAAAAGCGACATCTTTTGTATCGGCTAAAGCGCAGAGCAAAATCATTCACTTTTTTCTAGAGTCAGGTTGGTTATCAGAAGAAGAGACCGCTGTCGTCCGTAGAGGTCGTAATGCGAAGTCCGGGTCGGTTCCGAAGAATACAGATGTGCAAACGTATCGGTATAGCACTGCCTTTGAGGCGCTTATGGGCTTTCTGTATTTATCCGGCCGAATAGAAAGAATGGAAGACCTTGTTGAAAAATCAATTCAATTCATTGAAGAAGAAAAGGGGAAATAACCCATGAGTGAAGAATTTATCATTGGAAGAAACCCCGTCTTGGAAGCACTTCGCTCCGAACGGGATATTAATAAAATTTGGATATCAGAGGGCTCACAGAAAGGGTCCATGCTTCCGCTAATCGGACTTGCAAAAGAAAAAAAGGTATTCGTACAAATCGTACCTAAGAAAAAAATAGACCAAATGGTAGAAGGTATCCATCAAGGAGTCGTAGCGCAAGTCGCAGCTTACGATTATGTAGAGTTGGACGATTTATTTGCCAAAGCAGCTGAACGGGATGAGGCTCCCTTCTTCATGATTCTGGATGAAGTAGAAGATCCACATAATCTAGGGTCAATCATGAGAACAGCGGATGCGGTCGGAGCTCACGGAATCATCATTCCGAAGCGTAGAGCAGTTGGTTTAACGGCAACGGTTGCGAAAGCATCGACAGGGGCCATTGAGTATATTCCGGTTGCACGGGTCACGAATTTGGCAAGAGCAGTCGAAGAGTTAAAAGAACGCGGTGTCTGGATTGTGGGTACCGATGCGAAAGGTAGCGATGATTACCGGAACATGGACGGGAATATGCCTATTGGCCTTGTTATTGGAAGTGAAGGCAAGGGAATGGCACGGTTAATGAAAGAAAAATGTGATTTTCTAATTCGTCTTCCTATGGCCGGGAAAGTAACATCATTAAATGCATCGGTGGCAGCAGGTTTATTGATGTATGAGGTCTACAGAAAAAGAAACCCTCTAGGGCAATAATGAGATGAATATTCTGTTAGTGGACGGTTACAACATTATTGGAGCCTGGCCGGAACTGAGAGAATTGAAAGAAAGAGACCTTGCTGCAGCAAGAGACAGACTGATAGAAATGATGGCGGAATATCAGGCGTTTACTGGGTCCCGGGTCATTGTCGTATTCGATGCCCAATATGTCCAGGGAATAGCCCGTATTTTCAAGAATCATAAAGTCGACGTAATTTTCACGAAAGAAAATGAAACAGCCGATGAGAGAATAGAAAAGATGGCGATTGAACTGAATAATATCAAGACGCAGATTCAAGTGGCTACTTCAGACTTTACGGAGCAATGGGTCATCTTTGGCCAAGGGGCCCTAAGGAAATCTGCCCGTGAACTGCTAATGGATATGGAGGAAATTCAGGGAGAAATAAAAAAAGATGTCCAAAAAACAGCGGCGGTAAAACCTACGGCTAAAATTCCTTTAAGTGAAGAAGTAGCGGAAATATTCGAAAAATGGCGTCGGGGGAAAATTTGAACCATTGACGGGTATTTTTTACCTGCTGTATAATATTTCTATCTGAGTCAGGTCAGGGGGATATAATTTGGGTCTCAATTTCGGTATGAAACTGAACGAAAAGTATCTGCAGTTCGATGATGAAGAATTAATTGAGTTAGTACACACTGGAGACAGTGAAGCACTGGATTATCTGATTCAAAAGTATCGTAATTTTGTAAGAGCGAAGGCAAGGACATATTTTTTAATAGGTGCAGATAAGGAAGACATCGTTCAAGAAGGCATGATTGGTTTGTATAAGGCTGTCCGTGATTTTAAAGGCGATAAGCTTTCTTCTTTTAAAGCATTTGCCGAATTATGTATTACGAGACAGATCATTACCGCTATTAAAACAGCAACACGTCAAAAGCATATTCCGCTCAATTCCTATGTTTCCCTGGACAAGCCCATTTATGATGAGGAGTCCGACCGTACTCTCATGGATATTATATCGGGTACGAAGGTATTAGACCCAGAAGAACTGATTATCAATAAAGAAGAGTTTGACGATATCGAATTGAAAATGGCCGAGCTGCTGAGCGATTTGGAAAGAAAGGTATTAGCCCTTTATTTAGATGGGCAAACCTATCAGGAAATCTCAGAAGAGTTGAATCGTCATGTGAAGTCAATCGATAATGCCCTCCAGAGGGTGAAAAGAAAGCTCGAGCGTTATCTGGAAGTAAGGGAGATCAGTTTATAGTCCCTCCGCCTTTTCCGCTTTATTTCATCTGACACTAACTCCACTTGGATGATGCATTCACTTATGGTAGACATAGGCTGATAGAGTTGACATGGACTTAGGTGGCCTCACCTTGTTATTGACAATAAAAGCCAGCCGTGATAAGGTTTTATGGAAATAGTAGATAGGATAGGTGTATCAATTGCAAAAGAAAATCACACTAGCTTGCACCGATTGTGGTTCAAGAAATTATAATTATGAAAGCAATAAGTCAAACAACGCTGAACGACTAGAATTAAAGAAATTTTGCAGCACCTGTAATTCACATACGAATCATAGGGAAACAAAATAACCGTTTTATAAATAGATTGACAGAAGCAGTCTAATGCTTGGAGGATACATTCATGAAACGCTTAACCGAATTTTTCAGCGGAGTCACTCGTGAAATGCGTAAAGTAAGCTGGCCAAAACGTAAAGAATTAACCAAATATACAATCGTTGTAGTGACGACTGTGTTGTTTATGGCTTTATTCTTTTTAGTGGTCGATATGGGCATTTCCGAATTAATTCGCTTAGTTATTGAATAAGAGATTCGAAAATAAGGTATAATAGTGATAGAATAATATGTGTCAGCAGAAAAGCCCGGAAACGGGTTTTTTAATTTGTCTTTTTTAAGAAAAAGTTCAAACTCTAGCATTGCTGTTATTCTTTAGACAAGTCGGGATAGTGCAGGATGTTAATTTTGGCTAGATCGTTAGAAAATAAAGTTTCATAAAGAAAATGATTGATTGCAGGGAGGGAAGGACGTCACAGTCCTAAAAAATGGAAAAGAATTGGTATGTAGTTCACACCTATTCAGGTTATGAAAACAAGGTAAAGGCCAATCTGGAGAAGCGTGTTGAAACAATGGGGATGGAAGATAGAATCTTCCGCGTAGTAGTTCCTGAAGAAGAAGAAACCGAAGTCAAAGATGGCAAAACGAAAGTAACGAAGAAAAAGGTTTTCCCAGGATATGTACTGGTAGAAATTATCATGACCGATGATTCTTGGTATGTAGTCCGCAATACACCTGGTGTAACAGGTTTCGTAGGTTCATCAGGAGCGGGATCTAAACCGACAGCACTGCTTGATGAAGAAATAGAAGTTGTCCTTAAACGCATGGGTGTTGACGAAAGTAAATTTGACATCGACTTTGAAGTCGGCGACACTGTTCAAGTGAAAGAAGGACCATTTGCAACATTTGCTGGGCCTATCGAAGAACTTGATACAGATAAAGGAAAAGTCCGAGTTCTTGTTAATATGTTCGGCCGCGATACGCCGGTAGAACTAGACTTTAATCAAGTGGAAAAATTATAAACGGAAAAAAACTTGAAAAAGCCTTTTGGAAGTGGTAAAATTTCAAAGGTCAGTATGTTTCAAATTTTTAGGCCTCAACGATACAAGTATTCTTTATTAACATATAAAGAATTCAAGATGAGTGGGAGGGTATATCCCTATTACCACATCACGGACTTATAAGGAGGTGTGTCTCGTGGCTAAAAAAGTAATTAAAATGGTTAAATTGCAAATTCCTGCTGGTAAAGCGAATCCTGCACCGCCGGTTGGTCCTGCATTAGGTCAAGCTGGTGTAAACATCATGGGATTCTGTAAGGAGTTCAACGCTCGTACAGCAGACCAAGCTGGTCTAATTATTCCTGTTGAAATCACGGTATTTGAAGACCGTTCATTTACATTCATTACAAAAACTCCACCCGCTGCAGTACTACTTAAGAAAGCAGCAGGTATCGAGTCTGGTTCTGGTGAACCTAACCGTAAAAAAGTTGCTACAGTCAAGCGTGATCAAGTGCGCGAGATTGCTGAAACTAAAATGCCTGACCTAAACGCTGCAAACGTTGAAGCTGCAATGCGTATGGTTGAAGGTACTGCTCGCAGCATGGGTATTGTCATCGAAGACTAATCCATGTAATTGTTATTTGTTTCTACGGGGTTGCGATTGATACTCGCAACCTTTATTCGTGGGAGGTAATTCCGTTAAAACCACAATTTAGGAGGATTTATATCATGGCTAAAAAAGGTAAAAAGTATCTTGAAGCAGCTAAGCTTGTTGAAGTTTCAAAAGCATACGCTGTAACTGAAGCGATTGAAGTTGTTAAAAAAGCAAACTTCACAAAATTCGATGCGACTGTTGAAGTTGCTTTCCGTTTGGGTGTAGACCCTAAGAAAGCTGACCAACAAATTCGTGGAGCAGTTGTGCTTCCGAACGGAACTGGTAAAACTCAACGCGTATTAGTATTCGCAAAAGGCGAAAAAGCAAAAGAAGCTGAAGCTGCTGGTGCTGACTTCGTTGGCGAATCTGACTACATCAACAAAATCCAACAAGGATGGTTCGAATTCGACGTAATCGTTGCAACTCCTGACATGATGGGTGAAGTTGGTAAACTTGGTCGCGTATTAGGACCTAAAGGCTTAATGCCAAACCCTAAAACTGGCACAGTTACATTTGATGTAACGAAAGCTGTTAATGAGATCAAAGCAGGTAAAGTTGAATACCGCGTAGATAAAGCTGGTAACGTCCATGCTCCAATCGGTAAAGTATCTTTCGAAGATGCTAAACTAGTGGAAAACTTCACTACTATCTTTGATACATTAATGAAAGTTAAACCTGCGGCTGCTAAAGGAACTTACATGAAGAATATTTCTGTAACGACTACAATGGGCCCTGGTGTGAAAGTTGATTCTTCTTCTTTCAATAAATAATTTGACATTCCAAAACTATTGTTGTTATAATATGTTTTGTTGTGATAAATGAATATCATTTGTACCGAAGACAGTAGGTGCTCCACAAGAGCTTAATTCCCTGCCGAGGTAATTCGATAAAAATAGTCGTTGACTATGACCTTTGAAATTACTGCCTTCATGTCTGTATTAGAGATGAAGGCTTTTTCTTTGAAACGGTATAAATGTTTTCAAGCAAATCTACAGGAGGTGTAAGGATGAACGCAATTATTGAACAAAAGCAAACTATCGTTGCTGAGATTACTGGTAAATTAACAGCTA
This sequence comes from Peribacillus sp. NPDC097284, assembly GCF_044761765.1. Taxonomy (NCBI): domain Bacteria; kingdom Bacillati; phylum Bacillota; class Bacilli; order Caryophanales; family Bacillaceae; genus Peribacillus; species Peribacillus sp. NPDC097284. Next base: position 19,616 of record NZ_JBIWCZ010000016.1, read on the forward strand.
GCAAATCCACAGTTGTTGTTGACTACCGTGGATTGACTGTTGCTGAATTAACAGAACTTCGTAAGCAACTTCGTGATGCTGGCGTTGAGTTCAAGGTTTACAAAAACTCTTTAACTCGTCGTGCTGCTGAAAGTGCTGAACTTAGCTCTTTAAACGAATCTTTAACAGGACCAAACGCAATTGCATTCTCAAATGAAGATGTTATTGCGCCAGCTAAAATCCTTAACGATTTTGCGAAAAAACATGAAGCGTTAGAAATCAAAGCTGGAGTTATCGAAGGAAACGTAGCATCTGCTGAAGACATTAAAGCTCTTGCAGAACTACCTTCACGCGAAGGCCTACTTTCAATGTTGCTAAGTGTGCTACAAGCACCTATGCGCGGTCTTGCTCTTGCTACAAAAGCAGTTGCAGAACAAAAAGAAGAACAAGGCGCGTAAGCTAACCGCTTATCTTGCCTATTGATTCAAAAAAAAACCAACCATTTCGAGGAGGAAATAACAATGACTAAAGATCAAATCATTGAAGCAGTTAAAAACATGACTGTTTTAGAATTAAACGACCTTGTAAAAGCAATCGAAGAAGAATTTGGCGTAACTGCTGCTGCACCTGTAGCTGTAGCTGCTGCTGGTGGCGCTGCTGCTGAAGAAAAAACTGAGTTTGATGTAGTTCTTACATCTGCTGGAGATTCAAAAATCAAAGTTATCAAAGCTGTTCGTGAAGCAACTGGTCTTGGACTTAAAGAAGCGAAAGAAGTTGTTGATAACACTCCAAAAGCAATCAAAGAAGGCGTTTCTAAAGAGGAAGCTGAAGAACTTAAAGCTAAACTTGAAGAAGTTGGAGCTGGCGTTGAAGTTAAGTAATCTTGCATAAACAAAAAGCTCGCTATCACTGGCGAGCTTTTTTCTCTTCATTTTTAAAGAAAAATGGTAGACGATTTAGTAAAGATGTACAAACTTTATGACAGGTAAGTATCCATTCTTCATATCTCTTCTCTCGTTAAATCTTCAATATTCCTTTCTGATAGGGGGAGATGACTCTGACAGAGCATTACTACTCACAAAAACCGGATGTCGAAAGCAATCCTAAATTTTGGGATTTTGTATTAAAAGGACGCACATTCCACTTTAAAAGTGATAATGGTGTTTTTTCAAAAAAAGAAGTTGATTTTGGTTCTCGTCTTTTGATAGAATCCTTCAATCTTAATAAAGCTGTAAAAGGGAATATTCTTGATGTTGGTTGCGGTTATGGCCCCATTGGAATATCAATTGCTGCGGCTTATCCCGAAAGAACGGTAGAAATGATAGATATAAATAGCCGGGCAGTTGAATTATCGAAGGAAAATGCCGCTACAAACGGAATCGCTAATGTTAAAGTGTACGAAAGCGACCGTTTTGAAAAGGTAGGATCTAAACAATTCGCTGCAATTCTTACGAACCCTCCCATTCGCGCAGGTAAAAGTGTAGTCCACGAAATTCTAGAAGAAAGTTATCGAAGTTTGGTGACTGGTGGAGAACTATGGGTTGTCATTCAAAAAAAGCAAGGCGCTCCTTCCGCCATGGATAAACTAGAGCTGTTATTTGGTAATGTCGAAGTGGCTGTAAAGAAAAAAGGCTACTACATACTATTATCCAAAAAAGTTTGACTCTAAATTTTCGCTATGTTAGTATTATAAAATGCATATATATAATTCCGTTACTATGCAATTTTTATACCATTGGTGTATAACCAATGGATAATATGGGAAAAATATATAAATAATAGTTCGTTTTATGAGAAATAGTGGTTTTTAAAATAAAAACCATTTTCTTTTTGTCTATGGATTAGATTGCTTTTTTCCGTGGCAAATAGATCCTTATAACGCTTGATTTAAGGGGTGAATCAGTTGACAGGTCAACTTGTTCAGTATGGACGACACCGCCAACGTAGAAGTTATGCAAGAATCAGTGAGGTTTTGGATCTTCCGAATCTGATTGAAATTCAAACGGCTTCTTATCAATGGTTTTTAGATGTAGGTTTAAAAGAAATGTTCCAGGACATTTCTCCTATTGAGGATTTTACAGGTAATTTGTCATTAGAATTCATCGATTACAGCCTTGCTGAACCGAAGTATTCTGTTGAAGAAACAAAAGAACGCGATGTTACGTATTCTGCACCACTTCGTGTGAAAGTGCGTCTTGTTAACAAAGAAACAGGGGAAGTAAAAGACCAAGATGTATTCATGGGTGACTTCCCACTTATGACTGAAACGGGCACGTTTGTCATCAATGGTGCTGAACGTGTAATCGTATCCCAATTAGTACGCTCACCGAGTGTTTACTATAATGGGAAAATGGATAAGAACGGTAAGCTAGGTTTCTCTGCGACCGTTATTCCTAACCGTGGTGCATGGCTCGAATATGAGACAGATGCCAAGGATGTAGTTTATGTTCGAATCGACCGCACTAGGAAATTACCTATCACGGTATTGATGCGTGCATTGGGCTTTGGAACTGATCAAGAGATCATTGATTTAATCGGTGATAATGAGTATCTTCGCAACACTCTTGAAAAAGACAACACGGAGAGTGTAGAAAAAGCATTGCTAGAAATCTATGAACGTCTTCGCCCGGGTGAACCACCTACAGTCGATAACGCGAAAAGTCTACTAGTATCCCGCTTTTTCGATCCAAAACGTTATGATCTAGCTAACGTAGGTCGTTATAAAATCAACAAAAAACTGCATATCAAGAATCGTCTATTCGGACAAAAGATCGCCGAGACTTTAATCGATCCTGAAACAGGGGAAATCATTGTCGAAAAGGGTACTTTGCTTGATAGAAGGACACTTGATAAAATTCTGCCTCATCTTGAAGCAGGAATCGGTTTTAAAACGTTCCACCCGTCTGGTGGCGTAGTAGAAGAAGAAACCCTTCTTCAACCAATCAAAGTCTTTGCTCCAAATGACGCTGAAGGCGAAAAAGTGATCAATATCATTGGTAATGCGTATGTAACCGATCAGGTTAAAAACATTACTCCAGCTGATATCATCTCTTCTATTAGCTATTTCTTTAACTTGCTTCATGGTGTGGGAATTACAGATGATATTGACCATCTAGGAAATCGTCGTCTGCGTTCCGTTGGTGAATTGCTGCAAAACCAATTCAGAATTGGTTTATCTCGTATGGAGCGTGTCGTGCGTGAGAGAATGTCTATTCAAGACACGAATACGATCACTCCACAGCAATTGATTAACATTCGTCCTGTTATAGCATCCATTAAAGAATTCTTTGGTAGCTCACAGCTTTCACAATTCATGGACCAAACGAACCCATTGGCCGAATTGACGCATAAACGTCGTCTATCTGCATTGGGACCTGGTGGTTTGACTCGTGAGCGTGCTGGTTTCGAAGTACGTGACGTTCATTACTCCCACTATGGCCGTATGTGTCCGATTGAAACGCCTGAGGGACCGAATATTGGATTGATTAACTCCCTATCAAGTTTTGCAAAGGTTAACCCTTATGGATTCATTGAAACACCATACCGACGTGTTGACCATGAGACAGGGAAAATTACGAGCAAAATCGATTACTTAACGGCTGATGAAGAAGATAACTACGTAGTTGCCCAAGCGAATGTTCGTCTATCCGATGATGGAACATTCCTTGATGATATGGTTGTTGCACGTTTCCGCGGTGAAAATACCGTTGTTCCGCGTGACCGCGTAGATTATATGGACGTATCGCCTAAACAAGTCGTATCTGCAGCGACAGCATGTATTCCTTTCTTGGAAAATGATGACTCCAACCGTGCCCTAATGGGAGCGAACATGCAACGTCAAGCAGTACCTTTATTACAACCAGAGGCACCAAGAGTTGGAACAGGTATGGAATATGTTTCAGCGAAAGACTCTGGGGCAGCTGTCATCTGTAAACACCCTGGTATCGTCGAACACGTGGAATCACGTGAAGTATGGGTACGCCGGGTGAGTGAGGTTGACGGTCAACAAGTAAAAGGAAACCTTGATAAATACCGTTTATTAAAATTCATTCGTTCTAACCAAGGAACGTGTTATAACCAACGTCCTATCGTTAGTGTTGGTGACAATGTTGTCAAAGGTGAAATTCTTGCCGATGGTCCTTCAATGGAAAAAGGTGAATTAGCACTTGGACGAAATGTATTAGTTGCCTTCATGACTTGGGATGGATACAACTATGAAGATGCCATCATCATGAGTGAACGTCTAGTTAAAGATGATGTGTACACTTCCATCCATATTGAAGAATATGAATCTGAGTCTCGCGATACGAAATTGGGACCTGAAGAAATCACTCGTGATATTCCGAACGTCGGAGAAGATGCGCTTCGCAACCTTGATGAGCGTGGAATAATCCGTGTCGGTGCTGAAGTAAAAGACGGTGACCTTCTAGTAGGTAAAGTAACTCCTAAAGGGGTAACGGAACTAACGGCGGAAGAACGTCTCTTACATGCAATCTTTGGTGAAAAAGCGCGCGAAGTACGGGATACATCATTGCGTGTTCCCCACGGCGGCGGCGGAATCGTCCTCGATGTTAAGGTGTTTAACAGAGAAGATGGCGACGAGCTACCACCTGGTGTAAATCAACTTGCACGTGTATATATCGTTCAAAAACGTAAAATACATGAAGGCGATAAAATGGCCGGACGTCATGGTAACAAAGGTGTAATCTCAAGAATCCTTCCTGAAGAAGATATGCCTTACATGCCTGATGGAACACCGGTTGACATCATGTTAAACCCACTGGGTGTACCTTCCCGTATGAATATCGGTCAGGTACTTGAGCTTCACTTAGGTATGGCAGCCCGTGCACTAGGCATTCACGTAGCATCACCGGTATTTGATGGAGCTACTGAGGAAGACGTTTGGAGTACGATTGAAGAAGCTGGCATGTCACGTGATGCAAAAACGGTACTTTACGATGGCCGTTCAGGTGAAGCATTCGATAACCGTGTGTCTGTTGGTGTCATGTACATGATTAAACTTGCACATATGGTTGATGATAAACTTCATGCTCGTTCAACTGGACCTTACTCCCTTGTTACGCAACAACCACTTGGTGGTAAAGCGCAATTCGGTGGACAACGTTTTGGTGAGATGGAAGTATGGGCACTTGAAGCATATGGAGCTGCTTATACATTACAAGAAATCCTTACCGTTAAATCAGATGATGTCGTGGGCCGTGTGAAAACATACGAAGCGATTGTCAAAGGCGAAAATGTCCCTGAGCCTGGTGTCCCTGAGTCATTCAAAGTATTGATTAAGGAACTTCAAAGCTTAGGATTAGATGTTAAAATCATGAATGCTGAAGACCGCGAAATTGAAATGCGTGATTTAGAAGATGAAGAAGACCCTAATCAGTCAGACAAATTAAGCCTAGATGCAGAAACAAAAGATATGGTTGCTACTGAAGCAGGAGCACCATCAAAAGAGTAAATAATTTAAATAAATAAATCTATATATTATCAGCTCTGACTGGCAGCAAGGTTTTTCTTTAAAGATCCTGCTGCCTTGTCGGAGTCTTATTGATTCAATCACCCATCATCCGGTTTAGATTGCCCGAATGAATGAAGGCAATCAGGGTAAAACCTGGAGATTAAAAGGGAGGTAGGCCCCTTGTTAGATGTTAATAATTTTGAGTATATGAAAATTGGTCTTGCTTCACCAGACAAGATTCGTTCTTGGTCTCATGGGGAAGTTAAAAAACCAGAAACAATCAACTATCGTACGTTAAAACCAGAAAAAGACGGTTTATTCTGTGAGAGAATTTTCGGACCTCAAAAGGACTGGGAATGTCACTGTGGTAAATATAAACGTGTTCGTTATAAAGGCGTAGTTTGTGACCGTTGTGGGGTTGAAGTCACGCGTGCTAAAGTCCGTCGTGAACGAATGGGTCATATTGAGCTGGCAGCACCAGTTTCACATATTTGGTATTTCAAAGGAATTCCGAGTCGTATGGGTCTTGTCCTGGATATGTCTCCACGGGCATTAGAAGAAGTTATTTACTTCGCATCTTATGTGGTAACTGAAACTGGCGATACAACTTTAGAAAAGAAACAACTTCTTTCTGAAAAAGAATATCGTACATACCGTGAAAAATACGGTAAGAAGTTCCAAGCTGCAATGGGTGCGGAAGCTATTAAAAAACTTTTACAAGACATTGATACGGAAAAAGAAGTAGAAACGTTGAAAGAAGAGCTTAAGACAGCTCAAGGACAACGTAGAACTCGTGCAATCAAACGCTTGGAAGTATTAGAAGCCTTCCGTAATTCTGGTAACGAGCCTTCATGGATGATTCTTGATGTGCTTCCAGTTATACCACCAGAACTTCGTCCAATGGTTCAATTAGATGGCGGTCGTTTTGCGACATCTGACTTAAATGATCTATATCGTCGTGTTATTAACCGTAACAATCGTTTGAAAAGATTGCTTGATCTTGGCGCTCCAAGCATTATCGTCCAAAATGAAAAGCGTATGCTTCAAGAAGCCGTTGACGCTTTAATCGATAATGGACGTCGTGGTCGCCCAGTAACTGGTCCGGGTAACCGCCCATTGAAATCTTTATCACACATGTTAAAAGGTAAACAAGGTCGTTTCCGTCAGAACCTTCTTGGTAAACGTGTCGATTACTCTGGTCGTTCTGTAATCGTAGTTGGTCCTAACCTGAAAATGTACCAATGTGGTCTGCCGAAAGAGATGGCGATTGAATTATTCAAACCATTCGTTATGAAGGAACTCGTTCAAAGAGGATTAGCTCATAACATCAAATCTGCAAAACGAAAAATTGAACGACTATCTCCTGAGATTTGGGATGTACTTGAAGAAGTCATTAGGGAGCATCCAGTTTTACTTAACCGTGCACCAACTCTTCATAGACTGGGTATTCAAGCGTTTGAGCCAACATTGGTTGAAGGCCGTGCAATTCGTTTGCATCCGTTAGTATGTACAGCATATAACGCTGACTTTGATGGTGACCAAATGGCCGTCCACGTTCCTTTATCTTCTGAAGCTCAAGCTGAAGCACGTATGCTAATGCTTGCTGCCCAGAACATCTTGAATCCTAAAGATGGAAAACCAGTCGTTACTCCTTCTCAAGATATGGTATTAGGTAACTACTACCTAACATTAGAAAGAGAAGGCGCTATCGGTGAAGGTATGATCTTTAAAGATACTAGTGAAGCGTTGCTTGCATACCAAAATGGTTATGTTCACTTACATTCTCGTTGCGCAGTGCATGCATCATCACTGAATAATGAAACGTTCACGGAAGAACAAAACAGCCAGCTTCTAATCACTACCGTTGGTAAATTGGTCTTTAATGAAATTTTGCCAAAATCATTCCCATATATTAACGAACCTACACGTTATAACTTGGAAACTAAAACTCCAGAGAAATATTTCGTGGAAAAAGGCGCTAATATCCCTGAATTGATTAAAGCACAACCAGCTATTGATCCATTCAAGAAGAAAATTCTTGGTAATATCATTGCGGAAGTGTTTAAACGTTTCAAAATCACCGAAACATCTAAAATGCTTGACCGGATGAAAAATCTTGGATTCAAATATTCGACAAAAGCAGGTATCACTGTTGGTGTAGCTGATATTGTTGTATTAAAAGAAAAACAAGAAATCATTACGGAAGCTCAAACAAAAGTGGATAACGTCCTAAAACAATTTAGACGTGGTCTAATTACCGAAGATGAGCGTTATGATCGCGTCATTTCGATCTGGAGCGCAGCAAAAGATACTATTCAGTCTAAACTGATGAAATCTCTTGACCGACGCAATCCGATCTTCATGATGAGTGACTCCGGTGCCCGTGGTAATGCTTCCAACTTCACGCAGCTTGCGGGTATGCGTGGACTGATGGCCAACCCGGCTGGACGTATCATCGAATTACCGATCAAATCAAGTTTCCGTGAAGGTTTAACAGTGTTAGAGTACTTTATCTCTACACATGGTGCTCGTAAAGGTCTTGCCGATACAGCCCTTAAAACTGCCGATTCTGGTTACCTTACACGTCGTCTAGTAGACGTAGCCCAAGATGTTATCATCCGTGATGATGACTGTGGAACAGACCGCGGCTTGAAAATTTCTGCCTTGAGAGAGGGAACAGAAATAATCGAGCATCTTGAAGAACGTTTAATTGGCCGATATGCAAGAAAAGCCATTAGACATCCAGAAACAGATGAAGTAATTGTGGCTGAGAATGACCTTATCACTGAGGATCTAGCAGCTTATATTGCATCTCTAGGTATTGAAACTGCATGGATTCGCTCTGCCTTTACATGTAACACCAGTCATGGTGTATGTAAGAAATGTTACGGACGTAACTTGGCTACCGGTCAGGAAGTTGAAGTGGGAGAAGCAGTTGGTATCATTGCTGCCCAATCAATCGGTGAACCTGGTACTCAGTTAACAATGCGTACATTCCATACAGGTGGGGTTGCCGGAGACGATATTACTCAAGGTTTACCTCGTATCCAAGAAATATTTGAAGCGAGGAACCCTAAAGGTCAAGCAGTTATTTCTGAAATTGAGGGAACTATCGTTTCAATCAATGAAATCCGCGATAAACAACAAGAAATCGTGGTCCAAGGTGCGGTTGAATCACGTACTTATACAGCGCCATACACAGCGCGTTTAAGAGTGTCTGTTGATACTTTCGTTCGTCGAGGCGAGGAGTTAACAGAGGGTTCTATCGATCCTAAAGAATTGTTGAAAGTTACGGATGTTCTTACTGTTCAGGAATACCTACTTCATGAAGTACAGAAAGTATACCGGATGCAAGGGGTAGAAATCGGCGATAAACATATCGAGGTTATGGTTAGACAAATGATGCGTAAAGTTCGTGTTCTTGATGCAGGGGAAACTGAAGTTCTTCCAGGTACGCTATTGGATGTTAACCAGTTCACCGTGGCAAACACAAACGCATTGCTAACCAGCAAGCTACCTGCTACAGGTCGTCCTGTATTACTAGGAATTACAAAAGCATCACTTGAAACGGATTCCTTCTTGTCTGCAGCATCATTCCAAGAAACAACTAGAGTATTGACTGATGCAGCAATTAAAGGAAAACGCGACGAATTGCTTGGACTGAAAGAAAATGTTATCATCGGTAAACTTGTTCCAGCTGGAACAGGTATGCCTCGCTACAGAAAAGCTAACCCTGTTGTCGTAGAGAATCCTGAGACAGTATCGGTTGACTAAAGGATAATTAGACCCAGCTCATATAAATACTGAAGAACTTGATCCCCCTAACGATATTGGGGGATTGAGGTTCGGATTAAATGAGCTGGTTTCTTTTTATTAATAAAGAGTAATCAGTAAAAAATTAGTTATGATAGAACCAATTTGGTAGACTTAAAAACCTATAGAATGATTTAACTGGAAAACCTTTTGCTTAAATAATTTTTTGAAACAAGTTGACAGCATCTGACTAAAAATGATACTATAGCAAAGGTGCTCCTATGTTACCCTGTAACTTTGGAGGATATGGACCATGTCTTATGAAAAAGTAATACAGGCAAAGTCAGTGGTTATAGGAACGAAACAAACAGTTAGAGCTTTGAAGAACAATTTAATTCAAGAAGTTATCATCGCTGATGATGCAGATATATACTTGACTGGGCGTGTTGTTGAGACCGCTAAACTAGTGGATGTTCCTATCACATATGTTGATTCGATGAAAATGCTTGGAAAAGCATGTGGTATTGATGTCGGAGCAGCAACTGTTGCCATTAAAAAGTAAAAATGTTTTTGCAATACTATTTGCAAGGACTTTGTTTTTACCCATTTATGAACCACCTGGATGTGTGGTACTAGACATGAAATTGCGAAGGGAGGAAAAATGTAATGCCTACTATTAATCAATTAGTGCGTAAAGGACGCGAGTCTAAAGAGGTTAAATCTAACTCTCCAGCACTTAACAAAGGCTACAACAGCTTTAAGAAAGCACAAACTAACGTATCATCTCCGCAAAAACGTGGTGTTTGTACTCGTGTGGGAACTATGACACCGAAAAAACCAAACTCCGCTTTACGTAAATATGCGCGTGTACGTTTAACTAACGGTATCGAGGTAACAGCTTATATCCCAGGTATCGGTCACAACTTACAAGAACACAGCGTGGTACTAATCCGCGGTGGACGTGTAAAGGATTTACCAGGGGTACGTTACCATATCGTACGTGGTGCTCTTGATACAGCAGGAGTTAACAATCGTATGCAAAGCCGTTCTAAATACGGTACTAAGCGTCCGAAAGCAGCAAAAAAATAATCCGAGAAAGGAGGAAATATAATGCCTCGTAAAGGACCCGTAACAAAAAGAGATGTATTACCAGATCCAATTTATAAATCTAAACTTGTGACTCGCTTAATCAACAAATTAATGGTTGATGGACAAAGAGGAAAATCACAAAAAATACTTTACTCTGCATTTGAGTTAATTAAAGAACGTACTGGCAATGAGCCAATCGAAGTGTTTGATCAAGCACTTAAAAACATCATGCCTGTATTAGAAGTAAAAGCACGCCGTGTGGGTGGAGCTAACTACCAAGTACCAGTTGAGGTACGTCCAGACCGTAAATCAACTCTAGGTCTTCGTTGGTTAGTAAACTACTCTCGCCTTCGTGGAGAAAAAACGATGGAAGAGCGTTTAGCTTTCGAAATCATGGATGCTGCAAACAACACTGGAGCAGCTGTTAAGAAACGTGAAGATACGCACAAAATGGCAGAAGCTAACAAAGCATTTGCTCACTATCGCTGGTAAGATCAATAACAATAAAATCCTTATAATAGGAAGGAGAAAGACAAATGGCAAGAGAGTTCTCCTTAGCAAATACTCGTAATATCGGTATCATGGCACATATTGATGCTGGTAAAACGACTACAACAGAACGCGTTCTTTACTATACTGGTAAAATCCACAAAATTGGTGAAACACACGAAGGTGCTTCACAAATGGACTGGATGGAGCAAGAACAAGAACGTGGAATCACGATCACATCCGCTGCAACAACTGCACAGTGGAAAGGTCACCGCGTAAACATCATTGATACACCGGGACACGTAGATTTCACAGTTGAAGTTGAACGTTCTCTACGTGTACTTGATGGAGCTGTAGCTGTACTTGATGCCCAATCAGGTGTTGAGCCTCAAACTGAAACAGTTTGGCGCCAAGCTACAACATACGGTGTACCACGTGTCGTATTCGTTAACAAAATGGACAAAATCGGTGCGGACTTCCTTTATTCAGTAGGAACTATCCACGATCGTTTGCAAGCAAACGCTCATCCGGTCCAATTACCAATTGGTGCTGAAGATAATTTTTCCGCTATCATTGACTTAATTGAAATGAAAGCTCATTTCTACTCAAATGATTTAGGAACTGATATCACTGTTGGTGAAATTCCTGCAGAACACCTTGAATTAGCTGAAGAGTACCGTGAGAAATTAATCGAAGCGGTGGCTGAAGTTAATGAAGACTTAATGGAAAAATACCTTGGTGGCGAAGAGATCAGCATTGCTGAATTAAAAGCTGCTATCCGTACTGCAACCGTTAATGTTGAATTCTTCCCAGTTATCTGTGGTTCAGCGTTCAAAAATAAAGGTGTTCAATTAATGCTTGATAACGTTATTGACTTCCTTCCATCTCCATTAGACGTACCTGCAATCAAAGGTACTCTTCCGGATACTGAAGAAGAAGTAGAACGTCACTCAGATGATTCTGAACCGTTCTCTGCTTTAGCGTTTAAAGTTATGACAGACCCTTATGTTGGTAAGCTTACATTCTTCCGTGTGTACTCTGGTACATTAGAATCTGGATCATATGTAATCAACTCAACAAAAGGTAAACGTGAACGTATTGGACGTATCCTTCAAATGCATGCAAACAGCCGTGAAGAGATTTCTACAGTATATGCTGGGGATATCGCTGCAGCTGTTGGTTTGAAAGATACGACTACTGGTGATACACTATGTGATGATAAGGATCAAGTTATCCTTGAATCAATGGTATTCCCAGAACCAGTTATCTCACTTTCTGTTGAACCAAAATCGAAAGCAGATCAAGACAAAATGTCTCAAGCTTTACAAAAGCTTCAAGACGAAGATCCAACATTCCGTGCGCATACTGACCAAGAAACTGGTCAAACAATTATCGCTGGTATGGGTGAACTTCACTTGGACATCCTTGTTGACCGTATGCGTCGTGAATTCAGAGTGGAAGCTAACGTAGGTGCTCCTCAAGTTGCTTACCGTGAAACTTTCCGTGGTTCAGCTAAAGTTGAAGGTAAATTCGTTCGTCAATCTGGTGGACGTGGACAATTCGGACACGTTTGGATTGAATTTGGACCAAACGAAGAAGGTAAAGGATTCGAATTTGAAAATGCTATCGTCGGTGGTGTAGTACCTCGTGAGTATATTCCTGCAGTACAAGCTGGATTAGTTGATTCACTTGACCGTGGAGTACTTGCTGGTTACCCATTAGTTGATATTAAAGCAAAATTATTCGACGGATCTTACCATGACGTTGACTCCAATGAAATGGCATTTAAAATCGCTGCATCAATGGCGCTTAAAAATGCTGCTTCAAAATGTAAGCCGGTTATCCTTGAACCTATCATGAAAGTGGAAGTTGTAATCCCTGAAGATTACCTAGGCGATATCATGGGAGATATTACATCTCGTCGTGGACGCGTAGAAGGTTTGGAAGCTCGCGGAAACACTCAAATGGTTAAAGCGATGGTTCCACTATCCGAAATGTTCGGTTATGCAACTTCATTACGTTCAAACACTCAAGGACGCGGAACATTCTCTATGCACTTCGATCACTATGAAGAAGTACCTAAGAGCATTTCTGAAGAAATCATCAAAAAAAATAAAGGTGAATAATTGATTTTCATCTCTTATTAAAGTATAACTACTTATGTAAGCTGTGTTGGAAGAATTTATCTTCTTTCACAGCCCTTATATACTTAAACTATTTTTATATTTTTAAGGAGGAATTCCTAATGGGAAAAGCTAAATATGATCGTTCAAAACCGCATGTTAACGTTGGAACAATTGGACACGTTGACCATGGTAAAACAACTCTAACTGCTGCAATCACTACTGTACTTGCTAAAGCTGGTGGAGCAGAAGCACGCGCGTATGACCAAATTGATGGTGCACCAGAAGAAAGAGAACGTGGTATCACAATCTCTACTGCACACGTTGAGTACGAAACAGCTACTCGTCACTATGCACACGTTGACTGCCCAGGACATGCTGACTATGTTAAAAACATGATCACTGGTGCTGCACAAATGGATGGTGGTATCTTAGTAGTTTCTGCTGCTGATGGCCCAATGCCTCAAACTCGTGAGCACATCCTTCTTTCTAAACAAGTTGGTGTTCCTTTCCTAGTTGTATTCATGAACAAATGCGACATGGTTGATGACGAAGAACTTCTTGAATTAGTAGAAATGGAAATTCGTGATCTTCTTTCTGAATACGATTTCCCTGGCGATGACGTTCCAGTTATCAAAGGTTCTGCTCTTAAAGCTCTTGAAGGAGATGCTGCTTGGGAAGAAAAAATTCATGAATTAATGGCTGCTGTTGACGAGTACATTCCAGAACCAACTCGTGACACTGACAAACCATTCATGATGCCAGTTGAGGATGTATTCTCAATCACTGGTCGTGGAACAGTTGCTACAGGACGTGTTGAACGTGGACAAGTTAAAGTCGGTGACGTTGTAGACATCATCGGTTTCAACGACGAAGCAAAACCAACAACTGTAACTGGTGTTGAAATGTTCCGTAAACTTCTTGATTATGCTGAAGCTGGTGACAACATCGGAGCTCTACTTCGTGGTGTTGCTCGTGAAGATATCCAACGTGGACAAGTACTTGCTAAGCCAAATACAATCACTCCACACAGCAAATTCAAAGCTGAAGTTTATGTTCTTTCTAAAGAAGAAGGTGGACGTCATACTCCATTCTTCACAAACTACCGTCCGCAGTTCTACTTCCGTACAACTGACGTAACTGGTATTTGTAACCTTCCTGAAGGCGTAGAAATGGTTATGCCTGGAGATAACATTGAAATGTCAGTAGAACTTATCGCTCCTATCGCTATCGAAGAAGGTACTAAATTCTCTATCCGTGAGGGTGGACGTACTGTTGGCGCTGGTGTAGTTGCTACAATCCAAGAATAATCGATTCTAAATCGAATATTGGAAGGGACGCCTTCCGGAAGAAGCAGATGGGACGCCGTCTGCTTCTTTTTTTTGCCTTTAGGATTATAATAGAAGAAACTGGTTAGAAATAGACATATAGAATCTACTTGTAAATCCTAAAGATTGTATGTATAATAATAAAAGTGTGTTGCACAAGAAAGATTTAAGTTTAACTTGCATTTAACTTGTGTGTTATGTATAATAGACAATGTTGGTCTTTGACTGCGATGATATGGAAGGTTGCTGACACACCCGGCCGCTTTGCCATGGCGAGTGTGTGGGAAATTTCCATTGAGAAGGTCTATTTTATAAAATAGGCGAAAAGGAGGGAAAATTATGGCAAAACAAAAAATTCGTATTCGTTTGAAAGCATATGATCACAGAATCCTTGATCAATCTGCTGAGAAAATTGTTGAAACTGCAAAACGTTCTGGTGCGACTGTTGCTGGTCCAATTCCATTGCCAACTGAAAGATCTATCTATACGGTCCTTCGTGCGGTTCATAAATACAAAGACTCTCGCGAACAATTCGAAATGCGTACGCATAAACGTCTAATCGATATCGTTAATCCAACTCCGCAAACAGTTGATTCATTGATGCGTTTAGATTTACCGTCAGGCGTTGACATCGAAATTAAATTATAATTTATATAATAAGAACAATTACTCTAGGAGGTGTGACTTATGACCAAAGGAATCTTAGGAAGAAAAATCGGTATGACTCAAGTTTTTGCTGAAAATGGCGAACTTATCCCGGTAACAGTAATCGAAGCTGCTAACAATGTAGTACTTCAAAAGAAAACTGTTGAAACTGACGGTTATGAAGCAATTCAAGTTGGTTTTGAAAACAAACGCGAAAAGCTTTCTAACAAACCTGAAAAGGGACACGTTGAAAAAGCAAATACTACTCCTAAGCGCTTCATTCGCGAATTCCGCGGAACGGATCTTGCTTCATACGAGATCGGTCAAGAAGTCAATGTTAGTATTTTCGCTGAAGGCGATTTAGTAGATGTAATAGGAATTTCAAAAGGTAAAGGTTTCCAAGGTGCTATTAAACGCCACGGACAATCTCGCGGACCGATGACTCATGGTTCTCGTTACCACCGTCGCCCAGGTTCAATGGGTCCTGTTGCTCCAAACCGCGTATTCAAAGGTAAACTATTACCAGGACGTATGGGTGGGGAACAAGTTACTGTTCAAAACTTAGCTATCGTTAAAGTTGATGTTGAACGTAATCTACTATTGGTCAAAGGTAATGTACCTGGTGCTAGAAAAGCGCTGATCAAAGTTAAAACTGCTGTTAAAGCAAAGTAATTTCTGAGAAAGGAGGAGCAATAGAATGCCAAAAGTTACATTGTTCAACCAAACAGGTTCACAAGTTGGCGACATCGAGCTAAACGAATCCATCTTTGGTATCGAACCTAATAATCATGTGTTATTTGAAGCAATCATCATGCAACGAGCTTCCTTACGTCAAGGAACTCATAAAGTTAAAAACCGTTCTGAAGTTGCAGGCGGTGGACGTAAACCTTGGAAACAAAAAGGAACTGGACGTGCGCGTCAAGGTTCTATCCGTTCTCCACAATGGCGTGGCGGTGGTATCGTTTTTGGACCAACTCCAAGATCATACTCTTACAAGTTGCCTAAAAAGGTACGTCGCTTAGCTATTAAATCTGCATTGTCTGCAAAGGCATTGGAAGAAAACATCTTAGTACTTGAAAGCTTGACTTTCGAAGCTCCAAAAACGAAAGAATTTGTAGCTGTACTAAAAAATCTTTCTGTAGATACTAAAACGTTGATCGTTACTGACGGTTTAGATGAGAAGGTTGCTCTTTCTGCACGTAACATCCCAGGTGTTACTGTGGTTGAAGCTGTTGGTCTTAATGTTCTTGATGTTGTTTCACACAACAAATTGATCTTGACTAAATCAGCTGTCGAAAAAGTAGAGGAGGTGCTTGCATAATGGATGCACGCGATATCATTAAGCGCCCCGTAATCACAGAAGCTTCTTCAGACGCTATGGCTGAAAAGAAGTATACTTTTGAAGTTGATGTTAGAGCTAACAAAACTCAAGTTAAAGATGCGGTTCAAGAAGTTTTCGGCGTAAAAGTTGAAAAGGTAAATATCATGAACTACAAAGGTAAATTCAAACGCATGGGCAAACATGCAGGCTATACTAACAAGCGCCGTAAAGCTATTGTTAAATTAACTGCTGACAGCAAAGAAATCGAGCTATTCGAAGCTTAATTCATTAGAGAAGGAGGGAAATACAAATGGCGATTAAGAAGTATAAACCTACCTCTAACGGTCGACGTAATATGACAACTTCGGATTTTGCTGAGATTACTACAGACAAACCCGAAAAATCATTACTTGCTCCTTTACACAATAAAGGCGGCCGTAATAACCAAGGTAAGTTAACAGTTCGTCATCAAGGTGGCGGCCACAAGCGTCAATACCGTATCATCGATTTCAAACGGAATAAAGATGGTATACCAGGACGCGTTGCTACTATTGAGTACGATCCAAATCGTTCTGCAAACATTGCATTAATTAATTACGTTGATGGAGAAAAACGTTATATCCTAGCTCCTAAAAACCTAGAAGTAGGTTTGGAAGTTATGTCTGGCCCAGAAGCCGATATTAAAGTGGGTAACGCACTTCCTCTAATTAACATCCCAGTTGGTACAGTAATTCATAACATCGAATTAAAACCAGGAAAAGGTGGACAATTAGTCCGTTCTGCAGGTACATCTGCACAAGTACTTGGTAAAGAAGGTCGTTATGTTCTTGTACGTTTAAATTCTGGTGAGGTTCGTATGATTCTTGCTACTTGCCGTGCTACAATCGGTCAAGTTGGTAACGAACAACATGAACTTATCAACATTGGTAAAGCTGGTCGTAATCGTTGGTTAGGTAAACGCCCAACTGTACGTGGATCAGTAATGAACCCGAATGATCACCCACACGGTGGTGGTGAAGGTAAAGCACCAATCGGACGTAAATCACCAATGTCTCCTTGGGGTAAACCAACTCTTGGATTCAAAACACGTAAGAAGAAAAATAAATCCGATAAATTTATCGTTCGTCGTCGTAAAAAATAACGGGGTTGAGCTACGGTTCATTAATCGGACCGTAGAACGATCACGAAGGGAGGTACTCGCATGGGTCGTAGCTTAAAAAAAGGGCCTTTTGTTGATGATCATTTATTGGTAAAAGTTGAAAAATTAAATGAAGCAGACAAGAAACAGGTAGTAAAAACTTGGTCTCGTCGCTCAACAATCTTCCCGCAATTCATCGGACATACAATCGCTGTTTATGACGGTCGTAAGCATGTGCCGGTTTATGTAACAGAAGACATGGTAGGTCACAAACTAGGCGAATTCGCGCCTACACGCACTTATAAAGGTCACGCAAGTGATGACAAGAAAACAAGACGTTAATGAGAGGAGGGCATCTCATGCAAGCAAAAGCTGTCGCTAGAACAGTTCGTATTGCTCCTCGTAAAGTGCGTTTAGTCGCAGACTTAATTCGAGGAAAACAAGTAGGTGAAGCAGTAGCGATTCTTCGCTTAACACCAAAATCTGCTTCTCCAGTCGTAGAAAAAATTCTGAAATCTGCTATCGCAAATGCAGAACATAACTACGAAATGGATATCAATAACCTAGTCGTTTCAGAGGCATACGTTAACGAAGGACCAACATTAAAACGTTTCCGTCCTCGCGCTCAAGGTCGTGCGAGTGCAATTAACAAACGTACTAGTCATATTACAATCGTTGTATCAGAAAAGAAGGAGGGGTAATCTGTGGGTCAAAAGGTAAATCCAGTCGGTATGCGTATCGGGATCATCCGTGATTGGGAATCCAAATGGTACGCTGATAAAGACTACGCAGTTCTTTTGCATGAAGACCTTAGAGTTCGTGAGTATATCGCGAAACGTCTAAGTGATGCTTCTGTATCCAAGGTTGAAATCGAACGTGCAGCTAACCGCATCAATGTATCAGTTCATACTGCTAAACCAGGTATGGTTATCGGTAAGGGCGGCACTGAAGTTGAAGCACTTCGTAAAGCATTAAACCAATTAACTGGCAAAAGAGTTCACATCAATATCATCGAAATCAAAAGAGCAGATCTTGATGCGAAATTGGTTGCTGAGAACATCGCTCGTCAATTAGAAAATCGTGTTTCATTCCGTCGTGCTCAAAAACAAGCTATTCAACGTACAATGCGTTCAGGCGCTAAAGGAATCAAAACTCAAGTTTCTGGTCGTCTTGGCGGTGCAGATATTGCTCGTGCTGAACACTACAGCGAGGGAACAGTTCCACTTCACACACTTCGTGCTGACATAGATTATGCTCATGCTGAAGCAGATACTACTTACGGGAAGCTAGGCGTGAAAGTTTGGATCTACCGTGGAGAAGTTCTTCCTACTAAGAAGAAATCTGAGGAAGGAGGAAAATAATATGTTATTGCCAAAACGCGTAAAATACCGTCGTGAACATCGCGGTAAGATGAGAGGGATGGCTAAAGGCGGACGTGAAGTTCATTTCGGAGAATTTGGACTTCAAGCCCAAGAAGCTTCCTGGATCACTAACCGTCAAATCGAAGCAGCTCGTGTAGCGATGACTCGTTACATGAAGCGTGGAGGTAAAGTTTGGATCAAGATCTTCCCAAGCAAACCTTACACTGCTAAGCCGCTTGAAGTACGGATGGGTTCCGGTAAAGGTGCTCCTGAAGGTTGGGTAGCAGTTGTTAAACCGGGCAAAGTATTGTTTGAAATCTCTGGTGTATCTGAAGAGGTGGCAAGAGAAGCATTGCGCCTTGCAGCACACAAACTTCCAATCAAATGTAAGTTTGTAAAAAGAGAGGAAATTGGTGGTGAAACAAATGAAAGCTAATGAAATCAAAGATCTAACCACTGCTGAAATTGAACAAAAACTAAAATCTCTTAAAGAAGAACTATTTAATCTTCGTTTCCAGTTAGCTACTGGACAACTTGAAAATACAGCTCGCATCCGTGAAGTTCGCAAATCGATCGCTCGTATGAAAACAGTTGTTCGTCAAAGAGAGATCGGTGTCACTAATCGATAATGAATGGAGGTTTGCATAATGAGCGAACGCAACCAACGCAAAGTCTACACTGGCCGCGTAGTATCCGACAAAATGGATAAAACCGTAACAGTCGTTGTAGAAACCTATAAAAAGCATTCTTTATACGGTAAACGCGTAAAATACTCTAAAAAGTTAAAAGCTCATGACGAGCTGAATGAAGCTAAAGCAGGCGATGTAGTACGTATCATGGAAACTCGTCCACTTTCAGCTACAAAACGTTTCCGTCTTCTAGAAGTAGTAGAAAAATCAGTAATCATTTAATTTTGTTCGGATTAAGTTAATTCCGAAGGGAGGTACCGTACATGATTCAACAAGAATCTCGTTTAAAAGTCGCTGACAATTCAGGTGCACGTGAAGTTCTAGCTATTAAAGTACTAGGTGGTTCTGGACGTAAATATGCTAATATCGGCGATGTTATAGTTTGTACCGTTAAACAAGCAACACCTGGAGGCGTTGTTAAAAAAGGTGAAGTCGTTAAGGCTGTTGTTGTTCGTACAAAACGTGGTATGCGTCGTCCTGACGGTTCTTACATTCGTTTCGATGAGAACGCATGTGTAATTATCCGTGACGATAAGAGCCCACGTGGAACTCGTATTTTTGGACCTGTTGCTCGTGAATTACGTGATAACAGTTTCATGAAGATCGTTTCTCTAGCTCCAGAAGTTTTATAATAGTTAAATTTCGTAAAGCCTTTCAAGGAGGTGCCAAGCTAATGCATGTTAAAAAAGGTGACAAAGTCGTAGTCATCTCTGGTAAGGACAAAGGCAAACAAGGAACAATTCTTGAAGCATATCCGAAACAAAATCGTGTGCTTGTTGAAGGAATTAATATTGTGAAAAAGCACTCTAAGCCATCTCAAGTTAATCCACAAGGTGGAATTATCAGCCGAGAAGCTGCTATTCACGCATCCAATGTAATGCCTCTTGATCCGAAAACAGGTAAACCGACTCGTGTTGGATATAAGATTGAAAACGGCAAGAAAGTACGCGTAGCTAAAATATCAGGTGAATCTTTAGATAAATAAGTCATAAATGAAGGGAGGTACACGAAGCAATGAGCCGCCTTAAAGAAAAATATAACAGCGAAATTACACCATCATTAATGGGTAAATTCAACTATCAATCAGTAATGCAAGTACCAACTATTGAAAAGATCGTTATTAACATGGGTGTTGGTGACGCAGTATCTAACTCAAAAGCTTTAGATACAGCAGTTGAAGAATTAACACTTATCGCTGGTCAAAAACCAGTAATAACTAAAGCTAAAAAATCAATCGCAGGATTCCGTTTGCGTGAAGGTATGCCTATCGGAGCGAAGGTTACACTACGTGGAGAACGTATGTATCAATTCCTTGATAAGCTAGTATCTGTATCTTTACCACGTGTACGTGATTTCCGCGGCGTTTCAAAGAAATCTTTTGACGGACGTGGGAACTATACATTAGGTATTAAAGAACAACTTATCTTCCCTGAGATTGATTACGATAAAGTGAGCAAAGTTCGTGGTATGGATATCGTTATCGTAACGACTGCCAACACTGACGAAGAAGCTCGTGAACTACTTACTCAAGTTGGAATGCCGTTCCAAAAGTAATCTCTAAATAAAGGGAGGCGAAATCGTGGCTAAAAAGTCTATGATCGTAAAGCAAAAACGCGAACAAAAGTTTAAAGTACAAGAATATACACGTTGCGAACGTTGCGGCCGTCCACATTCTGTAATACGTAAATTTAAACTATGTCGTATTTGTTTCCGCGAACTTGCACATAAAGGACAAATTCCTGGCGTTAAAAAAGCTAGCTGGTAAAACCCGAGTTTGGGAAGGAGGTAAAATAAAATGGTCATGACAGATCCTATTGCAGATATGCTTACTCGCATCCGTAATGCGAATATGGTTCGTCACGAAAAGCTAGAAGTTCCTGCTTCAAAGATCAAAAAGGAAATTGCTGAGATCTTAAAGCGTGAGGGCTTCGTACGTGACTTTGAATTAATCGAAGACAACAAACAAGGTATCATCCGTATCTTCTTAAAATACGGTGCAAACAACGAACGTGTTATCACTGGTCTTAAACGTATCAGCAAACCTGGTTTGCGTGTATATGCAAAAACTGGAGAGGTACCACGCGTTCTAAACGGTTTAGGTATCGCAATTGTTTCTACTTCTCACGGAGTTTTAACAGACAAGGAAGCTCGCTCTAAACAAGTTGGCGGAGAAGTTTTAGCATACGTTTGGTAATACATTTTCACAAGAATGGAGGTGCACAATATGTCTCGTATAGGTAAAAAACCTGTTGAAATCCCTGCAGGCGTAACAGTTACTGTAAACGGAAGTGAAGTAACTGTTAAAGGCCCTAAAGGTGAATTAACTAGATCATTTAATCCTGATCTTACAATCGTTGTTGAAGAGAACGTGGTAACTGTTACACGCCCGTCTGACGAGAAAGCTCACCGTTCTTTACACGGTACTACTCGCGCTCTTATCGCTAACATGATTGAAGGAGTTTCAAAAGGATTCGAAAAGTCACTAGAACTTATTGGGGTTGGGTACCGTGCTCAAAAGCAAGGTACTAAGCTTATCCTTAACGTAGGATATTCTCACCCTGTAGAAATAGAACCAGAAGCAGGCGTTGAAGTCGAAGTTCCTTCTAATACAAAAGTAATCGTTAAAGGTGCTAGTAAAGAACGTGTAGGTGCTCTTGCAGCTAACATTCGTGATACTCGCCCACCTGAACCGTATAAAGGTAAAGGTATCCGTTATGTTGGCGAATTCGTTCGTCGTAAAGAAGGTAAAACTGGTAAGTAATGCTGCTTAAGTAAACGAAAGGAGTGACGTAAATGATTACGAAGCTTGATAAAAATGCTACTCGTCAGAAACGCCATGCACGTGTACGTGCAAAGATTTCTGGAACGGAAGCTCGTCCTCGTTTAAATGTGTTCCGTTCAAACAAACACATTTACGCACAATTGATTGACGATGCAAAAGGCGTAACATTAGCAAGTGCTTCAACTCTTGATAAAGAGATTAGCATTGAAGCTGGTAGCAACGCTGAAGCAGCTCAAAAAGTTGGCGAACTTATTGCGAAACGTGCTATTGAAAAAGGTTTAAAAGCTGTGGTATTTGACCGCGGTGGTTACCTCTTCCATGGTCGTGTTAAAGCATTAGCTGACGCTGCTCGTGAAAACGGCTTAGAATTTTAATGGATAAGGAGGGACATATACAGATGCGTAGCATTGATCCTAATAAATTAGAACTTGAAGAACGCGTAGTTACCGTAAACCGTGTAGCTAAAGTTGTTAAAGGCGGACGTCGTTTCCGTTTCACTGCACTAGTTGTTGTAGGTGATAAAAACGGTCATGTTGGATTTGGTACTGGTAAAGCTCAAGAAGTTCCGGATGCAATCCGTAAAGCTATTGAGGATGCTAAGAAAAATCTAATTACTGTACCAATGGTAGGAACTACAATTCCTCACCTTGTGAATGGTCACTTTGGCGCTGGTCACATTCTTTTGAAACCAGCTTCTGAAGGTACAGGAGTTATTGCTGGTGGTCCTGTTCGTGCGGTCCTTGAATTAGGCGGAATTAGTGATATCTTGTCTAAATCATTAGGTACTAACACACCTATTAATATGGTTCGTGCAACAATCGAAGGATTGAAGCAATTAAAACGTGCTGAGGACGTAGCTAAGTTACGTGGTAAATCAGTACAAGAACTGTTAGGATAAGGAGGGAAATCGTATAATGGCTAATAAATTAGAAATTACCCTCACTCGCAGCTTGATCGGTCGTCCTGAAGATCAACGTGTTACAGTTAACACTTTGGGTTTACACAAAATGCATCAAACGGTTGTTCAAGATGACAACCCTGCGATTCGTGGTATGATTACCAAAGTATCTCATCTTGTTACTGTAAAAGAACAATAAAATAATTTTTAACTTAACAAGGAGGTGCCAACATGAAACTTCATGAGTTAAAATCTGCAGAAGGTTCTCGTAAAGAACGTAAACGTAAAGGTCGCGGTATTGGATCTGGTAACGGTAAAACAGCAGGTAAAGGACACAAAGGACAAAACGCTCGCTCTGGCGGCGGTGTACGCCTTGGATTTGAAGGGGGTCAAACTCCTCTATTCAGACGTTTGCCTAAACGTGGATTTACCAACGTTAACCGTAAAGACTATGCTATCGTAAATCTTGATACGTTAAATCTTTTCGAAGACGGTACTGAAGTAACTCCAGCTCTTTTACTTGAGACTGGTATCGTAAGTAAAGAAAAAGCAGGAATCAAGATTCTTGCTAAAGGAAACATTGAGAAAAAGCTTACTGTTAAAGCTCACAAATTCTCTTCTACTGCAAAAGAAGCTATCGAAGCTGCTGGCGGTAACACAGAGGTGATCTAATGTTTCGCACGATCTCCAATTTTATGCGCGTGGGTGAAATAAGAAATAAGATAATTTTTACCCTTCTCATGTTAATCGTCTATCGCATCGGTACATTTATTCCTGTACCGCATGTGAATGCCGGTTTTCTTGCTGAACAGGACCAAATGAGCGTCATCGGTCTTTTAAATACCTTTGGCGGCGGAGCACTGCAAAACTTCTCTATTTTGGCGATGGGGATCATGCCGTATATCACGGCATCAATCATCGTACAGCTATTACAGATGGACGTTGTTCCAAAGTTCACTGAATGGTCGAAACAAGGGGAGGCAGGGCGCCGTAAATTGGCTCAATTTACACGTTACTTCACTATTGTCCTTGGATTTATCCAAGCTTTGGGTATGTCTTATGGATTTAACAATATGTCGGGTGGCTCGTTAATTGAATCTCCTGGGGTTGCAACATACTTGCTTATTGCGACTGTCTTAACGGCAGGAACAGCTTTTCTTTTGTGGTTAGGAGAGTTGATTACTGCTAAAGGTGTCGGTAATGGGATTTCCATTATTATCTTTGCTGGTATTGTATCTAGTTTGCCTAATACGGCCAACCAGATCTATGCACAGCAGTTTGAAAATGCTGGGGACCAACTATTCTTACGAATTGTAACCATTATCCTTATCATAGTAGCAGTATTAGCAATCGTGGTTGCTGTAATCTTCATTCAGCAAGCATTACGTAAGATTCCAATCCAATATGCCAAACGTGCTGCGGTGGGTCGTACGCAAATGGGTGGTCAATCTACCCATTTACCATTGAAAGTAAATGCTGCGGGTGTTATCCCGGTAATCTTCGCAACTGCATTTATTATCACTCCAACAACGATCGCCTCTTTCTTCGGGAAGAATAGCGTGACTACTTGGATTTCAACAAACCTTGATTATACTAAGCCAATTGGCATGATCATATATGTTGCTCTTATTATTGCCTTCTCATATTTTTATGCGTTCATTCAGGTTAATCCTGAGCAAATGTCTGAAAATCTGAAAAAGCAAGGTGGCTATGTGCCAGGGATTCGTCCAGGTAAGAGTACACAAGAATATTTAACTAGTGTTTTATATCGCTTAACGTTCGTTGGCTCTTTATTCTTAGCAGCCATTGCCGTTTTACCGGTATTCTTCATAAAACTTGCTGATCTTCCACAATCTGCTCAGATTGGCGGAACTAGTTTGCTAATCGTAGTCGGGGTTGCCCTTGATACGATGAAACAGCTAGAAGCACAACTAGTGAAGAGACACTATAAAGGCTTTATAAAGTAATGAGTTCTGGGAACGATATGTTCCCTTTACCCATTATAGAGTTTGAGGGGGAAGAACATTGAATCTAGTTTTAATGGGGCTACCGGGTGCTGGTAAAGGTACTCAAGCCGAAAAAATCGTAGAAAAATATAACATCCCTCATATTTCTACTGGAGATATGTTCCGAACAGCTATCAAAGATGGAACAGAATTAGGTCTAAAGGCTAAATCATTCATGGATAAGGGCGAATTGGTTCCTGATGAAGTAACCATCGGCATTGTTCGTGAGCGTTTAAGCAAGGAAGATTGCGTAAAAGGATTTCTACTTGATGGTTTCCCACGTACTGTGGCACAAGCAGAAGCTCTTGAAAACATTCTTGCTGATTTAGATCGAAAAATTAATTTTGTAATTAATATCAATGTTGATAAAAGCATCTTAATGGAAAGATTGACAGGTCGTCGCATTTGCAAATCTTGTGGTTCGACATATCACCTTGTTTTCAATCCTCCAACAAAAGAAGATGTATGTGACCGTTGCGGCGGAGACTTATATCAACGTGCTGACGATAATGAAGAAACGGTTCAAAATCGCTTAGATGTGAATTTGAAACAAACTAAGCCACTTCTTGATTTCTACGGAGAAAAAGGGTACTTGGTCGACATTAATGGACAGCAAGATATTAATAAGGTATTTGAAAACATTGATGTGCTACTTGATCCATTGCAAAAATAATCATTCTTGATAATTTATGAAATCCTGCCATTTTAAAACTTCCTGTTTAAATATGGTGCATTCCTTTCATACAAAGGGTATAATGGATTTCGCAACGGCATTTACACATTTATCGATCAGGTTCTTGCACTTGGTATTCCCTGAATTGGGCGATTACGTTTTAAGTAATCTTCATGGACATATCCGGTCGGCAAAATTGTTGAAGAAATGCAACGACTCTAGTAGATTTCCTAAAGAGTCGTGATATAGAGGGTAGAAAGTAGCTATGCCAGGCGTGCGCCTTTCAAACATCTCCCATGCTATTCAAGCCTATGTCGAGACTAATTGCTTCTCTTTTTTTGAGAGTATGTCGGTCACGGAATCGGTCAAGACTTACATGAGGACCCATAAAATCCTCATTTCGGTCCAGCTGATAAGGTCCTCAGTTAAAGCCTGGTTCTACAAAAATGGTGAATACTTGATGCAGAATTGTAAGACTTTTGAGGATAATTGGACTGGAGTAAAGTTGACGGAAAGATGTGTACCTGTAATAGGTTCACGCATAGAGAAGGGAGAATCACTTTAATGGCGAAAGACGATGTAATTGAAGTAGAAGGCACAGTACAAGAGACTTTGCCAAATGCAATGTTTAAGGTAGAATTAGAAAATGGTCATACTGTTTTAGCTCATGTATCCGGTAAAATTCGTATGCACTTTATTCGCATTTTGCCTGGAGATAAAGTTACGGTTGAGCTTTCCCCGTATGATCTAACTCGCGGCAGAATCACATACCGGTTTAAATAATTCCGGTTACGCTCCGATCTGTATAAGGAGGTTAGATAGCAATGAAAGTCAGACCATCAGTCAAACCAATCTGCGAAAAGTGTAAAGTTATCCGCAGAAAAGGTAAAGTTATGGTTATTTGCGAAAACCCTAAACATAAACAAAAACAAGGCTAAATAGAAGGAGGTGCACTCAAGCATGGCACGTATTGCTGGAGTAGATATTCCCCGTGACAAACGAATTGTTATCTCATTAACATATATATATGGTATTGGAAAACAAACAGCGATTAAAATTCTTGCAGAAGCTGGTATCTCTGAAGAAACTCGCGTTCGTGATTTAACGGAAGACGAATTAAACAAAATTCGTGATATCATTGACAAGTTAAAAGTAGAAGGCGATCTACGTCGTGAAATTTCCCTTAACATCAAACGTTTAATGGAAATCGGTTCATACCGTGGTTTACGTCACCGTCGTGGTCTTCCTGTTCGTGGACAAAACACAAAAAACAATGCACGTACGCGTAAAGGACCTCGTCGTACAGTAGCTAACAAGAAAAAATAATTAGTAAAGGAGGTTACTTTTCATGGCACGCAAAACTAATACACGTAAACGTCGTGTGAAAAAGAATATAGAAACTGGTATTGCACATATTCGTTCAACATTCAACAACACTATCGTTACTATCACTGATGCACATGGTAATGCTATTTCTTGGTCAAGTGCTGGAGCATTAGGATTCCGTGGATCTCGTAAATCTACTCCTTTCGCTGCACAAATGGCTGCAGAAACTGCTGCTAAAACATCTATTGAACATGGTATGAAAACTCTTGAAGTTACAGTTAAAGGACCAGGTGCAGGACGTGAAGCTGCTATTCGTGCACTTCAAGCTGCTGGACTAGAAGTAACTGCAATTAAAGATGTAACTCCAGTACCACATAACGGATGTCGTCCGCCAAAACGTCGCCGTGTTTAATTTTTCTGTATAGATTTTGTATTCCTGTCAATAATGGGATATAATACTAAGTTTGCGTTCTTACAGAAGATTAATTTTTCAGTTGTTGCGCACAGCGGGAACGTATACATGGGGAATTTCGGTTAAGTGACAAGCTTACTTACCGGGGTTTTGACGTTTTGAAGGAGGGTTTGTTGATGATCGAAATAGAAAAACCAAAAATCGAAACGGTTGTACTCA
>NZ_JBIWCZ010000016.1:47329-58918 GCF_044761765.1 Peribacillus sp. NPDC097284
AGAGCCACTAGAGCGTGGGTATGGTACAACATTTGGTAACTCCTTACGTCGTATCCTATTATCCTCACTCCCAGGTGCTGCTGTCACAGCTATACAAATTGATGGAGTGCTACATGAGTTCTCAACTATTGAAGGCGTCGTAGAAGATGTAACTTCAATCATCCTTAATGTGAAAAAGCTAGCTCTAAAGATTTATTCCGATGAGGAAAAGACGCTAGAAATTGACGTTTCGGGTGAAGGAGTCATTACGGCTGCTGATATCACTCATGATAGTGATGTAGAAATTCTTAACCCGGATTTATATATTGCTACAATCGGTAAAAACGGTCATATGCGCATGCGCTTATCTGCACGTCGCGGCCGCGGCTACACTCCTGCTGTTCAAAACAAGAGAGAAGATCAACCTATTGGTGTAATTCCAATTGATGCTCTTTACACTCCAGTTTCACGCGTAGCTTTCCAAGTGGAAAATACACGTGTAGGACAGTTGTCTAACTTTGACAAGTTAACGTTCGATGTTTGGACTGATGGCAGTACGGGTCCGCAAGAAGCGGTAGCACTTGGAGCTAAGATTTTAACAGAGCATTTAAATATCTTTGTTGGGTTAACTGATGAAGCTCAAAATGCAGAAATCATGGTTGAAAAAGAAGAAGACCAAAAAGAGAAAGTTCTTGAGATGACTATCGAAGAATTGGATCTTTCTGTTCGCTCTTATAATTGCTTGAAACGTGCTGGAATCAATACCGTTCAAGAGCTTGCTCATAAAACGGAAGAAGATATGATGAAAGTTCGTAATCTAGGTCGTAAATCACTTGAAGAAGTGAAAGCGAAACTAGAAGAATTAGGCTTAGGTCTTCGTAAAGACGACTGATAACATGGCGGAATCATCCATTATGTTGTGAGCCTTGTACTAGACACACAATATAGAACTTCAACAAAGGAGGGAATCTCTAATGGGTTACAGAAAGTTAGGACGCACTAGCGCACAACGTAAAGCATTACTTCGTGATTTAGCTACGGATCTTATTATCCATGAGCGCATCGAAACTACTGAAGCACGTGCTAAAGAATTACGTTCTGTAGTAGATAAAATGATCACTCTTGGTAAACGTGGTGACTTGCATGCACGCCGTCAAGCTGCATCTTTCATCCGTAACGAAATCGCTGACGCTGAGAAAGGCACTGATGCCCTTCAAAAGCTATTCAGTGACGTTGCTCCACGTTATGAAGAACGTCAAGGCGGATACACTCGTATCATGAAAGTTGGTCCACGCCGCGGTGACGGTGCACCAGTCGTGGTTATTGAATTAGTTTAATAACAACGATGAAAAAGGGCAGGACAAAGGAATATACTCACTTGTTCTTTGCCCTTTTTCTTTTTTTATTTTTAATTCTGTATGTTAGAAATTCGCATTGAGTGTTACGATGGCTGGCGAAACCTTATATATAAGGGAGCCTTCACGTCTAGCTCAAGCATCCCTTCCCGCTTTTGATAAGCGATTCAATAAGATAACCTGTTTTTCGTAACAGGACTGCTTTAAGCTGCTCTTAATTTACCGAAAATTCTTTCGGTGGAAGGGGTGCAGCGTTTTTTTATATGTTCAGAAATAAATATAGCTAGTTCATTGATGTTTTTAGTATTGAGCCGAGTTAGTAAGATGAGTGCAGTCGAGGATGAGGAGGGCCACATGAGTAAGAAGCTGGTTTCTTTAAATAATATTATATTCAAATATGAGGGGCAGTCTCGAAACGCCTTAGATGATGTTTCTTTTGATATTTATCAAGGGGAGTGGCTTGCAATTGTTGGTCATAACGGTTCCGGCAAGTCGACTTTAGCGAAATTGTTGAATGGACTTCAGTTCGCCCACTCAGGTGCAATTTTGATTAATGATCAAACATTGACAGAAGAAACAGTTTGGGACGTACGAAAAAAGATTGGTATGGTTTTTCAAAATCCCGATAATCAGTTTGTAGGCACTACAGTTCAGGATGATGTGGCTTTTGGTTTAGAAAACGCCGGTGTTTCTCAGCAGGTTATGGTGGAGCGTGTTCATGGTGCACTAAATAAGGTTAAAATGAATGCCTTTCTTAATCAAGAGCCGCACCATCTATCCGGCGGTCAAAAGCAGAGAGTGGCTATAGCCGGTGTTATTGCCTTGCAACCAGATATAATCATTTTAGATGAGGCAACTTCCATGCTTGACCCAAGAGGCCGTGAAGAAGTGCTTGAAACGGTTAGACAATTAAAGCAAGAAAATGAGATTACCGTCATATCCATTACCCATGACCTTGAGGAAGCTGCGAAAGCTGACAGGATGATAGTCATGAATCAAGGCCGGTTATTCCGTGAAGGGACTCCAGAGGACATCTTTAAACTAGAGGATGAATTGATTGCGCTTGGACTGGATATACCTTTTTCTGTGAAACTAAGCAAAGAACTGCAGAAAAATGGTATCCGTGTCGTGAATGGGCATTTGACAGAGGAAGAGTTGGTGAAGGATTTATGCGAATTACACTCGATGATGTAGAGTACCGCTACCAGGTGAATACTCCATTTGAACATTTGGCCCTTCATGATGTCAATATATCGATGGAATCGGGGACGTATACAGCAATCATCGGTCATACGGGTTCAGGTAAATCCACGCTACTGCAGCA
This sequence comes from Peribacillus sp. NPDC097284, assembly GCF_044761765.1. Classification (NCBI taxonomy): domain Bacteria; kingdom Bacillati; phylum Bacillota; class Bacilli; order Caryophanales; family Bacillaceae; genus Peribacillus; species Peribacillus sp. NPDC097284. The sequence goes on from NZ_JBIWCZ010000016.1 coordinate 49,988, forward strand.
TCTAAATGCTCTCCTGAAACCGACTAAGGGGCAGGTCATCATTGGCGACCGTACGATAGAAGCTGGAAGAAAAGAAAAGCTTTTGAGACCAATTAGAAAAAAAGTAGGGATAGTCTTTCAGTTTCCCGAACATCAACTTTTTGATGAAACGGTCGAGAAGGATATATGTTTTGGGCCGATGAATTTTGGAGTCTCTGAAGCAGAGGCTAAAGAACTGGCCAAAAAGGCCATCGTTCAGGTAGGCCTTAGTGAAGATATCCTTGATAAGTCTCCTTTCGATTTATCCGGTGGACAAATGCGTCGAGTGGCGATTGCTGGTGTCTTAGCGATGGAACCTGAAGTATTAGTATTAGATGAGCCGACGGCTGGGCTTGACCCGCGTGGTAGGAAAGAAATCATGGATATGTTCTATCAATTGCATAAAGTGAGAGGCTTATCGACTATATTGGTGACCCATAGTATGGAAGATGCCGCTAAGTACGCGGACGATATCATCATTATGCATCAGGGGACCGTTTTTCGGAAAGGAACGCCTCAAGAGATCTTTTCTCAACCGGAACAATTGATTGAGTTGGGATTAGATGTGCCGGACACGGTTCGCTTTCAACTTAAACTTCAGATAGAGTTGGGTGTTCGCTTTGATCATCCCTGTCTCAACATCGAGGATTTGGCGATAGAAATCGATAAAGCCATGAAACGGGGGAACCGCTGATGCTTGATAAAATGATTATCGGGCGATATGTCCCTGCTGACTCTGTGGTGCATAAAATGGATCCGAGGGCAAAGCTATTGCTGGTGTTCCTTTTTGTCTGCGTGATTTTTTTGGCGAATAATGTAGTTTCTTACGCCCTTCTTGCAGCATTCACAGTATTGCTGATTGCCTTATCCAAGATTCCGCTTCGTTATCTTTATAATGGTTTAAAACCTATTCTATTCTTAATCATCTTCACCTTCCTTCTCCATATCTTTTTTACGAAGGAAGGGGAATTACTCTACGAATTTGGGTGGATAGAGATATACGAAGGCGGTTTAATTCAGGGCTTATTCATATCTGTAAGATTCACGTTATTGATATTGGTTACGTCGCTCCTAACTTTGACAACTACCCCTATCTCCATAACGGATGGAATGGAGGAACTTTTAGGACCTCTTAAGAAGTGGAAAATGCCCGTTCATGAGTTGGCATTGATGATGTCGATTGCTCTTCGGTTTATCCCGACACTTATGGAAGAAACGGACAAGATCATGAAGGCACAAACAGCAAGAGGGGTGGATTTCTCTTCAGGTCCCATTAAGGATCGAGTTAAATCCATTGTGCCATTACTGGTCCCTTTGTTTGTCAGTTCCTTCAAACGGGCGGAAGAGTTAGCAACTGCCATGGAATCCAGGGGATACCGTGGCGGGGAGGGCCGTACGAAATACCGGCAATTAAATTGGAAAATCAGTGATAGCCTGTTAATGGTATCAATGGCTGTACTTACAGTCATGTTATTCATATTACGTTCATAAGAGGTAAGAGTAAATGCCAAAGTATAAATGTGTAATCGCCTATGATGGTACGGAATTTGCTGGTTATCAGGTACAGCCAGAGAAAAGAACGATACAACGTGAATTCGAGGCGGTATTAGCCCAAATCCACAAGGGGACAGTTGTCAAAGTGACTGCTTCGGGAAGGACAGATTCAGGGGTTCATGCCAAGGGGCAGGTTCTTCACTTCGATTCGCCTCTTGTCTTTCCTACGGATAATTGGGTGAAGGCATTCAGTGCCCTTCTTCCAGATGATATCATTGTGTTGGAAGTTGAGGTCGTTCCTGATGATTTCCATGCACGATTCCACACAACAGGCAAGGAATACCGGTATATCATTGACCGCTCTACCCTAAGAAATCCATTTCAGCGCAATTACGCCTATCATTACCCTTATCCAATAGATGAGGGTGCAATGACCGAAGCCATTTCGTATTTAGTGGGAACCCATGATTTTACAAGTTTTTGTTCGGCGAAGACGGAAGTGGTGGATAAAGTAAGGACCATTCAGGAGATTGATTTCCAAGAGACTGATGGATTTTTAGTTTTTCGCTTCGTTGGAGAAGGATTCTTGTATAATATGGTTCGTATCTTGGTCGGAACGCTGCTTGAAGTCGGCAGCGGGAAAATAGCACCTCGGGAAATGATAGATATTTTGAACAAAAAGGATCGCAGCTTCGCAGGTAAAACAGCACCCGGACATGGATTGTATTTATGGAAAGTATTTTACAAATAATTTTTTCGTGCCAGACCAAGTTTTTTACAAGTAATGAAAAGACTTGAATCCGTGAATGGCGCTATGGTTATGGCCTAACGCCATGTAGAATCTTTTCGTGGAGTGATCGATTCTTTTTTTAAGACAACTTATCCTAGTGTAACATTCGCTTGACAATGAAACTGGGAGAAGTTAATATAATATGGTATGTATTTTAATCCCACGATAAGCCCCGGAAGTTTATTGTGATTGAAAATAAATATAAAAAATTAAAAGTTTTTTAGGAGGTTAACCATGCGTACGACATTTATGGCGAAAGCTAATGAAGTAGAACGTAAATGGTATGTGATTGACGCTGAAGGCAAAACTTTAGGTCGCCTTTCTACTGAAGTAGCATCCATCTTACGTGGTAAACATAAACCAACTTTTACACCGAACATCGACACTGGTGATCATGTAATCTTAATCAATGTAGAAAAAATCCACTTGACTGGTAAAAAATTGACTGACAAAATTTATTACCGTCACACTATGCACCCAGGCGGTCTTAAAACTAGAACTGCTCTTGAGATGCGTACAAACTACCCTGAGAGAATGCTTGAACTTGCTATCAAAGGTATGCTTCCAAAGAATTCTCTTGGTCGTCAAATCTACAAAAAATTACACGTATACGCTGGAGCTGAGCACCCACACGCTGCTCAACAACCAGAAGTTTACGAATTACGCGGATAATTACTAAGGAGGTTACTATCTTGGCACAAGTTCAATATTATGGTACTGGTCGCCGTAAGAGCTCAGTAGCTCGTGTACGTTTAGTACCAGGCGAAGGTCGCATCGTTATCAACGGTCGTGACATTAATGAATATATTCCTTTCGCAGCATTACGTGAAGTTGTAAACCAACCACTAGTTGCTACAGAAACTACTGGAAATTACGACGTTCTTGTAAACGTTAGCGGTGGTGGATACACTGGACAAGCTGGAGCAATCCGTCACGGTATCGCTCGTGCATTGCTTCATGTAGACCCAGAATTCCGTCCAGCTCTTAAAACTGCTGGATTACTAACACGTGACCCACGTATGAAAGAACGTAAAAAATACGGTCTTAAAGGCGCACGTCGTGCACCTCAGTTCTCAAAACGTTAATCGTTTGGAACTTCAAAAAGCTCCAGCCACTCTTATGTGGCTGGAGCTTTTTTTGTTATCTTGCCGACTAAGGATTACTCTCATTAAATATTTCCAAAGGAATCAATGAATCGTTCAGGGTGTTACGTCAAAAACTAATGGCATCATGGGAAATAATTTGGGAAATGGGGTCTGACCCCGGAGGTGAATGGATGAGTGTGGTTATAGGTTTGCAGGAGATGCAACGAGAACGGCAGTTGAAGTTTGAACGTAGGTTACTTAGGGAGCTATCAATCGAGGATATGAGGGGGAGGATAAAACGGTACTTTGGAGAGGAATACCAGGACGTTCTGGAAGAGGGGTATTTTGATGTGGCTATAGAGGCGTATTTATTAGGGGCAAACTATAGCAAGTTTGGGTATTATGGAGAGTCGGAAGATGATGTGAGGGCCCGGTGCAGAAGGGAAGAAAAGTTTTTGATCGATACTCTCTTCAATTTTATCCTATATTGGCGTGAAGTCACGGTAAGCAATGCTATTGATGAAGGGGTATTTTATTGCTGTGAAGGGTTTGTAGGAGAATGGTGGAAGGATGGGTTTAAGACGGGTGAAAAGCGTTATAAGATGAAGCTTCATTAAGCTGAAGGAGATCCCTGAAAAGTATCAGTTCTTTTTCCGTGGGTTGTCCCATATTTTATAGATAAAGGGACTTGTGGGAGGAGAACGGTGATGCGTAGAAAACTGAAATATACAGGGATCTCTATCGGATTGTTTGTCCTTTTTTTGATTGTGACTTTCAAATTCGTTGAAGATGATTCTTGGGAGTCTTGGAACCTTCCGTTGACGGGTAAGGTCATCATTCTGGATGCGGGTCATGGGGGGATGGACGGAGGGGCGAATGTTCAGGATGTAATGGAAAAAGAAATTGCGCTTTCGGTTACGCTAAAGGTAAGGGACTATTTGCAGGAACAAGGTGCCCTTGTTATGTTGACACGGGAAAAAGATGTGGATTTGGCAACGGAAGATACACAAGGGATCCGTAAACGAAAACAGGAAGATCTCAGGAACCGGGTTGAAATGATCAATGATTCGGAAGCGGACTTATTTTTAACCATCCACCTGAACGCATTTCCATCTGCCTCCTCAAAAGGGGCTCAAACTTTTTATACAAACCGGTTCGAGGAAAATAAACAGGTGGCCAAGTTTATCCAGACCGAAATTATAAGAAACTTAGAAAATACAACACGGGATGCAAAAACGATCAACCATGTATATTTGATGAATTATGCCAAGAAACCTGGGGCGTTGGTGGAGATTGGGTTCCTCTCTAATACCGAGGAGCGCGAAAGGTTAATGAGTGACAAATACCAAGAGAAGATTGCAAGTTCGATATATATGGGTATTCTGCGGTATTTCACTGAGGAGAAGCTATCGGAACCGGATTGACACCTTGTAAGGTCTTGGTGGGTGTACAAGGCCTTTTTGTTATGGTGAAAAAGGGTTAACCCCCTGGTGCAGATAATAAGCTTTATTTCCGGATTATGTTATACTACAATTGGGAAAAGAAAACGAATACAAAGGGGTGCTCGACTTGTTAACTGAAGAGAAAGTACTAAATTTATTAAAGGATCTTAAGGACCCTTTTCTACATAAAAGCCTTGAAGAAACAAATGGAATTTTAGAAGTAAAAATAAAGCCTGAGAAAAGTCATGTGAGCGTTAAGCTTGCTATCGCAAAGACAGGAACTGCCGAGCAAATGGAAATGCAAACAGAAGTTGTCGGTCTCTTGAAAGGGAACGGGGCGGATTCGGTAGGAATACGTTTCGCAGAACTATCGGAAGAAGAATTGGCTAAACATCGTGACAGTATGCCTGAGGAAGAGAAAGACTTAGGGTTGCTTGGACCAAATAACAAAACACAATTCATCGCCATCGCAAGTGGTAAAGGTGGAGTGGGTAAATCCACGATTTCGGTTAACTTAGCCACATCCCTTGCTCGTCTTGGTAAAAAGGTTGGACTGGTTGATGCTGATATATATGGGTTCAGTGTACCGGATATGATGGGGATCACAAAAAGACCCGTCGTACGCGGGGAGAGAATCATCCCTGTCGAGCGTTTTGGCGTTCAGGTTATTTCGATGGGCTTCTTTGTGGAAGATAACGCGCCTATTATATGGAGAGGGCCAATGCTCGGAAAAATGTTAAACAGTTTCTTTAATGAAGTGGAATGGGGCGAATTGGACTATTTGGTACTGGATTTACCACCTGGTACAGGAGATGTCGCATTAGATGTTCATACGATGCTTCCTTCATGTAAAGAAATCATCGTCACAACTCCACATCCGACTGCGGCTTTTGTGGCAGCAAGGGCAGGAGCCATGGCCATTAAAACCGAACATGAGGTTATCGGTGTAATCGAAAATATGTCTTATTTCGAAAGCAAGACCACTGGTGAGAAGGAATTCGTATTTGGTAAAGGTGGAGGGGCGAAGCTTGCAGAAGAACTTCGTACAGAGGTCTTAGGACAACTACCTCTTCAACAACCAGATTGGAATGAAGAAGATTTCGCACCTTCTATATATGCGGCTGACCATAGATTAGGTAAGATTTATGAAGATATTGCGAATAAAGTCATTGAAAAATTGAAATAAAAATAAAGGCTACTTCCCATCGTATTTGGAAGTAGCCTTTATTTTTTTATTCCTTTGACTTATCCTCGGTTTTGGATTTCTCCGCCTTTTCTGTAGCCTTAGTAGCGGCCTTGTCTAAGCTTTCTTGCATTTTAGCTTGAACGAGAGGGCTTTCCATCGTCTCGATGATCGTCTTTTTATATACGGCTCTCATTTCTTTCGTTTTCAGTAACTTGTTCATTTCTTTTTCTAAATCGGGTTCTTGTAAGACCTCTATTAGCATTCCCCGATACTGTGGGTCTTTCATCAAGTCTTTTAATAGCCTTTTGTGTTCTTCTTTTAGAGCTTTGGCATAGGCTGCGGTGAATTCAGGATCTTTAAAGGCCTTTTTCCAGAACTCCTTTCCTTTATCAGAGGTAACAGTCTCTTCAATGGATTTTTTTATGATATCCGAGTTCATAATAAGTTCAGTTTTTGTTTTATCATCAGCAATGGTATCCTGGATGGCTTTTTTTCCCTCATCTGTTTTCAAGATATCGACGACCATCTTCTTTGTTTCCTCATAATCCATTTTTCCTTCACTCGTTCCATTCTGCGAACAGCCCGTACAAAAGAACAAGAATGAAGCAAGGAACAAAGTAAACCCCATTTTCATACGTAGAGCCCCCCTCTTTAATCTTCCATACTGTTAATATGGTTTCTTTGCAGGATATTATCCATTGGTATAATAAGTGGATTTTTCCAAATATGGTTGGTACAATTAATGAAAGAAATAGAAATGTATGGAGGAAAATGATGAACAGCCGTAATTTAGTTCGATTGTTTATGACAACATTACTTATAGGTGGAGTAACGGGCGGAGTTGTGGGATTTATAGCCCGGTGGAGTGAGTTTGAATCGTATTTCACATCGTTAGAAATTACATCCATACTTTCAACGTTTGTTTGGTTGTTTGGAGTGGGATTGATTTTCAGTGTAATAAGCCAAGCTGGCTTTTTTGCTTATTTAACGATACATCGTTTCGGTCTGGGAATTTTTAAAAGTGTGTACTTGTGGAATGCGGTGCAAATTGTACTGATTATCTTTGTTTTATTTGATTTAGTCTATTTACGGTATATTAAGTTTGAATCCGGTGAGGGGCTTGGCTCATATATCTCATCAGCTGTGGTAGTGCTGTTGATCGGGTTGGTGACGGCCTACTTTAAAATGAAGCAAACGAATAGACAAGCTTTTATTCCTGCATTGTTCTTCATGGTGGTGGCGACAGTATTGGAGTGGGTGCCAGTCTTAAGGACCAATGATGACGGATGGCTCTATTTTATGTTGTTTCCCCTGCTTGTCTGTAATGCCTATCAATTAATGATTTTAAACAAATTGATCAATCAATCCCAAAAGGAGTTGGCAGGCAAAAAAGCGAGGATGCAAGTCCCTAAGAAGAATTTTAATACTGATGGAATAGGAGGTAAGTAAAATCGCTGAAAGCGGAGATGCTTGCCGACATAAAAAAACCTGACTATCCTATGGTCAGGTTTTTTATGTTCTTAAATTGTGCTTAGTCGATTACTTAATTTCCTCACTTCTTGCTGAAGAATTAGAAATCATCTCTGAAACATTAACGAAGTTCAGGTCTTTTGCACGAAGTTCCTTTATTAAATCAGGCAATGCCTTATTCGTTTGTTTTGCAGAATCCGAGGCATGCAATAAGATGATATCCCCTTTATGGGCTTTGTTAACATTTTGGACGATCTGTTCAACGCCTGGATTGGTCCAATCTTTTGAATCTATGCTCCAATGGACCACGGTATAACCGAAATTCTCACTGATTTTAAGAAGTCGCTTATCGAAGTGACCGGTGGGCGCACGTAAAAGCTCGATATTTTTAACATTTAGCTTTTTGAATACTTCCTGCGCTTTGGAAATATCCCGGATGATTTCCTGATCTTTGAGATCGGAGTAATCTTTATAGTCATAACCTAGGATTCCTATTTCATATCCTTCTTTTTCAATGGTGGCTACCATGTCTGGGTGGCGCTCAGCCCAAGAACCTGAAAGAAAAAAGGTGGCCGATTTAATTTTTTCCCTCTTTAACGTTTCTAATATAGGAGCGGCTTTCTCATCCCCCCAGCCAATATTGAATGTGATAGCAATATTCTTATCCCCTTTATAAACGGCTTTTGGCCCATCCTCTGTAGAGAAAACAGGGGCATGTATGATATTTTGCACGAAAAGAAACCAAGCGGTGAATAAAGCCGTAAGTATAATTAACGAATACTGTTTAATGTTTTTTGCCTGAAGCACCATGAAGAATTTCATTCACCCATCCCCTTGTCCAAATGCTCTTGTCACATATTTATGCGCGCATTGTAGAGATATGCAAAAAAATATAATATGAAACTTTATATAAACGGGGAGAGTGGGGAAAGATGGTTTGTGGAGGTGTTAGATATATGCTGGGTCTTCTAATCAATGAAAAGGAAAAGGAGGAATTGATGTATCTCCTTAAAAGAGAGATGGATGAAATTTTATTCGATTTACAGGATGGGAGGATTGACCATGTAGTGAAAAGGGCTATCAATGAGAAGTATAAGATCCTATTCAATCTGTTTAAAAGAATGGGGACGGAAAGAGAATGTCTAGCGTATGTGAGAGAAAAACAAAACACAGAAAAAAATTAAGAATAATATTTTGAAAATCTATTGACTATTAATTTATTCGCTGGTATATTATAAAAGTTGCTGCAAGACATTAGCTTTTAAAAAGAGTTTAAAAAACTTTTTAAAAAAAGTTATTGACGAAACAGTAATAGCATGATAAGATATTAAAGTCGCTGAAACAGAGTGACACAAATTGCTCTTTGAAAACTGAACAAAACAAAGCGCCAACGTAAATTTTGAGTGAGCACACACTATAAAAAAGCAAAATGAGCAAGTCAAACAT
>NZ_JBIWCZ010000017.1:0-53252 GCF_044761765.1 Peribacillus sp. NPDC097284
TGGCTGTTTACTTATTTTGATTGGGACACTTCTCTATCAAACTTAATTATAGATTTTCGCATTTATGAGATTCATAGGAAAAAACCAATAGAATGGATGGGACAGTTGGAGAACTGTCCCGTCTCATTTAAGAAAGTTTAGAATTGAGAAACCAAATTGGCATTTATTTGCTGCTTGAACTTTGCCCTATATAGTTACGTTTTTACAATACCCAGTAAAATATCGGAGGCATTTTAAAGCTTATTAAGCTTTTTATTTGATGGGTAAACTCAAGTCTGATCAGTCAGCGACAATGACTTTGGAAAGTTATCAAAAGTAGGAGTGAAGATAATTGAGGAATAAAATCACAATTTTATCTATTTTATCATTGTTATGTTTACTTGGTGCCTGTTCGTCTTTAACCTCTGTCAATGATAACGATATACTTATTAAAACGAAAAGTGGAAATATCTCCAAAGATGATTTATATAAGGAAGTGGTAAATACCGAACGGGGAAAGGAATTGGTTCAGGAATTGGTTTATATGCAAATATTGAAAGGTAAATATGAGGTATCTGATAATGAAGTGAATCATCGATTAACAGAGATTAAAGAACAAGTCGGTGATAAAGATGAATTTACAATATTTCTACAAAAACAAGGATTTAATAATGAAAATGAACTAAAGGATTATATCGAACAATCACTTTATTTCTTAAAAGCAACAACAGAAGGGTTAAAAGTCTCGGATAAACAAATAAAAGATTACTATGAACAAAATAAAGATCAATATACAAAGGTGAGAACTAGCCATATTCTCGTGAAAAATGAGTCAGATGCTAAAATAGTAGATGAAGAACTCAAAAAAGGAAATGACTTTACTGAATTAGCAAAAAAACAATCGACAGACAAGGTGTCTGCATCACAAGGCGGAGATTTGGGTTATCTTTCCGGTCGAAGCCAGGAATTGGATCCGACTTTTCTTGCTGCGGCTATGAAGTTAAAAAAAGGTGAAGTGAGTGAGCCAGTCAAGACACTATTTGGTTATCACATAATTAAGGTAACAGATAGAAAGGAGAAACCATTAAGTGAAGTGGAAGACCAAATTAAACAAACACTTATGGAAAAAGACGCAAAACCGGTACAAGAGGTATTAAACAATTTGAATAAAGAAATTGAGATAAAAGAAGATGTATTTAAAGATGTATTTAAGAATGTAGAATCAAAAGAACCAAATATGTCCCATTAAGGTTAAAATGTTCAACTATAATTTTTCACTTCAGTTTACATAATGCATGTTATTGTACTATTCCATAACTGACGGGCGTATAGTTGTTATGAAATGGTTGTATTTTTTGTTATAAGTGTCTAATAAGAGGATTGTTACAATTGAACAAAACTGATCTAGTAAATACTGTAGCGACACCAGCAGAACCAACAATAGATGATGCTAAAAAGATGGTAGAAGAATACTTGAACAGATTTCTACTACCTGCGAAAGAGGAGAAAGTCCAGTTAGTTGGATTGGTACATTTGAAGTGCGTAACCGTGCAGCATGAATGGGGAGGAATCCGCAAACAGGAAAAAAACTACAAAGTGCGGATTCTAAAGTCCCAGCATTTAAGCAGATAAAGAATTAAAGGAAAGCTCTTAAATAAATTTATACTTGTTTAAAATCGTCTTGGGACTCATGTATCAAGGGGATTTTTTTTCATGTTATTTTAGGTACTTATAGGACAGCCCCCTGAAATTTTGAACAGGACCCATATTAGCATTCCATAGATAGATTAATTAAAACGTTTTTCGCCATTCGTCATCTTCTAATGCCACTCCATCAGTGCTGACGTAATTCACGATGAGTTCACCTCGAACAAGAGCGCGGTCGGTTTTAATGGATTGAATAATACTGTTAAAATCATTTTCATCTGAATCTTGTTTTTTACGGTGAATTGTAAGAAGGATAGATGGTGCAACATCATACTCTTTATAACTTTTTGGATGATTCGGGTCAATGTCTAATTCTCTTCCAATCTCCCTATCAAAAAGGACAACTAATTCACTAGAATCCCCTATTTTAGCCTGGATTTCTTCATAATTGTTACTATCAGTAATTTCTTTCATTTCGACTGATGACTTTACATCCCCAATTTTTTCTTCGAAATAGGGCTTTATTTCTTTTTCTGAATCATCTCTCCATTTATTAGAAATAAAGGAATCCTCCATTTTTCCAGTATGCACGTTAGAATACACAAGAAATTCTGTACCATACTTTTCCTCTCTAACTTTAGCGGCGTATTCAAACTCATCAAAGTTACCCATGTTATCGTATAACACGTCGTATACATACGTTTTTTCTTTAAAATTTTCCACTAGATATTGTTCCGCTTGCACCCGGACTTTCTTTTCTTCATCAGGATCACCCTTCATACCTTGTGTGAAGGAATACATCAGGATGACTACTCCTGCTAATATAAATAGAAAAATTACAAGTAAAATCAATAAAATCTTTTTTGTGTTACTCACGATATGCCCCCCTATTATCCATTCTCTTATTTCCATTATATTCTAATGTTTGAGATATACAAAAAGATATCCAAATTTACTGATTTATCTCTTGGAAAAATACTATTTCCTTGTTGCTGAGAATCTCTACATTAGAGCAGTCTTTTGATACAATAGTTTAATCAGTTGTACATAAAGGAGTGTTAAGTCTTGGAAGCCTTCCAAAGGGATTTGAATCATAATCGTGACGAATATAGAAGGATTAAATGGGGAAAACATCGTGAACGGGTAACAGAATTATTTGATACCGTTTTTTCCAAACAAGCTTTTGTAGATAAAATAGGGATTATTGGAGCGGGCAATTGTGATGATCTGGATTTAAATCATCTATCAACAAAATGTAATTCGATTTATTTATTCGATATAGATAAAGAAAGCATGGTAAATGGAATCAAGAACTTTTCAGAAAGTACTCGCAATAAAATTCAGTTAGTTGCAATGGATGTGACCGGATTGGATAAAATAAATTTCGAACAAACACTGACTTCCATGTTGGAGCATGGTGAAAAGACTGAAGACATCATTCAATACGTATTGAATATGAAGGATAAGTTATCAGAAATCGTTCATAATGAATTCAATGATTATATTGGCCAATTTGACATATTCGCAACATCGGCCATTTATACTCAATTATTTTATAATTGGGCGTTAGATACTCTTGAAAAGAATAAACACCACTATGAACAATTTGATTTAGTAAGAATGAAAGATGGATTTTTGGATGTAAGAGATCAGATTGTGCTTAATTTGCAGGATGTAGCCTTCAAGTGTTGTACTGGAAATGGGTTCTACATAACCTGGTCCGATATCTTGAAGATGGAACCAGAATACATTGAGACTACCAATCAAGGAATTAACGCCATTTTTTCATTAGCTTCCAATGTCGGGTACGGGGCCGCATTAATTGCCATCCAGCATTATATGAGTAAAGTGGATCGGCAAGATTTTTCCTTGCGCCATTGGTTATGGGATTTCGATGAAAATAAGCAATATTTATCAATCGGGCTATTGGGAAAAGTGAAACAAGTTTAAGGAACATCAGAGGACAATAAGGATATTAGCACAGACCTGCATCAAAAAAATCAAAATCCTACTTTCATATAAAGAGATCCTTTCTACTAGAAATCGAATAGAAGGGATCTCTTTATTTTTGAAAAACCTTACTAGTTATCTGCCACATCCAAAATAGGAAATATATTATTTGTAAGATTTTTCATAAACTTTTTAAACCCTCCATATACACACCAGCGAAGTTTGAATCGTTAAACTAGTGATTACTGGTAAAAAGGAGGACGATGATGATGGACTCACGAGAATTAACATATTTCGAACATACTATAGAAAAGCTAAAGGAAGCTTATGAACAAGTTTCAAAAGATATTACAAAACAAGACCACTCCTATAAAGAGTTACAAAAATATATGATTGATTACAAAAGTGAAATCGATAAATTTGAGATATATGATTATAGCCAAACGTTAAATATGATTGACCGACGGGGTTTTGCTCAAGTTACCGAACGAGAGCAACGAGAGCAACTAGAGAAACTAATCGATTCCCCATACTTTGGTCGATTTAATTTTGTTTATGAAGGCGATGAACCAGATGAAGTGGAATCATTTTATATAGGCCGTTTTGGATTTAGTGATGAAGCCAGTAATAATCTCATCTATGATTGGCGTGCTCCAGTTTGTAATATGTACTATGAATTTGAAATAGGAAAAGCTTATTATGAGGCAAAAGAAAATCATTTTGACGGTGAAATTGTTTCGAAAAGGCAATTCAAAATCGAAAATTCCAAAATTGAGTATATGGTTAAAAGCTCATTAACAATTCAAGATGCTGTGTTACAAAAGACTTTAAGTGAGCATGCGAATGATAAAATGAAAACGATCGTGACCTCAATTCAACGGGAACAAAATAAAATTGTCCGTAATGATTCTGCCTATAATGTCATCATACAAGGTGTCGCGGGATCGGGGAAAACGGCAGTTGCTCTGCATCGTATTGCGTACCTTTTATACAAATTTCGAGATACCCTACAAGCAAATCGAATTTTTATACTATCCCCTAACAAAGTTTTCGGTGATTATATATCTTCAGTCCTTCCGGAACTTGGCGAGCAGCCAATCCGTTCCTTTACTATAGATGAGTTAACGGAACAGTTACTTCCTAACCACTTAACTTACGTATCGTTTGAACAAGAGGTAAAAGATATTTTAGCAGATCCCAAAAGTGACTATGCAATAAGAGCTTCGATCAAATCAACTTATGCTTTTGTAGAACAGTTAAATGCTTTTTTACAAAGATTGAACTCAACCTTATTTAAAAATGGTACCCTTTCGGTTGCTGATTATGAATTCACAACAGAATATTTGCAGAATCGTTTCAGCAAATATGCAAAAGAACCCGTACTTATTCGCTTAGAGATGATAGCTGATGATGTAATGAATGTTCTCAAGACGAAGCGCCAAGGTGAACTAAAACTACCCAGTAAAAACGAAATCGTAAAACGATTAAAAAAACGGCTACTTATTAACTCCGCAATCGATATTTATAAAGCATTTATGTCGGAATTCAGTGAAGAAACATTCTATTTCAAAAAGCGGCACTTTGAATTTACCGATGTATATCCCTATCTTTATTGTCAGCTTTACTTTGAGGGTATAAAGACATTTGATATGATACAGCATTTTGTCCTAGACGAGATGCAAGATTATACACCCATTCAATATGCACTACTCGAAAAAGTATTTGAGTGTAAACGTACGATTATTGGTGATTTTAGTCAGGCACTTCTACCATACGAAACAATTTCAAAAGAAGGTTTTGAGCAAATTTTTTCAAACCTAGAATATGTTGAACTAACGACTAGTTACAGGTCATCTTATGAAATCGCAATGTATGCGAAAAAATTCATGCGGAATTCGACAATTCATCCAATCGCTCGTCACGGAGAGGAACCAAAAGAAATCCCCTATAAAACATTGAATGAAATGATTTTGAGATTGCTTGGATCTATTAAAAATGATTTCAAATCTACAGCCATCATTTGTAAAACGGAATCAGAACTTGTTTTGTTAAAAGAACATGTAAACCATTTGCCGATTCACCTAGTAGATGCTCATACAGAAAAATTTGAAAAGGGGATTATTTTAACAACAATCCAATATGCAAATGGACTTGAATTTGACTCGGTAATAGTGCCATTCGTAAATGGCACGAATTATCGGAATGAATTCGATCGTGGGTTACTCTATATTTCAACGACAAGAGCAATGCATGAACTAACCATTTTAAAAGACGAAGTAAATCCGTCTCCTTTATTATAAGTCCTCTAATAATGCGATGATTGACTTTACGTCTTTCATCGCATTTTTTAAATTTATCTCAAGTTCATCTGTAACATGTAAAAATTCATCAGCAAACTTTGGTGAATTTAAAAGGGATTGAATATCCCGTGCGGTTTGCACTTCTTCAATACCTTCTATTAAATGATGTATGGCTGCAATGGAAAAATGAGCAGTACGAAGCGTACGAATAATTAATAGTTTCTGAATATCACGCTCTGAATATTGACGTCGGTTTTGGGAATTTCGTTTTACCGTAAATAAGCCATTTCTTTCCCAATTCCTAAGGGTCTCTTCCGTTAATTGCAGATTATTTGCTACTTCTCTATGAGTGTATGTCTCAGTATGAACTACTACCTTCGTTAAAATCTTTTCAACTATTTGGACAGCACGACAAGTATAAGAATACTCCGCTTCTAAAAATTGCAGATATTTATTTGCTTCTATTAATGCCTCGCTAAACAGCTCACTACCACTTAATCGGACAATTCGGGTAGCTTGTTTGCGCAGGTTATTTTGAATGAATTCTTGTCGAAAAGCATAGCGAGCGATTTGCATTTGAATTAGATGGATGTTTGAATATCTCCTGTATGTATTTGCTTCTCTGGGAACTGAAGAAATAAACCCCCAATCCTCATAAAGCCTTACAGTGTTAGGGTGAACTTTCACTTTTTTTGCTACTTCATTTGTTCGCATTAAATCACTCCTTCCTTTAGCTTTTCCATTATAGTTAACTTTTAAAAATACAACAACATTTCATATCCCTTAGTAAAAAACAATTGTTGGTAGTGTTTTTTGTTGTTTTAGATAGTAGTAATTGAAAATAGATAAAAGGTATAAAAAACGGTCCAAAGAATTAACTTTTTGTCTAATGAATGTAACAGTCTATGCAAGTATAATAAAAAGAATAATCCGAAAATTAAGTTTTATAGAAAGTCATCATGTTTTTTAGTAAGTATTCGAAGGGAGTAGTGCTCTATGAAAAAGCAAAAACTACTGATAAATGGTAAGAGGTTAAGTGACTCACTTGAAAAATTTGCAGATTTCGGACGTACTGAAAATAATGGAGTCACCCGCCTTTCGTTGACTGAAGAAGACCGTTTAGTCAGAGATTACTTTTGCTCTTGTTGTGAAGAATTAGGAATGTCGATTAAAGTTGATGATATGGGTAATATTTACGCTACATTAGAAGGTTTGGAGAATAAACCGCCAATCGTCATGGGTTCACATATGGATACCGTGAAAAAAGGTGGGCGCTTTGATGGAATCCTAGGGGTGGCTGCTGGGTTGGAAGTGGTTCGTACCTTAGTAGATAATGATATCAAACCAAATGTTCCAATCACGATCGTCAATTTTACAAATGAAGAAGGAGCAAGATTCGAGCCTTCGATGATGGCCTCCGGGGTCCTTTCGGGGAAATTTGAAAAAACTACGATGATACAAAAAACCGATAGTGATGGAATTACTTTCGAAGATGCCCTGAACTCGATTGGGTATGCAGGAGATATTGAGTCCCGCCTAAAAGAGGCCACAGCCTTTTTAGAATTACATATTGAGCAAGGACCTATCCTTGAAAGAGAAGCTTTGAAGATTGGTGTAGTGGAATGTGTTCTTGGAATGGTCTGCTACGAAATAGAAGTGACTGGCGAATCAGACCATGCTGGAACCACTCCTATGAATATGAGAAAAGATGCCTTCTTTACGACAAATAGTCTTGTCACAGAAGCCATTCAAAAGTTAAATCTTCTTGATGAAGATTTAGTTTTTACCATAGGGCGGGTAAATGTGCATCCTAATATTCATACAGTCATTCCGAATAAAGTAGTTTTTACATTAGAAGCGAGACATAAGGATCAACAGGTTATTGAGCGTGTAGAAGAAATTATAAAAGGGCTAATACAGTCAGGCTCAAATGATGGGTGTGAAGTCATTGCCACAAAGCTATGGGGACGCGACACGGTTTGGTTTGATGAGTCACTTTGCGATTTATTAGAGCAATCTACTAATTCATTGGGGTATTCCTACAAAAGAATGGTAAGTGGAGCTGGGCATGATGCACAATTCATCGCAAGCTATATCCCTACCGCGATGGTTTTCGTTCCAAGTGTCAACGGAAAAAGCCACTGCGAAAACGAGCTGACATCTTGGGAAGATTGTGAAAAAGGTGTGAATGTCATCTTAGAAACAGTCCTTGCGATACAAGCTAAATAGGCAGATTGAAAAAACACTACTAATATATTACGTGGTTTCCTAAAAGGGCAGATTTCATATGAAATCATGCCTTTTTTTATTGCAACTTACCATGTTGGTGAAATGTATTTCTAAAGATAATGGAGCCTTCCGGATTTAGCTAAATGGAGGGTCGGAAATCTAGAATAGAATAGGAAAAAAATGGTTTTAAAATAGAGAGGATGGGTAATTAAAAAAAACAAATATATTTAGGGTGTTCAATGGCAAGAGGATGCGAAGGAGAGATGGAATTGTTCTTTTCTAAGGAGTTTTTACCAATAGGGAGTGTAGTTGGAGTCCAAGGTGATTCAAGGCGTTTGTTAATCATCGGTCGTCTGGTGTTTTCTGAAAATCATAATGTGGTTAAAGATTATACAGCTATTGAATATCCAAATGGTTATATCCATTCGAAAGAAAAATTCATTCTTTTTAACAAGGATGATATAGACGTTTTGTATCATTATGGGTATGTGGATGAAATGGAAGTAAAAGTTGATCAATTACTTAAAGAGGCGGAAACAAAGGGAGGCGATTCGAAAATTGAAGGAGGCCAAATAAGTGGGGGTATTTAAATTTAATAAAGACTTGCCTGATATGGTTTCTGGAAGCGTCCGAAAATTAGAAGATACGATATTAGCCGTTTATAAACCCATCGTTTTTTTTAGTAAGGAACTTGAGAATCATAGCGGTGAAGCTGTTACAGCGCTTAAGACAAAATTGAGTAATCATATCGAATTTTTTAACAAAGCTAGCGTTGGTTTACTGTATTTTGCTGATACTGTTATGAACTTTGTATCAATGATTTTGAGTACGGATGAATCAGGTTCAGTAGAGACTGTACCTCAGAACAACCGTGCAGTGCAGCAATACGAGTTTTCTTATGAAAATATGAGTAACGAAATTAAACTAAATGCCTACACATTAAAAACAGCAAAAAAAGAATTTTCTTCTAACTTAGATAGCTTAAACGAGTTGTTAAAAGACTTTGAAAAATTATTGAATGATGTACTTTTTCATACGGAGTTTCCTTGGGGGGATGTTGCCGATGTGTGGGAGGAAGGAAAGGTGCAAATTACTTTCCTTTTATCCACGTTTTTAAAAAGTGTCGAAGAACTTAGCACTGACGCGGATGGAATTATTAAAGAGCTTGAACGAGTAGATAATCTCATTGCTCATAACCTAGGGAAGTGTGAATAACCAGGAAAGGATAAAGAACCTATGTATAAAGAGCCAGAAGTAACGAGTTTGATCAATTTACACACTAGCCGCGCAAATGCTACGGTATTATTAGCAAATTCCAAACTTGTAAGAAATGCATATGCAAAGATTTGGGGTTTTATTGATTCAGGCAGTATAACGGAATTGGCTGGTACTATGATTATGTTTGACTTCTCTGATTTGAAAGCTGAAGTGGACCAATACATAAGTGATTTAGACGAGTTAAGGTTGAAGTCGGAGAACAAAAAACTTCAGTTAAAAGGCGATCAGATTGAAGAAGAACTATTAAAACTTACGAATATTATCTCTCAATGTCAGGAAATTTCACTTTATTATAATATGCTCAAAAGTGAAATATCTGAAATTGAATTAGATTTCGAAAATGCTGTCCGCTATTATCGTTCGCCGATGCGACAGGGATTAAATGATATTTCAATCATTTATAATTCCATGAAAAATATTAAAGGACCTATGGGGGACTTTGAAGAAGTATCAGTTTATATTCATGGAATCGAATCAAACGGGAACGAGTTTTTGGAAAGTGCTAAAAAGGCTTCTGTTGAGGGTGACGTAATCGTTCATGTGAAACGTAACGGAAAGAAAGAATATTATGTTGTGAAAATGAATGAATATGGCGAAAAGGAAGTGCTTGCACTAGACGATTTTCAATCCTTACAAAAGGAAGATGCCTTTAAATATCCTGAAGGACGTATTCATTTAGTTTATGATACAGAACAGTCAAATGAACATAGACAGGAAACCAGTGATGATTTAACTAGATTGCTCTCAGAAATGGGGCTTATAAACAAAACCACAAAACTTAATTTGTTTGGTCATAGTTATGGAGGCAGAAGGTCTATGCAATTTGCAATGGATTATCCAGACTATGTACAGAGCATTACTACTATCGGCACACCTTATGACAAAAACAAACTAGCTAAAACGGGAAACAGTTTACCTTATGTTGCTGAAAAAATAGGGCAAGACCCACGGCAATTTACAGATTTTTTGGATTTCAATCCAGAAAATAAAAGGGAGGATAATGGAATTCTCCATAGCAATGTCTATACCGATCTATCTAAGGAAGAAATGAAAGAGGACTTACAAAATCTCAAATCTGCAAATCCTGAAGTATATACTAAACTTGAAAAGATGAATATAATAGCTTCTGCCGGTTATCGAATGGAAACGGTATATTATGAGGGTGGGTCTATGGAAGTTAAAAAAGATAGCGACGATGTAGTCTCATTGGAAAGTCAAAATGCAAACAATCTTGAATCATTGATTGATGAAAGACCGCAATATGAGGTAGAGGGTGTTAGCACAATAAAGAATCCAGGTCATGGTAATGAAATTAAAGATGAAGAATTCATTGAACTCATAAGACAAGTTAATACAGACAAATAATTAGGAGCTAAAATCTATGAAAAAGTGTTTCTTTAACGGAATCGTACTTTTAATCATTATTTTTCTCATTGGATGTGGACCGGATCTTTCAACAACAAAAAAACAAGAGGAAGTGAAGGACTTGCTTTATATAAAGGGATTCCCTGAAACGGATAATGAGTCACTTTCTCGATTTATGATCAATTTTTTCGCTCCGAATTATGGTAATCCTCTTTTTATGGAAGACGGCGTTAGCGTAAATGCCATAAGAAAAGGGTCTGAAGAGTTCTCCCCCATTCAATACTTTTCGTATGGTAAGGTATTCCGTGACTTTTACAAGCCCTTGTTAGGTTTAGAGGATGTTTCATCAACATTGAACTCATTACAAAATAAAAATATAAAGCAGGAGGTTTTTCTACCAGTAAAACCACTGCATGAATATAATCTCCCTTTAGTTGAATTGGAAAAAAAGAATAGATTACGAATTAAGACCATGGAAGGTGAGAAAACACTCAATTTGCCTGGCATTTTAAATCGATATAGTTTGACGGAGACCGATCGGCTCAGTTTTAATATAAGGGGATTAAGTAAGGAATCAATGGCAATTGAAATACAACAATTAAATAAAAAAGAAAGTGGGTCAATTTTTCTTTTCGTAAAAAGTGATTTTTCAACGGTAACCGCCAGTAAACTGGTACCAGATGAACTTCAAAACGTCGTTGATTCTGAAGAATTGAAAAACTTTGAAGATTTATTCGTTAAGACTGATCCATCAGGGGAATTCTTTAACATCCTGCATTCCGAAACGATATGGAATAAAAAGGAACATACTGTTTTTAGGATTCATGAAAAAGATGTTCTTCTTAGTGATGATGGGAAGTTTGTCTATTTAAATGGAACGAAAGAAAGCTTTAAAGATGGGATACAAAGGATACAGACTATAGAAAATTATAAAAAAGGAAATGAGAAATACGAAAAAGTATTTAAAATAGATTTTATGGATATAGCAAAAGAGCTTAATCTAAAAGCGGATAGTGTCAACTTTGCCCATATTAATTTTTTTTACGATGACTTAATCGTATTAAGTGTTGATTACGAAGCAAAAGTAGTTGGAACAGCAGGTTTTACGAATGTATTAATTGATCTTAACGAGGATAGCGATAATTCTAAGGCTTATCTGGTGGATTTGGGGGTCCAATAACACCTTAAAGTTGATATATCAATACCCATGTCAAACTTCGATAAGGTAAACTATATAGGCAATTATTTGGCTAACCGACATCGGTTGGCCTTTTATTAGTTGCGATGAAATCCTGTAAATCATAAGGACACCAAGATGCCTTTTTTAGTAGACTTTGCCTGTTTCATTTTTTCTCAATATTCCGTATACTTATATTATTAGGAGTTACAGAGAGAACGTAATGTATCTCAAAATGAAGGTGCATGAGCGGGGGGATTAACATGAAATTTTCCATGATATTGGTCTTTATCATCATGATTGCTGCCTTATTTGGTACCATGGCTTTGGGTGGAAAAAGCGATGAAAATTATTCAGGCGCTGTTAGAGGCAATTTAACCAGGCTAACTTGGATATATGCCGTCCTAGGGATTGTCTTAGCTCTAGGAGTGGGGATTTATATAGTCACTGTATAAAACTAAGGGAGCGTTTCTTCTAACCGAGAAACGCTCCTCTTAGTTTAAGTTGGTATATCCATGCTATTTGTTCATCCTAAATACACGGTAGCCTAAACTATTTCCATAAGTGAGGGTTAGACGATAATGTTCTTCCAGTATTCGGCTGTAGGCTTCATTAGAAGGCAGAGGCTTGACATGTTCCGCTTGAGCATTCTCTAATTCTTCTATAACCGTATTGGATTTTAGAATTTCCAGGTGTGAAAATCCTTCTTTTTCAAAAGCACTTATCCATTCAGATTGTGTCAAGAGGGTTTTAAGCTGATAAAAATTCATGATTTCCTCTTTATGTTCACCAGGCAAAATACATTCCGCTGTCATATCTATAGAGATTAACGTGCCTCCAGGTTTAAGGACACGGTAGTATTCCCGAATGGATTTTTGAATGGTAGTGAATGATGTAGATGATTCAGCTATGATAAAATCAAAAAAATATTTGGGGAAGGGCATTTTTTCAATGGAGCCCATAAATACATTCACCGGTAATTGAACTTGTTGTAATCTTTTCGTTGTCTTATTTACCATTTCCGGATGATTATCCATTGCATAAACCTGACAACCATAAGTTTCGGCTAGATATTGTGAAGTCTGGCCAAGTCCACATCCAGCCTCGAGGATCTTATCATTTTTATGAATGTCTTCATTTTTTAGAATACTTTTGGTTAGTTCAAAACCGCCTGGATGAGCCCCTTCCAATTCATAAAAGACCAAGGCATCTTGGTAAGAGTGTTTCATTCCTGTTGTCTCCTTTTTCCATGTAATTGATTCATAGTATGTCACGGAAGTTAAAGTGGATATGATAATTGCTTTTCATAGTGGGTGTTTATCTATGCAAGCTAGTCCCCTTCTGCATACCATGTAGAATCGAATATAAGGGAAGTGTTTATTAAAGTGGGATATAACAATCAAAACTATTTTCATAAGTGCAGCCAAGGAATTGGGAGACCGGTAGAAATCCGTACAAATAGAGGAACAATCCATAGGGGCATTATTCATAGGGTAACACCCAACAAAGTCTATATTCGCCCATTTAATAATGGAGGTAACCTTGGTGGATTTGGCTATGGTGGATATTATGGGGGATTCGGTTGGGGAGCGGCTTCTGGGTTCGCTTTTGGAGCAATCACCTCATTAATCTTCCTTGCATTCCTTTGGTAATAGAAAAAGATTCTTTAAAAACCTGTAAGGCAATGGCCACAGGTTTTTTTCTATCTTTGTATTCCAAAGCGGAAAGGTACAATTAAATATTAAGGTACTAACAATAAGTATAATCACTCTAAACAATAGAATCCCCTTAATAAAAATTGTAAATGATCTATTATTAGGGGGATCATTTCATTCGAGAAGATTTTCTTTTATAACAGCTTCACATAAAACTACAGCCATTTCGCTAGATTATTAGATGATACGGCAATTTATTGGAGAATCCTTCTAAGGAGACAGAAACCATTGGAAAGTAAGACTGCTATCCCTTGCTCACCCTAAACGCACGGTAACCAAGACTATTTCCATGAGTAAGCATAAGGCGATAATGCTCTTTGATGATATCATTTAAGGTTCCTTTGAAAACCGGAGAATCGCTCGAGCGTTGGTTGGCAGCAGAGTATCTTTTTAACTCTTCTAAAACTGTACTGGAATGAAGGATTTCCGTATGTTTGAACCCTTGTTCTTTAAAGGCACGTACCCATTCCAATTCAGTCGGAATATTTTTAAGTTTATAGAAATTCATCAATTCAACTTTCAAATTGGCATGCAATGCAATTTCCGCAGTCATATCAATTGAAAGCAAAATTCCGCCAGGTTTTAATACCCTATAATATTCTGCAATGGACTTGTTGATTTCCGTAAAACCTGTGGTGGACTCAGCCACAATATAGTCAAATGAATCGTTGGGAAACGGTAATTCTTCTAAGGAACTCATATACACTCGAATAGGCAGATTGGCTTGTTGAAATCGCTGTGCTGCCTTTTTAACCATCTGTGGATGATTATCCACCGCATAAATGTGGCATTTAAAGGTTTCTGCCAAGAAATGTGATGTTTGCCCTATCCCGCATCCTGCGTCGAGTATTGTGGTATTCGCATCAATTCTCTCATTCATCATGATGTTTGATGTCAAATCGAAACCGCCTGGATGAGCACTTTCAATCCCGTAGAAGGCTAAGGCATCTAGATATGTGTGATACATAACTTTTATCTCCCTTGGTGTAGTCATATACATATTTTATGCTTTAGAATGAAAGGGTGACTGAAACATTCATGTCCTAGGTTGAATATTAGTGGACATATTAGGAGTTACCTCAGAAAAGGGGCGGTTTGTATGTGGAATCGGTGTTATCAAGTTCATTCCGCGAGCTTGCACTAAGGAAATGATCATTAGTTCTAGAATATATACTCGTTGTTTAATTCAAAATCACAGATATTCTCTATCTTTAAAGGTAAGAAATTGGTGTGAAGGCACTTGAAAGAAGGAACATAAATGAATAAGACAATTGGAATAGTGGCACATGTGGACGCTGGGAAAACAACATTTTCCGAACAGCTTCTTTTTTATACGAATAGCATTAAACATAGGGGGCGTGTTGATCATCAGGACGCATTCCTCGATAGCCATGATATCGAGCGGCAACGAGGAATTACGGTCTTTGCAGATCAAGCCATGTTTTCTTACCGAGATTCGAACTATAATCTCATCGATACGCCGGGCCATGTTGACTTTTCACCGGAGATGGAGCGGAGTATTCAGGTGATGGATTATGCAATCATCATCGTCAGTGCAGTGGAAGGCATAGAAGGTCATACGGAAACCGTTTGGGGGCTTCTCCAGAAGTATCAAGTGCCCACTTTTTTCTTTATCAATAAAATTGACCGTGTAGGAGCAGATGTGGATGCTGTAATGAAAGATATACAGTTGAATTTAACCCAGGACGTCTGTAATATCACAGACTCTTTCACAGATGGAGTGATGAAAGAGGAGCTTGTGGAATTTGTCGCTGAACGTAATGAACTCTTACTGGATCATTATATGGATCAAGGTTATAACCAGGATTTGTGGTTTAAGACGATGAAAGATTTGTTTCATGATAATAAAGTATTCCCACTTGCATGTGGGTCAGCACTGCATGGTGTCGGAGTAGAGAGTTTTATGAAAAAGGTTGACCAGTTAACGGCCACGGATTATCGCAGCCAAGGACCATTTGCTGGGCGTGTGTATAAGATTCGTCATGATGGTAACGGAACGAGAATAACATTTATCAAAGCATTAAGTGGAACATTAAGAGTACGAGATGAAATCGAATATGGAAAACCAGAAGACTCCGTCTTCGAAAAAATCACATCCATTCGCATCTATAATGGTAGTACATTTAAAAACGTAAATCAGGTTGCGGCAGGGGAACTCTTTGCAGTCACCGGTTTATCCTTGGCATCAGTTGGGGATGGTCTAGGACTGATTAAAGAAAGTTCCGTTTTTGACATGATACCGACATTAAAGTCAAAAGTTACATTTGAACCTACTGTGAATATCAAAGAAGCATTACAGTATTTTAAAATTATGGATGTTGAAGACCCCTCATTGGATGTGTCATGGGAAGAACGCTCTCAAGAAATACACGTTCATGTCATGGGGACCATACAGCTAGAAGTATTGGTGCAGTTGGTCAAGGACCGATTCCTATTAAATATCACTTTTGAAAAGCCTGAAATCCTCTATAAAGAAACAATCGGTACAGACGCTATTGGATATGGACATTTTGAGCCTTTAGGACATTATGCGGAAGTTCATCTTCAATTAGAGCCGGGAGAAAGAAATAGTGGGATTACGTTTGATAATAGATGTCATGCTGATGACCTTACTGTGGGAATACAGAACTTAATCCGCCATCATCTCTTTGAACGGGAACATCATGGCATACTTACAGGTTCTCCCCTTACGGATATACATGTAACACTACTTACTGGACGAGCTCACAATAAACATACATCAGGTGGGGACTTTAGAGAGGCTACATACCGGGCATTAAGGCAGGGATTGGAAAAGGCGGAAAATATCTTGCTTGAACCTGTTTACCTATTTAAGATCAGAGTAGACCTGGACCAGATGGGCCGTGTACTTTCTGATATTCAACAGGCACATGGGAGTTTCGATTCTCCAAAAACGGAAGGTGACAAAGCGATTTTAACGGGTCTCGTACCAGTTGCCACATTTATGGACTATAGTAGCCAACTGGCTTCTTTCACCCAAGGGAAAGGGAACATAAACTTGACCTTCGCTGGATATGACTTGTGTCATAATCCCAAAGAGGTCATCGAACGGACCGAATATAATAAAAATGCTGATCCTGATTACACCTCATCCTCCATTTTCTGTTCCAAAGGGCAAGGGTATACAGTAACGTGGGAAGAGGCCGAGGGAAATATGCATGGACTTCAATAAGAAAAATCATATGGAATTATACAGTTAAAATAAAAAGAAACCAGATGTCGCAGCTAAAATGCTTCATCTGATTTCTCTTCAATGGCAATGGCAGGGGTGCTTTTTGTAAGTGTATCAAGAATCTTTTCTACTTTATCACTATAAGAAAAGTCCCCGTAACAATATGGATAACGGAAATTTTCCTCATTGCCACCACAGTCGTAGAGTTCAGGGTTCTTTTCAACTTGCAGGGCAGAGAACTGTTTTGCTAGCTCCTCAGTATGTTTGCCGCCGGAATTTGCAACGTAATCAATATATCCAATCCCCATATTATAAGATTGGATGATGGTTGAGAAGTCAACGGCTTTTTCGTTCCCATATTCCATGATTCTCTGGAAATGTTTCACGCCATATTCGATGCTTTCATTAGGGTCGGTTATTGTATTGGGAGCTAGACCGGCGGATTCGGATGCTTGCATGGGATCTCCTCCTTTTCCTCGACTTTCTTGTTGCATCACGGCAATCAATGTTAGCGTTTGATCCTCAAGGCCATATTTCTTCAATTCAGATTGAATTTGGGTGCTATATTTTTCAACGATTGCAAACGAGTTCATCTTATTAAGCGGTGTTGATAGTTTTACTGAAAAAGGTGTCTGCAACACTTGTTTTATAAACAGAAATAAAAAAAGCATCATCGATATTATCAGAATGACCTTTGATTTTTTACGTAATCTTCTCATGTTTTCTCCCTATTATCACTTTATCTTCTCTTATTCTACCAAAAAGAATGAGTAATAACTATTTTAGTATTCTTTTAAACATCCACAGTATATAGAATGAGTCTAGTCGTAGAAAGTAACGTATCAGAATCTATTCGCCTTCCATCATTTTTTAAATTGAAGGGCACGAACGATTTATATTTACCGGATGAAAATATATGTTCATGAAATGAGTAAACCATTGTTTTTTACCGGTGTTTTGGTTGCTTTTTATATAAAGGAAGGCATATGATAAATAAGGAGTCTCAACTAGAAAAGATAATTTAAGATGAAAGAGGATTTTAAATGATTACATTGAAAAGTGAACGAGAAATACATTTGATGCATGAAGCGGGCAAGCTTCTTGCTGAGACGCATAGAGAAATCGCAAAAATGATCAAGCCGGGCGTAACGACTTGGGAAATTGAAGAATTCGTTGAAAAGTTCTTGGCTGATCATGGTGCAACACCGGAACAAAAAGGCTACCAAGGTTATAAATACGCGACGTGCGCATCTGTTAATGATGTAATCTGTCACGGTTTCCCACAGAAGAAGCCATTGAACGAGGGAGATATCGTAACGATCGACATGGTTGTAAGGCTTAACGGAGGATTAGCTGATTCAGCTTGGACCTATAGTGTGGGTGAAGTTTCCGAGGAAGCACAACGCTTGATGGATGTAACGAAAAATGCTCTTTATAAAGGGATCGAGGCTGCACAAGTAGGCAATCGTCTTGGAGATATCGGGCACGCCATCCAATCGTATGCTGAAGGAGAAAAATTCTCTGTCGTACGTGATTTCACAGGACATGGTATCGGTAAAACGATGCATGAAGATCCAACCGTGTTACATTACGGTAAACCTGGTAAAGGCGCTCGTTTAAAAGAAGGCATGGTCATCACAATCGAACCTATGTTGAATGCCGGAACATGGCATATGAAAGTGGACAAGGATGGCTGGACAGCAAGAACAACAGACGGCAAACTTTCCGCCCAATATGAACATACGATAGTGATTACAAAAGAAGGACCAATCATACTTACAGAACAATAAGAGATAACAAAAGCGATGACCTAATTTTATGGTCATCGCTTTTGTTATATCCTCGGTGTAAATTTATTCCAGTAAATACCTCGTCAGAATACTATGAATGAATTTGACAACTAAAATGGACGGTATACATAGTTTAAGTACTAAGGTAATTAGGCACGAAACCCTTTACTAATTTGTGGGTGCGCAGGATAATAAGAAGAAGCTGAACTATTTTGTGACAAACAATATATAAGGGGGGTTGACAGTGAAGAAAGGGGAAAAACTATCTACAACGGTTGAGTCTGTTGGATTAAGCCAGAGAGAATTCTTAACGATTTTTTTACTGCATTCTTTGACGGATAAAGCTAACTATCCACGTGCCATTCATCAAGACCTGAAAAATATGTTTACAGGGAAAGTCCATAGTTATGACTACTTATGTAAAATTTCTAATAATCTCGTCGAATCCGGCCATTTATCATTATATACGAGTAAAGGAAGAAATTATTATCAAATAACAGAAAAAGGGAAAGACCTTTATACATGGTACCAAGAAAATTTCCTGGAACGTTTTTCTGAAGTGAAAAAGGTCATTGACAGGTTTATGTTCGATTTAAAAGGTTCTGGTACGAATCCTCCGGTTGTGAATGAACTACCAGAAGAATACCGCTCTTATTTCTCGAAAATCATTTCTGTGAAGGATCTAGTCCGTTACGTTACTTTGAAGGCCGCTTTCACTAAAAGACCGATTTATATGGGGGAAATTGCCGACTTGTTAAAAAATCAATTCGGCTGGATTGCCTCCAATGGATACTTATATGATTTATCACACGAAATGGAGGAGAATGGGTTACTTGTTGGTAGATGGGAAAGTGAAAAACGAACGAAGCGTTATTTACGGATTACAGATGAAGGACAGCATCACTATAAACAAATTGCCGATTCTGCGGCTTACCAAGTGCAGGAAATCCAAAAGTACCTGGCAAGCGTAGTGACCTTTCTCGAAGAAAAATCCTAACATCTTTCAATCTCCATTTACTTCGTTAAGAACAACTAATGCCTAGTGACTGAAAAGATCAATCATCTCATGTATATGCTTAAGACGAATCGTTCAGGGGTAAAGTTTAATAAAACTGTTCTTAATTAAGGGGGAATCACAATGAAAGAAAAGCGCGATGAAATGAGTAGTATATATACATTGATTAAGAGCCAGGTCGATAAACTTCCTATTTCAGAATCTAAAAAGAATAAAATGCTGGACCAACTCTTAAAAGTAAAAACGATGACGGTTGATGCTAGGGAGCCACGGATTGCTCTTGTCGGAAGGCGTGGTTCAGGAAAGTCCTCTCTTATTAATTCGATGTTCGGAGAAAAACGGCAATATGTCAGTTCTGTTAAGTCTGGAACGGGTAAAGGCAAATGGCTGTGGTACCCTAGTGAAAACAATCCAAAAATCCGTTTGCTTGACTCTCGCGGTTTGGGAGAAAGTGAGGCGCCTACAGAGGCGTTTGAAGAAGAAACACCAATGGATGAGTTAATTAATGCGGTTACTGGGGAACAGCCGGATGTGTTTCTTTTCTTGATTAAAGCGAAAGAAACCGATTCACGGATTGAAGAAGATTTAAAAGAGCTAAATAAGCTACGGAAAATCGTGAAAAATAAACATCACTATGATGTACCAGTAATCTGTGTGGTTACCCAAGTCGATGAATTGGATCCACCTCATTATAAACAAGTGCCATTTGATGCCCACCCTAAGAAAAAACAGCATATAGATGAAGCAGTTTCGTTGATGGAAAAGCGATTTAAAGAAAGCGACATCCCACTTTTGAATATCATTCCGATTTGTTCTTATATTGATTTTGATGAAAATGGCAATATCGATTACGACATGAGATGGAACATCGATGAGTTATCTACCTACTTGATCGAGGCCTTACCCAGTGAAGCGAAATTAATGACGGCTAAGGCCATGCAAAGTCACTTCGTCAAGAAGAAATTCGCACGGACAATCGTCAGCACATTTACCGCTATTGCCAGTTTAATCGGCGCTGAACCCATCCCATTTGCTGATTTTCCAATATTGACCGGTATTCAAGGACTGATGATTGTAGTGATTGGATTTATCGCGGATAAAGAAATTAACACAAAAACAGCAAGTGAATTCATCGCCGCTCTAGGCATTAATGTCGGATTAGGCCTCCTTGTTAGGGAAGGCGTGCGTGCCGCAGTCCGTTTGATACCCGGCGCAGGTCTAGCTGTTTCGGGTGCTGTAGCGGGAGCCGTAACATATGGCATTGGTCAGGCTGCCATTACTTATTTCATTGAAGACAAAAGCATGGAGCAAGCGAAAGAAGCATATAAGCATGCTAATAATGTATATGAAAAAGAAGAAATTATCCCTTAATCAATTCGATTAAGGGAATTCTCGAATCATATATATGACTAAAGTGATAAGATATAGGTGAGTTATAGTGATGGATGATACTCGCGAATACTTGTAAGAGTATTTGGTTACATATCTAGAAGGGATGATCGACATGTTTTATCAAACAGACGCGCAAAAAAAATATATAGAAGAATTAGAGCGAGCGATACAGTCCTTCCCGGATCGTTCCGAATCACTTGATGAGTCTAAAGGTTTTCCTTTTGACAACATTCAAGAATTAAAAGCATTCGGTTATCCAACATTAACGTTGGCTAAAGAGTTTGGAGGACAGGGCGGTTCCTTATATGATTTTCTCTTAGCCCAGGAGAAAATTGCAGAATATTGTGGACCAACCGCTTTAGGAATTGGTTGGCATGTTGGGACGGTTTTATCTTTAACGGAGAAAAGGCCGTGGAAAAAAGAGGTCATGGACGAATTTTTCGAAGAAATATCTAGAGGAGCCCTTGTCAATACGGCTGCATCAGAAGCCGGAACGGGTAGTCCCACACGTGGAGGACGTCCTGAAACGACTGCACGTAAGAAAGGCGATAAATGGATACTTAGTGGCCGTAAAACGTTTACGACGCTTTCCCCAGTCCTTGATATCTTTCTTGTTACCGCCTGGGTAACGGAAGAAGAACAGATGGGTACTTTTTTGGTCCATCGAGACGTTCCAGGAGTATCGATAGAAGAAACATGGGATATGATTTCCATGCAGGGAACAGGTAGTCATGATCTTGTCTTAGATGACGTTATCATTCCAGAAAAGTACTATGTCATGCAAAAAAATCCCGGTAAAAGAATACCGGATGCTTGGCTACTGCATATACCAGCTTGTTATCTGGGAATTGCGACCGCAGCAAGAAATTATGCAGTCGAATTTGCAAAGACGTATTCCCCAAATAGTCTACCCGGACCCATCCGCGACCTTCCGAATGTGCAAAGAACAATTGGGGAAATTGAATTGGCATTAATGGAAGCGCGACATTTTCTCTTTTCCATTGCGGAAAAATGGGAAATGCAACCCGAAAATCATGACGAATTATCAAAAGAATTAGGAGCGGTTAAATTATCGGTCGTCAACAAATCCATAACCATTGTCGACAAGGCGATGAGAGTCGTTGGAGCGAAGAGTCTGCAACGGTCTAATCCGCTGCAACGATATTACCGCGATGTACGTGCAGGACTTCATAATCCACCCATGGATGATGTTACGATTACCACACTTGCGAAATCAGCCCTTTATTAAGAAAAAAGCTATTTAGACACTGAAATGGACCATTCGTTTCAGTGTTTTTTACGTTTAGTTATAGGGAAGCTTTAAATTTCTTTAAGACAAAACTTGTGAGGGATTCTCAGAAGAAGAACCTCATTCTTAGCTTTCATGGGTACAAATTAATGGAGATATTTATCACTTCGTTTTAAGTAAATATTCAATCTAGCTTTTATAGTACGTGAAGGTCTATAGGCGTGTTTGAAGGGAATTATCGAATAATTCAGCCTTCTTGATTGTATACGGATTGACGGTATTTCAACAATCCAGTATCATCAAGTTGAATTACCATTTATAGGATGTGTGCATTGATAAACAACTAGTAATAAACTGTTTGATTTTCGATAGCGAAGGGGGAAAATGATATGAAGTCACTTACAGAAGGACAAATCATTTGGGAACCGACACAAAAGCGGATTGAGCAAACGGGATTGACACACTATGCAAACTGGTTGAAAGAAAAGAAAGGCTTGGAATTTCAAGATTATCAACAACTATGGAAATGGTCAGTCGATGAACTCGAGGAATTTTGGGCATCTGTGTGGGAATTTTGCGAAGTGATTGCAACTAGACCATATGATAGGGTTTTAGCGGATCAGACGATGCCAGGTGCTAGGTGGTTTGAAGGCTCGCGGTTGAATTATGCGGAGAATGCCCTATCGAAAGAACAAGAAGGCAAGACGGCCATTTTCTTTCGTTCCGAGCATATAGTCAATCAAGAAATCAGCTGGAAAGCGCTAAAAGAAAAAGTTGCCTCTGTTTCTCACTCATTAAGAAAACTAGGGGTGAAATCGGGTGATCGAGTTGTTGCATACATGCCCAATATCCCTGAAACCGTCATTGCGTTCTTGGCTACGGCCAGTATAGGTGCCATTTGGTCAAGCTGCTCACCTGACTTTGGGGCAAAAAGCGTCATTGATCGCTTCAAACAGATAGAACCCGTTGTTTTATTTGCTGTTGATGGATATCACTATAATGGAAAGTCGTTCGATAAAACATCCGTAGTTGCCCAGTTACAAAAAGAATTGATTACAGTTAAACATACCGTACTAGTTCCTTACATAGATAAAGAGAATCTAGAGCAAAATATAGAAAATATCATTCCATGGAAAACACTTTTAATAGAATCATCAGAGTTGTCCTTTGAAAGCGTTGCATTCGACCACCCACTTTGGATTCTTTATTCTTCAGGTACCACGGGCATGCCGAAACCGATTGTTCAAGGACATGGAGGAATCATTCTAGAGCATTTAAAAGCCACGCGCCTGCATCAAGATATGACATCTGAAGATACGGTTTTCTGGTTCACAACGACTGGCTGGATGATGTGGAACCTGTTGATGGCCGGACTACTCAATGGGGCGACCATTGTCCTCTATGATGGCAGTCCTTCCTATCCTGACATGGATACACTTTGGAAATTGGCAGAAGATGCAGGTGTGACTTCATTTGGTACTAGTGCTCCTTTTCTTACCAGCTCGATGAAACTAGGCATTAAACCAATCGAAACATATGATCTATCAAAATTAAAATCTCTTTTTTCTACGGGGGCCCCTTTATCAAGTGATGCTTATAAGTGGGTGTATGAACATGTTAAAAAGGATATTTGGCTTAGTTCATCCAGTGGAGGGACTGATGTATGCTCCGGCTTTGTGGGGGGTGTATCCATACTTCCCGTTAGGATTGGAGAAATACAGGGTCGCTCGTTAGGTGTCCATGTTGAAGCATTTGATGAACAAGGGAACTCACTAGTAAATGATGTCGGTGAACTAGTGATCACTAAACCGATGCCTTCCATGCCGCTATATTTTTGGAATGATCATGATGGTGCAAGATACTTCGATAGTTACTTCGATACGTATCTAGGCATCTGGAAACATGGCGACTGGATTAAGATTGATGATAGAGGCAGCTGCATCATTTATGGACGTTCAGATTCTACCATCAACCGTTCAGGTGTACGCATGGGGACCAGCGATATTTACCGTGTCGTGGAAGCGATGGATGAAGTGATGGAGAGCCTGGTTATTGATAGGGAGGTACTTGGTCGAGGATCATCCTTGCTGCTATTCGTTGTCCTTAAGCGAGAGAACACTCTCGATTCGAATCTGATGACAAAAATCAAAAATGAAATTAGGGAACATGTTTCCCCACGCTTTATTCCAGATGAGATTTATCTCGTCAATCAAATACCAAAAACGTTGAATGGTAAGAAGATGGAAGTGCCAATACGTAAACTACTATTAGGATTCGAATTCGATAAAGTAGTAAATCCCGATTCCATGAGCAATCCTGAATCACTGTCGTTTTTCAAACAGTTGGCAATCGAGTTAAACGAGGAGAGAATCTTTTAAGAAAGATGGGCGGGGTTCAAAAACTCCGTCTTTTATTCGTTTTCTTAATGCTATTTTAATCTATCATTTTGTTAAGCTCATACTGTTGACTGGTGAGGCTTTGCAGACGTAAGGGGTTTAAGTAATATGTTGGGCTCAAATTAGAAGAAAAAATCAAGGATAGTGGCTTTATGGCCATTAAAGACGTACCCATTCAAAGTAACGTACAAGTTTATTTAAACGATATTGGTATTGGAAGGTTCAGACTAGATTAAGAGAAAGGACATCTACTTTGAAGCTATGCATACATAGGGAGAGGAGTTAAGTGGATTTTGTAGAGTACATTGATGATTAATTGAATTCGTACCTGATAACTCGGAGGTTCATAATCTGATGAAAAATTATTTATAGTTCTATACTTCATTAATGGAGAATTGGAGCAACTTTTCATATGAATTAACGTCTATCTAATAAAGGTGGGGATTCTATATGAAGAAATGGTTAGCATTATCATTCTTTGTGCTTAATCTAATGGGGTGTTCAAACAGTAATGAAATGGATGGGGAAAAGCCCCCAAAGGTTCAGATTGAACTGGCTAATGAAGCATATGAAACGAAACTAGGTACTTACTGTTGGAGCGATAACAAAGTAAATACTTGTGTAGATATGGCAGGACCAGTGGAACTATTAGCGGATAAAAAGCCTATTGAGGCACTACCAGGTGAGAAGGTTACCATAAAGATGGATTATGAACCTAAACCAAATGAAATGTATATAACACAGTTTAATGCGAATGAGAAAAATAAAGAAACAGATATTCATTTAAGGAATGATCAGTTTACTGTTCCTAAAGAAAAAGGCATTTACTATTATTCATATAGCGTGTGGTGGATGGATGGAGAAGATGCTACTGTGTCCAAAGGTGATGCTTTGTATGCATTTGTACTAAAAGTTAATTAGGAAGGGGATGTTGGTTGATGATACCTAAATTCTAATAGTGAAAAACCCAAACCAATAAATACCTATTAGTGGTTTGGGTTTTTATTTTGGTAAGTATCAAAACTAGAAGAGTGAATACATTTCTAAAAAGCAACAGGAAGTGAATCAAGACTTTGGGATGAGAGTGAAAACTGCCACTCAACTTTCTCCTTAGGAATACTTAACCTTAAGTTGGGCATTCGTTTTAAAAGAGTAGTAAAGGCAATATCTCCTTCTATACGAGCAAGCGGAGACCCTAGACATACGTGTAGGCCATGTCCAAAGGCGAGGTGACGATCTATCTTACGTTTTATATCTAAATCTTCTGAGTCAGTAAAGACTTTCTCATCACGATTGGCGGCTTTCACCATCACAAGTAGTAAATCTCCTTTTTTGATTTGCTGCCCACCCAATCGTGTATCTTCTTTAGCAAAACGTGGTCCTACAATCGTTGATGGACCATTGAATCGCAATAGTTCTTCAACAGCTGAAGGAACTAAAGTTAAATCAGCCTTAAGCATTTCTAACTGTTCTGGATGTTCAAATAACATCATAGTCCCAGTTGCAATTAAGTTCGACGTTGTCTCATGACCTGCAAAAATAAGTAATGTGATCATCGAAATCAATTCTGACTTATCAAGACGCTCACCTTGTTCTTCAATGGCAATCAACTGGCTAATTAAGTCATCGGAAGGATTCTTCCTTTTTTCTTCGACTAACATTTCAGTATATTCCCCGAACTCTTGTAAGTGCTTCCCAACTGTCGGATCTTGTTTACCCAAACCTAGGCCATTAGCGATTGCGGTGGACCAAACTTTAAGCTTTTCACGATCTTCATGGGGCACACCTAACATTTCTGAAATTACGTTTATCGGTAAGGGGTAAGCATAGTCTTTAACAATGTCCATCTCACCTTGAGACTGAACTTGATCCAGTAATTCATCGGCGATTTCTTGAACGCGAGAACGTAACCCTTCCATGTATCGAGGTGTAAAGGCTTTTGAAACTAACATACGTAATCTTCTATGATCTACACCATCAGCAAAGAGCATGGATTTCCCAGTGAAAAAGGTATCGGGCGACGATGAATCTACATCATTAGCCATTTTATCCCTAAAGCTTTTGTCATTCTCAATCGTTTTTGGGTCTACAGTATATATAGCGTGCTGTTTCAAAACTTGAATCGCTTCATCCATATGTACAACTAGCCATGCTTTACTATCTGTTTGGCCAAAAGGGTTTGGAATAGAAATGACAGATCCCGCTTTACGTATTTGCGCGAATATAGAAAATGGATTCTCTTTATTTTCTCCACTTAATAGATTTAGAACTTGCTCTGGCATCATTTGATCTGACTTATTCATGTTCTATCATCCTTCCTAATAAATATTGGTTATTAGTTCATACTCGTGTAAGTTGTCGTAAAGCAAAACTATTTCATTCAAAGAATCCAAAATTATTAATTAATTTGCAGTTTAGTAATAAGTACATGTACTATGATTACTTATTTCACTAACCTCCTTAATTAGAACTTCATCTTACTCAAAATACATTACTTTAATTTGAGTAAGATATTATTAAAGGTTACAATTGATTTTTTTCTTAGTCAATGCGAGTAAAGTACTTTACTGATAGTAGGTATAATGGAGGAATGTTTAGAAATATAGTTTTAAATCTGTATAACTTTGCTTATAAAAGAAATCTATATCTAACTAATTAATTGACTAAAGTATGTATTCAATTAATTAGTTAGGAGTGACACTTGTCCATTTATACTCAGCGAACTTATTAGTGAACGTATTAACGGAATTGCTATCATTCGTAACAAAATCAGACTGGAGGGAAAACGGAAAGGAAACATAATTATCATTTTCAGTTTAATTTATGGAAAGCGGCTACAGTTATATTTAACAATTGGGAAGGTTGTGATGTTGAAAAGAATTTATAGATATTATTAGTGTTAAAGTGGAAATCAATAATAAATTCGAATGAATTTATTATTCTGAAATACTTTTATTGAAGTGTTAACCCGTGATTTTTATCATTTTATTTATATTTATATATATTGATATAGTAATGGGCGTTTTAAGAATATCTTGTTCATTCGTTATACTTTTGATTGATTGAAGCCAGTGAAGTAAACGGATTTTACTAATATATATAATACGAGATAGAAGGGGAAGGGCGGGTAATATTGATAGTGGGTTTAAAAACAATTCAAGTCAATACACATCCAAAATTGAGAGATATTACTCGTATGGTAAACCAAAGTTTACATAACAATAAAAAAGTATTTTGGATGTTGTTTCATTTAGAATTAAAGACTCTTGGCGGTTTGCTGTTATAACGTATGGTATGGGGATAATATACAGGCTTGATACAAAATGTGATACAAACGCTTGTTATTATCTGGTAAGTAATTTAAAGCGAGACTAATATTAATAATATAAGCAGGAGCTCATATGAATATATTTCTGTTATGGAAATAAAATAACACTGGAGTTTCCAGATTACATTTACTGTGAGTGCATTAAAATGAATGAAAATTGTAAGTGATCCTGATCAAAAATAATCAATAATAGTTTTATAAATTATTTACATTAAATCTTAAATCATTTAAATAGATGAAAACTTGTATGTGTTATAAAAATCATAGTTATGTTAGAGCTTTAAATAAAAACATAAATTTTGATTCGGTCTCACTTAGTTAAGTATTCTTATGATATGAGACAAAGGTTGATATTATTTTATAACTTCCTATAATATATATTATGTAAACTAGAATTATTTATTTTGCTCTGTGACAGACTTTCTTCCCTAACCTTTCATGTCTGTTATACTTTAATGTTGATTTCAAGCATAGCCACTTTTTGTGATTTTTTTATTAATCTAAAGCTCCATTAGTTCCCGTTGAAAATCAAAATAATTCTAAAGTAATTCCTGCATTTCATAACACTATGGTAGCTGGAACTTTGGATGCTCCAGGTAATTAATGCTGTTCTTTCAGAATTGGGATCAATGTTACAAGGTTATGTATAAGCATATAATGAAAAAGCAGAATTAATTGCTGTTAAACGTTCAATTGGCTCATGAGAATAAAAAGCTCGGATAACCTTAAGCCCAACCCCTCCTTCTCTTTCTAATTTTGTATTATTTGCAAATCATGGATGTTATTATAATGAGAATACCAATACATACATAAATTAGGATTGGAGGATACCTATGAGTAATAATCAAAAGTTATATTTAATATTGACCTTGATACCTTTAGTGATCGCTCTTGTTATTGTATTTAATCCCGACTTTTTAATACCATTAGGGTATGAACTAGGTGTCAATGGTGTAGTCATTTCAAGAAATCTTTATGTCTTGTTTATCTTATACTTGATAACTAAGATCGGTTTTTATTTTGCAGAAAAGAAAAAGGATTAGCCATATAAAGCTAGTCCCTTTTACTTTATGTTTGACATCTTATTTTCCTCCCTTCCATAGAAAGGTAGCCATTTCCGGCTTTTTTTTTATTTCTACATATCTACGAAAGAAGGAATACATATGGCTAAAACTAAAAAGAAAACAATTGGCGAACTAACAAATAGTAGAATGTGTTGGGCTTTCGACCCCTCCACTCGTGTAATCAAGAATAAGAAAGGAAAGGGTTCTTATAATCGTAAAAAGGTTTCCGTATAAAATGCTACACAGGTTTCGCTCTTTAATGCACCAAAAATTTTATAATGCACCAAAACGATTTAATGAGCGGAGCTGAGATAATAAATAAGAGCAGTCCATTTAAGGCGCTGCTCATTCCTATAATATCTATACTAGTGAAGTTTTCTTCTTCCAGTTCCTCATAATGACTTCTCCTTCTCAATGTCCGATAATCTCTCCTTTTAGTAAAAGGAAGTGCCCGACTCGTTATTGAACTAAAGCCCCTATTTGCTCAATAAGTGTATTACTTTTTTAGGATTTTCCATTATTCTTTGAATTCACAATACGTTCATTTCCTCTTTTAAAGTTCCCTGTGATCTTTGCCAATATCAGTTGCACTGCTTTTTCATTTTCAGCAATGTTAATCTTTTCTAAAATTTTTTCAGCATCTTTACCTTTTAATAATTTTACTTGTTTTCCCTTATAATCGATAAAAACAGTATTACTTTTGGTAATTCTGTAACTAAACGGAGCTTCATCTAATCGTTTTCTATTATCAATATTGCCCACTTATAAACCTCCCTAATAAACTCCGAATCTACATTCCATTTAATCTCATTCGATTCCCGCCCCGTGCTCAAAGGCAATTATTTTGCCCCATTTTCTTTTTCATAAGCATTTCACAGAAAAAGGCCAATCCTACTTGGTTCAGGAATCCTTCCAAAATCTTTTAATATGCAAATACCATTCGAAATATTTTACAGATTTCCTTTTATTGAACGACAATATATTGTTGCTGTCGAACGTAGTTCTGAATTTTTTCATTATATGTTCAAAGGATCTCCAAATAGAATGAAATTTTATTTGGAGACCAATAATAGATACTATTTCATATGATGTACATGATTATGTGAGACAAAGTGTTACTTTCACCTTGTCTGAATTCTTGTCTGATCCCAAAAACTCTACTGTTCGACGTTCTACTATTGGATCTAAATTCTTTGGACTTTTCAATTTCAGACAAAAAAAGAATCCCATGAAGAATGGAATTCTTAAATCATTCATATTTAAACCTTCGTCTCCATTGGCTGCACCGGTATTTCCTCGATCTCTTTATTACCAGCAGACTTTTTTGACCAGTATGTCGCAAGAATGGGTCCGGATATATTATGCCAAGCAGCCGCCAGAACGCTTGGGAGCGCTGCTAACGGTCCGAAATGAGCAGTTGCAAGGGCAACGCCTAATCCAGAGTTTTGCATGCCTACTTCAATTGAAATCGCCCTTCTATTCACTTCATCAAGCCCAAGCGCTTTTGCCGCAAAGTAACCAATCAGAAGTCCGAATCCATTGTGAAGCATGACTGCCGTGAAAATAAGGAACCCAGATGTAGCAATACTGGAGGCGTTTCCTGAAACTACTGCGCTTACAATCGTGATAATAGCTACAACGGATATAAGCGGTAATACGGTTAAGCTTTTCTCTACTATAACAGGGAAAAACTTTTTAATGATCAGACCTAAAACAATGGGAAGAATGATGACTTGAACGATGGACATGAACATTGATGAAAAATTAACCGGCATCCATTGGCCTGCCAGCAACAGCAGAAGCAATGGTGTCATAATTGGAGCCAGTAAGGTTGATACCGAAGTCATAGCAATTGACAAGGGAACATTCCCTTTTGCTAGATATACCATAACGTTCGAGGCGGTCCCGCCTGGTACACAGCCAAGTAACACCAACCCTGCAGCCAATTCAGGTGGTAAATTCATGACTTTCGCAATAAAGAATGCCACTAATGGCATGATGACAAACTGTGCGGCAACACCAATGATTACGGGCAGAGGTTTTGTAATGATGATTTTAAAATCAACTGCCTTTAACGTAAGACCCATTCCGAACATGACAACGCCTAACAATATCGTAATATATCCTCCAAGACCCAAAAAGGGATCTGGAAACATAAAGGCAATGACGGATATTAAGATAACCCAAACAGCAAAATATTTTCCGGCTAACGCACTGAGAGTTTCTAGAACTTTCATCTCGTCACTCTCCTTCTTGCATGAATATTTTACTTGGATTTAATAGATTGTCAGGATCAAGGGCTTTTTTTATTTTTTCCATCACCAAGAGTGACTCCCCATGTTCTTGTTTCTGATATTTTTGTTTACCGACTCCCACTCCATGCTCTCCCGTACATGTTCCGTTGCGTTCAAGGGCGTATAGAACAATTTGTTCATTTAATTGTTTAGCCCTTCCCACCTCTTCTTTATTTTCGTTATCGATCATTAAGAGGATATGATAGTTGCCGTCGCCTACATGGCCGACGATTCCACCGGTCAGACCTAATGAATCCACCGTTTCCCTGGCGTGGTGAATGGCTCCAGATAGCTCCGATATCGGCAGGCAGACATCCGTTACCATCAGTTTTTTCCCAGGATGGCCGTGAATATAAGCATAGGCAAGATTATGGCGAGCTTCCCATAGGCGGTTCCTAGCAGCATTATCTGTTTCGAATTCAATATCGAGGCAATTATGTTCTGCTACTATTTCTTTTGTGAAAGCTACATCTTGTTTCAATCCAGCTTCATTCCCATGAAACTCCAAAAATAGCGTAGGACCTTCGTTATAGCTTGTATCGCTATGGAGATTCACCTGTTTCATGGATGGCTCATCCACTAGCTCTACCCTTGCGATTGGAATGCCAGCCTGTAATATAGATACTACGCCTTCAACTGCATCATTCAATGAAGGAAAGGATGCTCTTGCGGCCATAATATGCTCAGGAATTCCGTAAACTCTAAGGGTTAATTCAGTAAAACATCCTAGGGTCCCCTCAGAACCAACGAATAGGCCGTTTAGATGGTAACCTGATGATGATTTAGCGGCCAAATTACCGGTATGTATAATTGAACCATCCGCAAGAACCACTTCAAGATCACGGACCTGGTCTCGCATTACACCATATTTAACTGATGTAGTTCCACTAGCATTGGTAGCAGCCATTCCTCCTAGGGTAGCATCTGCTCCCGGATCGACGGAAAAGAATAAACCGTATTTTTTCAATTCTTTGTTCAGTTGAGAACGAGTCACGCCAGGCTGCACCTTTACAAGAAAATCATCACCACGTACTTCCAATACTTTATTCATTAGTGAAAAGTCAATGGTGATACCATGTTGGTATGGGATGACATGCCCTTCTAAGCTAGATCCCAATCCAAAAGGAACCACTGGAACTTTATGTATACTTGCTACCTTTACAACTTCGCTCACTTGCAGCGTTGTTTCCGGAAATACAACAATATCCGGAAGGCTTGTAGCATGATAGGATTCATCTCTGCCATGCAGTTCTCTTACTGTCAGGTTTTCGGTTACTTGACTTTCCGATAGAACTTCTTTTAAAG
This sequence comes from Peribacillus sp. NPDC097284, assembly GCF_044761765.1. Classification (NCBI taxonomy): domain Bacteria; kingdom Bacillati; phylum Bacillota; class Bacilli; order Caryophanales; family Bacillaceae; genus Peribacillus; species Peribacillus sp. NPDC097284. The sequence continues at coordinate 32,688 of NZ_JBIWCZ010000017.1, forward strand.
CCTTTACTAAACCTACGCTAGTTGCTTCCATCCCCATCTCCCACTTTCTACTCAAATATCTGATTGTAATAAAGTAAACGATTTCATAAACGAGTTATTTGTCCATAAATCATTATGAATATTAATAATTGGTCCAACCAGTTTTCATTATACTAAATATTTTGATTTTTTCAACAACTTTTCGTTTTCTTGAAATTAACGCTAATAAAACACATATTTATTAAAGATTAGTAGGTTCCGCCAATATCACCATGTATGAAATCTCTCTTTTATTTAGGGAGGAATTTATCAACATTGGTCTAACCAGTGTTATAACTCATATTTATTATGTAAAGTAAAAATTATCCGCTTGCTACAATGAGAAATGCTTGTTAAAATGAGTCCACTTATAGTGGGATAAGGATGTGTAATGAGTAATGGATTCTATACCAGTTAAATCGCCAAAAGTATACGAAATAATCTTCAATCAAATTAAAGAATCTTTTATTACTGGGGAACTCAAACCTGGTGATAAATTACCCTCTGAGCGGGATCTATCCATACGGTTTAAGGTGAGTCGAACTTCAATCAGAGAAGCTCTTCGGGTATTGGAGATTAACGGAGTCATAGAGGTAAGACCAGGCGATGGGAGATTTATAAGACATTCTGAAGTTCAGTCACTGATCAATCAGTTATCTACCACCATCACTGATGCTGAGAATGATATGGTTTATGAAATGCTCGAAGTTCGTAGAGTAATTGAAACGGAGTGTGCATTTTTAGCTGCACAGAAAGCAACCTCGCTAGATTTACAAAAAATGCTTAAGGCTTTAGAAAATATGGCGAATTCAGAACACGATGATGAATTGGGTTTACAAGCAGATCTGTTGTTTCATAATAGCATTGCACAAGCTACAAACAATTCCATATTTGCAGGACTGGTACATACCCTTAGTGATCAAATGAAAGAAACGATTCAAGCGACTAGACAGCACCGTTTTTCAAAACCAGGTCACTTTCAAGAAACCCTTCAAGAACATAAAGATATCTATATTTCTATCGCATTAAAAGATGCCGACAAAGCCAAGCACCTCATGGATGTCCATATTAAACGTATTAGAGAACAAATGGCCACAGCTACACTTGATAGCATTGGAAATAACGGAGAAAATAAGCTTCCAATTGTTTAAAAGAATCGGAAAGGATATATTTTGTATTATCGTCCCCATTTTCGCTTCCTACTTCATTTCATATAGTTATTGGAAGATCAACTATCTACTTTTTTTGTTTAATTTTGGAACCAGTAATATCAATTTCATTATATTTACTCTTGTAATATACTTTGTCCCCTTTATAATAGATGTTCTTTTGTTCAGTAGTCATCACATTACCATCAGGCAATTCAATTATTAACATTTGATCACTTTCATTTGAACTTCCCCCAGCTGGAACGAAAGTATTCTTCTTATTGGCTACCTGATTCCATGTGCCGAGAAAAAGGATAAGAGTAAAGATTACTATGGCTATATATAAAGTCCATTGACGCTTTTTTAATCTATCACTTCTGTTCAATTTAGTTCTCCTTTAGTAAGTTTTTCATAAGTCACAAAATAATGTACTCCTTAAAAGGAACGAGTTCAAGAGAAAGGGTTTGGAACTTATAACCAACCTCCGAAATCAGGAAGCTATTACCCTTTTAAAACCTCATAGTATCAGTAATCAAACGATATCTATCCATATAGAATAACGTTTTGAAAATAGGATAGCGTGCTTTGTCTTCATTTCATTTTCTCATTTCCAAAGCCAATGCCCTTTTCCTATATATTTTATGACAGTCTGCAAAAAGCCCTACCGCTTCCAGGTATTCCTACATAAAGTATTATAGCTAATCCCTCTTAGGAAAGAAGGCGGTATTTTGAACAGAAGTAAACGATTAAATCGAGGTTTTTGTGTACCAGGGTATAGATGGTGTGGTCCGGGTTGTTCGGGACCTGGTGCACCTACTAACGCGGTCGATTCGTGCTGCAAATCACATGATATTTGTTATGAAAAATATGGACCTTCAAAACACTGTGATCGAATCTTCCAGAATTGTCTTCGTCCATACATGAATACACGTAACAAAATGGGTAGGGATGCTTCCTTATTTTATGGAATTACGAGATTAAATAATAAATTCAGGTGAAGGCACGGCTCACCTTATGATGTAATTAATATAGGGAAAAATCTATTTTATAACCCATGTTTTTTCACTATTTGTCTTACCTGTCGCTCTCTACCTATTATGTTTAGGTTATGAAAGAAAGGGATGGCTCACTTGTCACCTAGAAATAATGCTCTCTAATCAGGAACTCTGGTTAAGCAGGGCTGTATTTAGTGGATACCTTCTGATCACGTGTCTGTCACTTAATTGCTCTTCCATTGAAGAGTCCAATATTACCTGTCACTTTGGTCCATGAAGTGTATGAAATAAGAAAGGTAAAGCCATTTGATATGCTTTACCTCTAAATTTCTATAAAATGATGACAATTCCTTTTTTAGTTTATTGGTCCGTGGTTTTTTGTTGAGTGAAGAAAAAAATGAAAAAAATTATTGGAAGAACTATTAGAAATACATTGTACCTCGAATTTTTTACGGTAGGTATATCAGTTAATGACATTATACTCATTCCCTCTTAATTTAGTTACCATTTCTGGAGGAACGTTGTAATGTTTACTTACGATTTTATTGAAAAAGTCATAATCTTCAAAGGGCAGTGCGGGGACAACTTCTGGGTAACCAAAAATGGGGCCTGAAACATTAATGGAGAAGTCACCGGATGAAACGAATGTGCCCGTAACATGTATGACGTTATTGATGAGTAATATAGCTAAAATAATATCAAGTATATCGATGAAAAGATTTCCCACTTCCTCATGATTCTTTCCCTCTAAACGATGCCCTCCAAAAAGTGGCCCACCTAAAGAGAGGCTAAATCTACCCGGTCTTACAAACACGCCAATAATTGTGATTTGTCCGGTCAATAATAGGATGGCTGTCGTAATTTCAATACTACGCTGAAAGGAGTGAATTATTGTTAAATTGGTATCCTTCTCACAGGATTCATTCAATATCATCACTCCCCATGTAGGCATTTTATTCAGGTAAACAGAAATCTGTCACTTCATTCAATGAATTTTATATTGTGTATGGCTGAATGCACCGCTTCTTCAATTTCTTTGTACCCGGTGCATCGACAAATATTAGAAGAAAGCCATGTTTTGATTTTCTCAGGGGTTGGGTCGTCGTCATTAAGAAGTAAAGCCGTAGCATTCATGATAAATCCAGGTGTACAGTACCCGCATTGAAAAGCAAAATGCTCAACGAATGCCTGTTGTATGGGGGTTTTGTGAAGACCTTCAATAGTAATGATTTCTGTATCATTGGCTTCAATCGCTAATACTAAACATGATTTCATTGGCTGTTTACCCATGATTACCGTGCATGCCCCGCAATCACCATTTAAGCATCCTGGCTTGGCTCCCGTGAATCCTATTTTTCGCAATACATCTAGTAATAGATCTGAGGCCAGTATCTCTCTCTCGTACCTCTCCTGATTAATTTTTAAGCGAATTGTTGTATTTTGATTCCCCAAATTCCTATTCATATTCTTCATCACCCAACTTAGACAAAATAGAAGTTAGCGTATTTTCCAATACAAATAGTCGATATTCATTAGATCCTTCAATGTCATTTAAAATTGAATTAGGCAAGTATTCAAAAGATGCCAAAACTCGGTCTTTATAGGATAAATTCTGGTCATTGAGGGTTTCTTCCATTGGGATCGAACGAAAGGGAAATGGACAAACTCCGCTAAATGCAAAACGTACATAACCGTCTTTTTTCAGGGAAGCCACGGTCAAAAGTGGATATCCCGTATCCCATTGTTGCCGTTTCTTAATACTCAGATGGGGAGCAGGAAGATACTCTTTTTCTGTAAGGATTTGCACTAGAAATTCACCTTCTTCCAGTTGTAATTCTTTATGAAAAACTTTGCTAAATAATAATTTTCTTATTCCTTTAGGTCCTGCAATAATTACAGCACTATCCGCTAATAAGAATGGCAGAACAGACTCTCTATAAAAAATATTCCCACATATATTCCCGCCAATTGTGATCTTATTTCTTGAAGTATAATCTGCAACTTCTTTTGAAGTCTTCGTTAATAAAGGGAAAAGCTTTTTCTCTTCAAAATCGCTTAGGCTCACCATAGAACCAATAATGAGTTCATTATTTTGGAATTCAAATATATTACATTCGTAAATTCCTTTTAAATCAATAATAGCATCGGCATATACAAGATTCAGTCGTCCTAATGTTATAATCTCTGTTCCTCCACCATAATACAAAGGAGTCTTCCCTTGAACTTTTAATGTTTGAAAAACGTCAAGAGCTTCTTGTATGGATTCTGGTTTATAATAAGCAAAATTGAAGGGTAACATCAGTGATGCCTCCCTTCTTTCTTCCCTTCCCAAATTAGTTCGGGAAGTAAGGGTAATTGATTTAAAGGTATACCCGCAGCAAGAGATAAACAGTTACCTAATGCAGCTGGCATTCCTAACAGGCCATGTTCACCAAGGCCTCTTGCCCCATATGGTGCTTCTAAATGCGGTGTTTCTAAAAACTCACAAATGTATTCGGGATTTTCACCATATCTTAAGGGTCGATACGTCCTGAATTGCGGGTTAAGGACTCTGCCTACATGGTCGAAATAGAACGTTTCACGACCAGCAAAGGCTAAGCCCATACTCATTGCACCCATTATTTGACCTTCAGCCGTTTTCTGGTTCAGCACTTTCCCTGCATCGATGACGGATATGGCTCTTACTACCTTGTAGGTATATTCATGGGTATCATATTCTACTTCCACCCCTTGTACGCCTACTGTCCATTCAGGTCCTGGGTTCCCTGCTCCCGTTTCGGAATCTAATTTGGATATATGAGGAGTTATATAATGTCCTCTACCGATGATTTGTCCTCCAATGGCATTTCCATTTGAATAGGTATATCCATAAACTAGCTCTTTGAAAGGAATGCGTATTGTTGGATCACCCCTGAGGTAAACAATTTCCTGACCGATTTCAATGTCTTCCAGCGGAACTCCTAATACAACCGAAGCAAGTTTCTTGATTTGGAAGATAGCATCTTCAGCAGCTTGAATTGCTGCTCTTCCAGCCATGAACGTTCCACGACTAGCGACCGTCTTCCAATGCTCAGGAGTACTTTGCGTATGGACTTCCATCTGAACATTCACACGATCGACTTTTATCTTCAATTTATCTGATACAATTTGTGCCAACACCGTTTTCGTACCTGTGCCGATTTCCACTACTCCTGATATAAGGTTAACACTCCCATCGGGATTGAATGTTAAAATCACACCGGACCCTGCGTTTGTATCAATGGTGGAATTTTTCCATACGCAAGCTATCCCCTTCGCCAATACTGTTCTGTCACTTTTTCTAATGAACTGTCCTTCTTCCCAATTCATTTTTTTCTTGAGCACATGTATACATTCAGGAAGATTCCCTACGGTACTTGAATTCAACGTAACTTGAGTTGGAGTAGAATGTCCAGGAAGTATCGCATTCCGTTCACGAAGTTCAAGTGGGTCCATGCCAAGTTTTTTTGAAAGAGAATCCATTGTCCTCTCAAAAGCAAACAAAACCTCTGCATGGGCAAACCCTCGATATGGAGAGGCGTATGGATGATTTGTATACATACAAAAAGAATCACACCAAACATTTTCAATGTGGTAGGGTCCCGTGCAATCCACTGCTCCAGCACGACTAAGGTCTGTAGCCTTGTCAGCATATGCTCCCCCATCCCAGAGATAAGTCAATTCAGCTACCTTAAGGACCCCAGACTGTGTGCATCCCAGTTTCACTGTCGCATCTAAACCTATATGGCATGGGGATGTAATGATATCCTCTTCACGACTATTTTCCACCTTAACCAACTTTCCACCGACCGCTTTAGAAGCGATATAGGCTAATAGCTCAAGTTGTACTGAGGCTTTACCGCCGAATCCTCCTCCAACCAAAGGGGTGTTTACGACGACTTTTCCGATTTCAACGCCAAAGTAATCGCTTATCAGCCGCTTGATCATGAAAGGAGCTTGCGAAGAAGAAGTGATGCAGACTTTTTGATCTGCATGTATTTCTGCCAATGAACATCTTGTTTCCATAGCAACATGATCAGAAGGAGAAAAGGAAAACTTTTCTTCAACGATTATATCGCTCTCTTGCCATCCAATTTCTTTATCACCTTTTCGGATTTTTGAATGATTTGCTATATTCGTACCTGGTTCAGGATATACCTCGGATATTTTTGTATATGTACCTAAATGGGAATGGAGTAGAGGAGATGAAGGGTCTATGCTTTCAGTCGGAGAATTGACAACAGGCAAAGGTTCATAAACAACTTTTACCTGGTCAGCAGCCATTCTTGCTTGTTTAGGCGTGTCCGCGACGACAAGTGCGACAACTTCACCGTGATAACGGACTTTGTCTTGAGCTATGGGATAACGATCTCTAATCTCTTCTCCTGTTAGCGGTAAATTTCCACCTGTTATGATTGCACGGACCCCACCGATTTTTTCAGCTTTCGATATATCAATCTTTCTAATTAGTGCATGAGCATAAGGACTGATCACCTTTTTAACGGAAAGGATATTTGCATGATGATGATCTCCTGTATACCTGGCTTGACCGGTCACCTTATCCCACGCATCTTTACGAATCACACCTTTTCCAATGATATCCATAGAAATCCCCTCATTATCTGTTTGATTCTAAGTGTTTTTTCCAAAACAAGTACTCTTCCATATAATCAATGTCAGTAAACAGTTGTTCGTCATTAAAGGGCAAAAGAATTCCTTGCTCCATTTGCTCTTTCAATACCTTTTTTGCACCTTGATCTCCTGTTAAGTGAAGTATCTTGGAAAAAAGCTGGTTATCTAAAAGAATGGGTGGCTGGATAATATCAAGAAAACTAGAGGCAACAAAGGAGGTAGTAGGTTTTTGTTTATATATTTTAATGAGTTGATTTATCATATCTGTCGTAATAAAAGGTTGATCGGCAAGTAAAATGACGACTGCATCCGAAAGTAAGATGTTCGCTTGTTCTATACCGACTTTAAGTGAGTGAGATTGTCCCGCATTAGATTTGGTAACTTCTACTTCCATTACTTTTTGGGTGCATAATCCAGATAAGTCTAGTCGATTTTGGTGTTGAGAAATGAGGATAATATCATCCAGATTTGAATCGAGGGCCTTTTCTAAACCCCATCTACCTATTTCTTTATTACCTAATGTTAAGGTTAATTTATTTGTTCCCATACGATAACTATTACCAGCAGCCAAGTATATACCGGAAATTCTCATTGACCGGTCTTCCTTGTTTTTATATGAATTAATTCAGCTATGATACTTACTGCAATCTCATATGGTCCTACAGCTCCGATCGATAAACCAATGGGTGCATGTATATTCTTAGGGATTTCATCATCAAATAGACTTGCCGTTCGCTTTCTTGAACCTAAAATGCCTAAATAGAATAATGACTCATCTTTAACAAAAGAAAGGATTTCCTTATCTCTCTGAAAGTTATGGGTCATCATAATGACATAATCGTCTTTTTTGAAGGAAATTTGTTTCTCAATTTCTTTTGGGAAGCCAATTATATACTTATCCGCTTCAGGTATATTATGTTCGTTACAAAGTGATTCTCTCCAATCACAAACTGTAACCGAGAATCCGGTTTGGGAAGCTAAAGAAACAACTGGATGTGCATCTGCTCCAGCACCAAAGATAATTAATCGAGGTTTTGGCGAGAACTTTTGAGTAAATACATAATTAGATGTTTGACTATATCTAAGCGATTCGTCTTTGAATGAATCTTCTGGTGAAAAATAGGATTCTGATAAGTTCCATTCATTACTTAGTACTCTTTGATAAATGCTATCCTTACCCTTGGTGATTGTGTCGTTGATACATAAAAGATTTTCTTTTAACTTATGATCTACATATTCAAGTAAAATATATAAGATTCCATTACAACCTGTAGATACTCCCCAATCCAAATCTTCATTATTTTCCATGTTATAGACGATGGTTTCCGCTTTTTTACTTTCAAATATTCTTTGAGAATGATGCAATAAATCGGTTTCCAAACAACCAGCACTAATAATGCCTGTGAATGTGCCATCTTTTTTTATGAGCATCGAGGTACCTTCACGCAAGTATGCCGAACCCTTCACCTGAATAATTGTTGCTAAGACACACTCCATAGAAGTGTTTTGCACTTCTTCCAAGATTTCGAATAGTTGATTCATGATCCTCCCCCGGTCATGTTGAATTCAAATAGGGTATTACTATCATTATGTTGAGTTATGAAAAAAATGAATTTTAGTGGAGAATGTAGGATTACTACTTTTTATGATTCGATGTACAAGCTCTAGGAGATAATAGGCCTTTCAATGGTTTATGAATGTTTAGAATATGTGACGAGATACATGTTCAATCTAATATGCATGCATAAGAAAAAGGAGCAAAATGATTGCTCCTTTTCTCTATGCTATAAACTAAATCGAATTACTTTTTCGATAACCCTTCCCAGGTAGACTGAAGCCACTTATCGAAGTCGGCTCCCTTTTCGCCTTCGTAGGCATCATATATATCAATTCTCATCTTTTTGAACTTCTCTTTGAACTCGTTATACGCATGGCCTTCAGGCAAGCTCTTTTTAATTCTTACCAAGACTTTGGTTACCCCTTTAAACAATTCACCTTTTTTCTTTGCAGGTAACTGGACATCTTCACCTAAACCTTTTAATTGACGGTAGGCTGCCTCTTGTACTTTATATACAGCATCGTTATTCATAATATGTGTTAGAATATCAATTACTTGTTGGTTTTTCAGCTGTCCTAATTCTTCGATAGCATCTAACCGTTCTCTCCAGTTCGCAGTACGGTGTGCCGATTTTTTTAATTCCTCATAATTTGCTGGTAATTCGATTGCTTTTGCTTCTTTATTATTCAAATGTATCAATTCTCCTTCTGTCTGTATGTAAGAATCAAGTTCTGACTAAATGAAACCATTCTTACATGTGGTACTAAGAATATATATATTCTTATCTATCTAGTATACCCTTTTCTTTATGTTAATATAGGAAAATTTTATAGACTGCCTAAGTAAATGTCCTAATCTGCACAAAAGTATAAACAATATTCACCATTTTGGTTTTGTTACCTTACATTCTGCTTCAAATAGTCTAATGCAAAAAGGGATCCCCAAAATGAGAATCCCTTTTCTTTAGTCATTTAATTCTTCAATAGAATCGATATCCATATAGGTTGGTACCACTAACCCGAGTTTCGTACCTTTCAAGTTTGGCCCAAGATCTACAATATCTTCTTTGTATTCTTCGTAATATTCAGCTGAAGTGGTTGGTAACCAGGCGGCAACCATAGCATCAGCGCTACCATTTGCGATTCCTGCGAACATAGGACCTATCTCTACTTGCTGTAAAGTAACCTTGAACCCTTGTTGTTCCAGAACCTTTCCAATTACATGGGTGCTAGCGATTTCTGATTCCCATGCTACATAAACTAGACTGATACTTTCTCCATTTCCTTTTTGTGCCCCGTTTGTCCACTCTGCTACTTGTTTTGGATGTGCCGCTATCCATTTTTCTGCGGCTTCTTCGGGTTCCATTCCAGTTGCTGTATCTGCCATCACTTCTTCCATATCACTCGATTTCCAGAAGAATTGATCCAGTACGGTATGGGCTCCTTTCGCATCCTTTTCAAGGCCTTTTCTAGTAATGGTATGAATGTCTTCATCTTTACCATAGGAGTTTTTGGGATCTTCAAGATATTTTAAGTCGAATGATTGAAACATCCAGTGCGGCGTCCAGCCAGTTACAATGATGGGTTCTTTATTGCCATAAGCCTTTTTCAATTCAGCGGTCATGGCAGCTGATGATCCTTCAACAAGGGTCCAATCATCCAGGTTATAATCTTCCATAGCCTTTTTGGTGGATTTCATGATTCCTGCTCCTGGGTCAATACCGATAATTTCATAATCGGTCAGACTGCCTACACTACCTGAATTCTCCTCGGAAGGGTTCTCTCCTTGTAAAGAAGCAAAAATACAGGCACCTAGAAACAAGACACCAAAAACTGAGAAGGCGATTCGTTTACTCAAAAAATTCGTATAGGCAGGATTTCGTAGGTTTTGTGTAATTCGGTCTAGGATAACGGCGATTATGACAATAGACAAACCCGCTTCAAACCCTTGTCCTACTTTGATCTGAGCTACAGCACGATAAACTTCTGCACCTAGACCTGGTGCTCCTACCAAGGAAGCTATAACAACCATGGAGAGAGCTAACATAATGCTTTGATTAATGCCGGCAAAAATGGTTGGAGCAGCCAATGGTAATTGAACTTTGAGTAATTTTTGATTATTTGTTGAACCGAACGCATCAGAAGCTTCAATTAATTCTTTCGGAACTTCCTGTATGCCAAGATTGGTTAAGCGAATTGTCGGTGCAACTGCAAAGATAATCGAAGCGAAAATACCAGGAACAACCCCAATTCCAAAAAATAAGATGGCTGGAATCAAATATACGAAAGCTGGCATTGTCTGCATGAAATCCAGAGTTGGAATGATGATTTTTCTCGCAGTAGGACTTTGGGCAGCCCAAATCCCTATCGGAATACCAATCGCAATCGTTAAGATCGCCGATGAAAGAACGAGGGCCAAAGTTTGGACACTAGCTTCCCAATAACCCAGATTATCGATTAACAGGAGGGCTAATACTGTAAAAAGGCCTAACTTCCATTTACTCGTATAGGCAACTAAAAGCGTCAAAAATATAATTAAAACCAGTGGTGGCCCTATACTCAAAGCATCAACAAGGATATTTAAAATCCCTTCGATTAATCGTGTTAGAAAAGAGAATAAACCAGCGAATGTGATGGTGATCCAATCAACTATTTTATCAACCCAAGTGCCTAATGGGATTCTTGTGATATTCATGTATTCACTTCCATCTCGTTCAAGGAATCTTTATTACCAGCCAAAGCACCAATGACGGCTCCACGGATAATGACTCCTTTCAATCTTTTCTCTTCATCGACTACAGATATCGGAAGTGTTGAAGTGGACATCACATCTAGTATTTCAATGAGTAATTGGTCTTCCTTAGCTAGCGGTATATCAGTTGTCATGACCTCTGATATAGGTTGATGGCTGTCTATAGCTTTAAGGGCCTGCTCAGCTGTAATGGCGCCCAATAACCTTAGCCTTCGATCTACTACAAAGATACTTGAATATCCTTGCTTCCGCATAATTTCCAATGCAACCCTTGGACCACGGTCCACACTGATTTTCTCTGCTCTTTTCATAACATGGGAAGCGGTTAATACCTTCGATAAATCTACATCTTCAACGAATTTCTCAACGTATTCATTTGCAGGGTTCATCATGATCTGTTCAGGTGTCCCGAGCTGGATGACGCTTCCATCCTTCATCAATGCGATTCTATCACCAATCCGTAAAGCTTCATCCAAATCATGTGTGATGAAAATGATGGTTTTCTTAAATTGGTCTTGTATCTCAAGTAATTCATCTTGCATATCTTTTCGAATTAGCGGGTCAAGCGCACTGAATGCTTCATCCATTAAGATGATATCAGTATGGCTAGCAAGTGCCCGGGCTAAGCCGACACGTTGCTGCATCCCACCGCTCAATTGGGAGGGTACCTGATTTTCATACCCTTTTAGTCCCACAACCTCTAGGGATTGCATCGCCCTTTTTTCTCGTTCTTCTACCGGCACTTTTTGTATTTCTAATCCAAACTCGGTGTTTTCCAAGATCGTTTTATGAGGGAATAAAGCAAAGTTTTGAAACACCATACTAATTTTTTTTCGTCTAACTTCCCTTAAACGAGAAGCATTCATTTTAACAATGTCTTCATTATTGATGAGGATTTCTCCCCTAGTAGGTGAAATTAAACGATTGAACATTCGAATTAAAGTGGACTTCCCGCTTCCAGATAGCCCCATGATCACGAAGATTTCACCCGGATAGATTTCGAAGTTCACTTTATTGACACCAACTGTTTGACCAGTTTCTTTTAAAATTTCCTTTTTGGATTTCCCTTTCTCCAATAAATCGATGGCTGCTTTTGGAGACTTACCGAAGATCTTTGATACATTCCTAACCGTTACAATTGGTTCTTCCATCAACTCACCTCTTCATTCATCATGTGTTCTTAACTAGTTATGTATAGAATGTGCTTCCAAACCAAATACATTCGTATGCAACTAAGTATGTACAATCATCCCATCGAGGATTCAGGAACTTTTTAGACCCACCGGATGTGAAAAGGAATGTTCTATAAGGATATGTTCTTATCTGGCATACGATAAAAAACACAGCAAGTACACTGTGTTTAAGGAATTTCCACTATTATTTTCTCAATCCCTCATGTCAATAATTACTGTCCAGAAGAAGCAATAAAGGTACGCAGAACTTGTTCAGTCAGCATCTCTAACAGTTCAGCTCCACGTTCCATGGCTTCATGTAGTGACATAGGTTCGTTGACAAGGCTATGCACACTTGTAAATCCATGTTGATATAAAGCATCAACCCCTTTGCCTATTGAGCCTGCTAGGGCAAATACAGGGATTCTTAGTTTCTTCGCTTCTTCAGCCACTCCCATTGGCGTCTTCCCTGATGTCGTTTGAACATCGATTTGTCCCTCTCCAGTAAAAACACATTGTGCTCCCGATAACTTTTCTATAAGACTTGAATATTCCATGACGATATCGACGCCTCTTCTCGTTTTAGAAGGAAAGAAAGCTTGAAAAGCACCACCAATCCCACCCGCTGCACCAGCCCCTGCTTTATGGTGTAATTGGACACCTGTCTTGATTTCCACCAGATCCGCCCAGGTCGATAAAGCCTCTTCCAACATTTCAACCATGTCTGGGGTTGCCCCTTTTTGCGGACCGAAAACCTTAGTTGCCCCATCGGCTCCAATCAACGGATTTTGGACATCTGTAGCAATGATGAATTCACATTCAGCTATTCTTGGATCGAAATCATGCATTTCAATTGCTGTAATGTGATAGTTCCGCTCCTCCATATCCGATTTCTACCCCTTCTTTATCTAAAACCTTCAGCCCTAACGCTTGGAGCATACCGACACCAGCATCATTTGTGGCGCTACCACCGATGGCTAATATGAATTTTCGATACCCGTCATTTAGCGCTTGATGAATAAGCTCACCCGTTCCATAAGTCGTCGCAATTAAAGGATTCAGCTTATTGGGTTCAACTAGACATAAACCGGATGCAGAAGCCATTTCGACTACACAGGTTTCTTCATCTCCTAAAACCCCATAGGCAGCTTGTACTTTGTTTAATAGTGGTCCATTTACTAGTACGTCAACTCTTTGACCATGTGTCGCAGCTATTAGACTTTCCATCGTTCCCTCACCGCCATCAGCCAAGGGGACTACTACTGTTTCTGCCGCAGGCAAAACCCTTTTAACGCCACGCTCCATTGCCTGTGCCACCTCAGGGGCCGTCAAACTTCCTTTAAAGGAATCTGGTGCAAGAACGATTTTCATAATTCCATCTCCTTCCTAAGCGGTTTATATATACAGTTAATTATAAACTTAATAGACGGATTATTCCTTCTTCTATTGAATCACGCAGTAAACGGGGACCATGAGGAAAAAATGAAGCGCATGTGCCCCCATTGGATAATTGTATAAATGCAGGAAGGACCGCGTAGATTAAACGATATAGTTCTGCATATAGGAGGGGTAAAATGGATGTCATAGCCAATCTTTTGATTATCTTGGGATTCGCTCTTGTCTTTATCATTATAATTATGGCTGTCCTGATGTTGATTTACATGATTTTCTTTGACCGAAACCAGAAGCATCATGCAATACTTAGAAACTATCCCGTACTCGGAAGGGTTCGCTATTTCTTGGAAAAAATCGGACCAGAAATGCGGCAATATTGGTTTAACAGTGATAATGAAGGGAAACCTTTTTCCCGTGATGAATACGAGCATATGGTTAAAGGTTCTAAATATTTAAGAGATGTGGTAGGGTTTGGTTCAAAACGTGATTTTGATGAGGAAGGTCTCTTTGTTCGAAATAGTATGTTCCCAAAACTAGCCGAAGAAGAGAAATACGATAGGGAAACAAAAGTGAAAACCAAAAGGTATATCCTCCTAAAAGATCCTCTCTTTTCGCAAAGAGAGGAAAAATGGGAAGATGAAGAATCACTTGCCTTTTTATTGCACGACAATGATACGGTAGTTATAGGCCCAAACGTAAAATACCCATTTAAATTAAAAGGTCTTATCGGAATGTCTGCGATGAGCTATGGATCTCTGGGTAAGAATGCTATTACAGCTTTGTCTGAAGGGTTAGGCATGGCTAAAGGTACTTGGATGAACACGGGTGAAGGTGGTTTGTCTCCTTATCATTTAGAAGGTGGAGTGGATATCATCATGCAAATCGGCCCCGCAATGTTTGGCGTACGGGATAAGTTTGGTGAGATGGATTGGGATGAACTGAAAAGGAAAAGCGAAATTCCACAAATCAAGGCATTTGAAATAAAATTAGCTCAAGGAGCTAAAACTCGCGGAGGACATATCGATGCAGAAAAGGTAAATCCTGAAATTGCCGAAATACGAAAAGTTGAGCCTTATAAATCGATAGATAGTCCGAATCGTTTTCATCAATTTAGTGATGTAGGTACTTTATGTGAATTCATTGAAAAAATCAGGAATCATACAGGGATACCAGTAGGAATCAAGATGGTCATCGGGGGAAATGATAGTGTCGAGGAATTGGCTAAATATATGAAAGATACTGGAAAAGGGCCTGATTTCATTTCATTGGATGGTGGGGAAGGCGGTACGGGAGCTTCATATCAGGAATTGATTGATAGCGTAGGATTGCCTATTAAATCGGCGTTACCCATTCTTGTATCAACCCTTGAGAAATACGGAGTAAGGAATCAGGTTAAAATCATTGCCTCAGGAAAATTATTCACCCCGGATCGTATAGCAATTGCTTTAGCCATGGGAGCTGATTTGGTCAATATTGCCCGGGGATTCATGATAGCGATTGGTTGTATACAGACAATGAAATGTCAATCTAACGCCTGTCCAGTCGGAGTAGCGACGACTGATCCCGACTTGCAAAAGGCACTGGTCATTGACGAAAAGAAGTACCGGGTCGTTAATTTTCTTGTCACTTTACGAAAAGGTCTTTTTCGTATATCGGCTGCTGCTGGTTTGGATTCACCTGTCGATTTTCAGCCAAAGCATATTAGCTATAAAGATGAAAAAGGTATCGTAACTTCATTGGAAAATATCATCCACGAAGTAAAAGAAAAAATAGCTACACCATAACGTTTACTCCTACAGTTGGTTTTCATAAAAGAAAAGGGCCTCAAGACGAGAGACCCTTTTCAAATATATGAAGAATTAGGCATTTAAACGAAAATCCACTTTTTCCTCTTCAGGTTTCTTATCTACCAATTGACCATGGCGATAATAGACATACACCGCAGAAATAAAACCTATTATTGAAAGGAAAGCGTCGAAAATGAATATGATAGATATATTCCCACTTTTTGACATCATCCCTGTGATAAGCGGCATGACAATAGATGCCAATCCTGCAGCGGTTGCAACAAACCCTGTAACGGTCCCTTTTTTCTCCCAAAAGAATTCAGTCATAATTGTAATGGCTAATTGGAAAACGCCTGCAGTTGAAAGGCCTATAAAAAAGGCTGTAATGGACACGATGATAGGTATCTTAACTAAAAGGATTGTCAAAATAGAAACAAAGGTAATAATCGGATAAACCATGATGACGGTAATGGGTTGTAAAAATTTCTTTAGTAATACAGATAGAACCAAAACGGAAAGGAGAGCACCCAAACTATAATAACTTAATAGTTTTATTGAATTGGCCATACTCATGCCTACCGCTTCCTGTCCATATGATGGAAGCCATATTTGGGAAACGGTGAACAAGCCAGTCGATGTAAACCCAATTAAAATAAGGGCAAATCCCTCTTTCCTCAACACCGGTTTCCCTTTGAACTTGCTCTTCTTTGTATTATTCTCGGAAATACTGGCATTACCTTTTGGGTTACTCGGGAAAGATACAGTAAATAAAAATAGCATATTGATTAAATAAATAGCAGCAGGTATAAAGAAGGCGTATCCATAAAACATATCATGATCTGAGATAAATAGAATCATGAAAGGAAGAAGGAATGCTCCTGCAGACATAAAGGCTTTAACTAAAACACTAGCAGAGCCAGCTGAATTAGGAAAAATCTCGATCAGACCCGGATATGAACCAGCATCCATCGATGAATTGGCAACACCTGCGAGTATTGCAAAAACAAAAGCCAATTGATAACTCGGGGACAGGGGAATCCCGATTAGAAAAATGCCCATACCGAATGCAGAGGCATAGACTAGCGGTTTCCGCCCAATTTTATCTGATAAATAACCAGTATAGGCATATGTAAGCAATTTCCCTACTCCGATAGCAGCAATAATATAACTAATACCAGCACTATCCGTATCCCATTGCTCCGATAAATAAGACATATTCGATGCCAGCATGATATTCACCATACCAAGCAAGAAATAATTCATATAAACTCCTGTTGCGGTATTCAAATGCCTGTTCTTCATTCTCAAAACTCCCAACTAATTAGTGACAGAGAATCAACTTTAAATTTTCTGAATAATATAATTATATAACACTTTCCATCATATTACGATACCCCGTCATGTAAATAACGCCATATATTCATATTTTTAATGAGTATGAATAATCTCCATCTCTTAGTGCTGTCCTATTTTCCTAACTTAAAGAATTATACGTATCGATCAGCAGATTAAGTTGTTTAATATCCTCTCTTCCTCTGATTCCTCTGCAAAGATCCGCCATCTTTTGTAACATGATTATTTGTTGTTCATATTTAAAAGCTTTATTATTGCTCTCCACTCTACTAGTCTTTTTATCGACATTCGAAATTATTAATCCTAAAAGCCGGTTTTTAATTTTCATTTGATTAGTAAGCTCTTTAACGAAATGTTCTTTCTTTGCTTTATCCCAAAATAATACTTTGTCCACGGAGTACCCTCTTCCTTTCACTTGATTATTAGTATAAACTTCGAAACAAAAAAAGAATAATGGTAAATCTCAACTTCAATTGTAAGATTACAATGGGATAGAACAATGTTGGCAGTTTTTTAATATTGAATATATTGGGTCAAAACGATAAAAAAGCTCATAAAATGAGCTTAATCATTAAATCGATTGGTAATACCAAATCCCATCTCTTTTATATTTTCGGCATTTTCCTTTGGAATGGAGATACTCTAGGTGAGCCAATGTCTCCCCAATTGCAAACCGAGATTCGTGAGTCGATAGGTGTTTGAACAGAATCTTACAAGCAGCTTGTATAGTGGTCGGTTCTTTCATATTTTCATAGGCTACATGTAACCGTTCTTGGTGGTGATCTAATAATTCCGTAATTCTTTTATTTGCGTCTTTGAAGGGCTTTCCATGTGAAGGAATCACATAGTCTACATGTAACTTCTGAATTTTCTTTAAGGAAGTAAAAAAAGCCTCCAACGGATTGCTGATTCCTTGAAACCAATAAGATATGTTTGGAGAGATTCTCGGCAATATATGGTCAGTAGAAAAAAGGATGCTGTTTTCCTTATTGTATAAAGTAATTAACCCGTCTGAATGTCCTGGTGTAAAAATCACCTCATACTCTAGCTTGCCAAATAAAATCTTCATTCCTTCCTCAAGATGATGGTTAACCGTGGGATAGGGCTTTACCTTTGGAATAAAGCTGCTTTCATCACTAGATAAGGCTTGGGCTAAATCCTCTTCCATACCGCATGATTCATAATTAGATTTCAGGAAATCGAGTGTTTCAGGTTCCCAATAGGTAGTGCCTGCTTTTTCATCCACTTCCGTCATCCACACATCAGCACCCGTTAACCGTTGTAAATGACCTGCATACCCAAAGTGGTCGGGATGATAATGAGTAAGGATAATATCCCCTATTTCATGTTTTTCGATTATCGGTTTCCATATATCACGTGCTGTTTGGTTGTTTAATCCTGCATCGATAATTGTCCACCCATTCGCTCCTTCGGCTAAAAAACAATGCACGTGATCTAACCTAAAAGGCAATGGAATCGTCACTTGTGTAACTCCCAATTCATTCAGCAAATATAATTACGCTCCTTCTAATTCCGGATTTTTTATATTAAATAAAAAGAGTACTAAATAAAATTTCAATGTTATTTACTAATTCGGCACTTTTTCAATAGTTCCTTTAATTTGGTTATGACAAACAAAAAGAAAAGGATGCACATGAATGACCCCCATCATTGTTTGATGGGGGTCATTCACCTATTTTATTGTTCTTCTTCGATTGTTTCATTGAGGTTAAAGAGAAAATGGTAAGTTAGTTGGAACGCCTCGCCTAACGTCATCTCATCCTTAAATCCTTGTACAGCATTCAAGGCGAAATTAACATCCCATAGGCCGTCACCTTGGTTAAACATCATGCTGAATGTCCCAATATCTCCTTGAAGTTCTTGATTGAAATAGGCTTTAAGTGCATCTCCCATTTTTTTCTGGAATTTCAAACCGAACATGGCGTTATAAGTGCCGAATACATCATCTACTTCCAAAGAAAGTGCCTCAACTCCAATTAAATCAAACCAAGATGATTCAAAGTAAAGGAATTCATTTTTATTCATTTTTAAGTATTCAAGAGGCTGAGTTAGAAATGCAGCGGTTTCTTCTTTAATCAATTCTTCGGTTTCTTTATCACTGAGTTCGATATAAGCATCAGTAAAGCGGGTAGTGTTTTCGATTTCTTCTATAGTTATATCATCAGCGAGCAACTGATGCTTTTTTACATACGCCTTTTCTTCTGTATATAACTCAATCGTATCTCCATTCAAAGTCTTCGATATGTATGTTTCCATTTGTTTTCTTAACATCGGTATTCGTCCTCCTAATATCTTTTCAAGCCTTTTCCTCTTAATCATAGCATAACTTACAGAGATAAAATAACTGTGTGAATAATCAAATACCATTCAAGATGTAGCAATCGGATAGTGTCTTCGTTATAGTTATAGAAGAACGTTTACACATATGAAAGAAATGGGATGTTTATATGCAAAAAATCATTATAATAGGTGCAGGGATTTTAGGCGCATCCACTGCCTACCAGCTTGTGAAAAAAGGCGCTGAAGTAGTCATTATAGATCGTCAAGATAATGGGCAAGCCACCGCTGCTGCGGCAGGTATCGTTTGTCCTTGGATATCGCAGAGACGTAACAAAGCATGGTATCATCTTGCTAAAAATGGGGCCCGCTTTTATCCAAGTTTAATTAAAGAGCTTGAAAATGATGGGGAAACAGAGACAGGCTACGCTAAAGTAGGGGCCATCAGCTTACATACTGATGAAGAAAAACTGATTGGCATGCAAAAAAGAGCGACAAAGCGTAAGGAAGACGCTCCTGAAATTGGTGATATCACTATGCTCAGTGTGGAAGAAACACGTGCTCTCTTCCCACCACTTTCGGGTGAGTATGCTGCGGTTCATATAAGTGGTGCGGCACGGGTTGATGGTCGCGCGTTACGAGATAGTCTATTGCGTGCGGCACAAAAAAATGGAGCGACATTGATTCATGGCGACGCTTCACTGAACTTCGAAGGAAATTCTGTAACCGGTGTAACGGTGGAAGGCAATAGCATGGTTGCAGATAAAGTAATTGTCTGTGCAGGTGCATGGGCGTCTCATTTACTTGAACCATTAGGAGTGAATTTTCAAGTTAGCTTCCAAAAGGCGCAGATTATCCATCTAGCATTACCAAATAGCAACACGAATAACTGGCCTGTTGTTATGCCCCCTAGCGATCAATACATATTAGCTTTCAATGAAAATAGAATTGTAGCGGGAGCCACTCATGAAAATATGGAGGAATTTGATTACCGAATGACGGCAGGAGGTTTGCAGGAGGTTTTTGATAAAGCTTTACATACTGCGCCAGGTTTGGCCGAGAGTACATTTACTGAAGCAAGGGTCGGCTTCCGTCCCTTTACCCCAGGCTTCCTTCCGGTTATTGGCCCCCTTCCTGATTGGGATGGCATCATCGTAGCCAATGGACTTGGCGCTTCTGGTTTAACAATGGGACCTTATATTGGATCTCAACTGGCGAACCTTGCTCTTGACAGGGAATTAGACATTGATTTAGCAAACTATGACGTAAAGGGCGCAATACTGTAAATCTTCAATTCGACTTAAGTAGAATGACAAAAAGACCCAAGGCATTGATCTATAAAATGTACCCTATAGAGTAGACACTTTAAAAAAGTCTCTCTGTAGGGTACTTTTATTTGTATAAAGAAAAGATAGGATTGGAGATACATCACAATGAGCA
>NZ_JBIWCZ010000018.1:0-53169 GCF_044761765.1 Peribacillus sp. NPDC097284
AGAAATGTTTGACTTGCTCATTTTGCTTTTTTATAGTGTGTGCTCACTCAAAATTTACGTTGGCGCTTTGTTTTGTTCAGTTTTCAAAGAGCAATACCTTACGACAGCTTATTTATTATAACATCTTGTTAACTCAGAGTCAAGAACTTTTTAAAACTTTTTCGAAGTTTGTAATCCGTGTGAAACTCGTTCGTAACAACAGATATAAATATAACATCATTACGCAAACTGCGCAATACCTTTTTTAAAGTTTTTTTGAAATAGCAAAAGTTTTTATTTAAAAGCTAAAAATCAAACCCTAACAACCTAACAAAATTATAATCAAAAAACAAAAAACCGATTTAGAACAGTGTGCCATGAGTCGCTGCTCATATACACACTTCCTAAATCGGTTCTGATTCACCGGTTTTCCTTATGGCTTAACGATGTCTCATTAACGGGAATAACAGGACATCACGAATCGAAGGCGAATTCGTCAGCAACATAACCAGACGGTCGACCCCAATTCCCAATCCTCCGGTTGGCGGCATACCATATTCTAAAGCCTCCAAGAAGTCCTCATCCATTTCATGAGCTTCGTCATTTCCTTGCTCACGCTCTTTCAATTGTGCCTCAAAGCGTTGGCGTTGATCAATTGGATCATTTAATTCCGTGAATGCATTCGCATGCTCTCTTCCCACTATGAACAATTCAAATCGATCAGTAAATCGATCATCCTCTGGGTTTTTCTTCGCTAAAGGTGAAATTTCTACTGGGTGTCCATAGATGAATGTAGGTTGGATTAACTTATCTTCTACTTTTTGTTCGAAGAATTCGTTAACGATATGACCAAATTCCATGGACTCTTTCACTTCAATCCCATTTTCCTTCGCAAGTTGTTGCGCTTCTTCTTTGCTCATAGTAGTCCAAAAGTCTACACCAGTATATTCTTTTACAGCATCAACCATATGGAGTCTTTTCCACTCTGGTTTTAAATCGATTTCATATTCTCCGTACTGGATAGTTGTGGTTCCAAGAACCTCTTGTGCAATATGGGCAACCAAGTTCTCTGTCAAGCTCATGATATCCTTATAATCCGCGTACGCCTCGTATAATTCAATAAGAGTGAATTCCGGGTTATGTCTAGTGGAGACCCCTTCATTCCTAAATACTCTACCGATTTCATAGACTTTCTCTAAGCCGCCGACAATCAGGCGTTTCAAGTGAAGTTCAATGGCAATCCTTAAGTTTAAGGGCATATCCAATGCATTATGGTGAGTCAGGAATGGGCGTGCAGCCGCTCCACCTGCTACAGAGTGCAATAGCGGTGTTTCCACTTCCAAATATCCTTGATCGTCTAAGTAACGTCTCATAGCCTGCACAATACGACTGCGCATGATTAAAGTGTTTTTACTTTCTTCATTTGTAATTAAGTCAACATAGCGTTTCCGGTAACGCTCCTCTACATCCTTCAAACCGTGGAACTTATCGGGAAGTGGGCGCAATGCTTTAGAAAGGAACACATATTCTTTAGCTTTAATGGAAAGTTCGCCGACTTTCGTTTTAAAGATGACACCCGTGATTCCCACGATATCACCAAGATCCGTTTGATTGAAAATTTGGTATGACTCTTCTCCAACCTTATCTAAGCGGACGTATATTTGGATCTGGCCACTTATATCTTGTATATTGGCAAAACCAGCTTTCCCTTTACCACGTTTGGTCATGACACGACCTGCAATGGTAACTTCTATTTCTTTCTCCTCTAACTCTTCTTTTTCCAATGCACCATATGCATCAACAATCTCCTGCGAAGTATGGGAACGCTCGAACCTGCTGCCGAACGGGTCTTGTCCATTGTCAATCATAGCCTGCATTTTGTCGCGTCTTACCTGCAGTTGGTCATTCAATTCTTCATGACTCACGAAAATCATCTCCATCTCTATTAATCAAAGCCTCATATAACTATTTGAACTTTCTAATTGCATACCTATTTATTCTTACATAAAGTAAAGGATTTCAACAGCTTTTTATCTTAAATTCTAATATATGGACAGATAAAAACTGCCAGGTTCACTGGCAGTTTTCGATAAACGTATTATAGAAAAACAGGAAGGTAATGTCAAACATCAAACCATTTGGATGTTTTGTTCCCTCGCTTCACATTCATCAACGAGTCCATACAGAAGCCGCGTAACATCTTCTCTAGTCTCACATTCATTAATACCTTTACGTGCTTTTGCATTGCCTTTGACACCTTTAAGGTACCAGGCAGCATGCTTGCGCATTTCACGGACAGCAACATGCTCATTTTTCAACGCTATCAGACGATCCATATGCAGAATGCATACATCCATCTTTTCACGGACTGTCGGCTCATCCATCAATTGTCCTGTTTCCAAATACTTCACTGTCCTGTATATCATCCACGGGTTCCCTAAGGCCGCCCGACCAATCATGACTCCATCAACGCCAGTTTCCTTTAGCATTCTTTCAGCATCTTGCGGGGTTTCCACATCACCGTTTCCAATCAAGGGAATGTTAATGGAATTTTTCACTTCTCGAATAATGTCCCAATTAGCTTTCCCTTCATACAATTGAACCCGGGTTCTGCCATGAAGGGAAATTGCCTTGCCCCCTGCACGTTCTACCGCTTTGGCATTCTCAACAGCAAATACATGTTCATCATCCCAGCCAATGCGCATTTTAACAGTAACAGGTTTATCTACGGCATCCACAACTGCCGAAACCATCTCATATATCTTATTTGGGTCAAGTAACCATCTTGCACCGGCATCACATTTCGTGATTTTCGGGACAGGGCATCCCATGTTGATATCAATGATGTCTGCCGTTGTATTTTTATCTACAAACTTCGCTGCCTCAACTAGGTTTTTCTTTTCACCACCAAAGATTTGCAAGCTTAGCGGTTTTTCTCTTTCATCTATATAAAGCATATTCAGCGTTTTGGCATTTTGAAGAACGATTCCCTTGTCACTTACCATCTCTGCGCATACCAATCCTGCACCGAACTCTTTGACAGTCAAACGAAAAGCCGAATTACATACCCCCGCCATCGGAGCCAGAACTACCCGGTTCTTCATTTCAATATCGCCTATTTTTAACACATCGTGACCCCCTATACCACTCTTTCATTTATCCTCAAGTGGTTGCAGATCCTCAATTGAAACTTTAAGAACATCCACCACTTCTAGTAAAAATTCCTCTGTGGGATTTCGGTTCCCTCTTTCAACTTCACCCAACAAAGAAACAGAAACACCCATCTCTTTTGCGAACTCCTCTTGGGTAAAACCTTTTAACTTTCGAAAAGCGCGAATACGCCTTCCCCATTTTTCAGCTTCCATAATCGAACTCCTTCTTTATCCGGAATCTTTTCAAGCAGGTCGCTCAAGGATGTATTCATTTTCGGAAGAATTATATCTGATTCCAATTCCATTAAAGGAATAATCACAAATGCTCTTTCATGCATCCGAGGATGAGGGATTGAAAGAATCTCCGTCTCAACATTTTCATGATTATATAACAAAATGTCAAGGTCTAACGTACGAGGACCCCATCTAACATTCCTTTTTCTTCCTAATTCTTGTTCAACTTGCATGCATGCTCGCAATAAGTCCTCTGGTGTTAAATCGGTTTCCACCTTAATGACAGCATTCAAAAAACAATCCTGGTCAGTATATCCGACAGGGTCCGTTTCATATAATGATGAACAAGAGACAAGTTTAATATGTGGATCTTCACTCAATAATTGGAAAGCCCTTTGAAATGTATCGAAGCTCTCCCCCATGTTCGAACCAATTGATAGATACGATATATTTTTCATTTTAGCGTCCCCTTACAATCTCTATGGCAACCGATTCATAGTGTCCTGCTATAGGAGGGTCTGGTTTATATATCTTCACTGTACACATCATGATCTTCGGAAACTTGGTGAGTAACTCCGATGCAATCCTTTCTGCAACAGCTTCCACCAGCTTGTACGGTTCCCCTTCAACGATACCTTTACAGACTTCATATAATTCACCATAATTAATGGAGTCTTCGAGATTATCGCTCATGCCCGCATTGGCCAAATTCGCTTCTACAGTCAGATCCACCCTAAATCGCTGGCCAAGCTTTGTTTCTTCCGGAAATACACCATGGTATCCGTAGAATTCCATCTTATTCACAAATATCTTATCCATTAAACTCACCTTTTCCTATAAGAGCATCCATCATTTTAGCTGTACGTCCCATTTCCTTTACATCATGCACCCGGACCATTTGGCAGCCCTGAAGAATCCCATGACAGATCGTTGCTGCCGTCCCTTCCAAACGTTCATGTGCCGGTAGATTAAGAACTTGTCCGATCATGGATTTTTTCGATGTAGCGAGCAGTACTGGATACCCTAGTGATACCAGCTTATCAAGATTCCTCATCATTTCCAAATTCAGTGTCAAATCTTTTGCAAACCCGATACCTGGATCTAGAATGATATTCTCATCCAAGACTCCCTCTTTCTTTACAATCCTAATGCTTTCGAATAGATCTTGCAAAGAATCACGGATAAATTGTTGGTACTCCATATTGTCTCGGTTGTGCATTAAAATAATCGGAACTTGGTACATAGCCGCTACCTTTGCCATATGTGTATCTGCTTTTGCTCCCCAAATATCGTTCAGGATGTGCGCTCCTGCTTTCAATGCCGCTTCTGCAACTTTGGACTTGTACGTATCAACGGAGATAGGAATTTCAAAAGTACGGGAAATCGCTTCAATGATAGGTACGACACGTTCTATCTCTTCCTCATCCGTTATCCGTTCATAATTAGGCCGGGTCGACTCACCACCGATGTCCAAGATATCCGCACCATCTTCAACCATCTGCTCAGCATGTCTTAATGCAGCATCTACCCGATTATATTTTCCTCCATCGGAAAATGAATCAGGCGTAACATTTAAAATCCCCATAATTAAAGTCTTTTTGCCGTAATCCAATTCTAATGAACCGCATTTGATCTTCGATGTACTAGCTAATGACATAGGACGTTCTCCTTCATTAAAAAATCTACGTATATATATGAGTTTACCTATATACCCAGGCAAAGCGCAAGCACCTTAAAATCCAGAACCTCATTACTACACAAAAAAGAGAAGCAAAGCACCCTAGAGGTGCTTTGCTTCTCGGTTAACTTTTACTCTTATTCAAAGTTATACAAAGGTGTACTTAGGTAACGCTCACCATTACTTGGAATGATTACAAGGACTTTCTTGCCTTTTCCTAGTTTCTCAGCAACTTTAACAGCGGCAGCGATAGCCCCACCGGATGAAATACCACCTAGGATACCTTCTTCTTTTGCAGCACGACGGGCGTATTCAAAAGATTCATCCGTGTTTACTTGAATAACTTCATCATAAAGATCTGTGTTTAAAATGCTAGGAACGAATCCTGCACCGATTCCTTGAATTTTATGTGGCCCGGGGTTTCCTCCTGACAATACAGGTGAATCGGCAGGCTCTACAGCGTAGATCTTAATATCAGGATATTTTTCACGAAGTACTTCACCTGCACCAGTAATCGTACCACCCGTTCCAATTCCTGCGATAAATGCATCCAGGCCATCTTCACCAAACGCTTCAATGATTTCTGGACCGGTAGTATTACGGTGAACTTCAGGGTTCGCTTTATTTTCGAATTGTTGTGGAATGAAGTATCCGTGTTCTTTAGATAACTCAGTCGCTTTAGCAATGGCACCCTTCATTCCTTCAGGTCCAGGCGTTAGAACTAAATCAGCTCCATAAGCACGAAGCAAGTTGCGACGTTCCAAGCTCATCGTTTCAGGCATTACAAGGATTGATTTATACCCTTTTGCTGCAGCTACCATCGCAAGGCCAATCCCAGTGTTACCACTTGTAGGCTCAATGATCGTATCGCCTTGTTTAAGATCTCCACTTTTTTCTGCGGCTTCGATCATAGCAAGAGCGATTCTGTCTTTAACGCTGCTCCCTGGGTTAAAATATTCAAGTTTCAAATAAATATCTGCACTATTTTCGTTTTGAAGCTTGTTTAATTTTACTATAGGCGTTTGCCCGATTAATTCCGTTACTGAATTAACTATACGTGCCATGTTCTCCACTCCTTTTATTAATACCGAGTATGTTTATTGGTTTTATTAATTTAAAGTTACCAGTTTCACTAGTTCGTTGTCAATGTTTATCTGCAATTTTCTAAATTTTCTTTTATATCCTTTTACCTACTTTTGATCTTCTGATCCATATACCCAATCTACATCAAACTCATCCCAGAAAATCTTACCGGATACCGGCGCCTGGATTTGTTCCAAGGCTTTTTGGCGGCGTATTTGCTCTTTTACTTCCTTATACGAGTATTGCCTACCGTCAATTTTCTCATGTAAATAGAGAACAGCCCATCCTTCATCCGTCTCAACCGGTTGGCTCCAATTTCCCACCTTTAACTTTTCGGCAGCGGAAATATATGCTTT
The DNA here is from genome assembly GCF_044761765.1 of Peribacillus sp. NPDC097284. Classification (NCBI taxonomy): domain Bacteria; kingdom Bacillati; phylum Bacillota; class Bacilli; order Caryophanales; family Bacillaceae; genus Peribacillus; species Peribacillus sp. NPDC097284. The sequence goes on from NZ_JBIWCZ010000018.1 coordinate 6,483, forward strand.
CGAGATTTGTTCATTATCCTGCGATATATACCCCATGTCTCCCCCTTGATTTGCTGTGAATTCATCAAGAGATTTCTCCATGGCTAACACAGGAAATGAAACGCCTTTATTCAGTTCTTTTATTATTTGCTCTGCTTGAGCCTTAGTCGATGTAGTTATTTGAGAAATATGATAGGTAGTGGGTATTCGATAGATGTCCTTATTATTCTCATAATAGTCCTCCATGGTCGCTTCGGAAACTGTGACATCCTTTGTAAGCAGCTTCTCGAGCAGGAGATTCGATTGAATTTCCTGCTTCCATTGGGCTTTGCTTTTACTTAGATTCTGACCAGCAGTTCCATACATCGTTTTCATCATCTTCAGTTCCCGATCCACTTCATCTTCGGATATGGTCACTTTGTATTTTTTCGCTGCTTGTCCCACTACTTCTTTATCAACCATTTCCTCAAGCACGTCTTTACCATATCGTTTTTCAAGTTCATTGATCCATGCTTCCCGGGAAATATCTTTAGAGCCAATCTTCGCTGCCGTTTCCTCTCCTAAAGTGATTTTGGAAGCGATGAATGGCCAGATGACAAAGATTAGGATTGTCAATAGGTTCAACAAGGCAAGACCAGCAATGATTGCCCTAAGCTTTTGTTTAGACAAAACCCTTTTCTCCCGTCTTTTTTTATTTTTGTGTTTCCTTTTCTAGTTCTTCAAGGTCCTCTTTGGAAAATTGGTATGTCTCATTACAGAAATGGCATTGGGCCTCTGCCTGTCCTTCCGTCTCGATGATATCCCTGATTTCCTCTTGCCCAAGGCTTATTAAGGCATTAGAAATCCTTTCCCTTGAACATGGGCATGAGAATTCTACATCTATTTTTTCTAGAACCTGTACATTTCCTTCCCCTAATAGTTCTGTTAGGATTTCTTCCGGAGTTAAACCATTTTGAATCATTTTAGAAACAGGAACGATGGTGCTTAGACGTTGTTCGATTTTCGTAATTGTTTCGTCAGAAGTACCGGGCATTAGTTGGATGATGAAACCACCTGCGGCTAGAATCGAGTTATCAGGATTCACTAATACGCCCACTCCCACCGAGGAAGGTACCTGCTCTGATGTTGCAAAATAATACGTGAAGTCTTCACCTAATTCTCCCGAAACTAGAGGAACCTGCCCAGAAAAATTATCACGTAAACCAATGTCTTTCACGACGGTTAATAACCCCTCGGTTCCAACCGCTCTTCTGACATCCAATTTTCCTTGTTCATTTAAATCAAAGTGAGTTTGTGGGTTCGTTACATATCCACGCACTTCCCCCTTTGCATTACTATCAACAAGGATGGAGCCTATAGGTCCTCCGCCCTCGATTTTAATCGTAAGCTTTTCTTCACCTTTCAACATGGCACCCATCATTACTCCGGCAGTCATAGCACGCCCAAGTGCAGCCGATGCTGTCGGCCAGGTATAATGCCTCCGTTGCGCTTCCCCTACAGTTTCTGTTGTGGAGACCGCATACGCTCGCACTTGACCTTCATATCCTAACGCCTTTACTAAATAATCTTTCATTTATATGTCCTCCCATGCTGTTTTTTTAGGTTTACTTCTTTACTTGCTCTCGGTTCCTTTTGTAAATTAGCTGTAGGCCTTTTAATGTTAAGAAGGGCTCCACAACATCGATAACTGTGGATTCATTGGCAATCAACGTGGCCAATCCACCAGTGGCAATGACTGTCGGCTCTAAATTACTTTGTGCTTTCATGCGGTTTACGATTCCTTCGACTTGGCCTACATACCCGTATAAAATACCTGACTGCATGGCCGAAACCGTATTTTTACCTATTATTCCGTCTGGACGGCTAATTTCAATTCTCGGTAGCTTGGATGCTTTCGAGTAAAGCGCTTCTGTAGAAATTCCGATCCCCGGGGCGATTGCTCCCCCCATGTACTGCTTTTCCTCATTTATATAACAATATGTCGTTGCGGTTCCAAAATCGACGATGATGAGAGGGCTTCCAAATTCCTGTATGCCTGCTACGGCATTCACAATTCTGTCCGCTCCCACTTCGCGAGGGTTTTCATACTTTATATTCAATCCCGTTTTAATACCAGGTCCAACGATAAGTGGTTTGATTCCAAAGTATTTTTTGCACATGCGTTCAAGCGCAAACATTATAGGCGGTACAACCGATGATATAATGATGCCGTCAAATTGGTCGAATGAGAGACCTTCATGTTGCAGTAAAGACTTTATGACCATTCCATACTCATCTTCTGTTTTATTGCGGCTTGTTTCAATTCGCCAATGATATTTCAGTATTTCTTCATCGTATACGCCTAATACAGTATTCGTATTCCCAACATCTAGTACAAAAATCATTGTTTTCACCACTCCGCTAAATTATTCTCCCACATCATACCATACTGTTATTTTCGATGCTATTAGTCGCGCTTCTCAAAAGGTAAAAATATGCCAGCTGAAAATTTTGTAGGCTTTCTCATATTTATAGTGTAAAGAAAAGGGTATTTCCGAGGAGGAAATACCCTTTTGGTTTCAAGTCAACTTACAACTTTTTATTGTCATCTTCTTTTGGGAAAGAAAGTGGCTTATCTTGAGGTGTACCTTCTTCAATCGGAGGTGTATTCAATCCTTCCTCCGTTATCTCAAGGTCCTCAGGTTCTCTTTTATCCAATGGATCTAAAAGAGCCTCTTTTTCCTTTTTCGTATTGATGTTAACTTTTACGTTTTCATCAGTAGTCAAATTCCCATTAAGAGCTGTATAATCCCGTTCTGGTAATTTACCATCTTGGAAAAGCCCTTTGATTTGTTCTGCATCCAGCGTTTCCACTTCTAGCAGGGTCTTGGCAACCAAATCAAGTTTTTCACGATTTTCAGTAAGGATTTTCTTACATCTTTCGTAAGCTTCTCTAATGATGCGCTGTATTTCCAAATCAATCTCATAAGCGATTGCATCGGAATAGTTTTGGTCATTATTGAAGTCGCGGCCCAAGAACACCTGCCCTTGTGAATTTCCAAACTGAAGAGGTCCTAGTTTACTCATTCCATATTCCATAACCATACTACGGGCAATGCCTGTCGCACGTTGGAAGTCATTATGAGCACCCGTACTCACTTCACCAAAAGTAACTTCTTCGGCTACCCTACCACCTAAAAGACCAACGATCTTATCTTTTAGTTCAGGCTCGGTCATGAAGAAACGGTCTTCTTTCGGAAGCATGACGGCATATCCACCAGCTTGACCACGAGGGACAATCGTAACTTTATGAACCACTTCTGCATCATCGAGGACCAGACCGATAATTGTATGACCCGCTTCATGCCAGGCAACAATATTCCGTTCTTTTTTCGATATCACGCGATTTTTCTTTGCAGGACCTGCAATTACCCGATCCGACGCTTCATCCAAATCGGACATATCGATTTTTTTCTTATCTTGACGGGCTGCAACAAGAGCCGCCTCATTCAGTAAGTTTTCAAGATCGGCACCCGAGAATCCAGGTGTACGTTGAGCGATTGCTTTTAAATCCACGCTTTCTGCCAAAGGCTTGTTACGAGCATGAACTTTCAATACTTCTTCACGGCCTTTTACATCTGGGCGCCCAACTGTAATTTGACGGTCGAAGCGGCCAGGTCGTAGCAATGCTGGATCCAATACATCTGCACGGTTTGTTGCGGCGATGATGATAATGCCTTCATTTCCACCGAAACCGTCCATTTCAACAAGCAATTGGTTCAACGTTTGTTCACGTTCATCATGACCGCCGCCAAGGCCTGCGCCCCTTTGACGACCTACTGCATCGATTTCATCAATGAAGATGATACATGGTGCGTTTTTCTTTGCATTTTCAAATAAGTCACGAACACGAGATGCACCGACACCAACGAACATTTCTACGAAATCAGATCCACTGATTGAGAAGAAAGGCGTGCCTGCTTCACCAGCTACCGCTCGTGCAAGTAAGGTTTTACCTGTACCTGGAGGACCCACCAATAGGACCCCTTTAGGAATACGGGCACCAAGCTCAGCAAATTTGCGAGGGTCTTTTAAGAATTCCACGACCTCTACAAGCTCTTGCTTTTCTTCGTCTGCCCCGGCAACATCATTGAAACGAACTTTCTTCTTATCATCGTTATACAGCTTCGCCTTACTTTTCCCGAAGTTCATCACTCGGCCGCCACCGCCGCCTTGTGCTTGGTTAAGTAAAAAGAAGAATAGTATGAAAATGATTACAAATGGAATGATCGAAGTAAAGAATGTAACCCAGCCACTTGTTTGTTTTGGAGGTAAAACATCAACAATTTCAGTACCTTGTTTTTCTACAGCTTCGCCAATGCGACTCTGTGCATACTCACTAAATGGAACGTATGCAACAAAATACTTGTTTTCATCATATTCCTTCAGCTTCCCTGTAATTTCAAAAACACTGCCTTCGGGTTGCATCGTTAATGACTTGACGTCCCCACTCTCCAAATGCTTATAGAATTGATCTTGGGTCAATTTTTCCTGAGGTTCATTGTTATTGTTAAAGATGCTCACAATCCCAATGATGACTAAAAATATCAGTAAATAAAATATGGTATTACGGAAGATCCGATTCATCCCTTACCTCCTCCCACGGGTAAACAAACTATAGTAAATATTATCATACAAAATTAATGAATTACAATAATTTAACACCGCTGTTTTTATCTGGCCATCTCTTTTAACTGAATACTATTATTTCGTGTAAATCTCAGGTTTCAATATGCCGATGTATGGGAGATTACGATATCTTTCCGCATAATCCAGGCCATATCCTACAACAAATGCATCAGGGACGATAAATCCAACGTAATCCGGAGTAATGTCAGCCTTCCTGCCTGTTGGTTTGTCTAACAATGTAACGATTTTAATGGATTTTGCTTTGCGGTAGCGGAAGAGCTCTGCAAGATAGCTTAGAGTTAAACCACTGTCGATGATATCCTCAATGATTAGTACGTCACGGCCTTCTACTGATGTATCAAGGTCTTTGATGATTTTCACTTCACCAGATGATACAGTGGAGTTTCCATAGCTCGAAACATCCATGAAGTCCATTTCAAGGTGTGTATCAACACGTTTCAATAAATCTGACATAAATGGCATAGCGCCTTTTAAAACACCGATAGCCAGTGGGAACTTATCTTTGTAATCAGCCTCAAGCTGTGCTCCCACTTCTCTGATTTTCTGTTGAAGTTCTTCCTCAGATATTAACACTTTTTCAATGTCATTTTGCATGGTCATTGTAATTAATTGCCCCCCAAGAAGATTAAGCTTTATTATATTCTAAGTAGATTAAAGATGATTCATCAGAAACCTGGTCCGCCTCAACATCCGATTTCTTTAAACCGGGAAGCCAAATGACCATCCCTGCTTGATCGATGATAATCGGCCATGCATTTCTTTCTAGCATCGGGACTTTCTCATTGATAAAAATCCCCTTCAACTTTTTCGTTCCACCCAATCCCTTAACATCCATTCTATCGCCTTCCTGCCTTGTGCGGGCAATCAATGGGAGTCGAACAGCCGATTCAGGGAGTATAAAAGAATCATTTCCTTTACTATAGGGAATTTCATCTTTTATATAGTGTGCTTTAATTTTATATCCATTCGGAAGAATAGTCTCACCGGGAATTTGTACTATAATAGAATATTCTTGGCTTTCTTGGCGAAAAAAACTAAAGATGCATGTTTGATAGGATTTTTCTACAATAAGGCCTTCCGGGAGATGCAGTTCTGCTGAAGGTTGAGGATTTAAAAACAAAGCTAAAAGTTGATCGATATGTAATGCCGAAAGCGATGAAGGTCTCTTCAAATAAAGATAGTTTAATATTAGTTGAATAGATCTTCTTTGTAAAGGTTTAGGCATCGCAAGTACCTTATCTATCCGAATTACAGAATGTTTCCTATCCTGTTGAACCCATATCTCGGACATTTCTTTCCTGACCAGATCCTGTAAGAACTTCTCATCTTCCATTACCTCTTCACTAAAGCGCTGGAAGTGTTCATGAACAAGCCTATTTTCTTTCTTTAGGAACGGAAGGACTTCGTGCCTGAAACGATTTCTCAGGTAATCATTCTTTTCATTACTTGGGTCGTATCTAGGCTCAAGATGATGAATGGTTGCGTATTCGATGATTTCATCCTTGGTAACTTCCAAAAAAGGCCTGATTAGCTGACCGCCATGGAAAGGTCTTTTCAGGGAGATTCCTGCTCTCGCTTGACCTGTCGCCCCTCGAGTCAAACGCATGAGAATCGTTTCGACTTGATCATCGCCATGGTGTCCCAAAACGAGCGTATCTACCTGATGTTTATCCATCATTTCTTCAAAAAAAGCAAAACGCAGCATTCTTGATGACAATTGAGAACTCTGACCGGTTTTTTCAATATATGCTGGCACATCAATCCTTTTGCCTTCAAAAACAATATCCCACTGTTCGCACATTTGTTTGACATACTGATAATCGGCAAGGGATTCGTCGCCCCGAAACATATGGTCAACACTCGCAACAATTAGCTCATAATGAAAAATAGGTTGGGCTTCCTTAAGGAAATGTAAAAGTGCCAATGAGTCAGGCCCTCCAGATACACCTACGAGCAATTTCGAACCTTCCTGAATCAAGTGGTTCCTATGAATGGTCTTTAGAACTTTTTCCTTTAACATGGGATCTTCCTTCTTTATGTACAGGTATTAGTTTCTACGTTTAAAAAGTGTAATGGGTTTCAAATATTCCACCTCTACACTTTATTAACTATATCATAACAACTGTTCATATATGTAAAGAACATAGATTATCGAGATGACGGCCACCACTAAAAAAGTCTCTACAAATCCCCCCTTCTTTTTCTTCGGCTGCCTCTGGCTTCTTCTTGCTTGTCTCGTAGTAGCTTGACTCGACGTCTTTTTCTTTGAATGCTTCTGGTCACTAAGTAAGACAACTAGGTCCTCACGCATCCGTAAGGCGGAGTCATACTTCCCGAGAAGCGCTTTATCCAGCATCTTTCTATATGGTTGCAATTCCTTTTTCTGTTTAATCACGTCTGTTAGTTGACTATACCCTTCCCCTTTTTTCTGAAAACGCGCTGGATAGGCCGAATTGATGATAATCATGGCAACAGCGAACAAATCATATTGTAGGTCAGCCTTTCTTGACCCCAACCCCCAGTATCCCCTATCGAAGAATTCGGTGAATTCCTTCACCGATCTCCCAATCAAGGTCGTTCCGCCGACATCTACACATCGTACTTTATAGTCCTGGGAAGTCACGATCAAATTCTCTGGCTTTAGATCGCCAAAGACCCACCCATTTGCATGCAAGGCAGATAAACTAGTCAATAATTGAAGGGCCAAGACCCCAATCCACGAGAACCCTTTCTTCTCAATGAAATACAAGAAATCATGACCGTGAATATACTCCATTACATAAAACGGGAGTTGCTTTCCTTTGGTCATAAAATCATCCGCTTCCAAAAATGAAGGTCCAAGGGTAGACCCCTGGACCTTGGAAAAGGATTTTAGAATATTCATCTCTGAAATGATCGATGTCCCATTATCACTGAGCTTCAGAGCATAATGACGGTTTTTGCTCTCTACTAGATAAACAAATCCGTTAGCACCGCAGCCCAACTCCTTGATAATTGTGTAATGGTTCTTATTCCACTTTCCAGTAATGATACTTCCAGGGGGGAGCTTACATAGATTCCTCAAAGTATTGTTCATCATCATTCGATAACAATCCCCTCAACGAACGTTTTTTATTGAAATAAGAAAGTGCTTCCCGTATTGCTGGTCCTGTTGGTGTGAGCCCTCCCGTACTAAGCTTGGAGAATATTTTCGTCAACGCTTCCAAGTTCGGCGTCCAATCAAGCAGTTTTTCCACATCATTCCTTTTCCCGGGAAATGCAAAGACGGAAAACCGGCTATCGCCCATTCTTGCATTCATACTGAGGGAAAGGTCTAACAAGGAATCCTTCACGGTCGGAAGCTTATGTTTCATACTCGCACTTGTATCGACAAGGATTAGCACCTCAAGCTCGCTCGTTTCTCCTAGCTCGTCGACCACCTCCATCACTTCTCCTCTTTTATCTGGCGGGAGATCTTCCATCGTTCTAGAGTCACCTAATATTTGTTGAAGTTCACGATTAATAACTCCTTGTATAGTTTGCGTCATGGCTTTTTGAGTCACCATTTGAACGGTTTGTGATAATTGTTGAGCATAAACGATTTGGCTGACACCGCCCCCGGCACCCGCAATTTTCTCGATCTCTTTCAGGCCCTTTTCATCTATTACATCGTTTTCCAATACTCCTATGACATTGATGGTGACGCCCTGCTCCCTTGCTAGTGCAGCTACTGAAGCAGGCTCCTCACCATGATTCGAGCAGCCGTCCGTTATAAGCAAAACCTGTCTTAATGTACCTGCTTTCATGTTTGGCTCTCCCTTCCTTTCAATCTGTTACCATACTTGACTAAAAGGGAGGAATTTATACAATAAAATACATAGGCAACCAGTCAACATTCTATGACTGGTTGCCTATGTAAATCTTAGTTCCTGCGAACTTGTTATATCGGGTGAAAAGGTACCAACTTGGCACATTGATTCCTCCTTATGGTTTTTATAGGCACTCCTCCTCTATTGGGCTTTTTTTCGTTTGGCCGAAACGGGAATCGATGCCCATTTCGGTGTATTATGCTTGATTTTCGAAGTGACCACTGTCATGTCGTCATCTATGACTCCTTTTGTCCGTATGACTTCTTCTAGGATTAGATCAGATATTTCCTGCGGGTCGTCCGTTTCCATTTCCTTGATTTTCCGTTTAAGCCAAAACTCAATGTTTTCCACATGAGATGGGCCATCGAACACTCCATCACTCATCATGATCAATATATCGCCATCCCTCAGTTCCTCGGATACGACATCTACATCAACTTCTTGAATAATGCCCATTGGCAGGTTACTGGATTCTATTTTAATGATTTTATCCCCCCTCTTAATAAAGCTTGGTATGGAACAGATTTTTAAAAATCTAGCCTTTGCATCTTGAAGGTCAATCATTACTAGGTCAAGAGTAGAAAATATTTCATCAGTCGTTCGCAGAGATAATACGGAGTTTACAGATTTTATGGCTATCTTTTCTTCTATTCCGGATTGTAAAAATTTCTGAAGTAACTTCAATGTTTCCGTGCTTTCATAATGAGCCCTCTCCCCATTGCCCATCCCGTCGCTTATGGCAATCGCATATTTCCCGGCGCCAATTTCCATCGTCGTATAACTATCCCCTGATACAAGCCCTCCTCCCTTTGCAGCATGTGCTACACCCGTTTCAACCGTGAATTTTTTTGCCGACCTGAATATCACCTCACATTGCCCTTGTGGATACTTGGCACATTCCTCAGAATGAACAACAATCGTTTCCCCTAAAATATCGGAAAGCATAGGAGCAATCAATTTCTCGCATTCCCCCCTTCCTTGACAGTAAGGGACGCTCATTTCTATATCGACACCTCCCTGTTCAAGGCTGTAAATCTCCACATACCCAATATTTAGACCAAAATCCTGAATGGCCTCCATTATAGATTCCTCATGTAGATGATGATTTTTCCTTTCCCTTTGAATTTCCTTGGCGAAGTCCTCCATTACGGCTGATACACCCCGTAACTGATCAGCTACTAGTCTCCTACTCTCTTTCACCTGCCTTTTCAGTTTTTGATTGGCTTCGTAATAATTAAGTTCCTGGGCTATCGCCCCTACAACCTGCGGACCTCTCGTACAGTACTTATCCCACTCCTTTGACGTTTTTTGGGGAAGCTGTCCATCATTTTCACTCAATTGAATCATAATTTCCTGCATTCCATCATAGGTTGTATTAAAGTTCTTGGCCCAGCATTGATCCTTCTTAAAACAGATCTGACAGGTCTTTTCAGTAACATTGCTTAAAAAGTAATCAAACTCTTTTTCATCCTCCTCCACTCTTCCTCTTTCATCGACTTGTGAGAAACTATTGGAAAGCGCCTCGAATACATGTGAGAACTGTTCTACCCTTTGGGCGGTCACGTCCCTCACTTTCCGGGCATACTGCTGCTGTTCATCTGAATTTTCAGCGGTTCCGGGTATATGCTTGGCAATTTTATTTATGATGGATGACGGTGTTAATACGAATAATAAGACGGCAATAAGCGATTCATATAGTGTGACCATGATATTGTTGGTTCCTTCTCCGTACAGGCCTATTAATAGCGTTGCAATTAATAGGCCTGCGGCAACACCGACCTTTCTTCCCTCCTTCAGTAATCCCCCAAGCAAGCCCGAAAAGGCAAGGAGGCTCATTTGATAGAGACTCGCGATGCTTGCCAGGCTAAATATTAAACCGGTGACGACGCCGACAGTGGAGCCTATGGCGGCCCCTCCTGCCAGCCCGAATAGGAGGACCAGATATCGTGAAAATATATGGTCGAGAGATAAATCATAAATCATCCAGCCTATTGTCCCGGTCATCACTGATGCAAGCAGGATGATTATACTGACGATTTCCTCCGTCCTTAATGATTGCGATTTTTTACGTATGGATAGCAGCGGGATGGACTGTATGAATATTAGGGTAAGAATCATTGCGAGTCCCGCCTCCACCCCGATCATCATCATGTCGTATAGCTGAATCGTTCGGAAGACCAGATATTGCTGGGCCAGGTTGACCAGGAAGAGTGAAGCGAACACATACATCGACATCGTCTTGAACTGTCCTTCAACTCCCGGTCTCTTGATCTTATTAAAAAGAAGGAGCAGGAACGCGGATGCAAAGATCACTAAACTATTGGAGTAATGAATGGTCAGCCCCCCTGCAATTAAACCGAATAGTGCAAGTGGCGCTCGATCACGACGCATGAGAAACACAGCAGCGAAAAACGGAAGGGCAAATGGTGATAATTGTGAAAGAATCAAGGCTCGTCCTAATAAAAAACCGATAATGGCTAATGAAATTCCCTTCTTTATAAATATGTCATCCGTTTTTGCCTGAAGCGTCTGAATCCAATTGATCGCCTCATCCTTCGCTTCCTTTAACTGAACATCTCCAAGCGGTTCCATCATAGGTCTTTCGATTTTCTCCATTTCAACACCCCATTCGTATTATTGATTTTTATTATATAGAGGACATCTCTATTTTTTTGTCAGAATTTTATAAGTCATACTAAAAAACGTTCGACGAAATTCTTCTTGAACGTTCATTTGTATACAGGTTTTTAAACGCTTTTCTTAAATAGAGAAACGGGTGTTCTTTTATTTCTGAAGAAAAGCAAAGTTTTTAGGTTATTTTTGTGGAAAATGCCCTGAATATTTAAGTTAAATTTGGAAAGTGACATTTTTTCTTTTTTCTGTTGACAATCCTCTAGCACGACTGTAAGATATAACTTGTGCTTCAGTAGCACTTATCATTATGGCGGCGTAGCTCAGCTGGCTAGAGCGTACGGTTCATACCCGTGAGGTCGGGGGTTCGATCCCCTCTGCCGCTATCTTTTTACTAATTCTGGCCCGTTGGTCAAGCGGTTAAGACACCGCCCTTTCACGGCGGTAACACGGGTTCGATTCCCGTACGGGTCATCCCATAAAAAAAGCGCCTCGGTTCCCTCTTCATTAGGAGAGTAAACCGAGGCGCTTTTTAGTTGGCATAAGTCTTTTTGCCATAGCTAAGATCAGTTTTTTGAACCTATCACTATATTAAAAGAAGGCAAGCCTAGTAGGCTTGCCTTTATCCATGATCTATATTTGTATTCATACTATGAATTATTAACAGAAACGTTGCTAATCCATTTCAGCAGCAAGTTTATCCGCGTCTTCCTCCGCGCCCTCCACGCTTTGTTTCGGTGCTTCGCTTGAGTGTCGTTAAGCGGTCTTCGCTATCTTTTAAGAATTTAGCCATTTTTTGCTCAAAGTTTTCCTTAGGTTGAAAACCATTCCCTTTAGAACGAGAGTCTTTCGAACGATTATCATTCCCTCTTCCCTGGCGCGGACGTGGTGTATACGCAGGTTTTCTCTCTCCTTCAGGTCGGTCTATTGCTTTTTTTATGGATAAGCCAATTTTACCGTCCTTTTCCACATTAATGACTTTCACTTCAACTATGTCCCCAACCTTCAAATGGTCATTAATATCTTTGACATAATTATCCGCTACTTCACTGATATGGACAAGACCCGTAGAACCCTCGGCTAACTCTACAAATGCACCAAAATTAGTAATGCCCGTTACTTTTCCTTGTAACTTGCTGCCTACTTCGATTGACATAAAAAAAATGTTCCTCCTTAGAAATGTTAAAAAATCTCTTCACTTATATTATAGCTAAAGTGAAAAAATAGTGTCAATATTAGTCGCTATCTTCCTTCGCCTTTGGAAGGTTGAAGATGACTTCTCCCTTATCTGATAGGAAGTAATCCCTTCTCGCGATCTTTGCGATGTACTCCTCATCATTCAGTTTTACGATCTCTTCTTTAAGAAGTGTCTCTTTCTTTTCCATTTTCGCTAACTTTCCTTCTAGTTCTTCCTTTTGCTGTACTTTTTCATCTAAGGCAATATTCTGCGTAACGAGAGTGGACACAGCCACAATCAAAAAGATAGCAGCGAAAACGGAATATAGCGTTAGTCGGCGGACTAAACCACGTTTCTTTTTTTTGACTGTTTGTACCTTTTTCTCTTGTTGAGCGACATAAGGATTTTCGATTTTTGCTACATTCCTTTTCTTGAGGCTGCTCATGGTCCTATCACTCCTCATTTTCTTCTTTTTCTCCATTTATGGATTGTCTCACTAATAGAATTCTTCATTTTCAATAAAATCCCTTTGCCTTTATTATAAAACTTCTCGCCATTTTTTGTAACAAAAACCGGAAATAAATTCCACGTTTTTAAAAATATCCATTTTAGAGGCTTCCAGAATATATTTAATACAAAGAGAATCACTTTACCTATCCCTTTTAAAAGCGTTCCGACACCCTTGCCTATCCCCATGATGAATACAAACATGGTCATGATGATCCATTTAATTGGCTCAAATAGTACCAGGCGGACCAGTTCTGTTAGAAATCTAAACAGCTTGACCACCAAAGAAATGACAAATGACAATAATCGAAGATACAAATCTTTAAAAAGAGCTTGGTAGGCAGAAAATCCGCATAATAAGGCCAAAAATAAATAGAGGCGTAGCTCACCCTCATTCACTAAAAACAGGACATAAAAAATGACTAGGCCTTGAATGATCCAGAAAAGAAAGTCATGGAGGAAAACAATCCACTTATTCCTCTCTGAACGCTTCAAGAAATGGTTATACGTATCTAGGGCAGCACCAAACAAACTGCCCATTCCAATCATCGCAAGCAACGTATAAAATTGAATCGTCAGGGTCATTTGAACAATTTGCCAAAGAAGCCTTTAGCTTTCTCCCCAGATTGTTCATCTAAGTATACGAGGTCAAATACCTTCCCCTTGATTGAAACAATCCCTTTATCCACATCTAGATTCTTCATTTGTAAATTTTGTCCACGAATAGATAAGAAGCCCATGGATGTTTCAAGCAGAAACTCTTCGTTATCGAAACTTTCCACTTGTTTCACCCCGGTAATATCCAATAAACGACGGCCCTTCATCGTGACATCATGTTCCTGAATCGTTCCTTTTGTATAACCAGCATTTGGATCAATATATTGGCTCATTTCCATCCCTCACAATACCATTGATTTTGTACAAGTGTATGTGCAGATGGGATGAATTAGAACAAGCCTGTCCCTACTCTTCTGCCAGCTTTTCTTCCTTAATGATTGAAAACATCTCGGCGGCTGCTTCTTTCTTCGTCGTTTCCTGGATTTTCTCTACGCGGACGGTAACCAACTTTTGACCAAAACGCACCGTTAATTCGTCACCCTCTTTTACATTTGAACTCGCCTTTGCCTGTTGCCCATTGATGGTGATACGACCTTTATCCGCAACTTCTTTCGCAAGGGTCCTTCGCTTGATTAATCTTGATACCTTAAGGAATTTATCTAATCTCATTGGCATGTTTACATCCCCTTATAATTTAAAGTCCTTTTGCTTTGGCTTCATTCCAATAGGAATCCAATTCCTCCAGTGTATAATCAGAGAAATTCTTTTCCTCCTTTTTGATACATTCTTCTATATATGTAAACCGTTTATAAAACTTAAGATTTGCCTTATGGACAGCTTCTTCTGCTTGTATGTCATAATAGCGCGAAACATTGACAAGCGCAAAAAAGAGGTCGCCCAATTCGGACTTTATCCGATCTTTATTTGGGTTAGGATCCTTCATTTCGTCTTCAAATTCTTGCACTTCTTCTATAACCTTTTTCCATGCTTCGGAAACCTCTCCCCAGTCGAACCCGACCTTCGCTGCCCTTTTCTGATAATCCTCGGCACGAAGCAAGTTTGGCAGTGATTTCTCCACACCATCTAAAAGGGAGACATCCCTGTCTGCGTCTTGTCCGTTTTCTTCTTCTTTGATTTTCTGCCAGTTCACTAAAACGTCTTCCTCGCCACTCACTTCTACATCTCCGAACACATGAGGATGGCGCCGGACCATTTTAGCCGAAATCCCGCCAATTATATCATCTATAGTGAACATGCCTTCATCTTCACCAATTTGCGCGTGAAGCATCACTTGTAGCAGCACGTCCCCCAATTCCCCAATCATTCCTTCATCATCTTCTTCATCGATTGAGTCTATCAGTTCATAAGCCTCTTCTATTAAATATTTTTTTAGGCTATCATGTGTTTGTTTCTTATCCCACGGACATCCATCAGGTCCTCTAAGCTGCGCAATGATTTGACGAAGCTTGGAAAATTCCCGGTACTGCAAGGCCTCTTCTTTAACGGGCGGTACATAAACACTCGTTAGGTTGCTCAGTTCCATTTGCCGATCTAACTCATAAAGCGCACATTGGGTAACCTTTTCCTCGCTACTTCCTGCCGCTGTTACGATATACACTGTATAGTCATCAGGAAGCTTCTCCATCAGCGTCAATTTCACGTTAGAAGCACTGAAGGCATCGTATACCTGCCCGATGATCATGTGTTGCCGGATATGTAAGTCGTCCGGGGAAAGATCCGTTCCATCCAGAAGTTGAAATCCTTCAATCGGATCAATCTTCACGGCCTGGAATAGAGGATCAAGGAAGCTTTGACCACCTTCAAGCATGATGGCAACTCCACGGTCCGGTCCTTTCTCCAGTAAGAGCTGGACCGTCTTCTCGGCAACCATCGGGTGGCCTGGTACAGCGTATAGAACAGGACCATTCATGGCTTCGCTTAATAACGTCTCTGATATTTCCTCGTATACAGCTTCGAACTGGTCATGTTTTTCATATACTGAATCAAAAGAAAGGAACTTAGTTCCTAGCGCCGTCAAATCCGTGATGACCGGGTGGTCCATTGTCCGGACGAAGCATTCCTTTGTTTGAGTCAGTTTCTTATAGATTCCATATGGGAGCTGGTCTAAATCGCCCGCACCAAGACCTATAATCGTTATCTCATTCGTCAACATTTTCAGTACCTCGATTCTTCTTTTTAATAAGCCTTTTAACTTTTAACCCTGCTGGTATCAAGGCAAGCTCCTCTTCCGTGAACAACCCAGTACGGATGATCATGAATAAGAAGATCACCGCTCCCATGCCCACTCCGCCTAATGCTTGGAATGTAGCAAGCATCCTACTTTCTTCAGGTGGCATCACCCAGCGGAATGCTTCATTGAATAGCAGGACTGCCAATCCCATGCAAGCCGTACTTCCTAAAATAATATACAGGTGCCTCTTTTCAAATAAAGGCTTTTTGATATGTACCTTTACTACTATATAAAACAAAATCGTCATGATAAAGAAAGCCAGAACGGTAGCACATGCCGCCCCTGCAATGTGATAGCGAGGGATAAGGGCAAGATCTAATAGCCACTTGCTCCCTACCCCGATTAGCGTGATGATTACCGGGGCTACCGAATGACCCAGACATTGTATCACCGCAGCTTTTGCCATGATTAGTGACGTAAATAATATCGATATGGAATAGATGGCTAAGGTGACTGTACCTTTTGAGTCTGTGAACAACATGTAATTGACCGGTCTCATCGTTGCCATCAAACCCACGGCGGCAGCCAATCCAATCGTTGCACTCACACGCAACACCACTCTAACCTTTCCTAGAATTTCTTGATCATTACGGTCCCGGACAAACCCGGAGATAACAGGGACAAGCGCCAATGCAAAAGAGTTCGCCACGACGGTCCCCAACTGAAGCAAAGGTTGTCCCCGGTCATAGACCCCTTTCCACCCTTTGGCTTCTCCTTCACCCATCCCGGACCCTCTCAATAGCGAGTAGAGGTGCAAGGAATCCACAAATTGAAACAGGATGAGTATAAGCCCGGTCACACAAAAGGCGAAACCTTGAAAGATTAAGCTCCTGGAAATACGAATGAAGTGGGGCCTCTTAACACCCATTGGCTTAAACAGCTTCCACTCCCGTCTCAAAAGCACGAAGGCAAACAACAGAACAAGCCCCGATATCCCTCCCGTAATCGAACCGAAGACCGCGCCCTTACCGACATCATACAGAGAATAGCCCATATGCACAAACAGTGTCGATAATACAAGGATGGTTACAACCCGGATACTTTGTTCAGCGACCTGGGAGCCAGCCGTTGGAATCATATCATTTTTCCCTTGAAAGAATCCTCTTAAAACGGATGAAAACGGCATGAGTAAATAGGAAAATGCTATGATTTTCAAAAGCCCTGATAACTCTGGGTCTCTCATGATCCCCGCAATCCAATCTGCTCCGAGAAATAGAGCCATGAATAACAATAAACCGATGGAACCTAAAACAACCAAAGCAGTCGACAGAATGTCTTTTATCGTGTAGTCATTTTCGGAAGAGCCCCGTTCTGCAATGAGTTTTGATATAACAACGGGAAAACCAAGCGTAGAGAGTGTCAAAGCCACTCCGTAAAAAGGATATACCTGTTGATAAATATAGAACCCGATATCCCCGGCGACATTTTGATATGGAATGCGATAGGCTGCACTCAAAATTTTCACGATAATGGCCGCAGCACTTAAAATCAAGGCTCCTCGAAAGATGTCCCTTGAAGTTTTATAAGGCTTTTCAGCCATTCTTTTTCCCCTTTTCACTTATATGTGGTTGTTATTATAGCACAATTTGTAGAAGTTATTTTACTTACAGGGTCCCCTCCTCTTAACACGATCCTCCAGCAAAAGCACGACTCCATTTATTCATGGGACTCCCTGTTATGATCTTTTTTTAAAAGAACAAAAAGGACAGCGATCGCTGCCCTTTACACATCCATATATATAATTGCATTTCCTGACTTACTGTTCCATTTGCCTTGCAAGGAAACTAGCTGCTGTTTCAACCGACTTCTGTTCAACTTCACCTAATGCGCCATCTTTAGAGAAAATCAGAACCGCACCTATCGGGTCACCACTGGCTATGATCGGAGCTGCTGCATAAGATTGAACTTCTTCATCATTTGAATCCACGAAGGAAATTTGTCCATTCGGTGATTCAAGGACAGGATTTCTTTCCTCCATGATTTTTTCTACCAAGTCACTGATGCTTTTATTTAAATAGTCCTTTTTAGACCCGCCCGCTACAGCAATGTAAGTATCACGATCACATATCATAACTGGATTTCCTAGGCTATCATATATTGCTTCTGCATATTCTCTTGCAAAATCACCTAGTTCACTAATAGGGGAGTATTTCTTTAGAATGACTTCTCCATCTCTGTCCACGAAGATTTCTAATGGGTCACCTTCACGGATGCGGAGAGTCCTTCGAATTTCTTTTGGGATGACAACTCTACCTAAATCATCAATTCGCCGAACGATACCAGTTGCTTTCATCTAATGTTGCCTCACTTTCATCTAATTGATTTGATATATCCTCTTTTGTAAAGCAAAAACATCACCAGCTATTGAACTTAGTATTTTTCTAATGGTAAGTTCTATACACTTTGAAAAAATATTTCTTTTTGATGTATTTTTTATAAGTGTGCCAGAAGGCTTCTTCAAGAGAACCATCTTCTCATTAATTTTTTGTCGCTTGTATTTCTTTTTTGACGAACTGGAGGCCTTTGGTCATCTCGAAAAGTATAGGTAACCACTTGGTTTGTTCTACACCTTTTATGTGCAGAACAAGTTTCATTCGATTACCGTCCATACCGAAGCCAACCATACGGCCGTATTTCGAGCCAAGCTCAAAGACCTTTTGACCGTCCACGATGCTGCTTACTTCTTCCCTAAGGAGGATGGTGATTTCCTGTTTAAGCTGTTTGATGCTCTCAATACCAGCCGTATTAGCAAACACCTTCATTTCAGCGATTAAAAATAGATAAGCAACCTCTTCCGGGTACTCGCCAAATCGATCGAGCATCTCCTCTTTTAATTCCTCAACTTCTTCTAGAGAAGCAACGCCTCTGAACCGTTTATACATTTCTATTTTCTGATGTCCGTCCATTATGTAGGCATCTGGGATGTATGCATCAATTTCAACATCAATTTCAAGTGTAGACTTTTCTTCGATTGGTTTATCCGAACGTTTTGCCTCAACAGCCTCTTGTAACATTTGAGAATATAAATCAAAACCAACTGAATCGATGAATCCATGCTGTTGAGCACCTAATATATTTCCTGCTCCCCTGATGGATAGATCCCGCATGGCAATTTTGAATCCTGATCCTAGTTCGGTGAATTCCTTAATAGATTGGAGACGTTTTTCGGCAACTTCAGTCAACACTTTATCTTTTCTATAAGTAAAGAATGCATAGGCCACCCGATTTGAACGTCCAACTCGTCCCCGTAGCTGATAAAGCTGGGAAAGGCCCATTCTATCTGCTTCATTAACGATGAGCGTATTAACATTGGGAATATCCACACCGGTCTCTATGATGGTTGTGCTTACTAAAACATCATATTCTCCCTCTAGAAAACCAAACATGACGGCTTCTAGCTCCTGCTCGGACATTTGTCCGTGAGCAAAGGTAACGCGGGCATCCGGTACTAACATGGAAATTTCTTCTGCTTTTCTTGCTATATCATCTACCCTATTATATAAAAAATAAACCTGTCCATCTCTCGCTAACTCACGTTCGATTGCTTCTTTGACTAAGCCTCCGTTATACTCCATTACATAGGTCTGGATTGGAAAACGATTTTCCGGAGGTGTCTCTATGACGGATAAATCACGAACACCCAGCATCGACATATGAAGAGTCCTTGGAATAGGCGTAGCAGTCAAAGTCAATACATCGACATTGGTTTTCAATCGTTTTATTTTTTCTTTGTGAGTTACACCGAAGCGTTGTTCCTCATCAATCACCAGCAAGCCTAAATCATGATATACCAAATCCTTAGATAGAATTCTGTGTGTGCCGACAACGATGTCCACTGTGCCAGCTTTTATTCCCTTTATCGTTTCCGTTTGCTGTTTTTTTGTACGGAAGCGACTCATTAGCCCTATGGATATTGGATACTCCTGGAATCTCTCCCTCAATGTTTCATAGTGCTGTTGAGCAAGAATCGTGGTCGGAACAAGGAAAGCGACCTGCTTACCATCCATGATTGCTTTAAAAGCGGCACGAATGGCCACCTCCGTTTTTCCATAACCCACATCACCACATAGCAAACGGTCCATCGGCCTTTCACGTTCCATATCCTTTTTAATCTCGGTAATGGATCGCAGTTGATCTTCCGTTTCATTATAGGCGAATGAAGTTTCGAATTGCCGCTGCATATCGCCGTCAGGGGAAAAGGCATAGCCTTTTGCTGCTTCTCGTTCTGCATAGAGTTTAATTAGATCATCTGCAATGTTCTCCACAGAAGACTGAACCTTACTTTTTACACGTTTCCATTCTGTTCCGCCTAACTTATAAAGCTTCGGTTCTTTACCTTCTGAACCAACATACTTTTGAACAAGGTTAATTTGATCAACAGGAACATATAATTTGTCATCCGCTTGGTACTTGATATGCAGATAGTCCTTATGTACCCCGTTTATCGTTAGCGTTTCAATTCCTAAGTATTTACCAATCCCGTGATTGACATGAACGACGTAATCACCGATTTTCAACTCGGAATAACTTTTGATCCGTTCCGCATTTGATAGTTTTTGCCTGCGAATCGACTTTTTTGTCTTCTTATTAAACAATTCAGTTTCCGTAATAATGCTGAATTTCTGCATTGGCAATTCAAAACCGCTATTAAGGCTGCCGCGTAATATCTGCACCTTTCCAGGAAGGATGCTGTTTGCATCCAGGAGTTCTGCCGCTTCGATATCATAATCTGCTAATATGGAATGGAGCTTTTTTACTCGTTCCTCATCTTGCCCAAGAATGATCACCGTAAAATTCCCTTTTTTCCAACGTTCCAGTTCTGCCTTGAATACATTCATCTGTCCATGGAAATTCTGCATTTGCTTACTGGAAAAATTAAGGATGTTTTGAGGGTTCGTATGCGGCACATGACGTAAAAACAAAGAAAGGTACACAAACGGCCGATTTGATTTTGCAATTAATTCATGCATTGGATGGGCCATTTGTATATCATGGATAATCTGCCCCCGACTTATAAGGTCTGTATACCATGTTGCCTCTTCCTTTTCCAAAGAATCATTAAGTTCTTGGATTCTACTGATTTCATCCAGGAACACCAATCCATTTCCGGGAAGATAATCTATTAAACTAGCTGGTTTATCATATGCTAAACTTAGGTATTTGAAGATTTGATCAGGCTTATTACCGTCCTTAAGCTGCTCAAGTTCATAGCTGATGGTTTGGACCAATTGTTCTTTCGTTTTTTCATCTTTTACCTTTTTCAAGCTCTTACTTAATCCGCTTTCAAGTTTCGAAATAATGGATTCAATATGAATCGTTTCCAATAGAGCTTCGCTAACCGGACCGATTGTTACGGTCTGAAGCTTTTTAATGGAGCGCTGATCTTCTGATGAGAACGTTCTAATAGAATCAATCTCCGTATCGAATAACTCAATCCGAATAGGGTCCGGATCCGTTATCGGATAGATATCGATGATACCGCCCCGGATGCTGAATTCCCCAGGGGAAGACACCATTTCAGCCCGATTGTACCCCATAGCGATGAATTTACCCAATGTGGATTCCAGATTGATTTCTTCACCTAATTTAAAGGAAAGCTGATGCTTCTTCCAAACATCTTTCGGAGGAAGTATTCTGCGGACACCAGGAATCGGTGCAATGACAATTCCTTTCTTACCTTTTGCCCAGAAATTCAATGCTTCTACGCGTTGTGCCCGTAATTCAGGACTGGCCACACTCATGTCTGCAGCAATTAATTCATTGGCTGGATATATAAATAGCTCATCTTCCGGGATAAAACTCGATAAATCCTCCTGGAACTTTTGAGCTTGTAGTAGGTTATGGGTCACTACTAAGATTGGTCTGTTCGTCTTCTCATATACAGATGCCAGCAGAAGTGATCTTGAAGATCCAGTCAAGCCAGATACCATTTGTTCTTTTAATCCTTCGTCTATGCCTGCTATTAACGAATGAACATCATCTTGTTTAGAGAACAAGTGTTGTAATCCATCCACAGTCTGTCCCTCCTCTCTTGATCATGCGTAAATCCTTTTGATTGTATTTACTCTCTCTATAACCGAATCAAACCTATTCTCTATTTTTCAATCCATATATACTAAAATGAACGGAAAAATGCTTTGGATTTTTGTCCAAAGCCCTCTCCCGCTAATGAATAATATAATCGCTTTCATAATATTCTGGGTTATTTTGCAGTGAATTATAACATTCTTCACATATTGCCTTCACATGCATATCCCCTTCGGAATCATAAACGATCATCTCTTGACGGTCTTCATCAGTAAGTTGATTAAACCCCAACTGCTCCGCGGTCAATGCGTCATGCTCAAGTGAACCTAATTTAGTTCCGCAATGCCGGCAACG
The DNA here is from genome assembly GCF_044761765.1 of Peribacillus sp. NPDC097284. Taxonomy (NCBI): domain Bacteria; kingdom Bacillati; phylum Bacillota; class Bacilli; order Caryophanales; family Bacillaceae; genus Peribacillus; species Peribacillus sp. NPDC097284. Next base: position 28,504 of record NZ_JBIWCZ010000018.1, read on the forward strand.
ATAATGGAGAGCCATATTCGATAACCCCCTATTTAATAATACCGTTAGTATGTACTAAAATAGGGGAGATTTATTCAGCGAAACAGAAAGAAATTTCTCCTTAACTTATATCTACTCTAACCTTATTGGTTATATTCGTTCATGACCTGAGTAAATGGTTTTTCTAGCCATGTTTCACAGGCGGCTGCACTTTTTTCGATTGTAGCCCCGACATGATCCCAATCTTCTTTAGAAAAACGGCCCAAGACATAATCAGGCACTGGAATACGACCGACTGGACGGCCAATCCCTATTCTAATTCGATTGAAGTCCTGGGTACCTAAATGGGCAATGGTTGATTTAATCCCATTATGTCCGCCTGCACTTCCTTTTTGACGAAGCCGTACTTTTCCGGGCGGTAAGTCAAGATCATCATAAATGATGATAACATCCGATACGTCCACTTTGAAAAATTGCATGACGGCCGATATGGATTCTCCCGACAAATTCATGTAGGTTAAAGGCTTAAGTAGTAAGACCTTCTCGCCCCGCACCATTCCCACACCATAAATGCCTTTATGCTTGGCTTGGTCAAGTGAAATGGACCAATTTTTAGCTAACTCATCTATCACTTCAAACCCGACATTATGCCGTGTTTTTTCATATTGCTTACCCGGGTTTCCTAACCCTACAAAGATTTTCATGATTCACACTCCGTCATTCCTGATATTTAGAGAGTTACGTTTGACCGAAGATTCTAAAAATCATAAGTGACCTTAGAAAAATAGTACCTTAATTTTAAGTATTTCCGCAAGCGACCGGAGAACTAATTAGAAATTATTTCTAATTAAAACCAATAACTCCTTAACGAATGCAGAGAAGCAAAAAAAGACGCAACTCATAAAGAGCTACGCCTATTATACCATGATTAACTTCTATAATCCCGGCATCATGACTCTGGTGAAGGCTTAGTCTCCCTGCCTTCCTCATTTTCTGGGATTCCACCATCTTGCTGTTCACCTGTACTAATTTCCTCTTCTTGACGAGGTGGTAATACAGAAGCAATGACTTCTTCCCCACTGTTTTCAATTGTGACTTTTTGGTTTGATTGGACGTCAGATATGTAGATTGTTTCACCTACTTGAAGCTCTGTGACATCAACGTCGATTGATTCCGGGATATCATCAGGTCTAGCTGAAACAGTTACCTCATGTAGTGACTGCTGTAGGACGCCACCATCTTTAACCCCTTTGGATGTACCTACGAGATTGATGCGTACCTGTGCTTGTAGTTCTGCTTTCATGTCCACGATTAAGAAATCGGCATGAAATACATGGTTTTTCAACGGATCCTTCTGATAATCAGAAAGCATGACCTGATGTTTAGTTCCTTCTAAATCTAACGAAATAATTCCGTTACGGCCCACTTCTTTTATTGTTTTTTGGAAATCCGCGTTGTTGACTGAAATGGCTGTGCTGCCATTTTTATTCCCATATACGACGGCCGGAATTTCTCCGCTTTCCCTTAAGTCCTTTAAATTAGAATGTTTAGTCCCCTTACGTTCTTTAGCTACTAATAGATTACTCATACATCCTCCGCCTTCCTGAATATAAAATATTACAGTTTCACTATATATTTAAATCTTCCCTTATCAGAGAAAGATTAAACATATATTGGCACGCTAGAAATACGACTCCAAAAAAGAATAAGGGGGAGTAGGGAGAACTTTTTTAAAAACCAGAGAATAAAAAAATGGCGGACCATAAGGCCCACCATGTTTTTTAAAACTGACTATTAATCGAACAATGTACTAACAGATTGTTCTTCATGCACACGAATGATCGCCTCAGCAATCAATGGAGCCACAGACAATTCAACAATTTTATCAATTTTCTTTTCTTCAGAAAGGACAATTGAGTTTGTGATGACTAATTCTTTGATTGATGAATTTTGAATGCGCTCAATAGCTGGACCTGAAAGGACCGGGTGAGTACAACATGCATACACTTCTTTAGCTCCATGCTCTACAAGGGCATTCGCTGCAAGTGTAATGGTTCCTGCTGTATCGATGATGTCATCAATCAGAATAGCTGTTTTTCCTTCTATGTTACCGATGATGTTCATTACTTCAGCCACATTTGGTCTTGGACGGCGTTTATCGATAATAGCAATCGGTGCTTTTAAACGATCCGCCATTTTACGGGCACGTGTCACACCACCATGGTCAGGAGAAACAATGACGATATCTTCAAGATTTTTTTCTTTGAAGAAGTCAGACAAGATTGGAACCGCTACTAGGTGATCAATTAAAATATCGAAGAAACCTTGAATTTGCGGTGCGTGAAGATCTAATGTAATAACTCGGTGTGCGCCAGCTGTTTCTAATAGATTTGCTACTAGCTTAGCTGTGATCGGCTCACGTGCGCGTGCTTTACGATCTTGGCGTGCATATCCATAATAAGGCATAACGATGTTAATCGTTTTTGCCGAAGCACGTTTTAAAGCATCAATCATGATTAAAAGTTCCATCAAGTTCTCATTTACAGGCTGGCTCGTTGATTGAATGACATAAACGTCACACCCACGAATACTTTCTTCTATGTTAATTTGAACTTCACCATCACTGAAACTCGTTACGGTACATTTTCCAAGTTCAACGCCAATTGTTGCGGCAATTTCTTGGGCTAAACCAAAGTTTGAATTCAAAGAGAATACTTTTAAATTAGGATCTAAATACTGATTTGACATGATGACCTCCGTGGGTTAGTTATTGAATTTTAATTTTTTCACATAATCTTCTTTGTTAACTTGACGTGCCCGGGCAACTGACAGAGCTTCCTGCGGTACATCCTTGGTGATTGTTGACCCCGCAGCAACATATGCTCCTTTTGCAATCGTTACAGGCGCAACGAGATTTGAATTGCAGCCAATAAAGACATCGTCTTCAATTTTCGTCAAATATTTGTTTTTACCGTCATAATTCACGGTAATAGATCCACAGCCTATATTAACATTCTCTCCAACCTCAGCATCCCCTATATAACTCAAATGAGAGGCTTTGCTTCCTTTTCCGAATACGGACTTTTTAATTTCGACAAAATTTCCGATTTTCACGGAATCTTGTATATCCGATTCCGGTCTGATATGCGCAAACGGGCCGACTTTCACAGAGTTACCAATTTGGCTATCCTGTGCAACCGATTGGCGAATTTCCGTTCCATTCCCGATTACACAATTTATGATTTCCGATTGTGGGCCAACCTGGCAATCTGTTCCGATAACACTTCGCCCTTTAATCATTGTACCAGGATAAATGATTGAATCCTGGCCAATTTTCACATCGGATTCAATATACGTCGTAAGCGGATCAACGATTGTGACGCCATTTCTCATGTGCAACTCATTGATGCGTTTCCGTAATATTTGTTCCGCCTGTGATAAAGCGACGCGGTCGTTTACACCTAAAGTTTCGTCGAAGTTACTTGATTGAAAGGCCGTAACTGTTTCGCCTGCTTGTTTTAAGATTTCAATAACATCCGGTAAATAGTATTCACCTTGGACATTTTCATTTGAAACTTTTTTCAGTGCGCTAAATAAGGCCTGATTGTCGAAACAATATGTTCCCGTATTAATTTCCTTAACATATCGTTCTTCAACAGAAGCATCCTTATGCTCGACAATTTTTTCGACAAGTCCATTTTCACTACGTAAGACTCTGCCATATCCATCTGGCTGATCTGCATACGCTGTCAGAATGGTTGCCTTCGCCTGGCTTTTTTCATGTAAAGCGATAAGCGCTTCCATCGTTTCTGCTTTGATTAAGGGCGTATCCCCACAAATAACAAGTGTTATTCCACTTTTACCTGCTAATACGCTTTCCGCCTGCATAACAGCATGTGCCGTACCTAATTGTTGCTCTTGCAAGGCGTACTTGCATGAATCCCCAAGTTGTTCTTGTACTTTTTCTGCTCCATGCCCAATAACTGTTACAATATCTTCTATTTGAAGTTGATTGACTTGATCGATAACATGTTGTACCATTGGTTTTCCGCAAACAGGGTGTAAAACCTTGTAAAGCTTAGATTTCATCCTAGTGCCTTGCCCAGCGGCCAAAATTATTGCATAGCGATTACTCATAACAGGCCTCCATTTTCACCTTTTTATCCATTAAAAATATTATCTTAAATAAGGATTCTTTTCAAGGTAACATTTGAAAGTAGATGATAATGTTAACCTCTGTCCATCAGACCTTTGACCTTAATATGGGAATAAAAACTAATTAAAATTCCCCCATTCATTATAATCCCCTTTGCAAAATGAGCTGCATTTCTCTCACCCATGTACGTGAAAAGCGACTATCAAGTAGCAGGTCCATTCCCTGAAATGCTATAACACCCGCGTTTATACAGTGATTCCATTCCTTATTTCCCTATGTAAAAGTAATGCTTTCAATGCGGCGAATGCCCTTGTAATGACCATCAATCACAATTGATCAATTTTTACTTTAATGGTAAGTAATTATTTTTCTTATAAAAAATAAAATTTACTAAAAAAAATGTTTATACATAAAACAAAAGGGGTATTTGTAATTTTGAAGATAGTACCAGTTACTTTTCTAGATTCAATATTTACAAGTCATAAAAATAAAAAAGAGCACTACTTAAGAAGTAGGCTCTGGTTGCACTTATTTATAATGGACCATGTAAAACACTTAAGAAGCTCCTGCTCCTGCTTCCTCTAATTCGGTTTCAAGTTCTCCTAAACGATGATATTCTGTCAAGACAGCTTCTTGAATTTTCCCGCGTGTGGAAGAATTAATCGGATGCGCAATATCACGGAATTCCCCATCTGGAGTACGTTTACTTGGCATAGCCACAAATAAACCATTATTTCCGTCAATTACTCGAATATCATGAACCACAAATTCATTATCGAGTGTAATTGATGCGATTGCTCTCATACGACCATCCGTATTCACACGGCGTAATCTTACGTCAGTAACTTCCATTTAAGCTCACCATCCCTTTTAGTTGTTAAATCTTAAAGTACATATTCAACAAATAAACGGGAAATCCTTCTATTATCTGTAAGTTTTTTAGAAAATTAAGCCTAGTTTTGAAAAAATATTAAAAACATCATGAAAATACTGGAAAAGTACCCACTACAATCCCCCTAGAAAAGGCAAAAAAAAGAGCCCGTTTATTTAACGAGCGCAATCACTTCTATTTCCACAAGAGCATCCTTAGGCAAACGTGCGACCTCTACGCAAGACCGCGCCGGTTTATGTGTAGAAAAATACTCTCCATATACCTCATTAATCGAACTGAAGTCATCCATGCTTTTAATGAATACCGTCGTTTTAATGACTGTGTCTAAAGTAGCACCTGCCTCTTTCAATACAGCCTGAAGATTCCTAAATACCTGATGCGTCTGTTCTTTTACGTCTCCATTCACCATTTCCCCGGAAGCAGTAAGAGGAATTTGACCCGAACTATAGAATAAACTTTCCACAATGATACCCTGTGAATATGGACCGATTGCTGCTGGTGCTTCATTCGTGTGTACTTTTTTCATGAAAAATCCCCCTTAATCCCTTTTAGTAAAATAGTTTCCACGACTAACGTTTATCTTTTTATCTCTTTCAACAACCTGCGTCAGCTTGATTAATGACACATAATCCTCCACGAGACACTCTTCCGTATGTTCGGACTCTACGAGGACAGCAATCCCGGCAACAGTCGCCTTAAATTCATCCAGAAGGCTTACCATCCCGTTGATTGTCCCTCCTGCCTTCATGAAATCATCCACAATCAGCACATTCGATCCCTCAACCAAGCTTCTCTTTGAAAGGACCATTGTCTGGATTCTTTTAGACGAGCCAGAGACATAGTTGATACTAACGGTAGAGCCTTCTGTCACCTTATTATTCCTTCTTACTATGACGACGGGAACATTCAAATAGTTCGCCACCGCGTATGCTAATGATATCCCTTTAGTAGCCATCGTCATTATAACCGAGACATTTTTCTTGGCATACATGGAAGCGATGATCCGGCCGACCTTATTCACAGTTTGCGGGTGACCTAAGATATCGGTCATATATAGGTAGCCGCCCGGTAATAGTCTTTCAGGACTAGCGATTGTTTCACAAAGCTCATCTATAAAGGTATCGGCTTCCTCCCGTTTAATGGAAACGATATACTTTACGCCACCCGCGGCACCCGGTACGGTCGTCAAAGAACCTATTCCTCTTTGCTCAAAGGTATCCTTGATGATCGTCAAATCCTCACTTATTGAAGACTTGGCAGAACTGTACCTCTCAGCAAAATAGGTCAGTGAAACGAGTTCCCCTGGATGTTCTAATAAATAATTGGTCATATCGACTAGCCTCTCGCTGCGACGAAATTTCATTTGTAACACACCCTCTGTCATTTCCGAATATTATAATGCAACTATAACATCATTGTCCGCATTTATTCAAGGTCGCTACGGTCACCTAACATGCGGACAGCATAGACTTGATCACAAAATCCTCGTAGTCCGTTATAGATCCTTTGCATACGGGAGTCATGTTCCACTAGTCCAAAGACTGTCGGTCCGCTTCCACTCATCAAGACAGCATCTGCGCCGAACGTCTTCATTTGGTCTTTAATGTTGGCCACCTCTGGATACAATTGCAATGTAACCTGCTCCAGTACATTTCCCAGACCGTCGCATACACGTTCATAACTATTATCCCTTATGGCCGAAATCATACCGGGAATATCAGGATGATCCATTTTGGCAACCTGCAATCGTTTATATATATCAGCGGTAGATACGCCAATAGTCGGTTTGGCTAAAATAACCCAGCATTTGGGCGGTGTAGGAAGATGCATGATTTTTTCCCCACGTCCTGTAGCCAAAGCCGTCCCTCCATATACACAAAACGAAACATCAGAACCGATTTCTGCCCCTATTTCAGCAAGTTCATCCATGGAAAGTCCTAACTTCCACAGTCTATTTAATCCTCTTAATGTAGCAGCGGCATCACTGCTTCCACCTGCAAGTCCGGCTGCTACAGGAATATTTTTCTCTATTGTAATAGAAACACCTTTATTAATTCCATAACGTTCCTTTAAAATGAATGCAGCTTGATACGCCAAGTTCCGATGATCATCCGGAACGAATCGATTATGAGATAGAATTTGAATGTGGTTCCCTTTTATTTCTTTTAGCTCTATTCTATCGGCAAGATCGACTGTCGTCATGATCATCTCCACCTCGTGATACCCATCAGGCCGTTTGAAAAGCACATCCAAAGCTAAATTAATTTTAGCCGGGGCTTTTTCCATAAGCTTCAATATGTCCACCTACTTTAACGTTCTTAAAAGTTCTTGTCCTATTCTATCATATTTGTTTCTATTCTAAAGGTTTTTTCATCGTATTTACAATGTATTGAAGTGGAGAATACCTTAGAGGGGAGAAAAGGACTGCGGGGAGAGGGGGCCGTTGCTCCTTCTTGAAGGACTTGCCATGCAACTTAGTGCCCGTTATTCGCTTATGTTTCTTTATAATAAAAGGCCAGACTCCTGTATCTACAATGTAAGCATAAAAGGATATCGCTATACATTGAAGAAAGAGCCTGGCCCATTTCGTAAGGACAGCATGATTCATTTTAGTGAGATTCTATCCTTTATCCACCATTTGACGTTGTGCTTTTTCGATTGCAAGTTTTACCATGTTTCCTGCGTCGCGGGCTCGGATTCCGCCCCAACCCTCTTTTTGGACAACATCGTAAAATCCAAGTTCTTTTGCCAATTCCTCTTTAAAGTCCTCGGACATAATCCCTTTTTTTCTACTCAAGCGAAACAACCCCTTTCACATGCTGTCACATGCCTATTGTTTGTTACATACGCTATTTCATGCTTACTTATTCCACCCTGAACTGGTCACACCTGGGTTTTGGACAAATCAAAAAGTAGCAAACATATTGTCTGCTACTTCCTCTAAGTTAAATCTCTTGTTGTTTGTTTAAAAAGGTTAGTTCCACGGCTTCCGTTAATACATCCGCATAGCTGTAAGATACTCTTTCAAACGCATTTTCATCTTGGTCGAGTTCAATTACAAAAACAGCCGGATAAGTTTCCGCCAAAATTCCAAAACGTTCTACAGTCTTTCTTCTTCCACCGTTTGCTTTCAAAAGCAATCTTTTACCTAGGTTTGAATCAAGTGCAGTTTTAATATCAGCTAGAGTTTTTGGCATTTTCGGTCCACCTCACTAATTATAGTATATCACAAATTGTTAATATACGCAAACAAAATAATAAATTATATCAGCAGTTAAAAATGTAGTCAATATATTTTTACCTTAATTCCGCAAAAATCGTTAACATTTTTATTATCTCCTAGTAATTGAAAATATATGTAAGCGAACTATTCATTATCAAAAAGGAAAAATTTTCGCTACTGAGTCCTCTGCTCCCTTTTTCGATTAAAAAAATCCCCTCAGAATTATTGATATCCGAAATTTCAAGCAATAAATTAAGCTGCATTCTTTCAAAATGCAGCTCATCATTCTTCCTGGAAAGGTTTAAAGGGGAGTCCTGTTCGAAGCATGCCTTTTGTTTCAATCCCGCCCAATCCTTTTTCGCCTGTTAACGTATTGCGAAGAACATCCCAAACATGAAGATTCTCCATATAGGCCGTGAAACTTACCTTACCGACAATATATACGGGATCAAGCGCATGAATATTCACGCGCGAAGGGGAACTTGCATAATTAGCCCCTGCTTGGATGATCGATTCAAAGTGGGATTGACAAGCACCAGCGAATATAACTAGTTGATCTAGATGTGATACCTTCTTTCTCGCCTCACGGACGGTTTGCACGAAATCCTTGGAGTGACGATAGGCGTTGATATCGGACATCGGTCCATTTGATTTAGAATAGGCGTCATGACCCGTGACGACAAGGATATCTGGACGGTAATGGTCCAGTAGGCTGCCAATTCTCTGGGGCATTTCTTTTTCGTTACAATAGACGCCATTCACCGGTATGCCGAATTTCTGGTAAAGGTCCAGGCATTTTCGAAGATAGGAAGCATCCCCGTCTACATGTAGCACTCTGCCTGGTATTTGAAAGTATTCTCCGCTATAGCGGTACCCATTACTTGATTGATATCCGCTTTTTTGCTGCTGAAGCTCTAAATCTTGCGTTAATAGGCGGTAGGATTGTTCTTGGAGTGCTTCATTGGACTTTTGACGGACACTTCGCTCATTATCGTTTATGATCATCAAATCCTGAAAAGGTGCATCTGCGATTAGCCGAATATCTTCCCCGTAAAGAACCGCTTCACGTTTGCCGTAATTATCACGGATATCAATTACCCGAAATAGTACGTCGCATTTATAAGAGAGCCGACCGACAATATCATTTATCTGAACATTCATTGCTCCACCCCATGAGAAGACTTATTTTAAAGCCCACCCTAGATTGTTTTCTTTCTTAAGTTATGCTAACGCCCCACGAATGGTGAAAGTGAAAATTGGGGTATATCATATGCGGGAATCGGTTCACTACCCGCTCTAATCCAAAAAAAAAGCCGGATGAGGGAGAATAGAACCCCTTTCCGACGTTAGATTGGTAATGGTTATTTAAAATTCGGCAGTAATGCATCACTCAAGCGTCCAAATTCCTCAATGCTCAATGTTTCCCCTCGCCTAGTCGGGTCGACTTCTACGGCCTTAAGAGCAGCAAGAATTAATTCCTTTTTCGCTTTTCCTTCCGGCAACTGACTTGTTAAGTTATTTAATATCGTTTTTCGGCGCTGTGCAAAGCTCGCCCGGGTCACGACGAACAAAAAGTCCTCATCTTGTACTTCGACAATCGGTATAACCCGTCTTGTGAGGCGAATAACAGCCGAATCGACATTCGGTTGCGGCATGAACACCGTTTTTGGAACGATCATAACCGTCTCTGCTTCCGTATAATATTGAATGGCAATCGATAAAGAACCATATTCCTTCGTGCCTGGCTTAGCTGCGATTCGATCGGCGACTTCCTTTTGCAACATACATACGATGCCTCTAATCGGTAAGTCCTCTGACAAAAGCTTCAAAATGATGGGAGTAGTAACATAGTAAGGAAGGTTGGCTACGACCATTATATCCTTGATATCCTTGAACTCTTCCTCGATGGCCTGCTTGACATCCGCTTTCAAGACATCCCCATGGATGATTTTCACATTGTCGTATGGAGACAGTGTATCGGCTAGTATCGGAAGTAAGCGCTGATCTATCTCGAAGGCTGTGACCTTTTTGCTGCTTTTCGCTAATTGTTCAGTCAGCGCCCCTATACCTGGCCCAATTTCAATCGCTCCACTTTCCTCTGTCAACTCCGCATGCTCGACAATCCGCTTCAGGATATTCGTATCGATTAGGAAATTTTGCCCAAGGCTCTTTTTAAACGAAAATCCATACTTCTTTAGGATGTCTTTCGTTCTGACAGGGGTTGCTATATCTTTATTCATGATTTTCCTCCTGATTTATCTGTACAATCGCTTCGCTAAAAGCCTCAGTTGATATTTGAAACATTTTTAATCGCTTGTATAATTGCTTACCATTTGTAAAACCGATCTTTAAGATGGAACCAAGTCTTTCTCTTCGCTCTCTAGCTCCCGCACCACCGATTAAACCTGCATCTATTAAATCCTGCTGGGATATTTCCTCTTGGGCTTCCTCATCCATGAGTTGTGCGTCTTTCAAGGCATTACGAATCGCTTCAGGTGAAGCGTGCTCCACGCCTATTCCCCTGCCTGACTTAGGCAACGCCTCTTTCTTCGTTAAAAAGGCATGTTTACAGCCCTTTACTTGTTCTGAAATGATATTTCTGATTTTTTGTCCTGGAAAATCCGGATCCGTAAAAATGATAACACCACGTGTGACTTGTGCCAACCTTACCTGATCTATACAGGATTGATTCACGGCAGAACCGTTCGTTTCTATGGTATCCGCATTGACCGCCCTTTTTATCGCTACTGTATCATCTTTACCTTCAACAACAATGATTTCTTTAATCTTTTTCATGTTTTCCTCCATACAGAAAAGCGCAAGACTTACTATGTAAACAGACCTTGCCACGACTTTTCCATCGGGATGGCTTCTCACGCCATCACTCGATTCACTTTTAGTTTACACTGAAATTTTATGACTTATTGAATCGTCTCTTTTATTAAAGCAGGTTTATACTGTTGGTTTCAACAAATGGTAAAATAAAACGTCAAAAAAGCAGGAGACAATTTATCTCCTGCGAGAGAAAACTTATTAATCCAGTACTCGGATTTTCACTTTCTTTACACCCCAACGATAAGCGTCGTTTTTCGATGAAAAGAATACATCTATTCTGTTTCCCTTAATCGCTCCGCCCTTATCGGCAGCAGTAGCATAGCCATAACCTTCGACATAGACCTTCGAGCCCATGGGAATCACGCTTGGATCGACTGCTATGATTTTGGCATTAGGATTACTTTTCAGATCCACTCCTGTTGAAGTAACACCTGAACAGCCGTGGCAACTTGCTGTATAGGCCGTTGATGAGACGTAAATTTCTTTTCCGCTGGTAGAATTCACATTCGTTGCTCTCGGTGATTCTTGGGTTTCAAGCTTCTTAGTTCCGACCGCTACGACCTTATCCTGCTTTTTATTCACAACTTTTTCAGAAAGCAATTTCCTTTTGACTTCTTTTCCATTTTCTTTGATCACTTCGTATTCCTTGGAAGTGATACCCTTTTTTCCTTCTTTTTCGATCTTTTCTTTCCCTTTTAATAAAGAATCATCATTTTTAGTAATGACAGCATAATCGACAGGTTCTTCCACTACATCGGTGACTTTTTCAATTCGAATAACGTTTACCGTATTCTTTGCTTCAACTTTTTCCACTAATCCTGGTTCAACTCGATCTAAATCATTGAGTTTGACACCTTGTTGCTTTAAAAAGTCAGCGACCGTAGTCGAAGTTGACCAAACCTGCTTTTCTTTTCCACCTACCACCAAGTTCAGTGAAAAGGCTCTATCGATGCTAACTTCCATATCTGCTTTAAGCTTCGTGTCTTTTGAAGGAGTAACTTTATCCTTCTCATCTACTCCGAGCTCCTGCTCCTTGATAAATTCCTCTACGGTATCGGCGGTTGACCAGACTTCCTCTTGCTCACCATCTTGTACCATGACAATTTTTCGAGCCTGCTTGTACACTACCTCTAGATCATCAGCTACTTCACTGTCAACAGAAGGATGTACATAATCTGCGGCTTGAACCGTAATCTCTAAATCTTTTAACATATCATTTACAGTAGCCGCGTGTGTCCGCACTACCTCTTTTTTCCCGTCAAGCATGATTGTGACTGTATGCATTGTTCCTTTATGGATCAGTATTCCCAGCGCCGTAGTGACGAGAATTGCCGTGCATATTGCAACCGCTATTCGCTTCTTACCTACAAGTCTGGAAATAAGGTTTTTCATAGTTTTTGATAGAATGAAAAACTCCTCCTTCCTCCCGGTGATTATATAGACATACTTATCGAGCTGTCAACCCATCCACTTCTCATTTAGGAAATTATTACCTATTATGCATATTCCTCATAGAAAAGGAAAGGGTGACTTCTCGACATAAAACACCTATGTTGGGAGAGAGATTTGTAGAAACTTCAAAAAATGCTTTCTAAATAGCAAATCCCGGGAGAACGTGACCCAAAATGATGTCAATTAATGCCGAATAATTTCTTGGCATTACTCGTTGTCGCCTGGGATACTTCTTCCACGGAAAGTTGCTTGATGTCTGCAATTTGCTCGGCGACGAGTTTCACATAGGATGGTTCATTACGCTTTCCTCTAAAGGGATGGGGTGCTAGGTAAGGACAATCCGTCTCAATTAATAGACGATCCAATGGCACAGCTGCTGCTACTTCTTTTGGTTTCTTCGCATTCTTGAAGGTAACGGGGCCCCCCAATGAAATATAAAAGTTCATATCGATACATTCCAAAGCTGTTTCGGCACTACCACTAAAGCAATGCATGATGCCTCCCACTTCTGAAGCACCTTCTTCCTTTAATATGCTCACGATATCTGCGGTTGCTTCACGATTATGAATGATGATAGGCAACTTTACCTTTTTTGCTAGGCGTATTTGTTTTCTGAAAACTTCCTTTTGAATTTCCTTCGGCGATTTGTCCCAATGATAGTCAAGGCCCATTTCCCCTATAGCAACTACCTTAGGATGTGCGGAGAGTTCTTCAATCCACTGGAGATCTTCTTCAATCATATCTATTGCATCAACAGGATGCCAACCGATTGCTGCAAACATAAACTCATATATTTCCACTAGTTCCATTGCTCTAGTGATGGTAGGGCGGTCAAAGCCGACGACAACCATGTTTTTTACGCCCGCTTCCTGCGCTCTTTCTATGACTTCTTCAAGATCTTCATTGAATTGCTCTGCATTTACATGTACATGTGTATCGAAAAGCATGTTTATTCTTCCTTTCTAGCACTATTTTATTTCGTAATGAGAGTTTTATGTTTCTCAATTAGGTAACAAAAAGATTACATAGTCCCTCCCTGAAGGCAGGGACTAAAGAATGGTCTCAGTAGATGCCTGCTGCACTGGGGCATATAAATAAAAAACATAAAAGTGTTTCATATGAAACACTTTTATGTTTTTTTGAGTTATTTCACTTTCGATCCATTAGGAATGGAAGCATCTATTGTAGCAACAGATAGGACGCCATCTTGGCTGCCAGCCAAAATCATTCCTTGAGAAAGCTCCCCACGTAATTTCACTGGTTTAAGATTGGTAACGCATATCACTTTTTTCCCTACTAATTCTTCTGGTTTGTAGTGCTGAGCAATCCCGGATACGACCTGCCGCTTCTCGTACCCAAGATCCAACTGTAGCTTAAGCAGTTTGTCGGCTTTTTTTACGGGCTCGACTTCCATTACCTGCGCTACACGCAACTCAACCTTTGTGAAATCATCGATTGTGATTTCATCAACTTCCGGAATTTCGACTTCTTCCTTTTCTTCCTCTTTGGACGTGCCACCCTGCATTTGTTCTTTAATATATTGAACTTCCTCTTCCATATCTAAACGCGGGAAGATAGGGTCCCCTTTTAACACTCTTGTATCGGAAGGAATTAATCCAAACTCGCTGAGACTATCCCATGTCTTCAGGTTCTCATCCTGAATGCCTAGCTGAGTAAAGACTTTTTCCGGTGCCTGCGTTAAAAATGGTTTCAATAGGACGGCTGTCCGGCGTAAAGATTCAGCCAAATGGACCATAACACTTGCAAGTTCCCCTTTTTTGGCTTCATCTTTAGCCAACATCCACGGTTGGGTTTCATCGATGAACTTATTGGTCCTGCTCACAAGCTGCCAAATGGACGTAAGGGCAACGGAGAATTCCATTTTTTCCATGGCTTCTTCATATTTATGTACCGTATCTTGATTCATTTCAAGCAAGTTTGTTTCAAATTCGCCATTCGACCCTTGATAGTTTGGAATCACACCGTCGAAATACTTATTGACCATGGCTACGGTTCTGTTCAATAAATTACCTAGATCATTCGCTAAGTCAAAGTTAACCCGTTCTACAAATCCCTCTGGAGTAAATACCCCGTCAGAACCGAATGGGACTTCACGAAGAAGGTAATAACGTAAGGAATCCAAACCGTATCGATCAATCAATGTAACCGGATCGACCACGTTCCCTTTTGACTTCGACATTTTGCCGTCTTTCATAAGCAACCAGCCGTGGGCAAATACCTTTTTCGGAAGCGGCATATCGAGAGCCATTAACATGATCGGCCAGTATATGGTATGGAAACGAACGATTTCCTTCCCTACTAGGTGAACGTCCGCCGGCCAGTAATTCCTGTATTTAGAATCATCATCCGTCCCATACCCTAAAGCTGTAATATAGTTAGTCAACGCATCAATCCAGACATAAATGACATGCTTCGGATCTCCCGGTACTTTAATTCCCCAGTCAAAAGTTGTACGAGAAACGGCCAAATCTTCTAATCCCGGTTTGATAAAGTTATTGATCATTTCATTTTTTCTTGATTCAGGCTGGATGAACTCAGGGTTTTCCTCATAGAACTTCAATAAACGGTCAGCATACTTACTCATCTTGAAGAAATATGACTCTTCCTTAACCTTCTCGACTGGTCGGCCACAATCTGGACATTTCCCATTACCTTCTTCGACTTGGCGTTCCGTAAAGAAAGATTCACATGGTGTACAATATAATCCTTCATATTGATCCAAGTATATGTCGCCCTGATCCAGCAGCTTCTTGAATATTTTTGCCACAACCTCTTTATGGCGGTCTTCTGTCGTCCTTATGAAGTCATCATAAGATATATCAAGCTTATTCCAAAGCTCTTTTATTCCAGACACGATATTGTCCACATACTGTTTAGGTGTGATGCCCTGTTCAGCTGCTTTGCGCTGGATTTTCTGACCATGTTCATCCGTTCCCGTTAAGTACATAACGTCAAAGCCACGCATCCTTTTGTAACGAGCCATGGCATCTCCTGCCACCGTCGTATACGCATGCCCTATATGTAAATTACCACTTGGATAATATATGGGTGTTGTAATATAAAATGTATTTGATTTTTCCTGCATTTTATTGCCTCCTCATCATTTGCAAAACTGGCTAAGGACTTGCCCCTGCCAATTAGAGCACAGTAAAACTATTATCTCTATTTTAACCCTATCTGTCATTCTATGCGACAAGAATCAACAATCATTTCTTCCTGAAATTCGAATGAAAGGCAAAGAATTTCTAATCAGTGCTTAATGCTTGCAAGGTTGTCTTCACCCTATTTTCAGCATTACCTCTTACCTCAACAAAATATACCTTACTATTCATATTTTGCGCAACATCTCCCATTCTATTTGGACGTTTTACAGGAATATTATCCTATATTCCGAATTTTTGATTTGAAACTAAAATAACATTACTCTTATAATAGGGAAGAGATAGAGCTCCATTATCATAGTTTGTCGAATCTTGGTGAAGTAAATGGTTCCGCAGACAAGCTAGGACTAAGGCTTTTTTGCTTTATTACTTTTCGTATCCTTTATAAAAAGCGATAATGAGCTCTTACAGAAAAATGAAAATAAATCATTGACGAATATGGGAATGGCTGGTATTATAAATTTATAAAAAAAATTGTCGAATAATGACGAAAAAAATAGAAAAAGGTACTAAATTGTATTTTGAGAGGGGAATTTTCAATGAAATCTACAGGAATCGTTCGTAAAGTTGATGAGTTAGGCCGGGTAGTTATTCCAATCGAGCTTCGCCGTACATTAGGCATCGCTGAGAAAGATGCTTTAGAAATCTATGTGGATGATGAGCGCATTATCTTAAAAAAATATAAACCTAACATGACTTGTCAAGTAACTGGTGAAGTTTCTGATAACAATCTTACACTTGCTAATGGTAAGTTAATTCTTAGCCGTGAAGGTGCAGAAATGTTAATTAAAGAAATTCAACAAAACTTTGCAACTTCTAACTAATATAGATAAAAAACTTCCGAATTTCGGAAGTTTTTTTTTGTCCATTTAGTTGGCATCTATATGAAATGCCTGGTATACGTCGCGTTTTTGCATATTTCGATCTTTTGCAACTTGCTTTATGGCATCCTTTGAAGGCATTTTCTTCGTTTCGATATAATAGTTGACATGCCCAACAATGTCGAAAGCTGACCACCATGCTTCTTCTGGGTCTTCTTCCTGTTCTTGAGCACCCTCTATTATCAAACAGAACTCACCGCGCACCTCATTTTCAGCCGCCCAATTCATTGCCTCACTTAATGTACCGCGAATAAACTCTTCAAACTTCTTGGTTAATTCACGACATAGGACTATTTGTCGGTCTCCTAGTATTTCATGCATATGTTTCAAGGTTTCCTTTAAGCGGTGAGGCGATTCATATACAATCCAAGTAGCTTCCATTTTTTTTAACTTTTCCAACTCTTGTTTCTTTTCTTTTGCTCCCCGCTTTAGGAAACCATAGAAATAAAAGGGTTGAGGGGAAAGCCCTGAGGCAATCAACGCCGTTAATGCCGCATTGGCTCCTGGCAAGGGGATAACCTTAAACTGTTCAGCAATTGCCTCCCTCACAAGTTCATAGCCTGGATCGGAAATCGTTGGTAAACCGGCATCACTGACGAGAGCGATCACTTGGCCTGAACGAAGTCGCTCAAGCATTTGCCGTCCGCTGTTTTCCTTATTATGCTCATGATAACTGACGATAGGTGTAGAAATCTCAAAGTAATTACATAGTTTTTTTGTATTTCGCGTATCCTCGGCAGCTATGACATCTGCTTCCTTTAAAATCCTAAGAGCGCGGAAACTCATATCTTCAAGATTGCCTATAGGAGTAGGGACTAGATATAAAGCCGGTTCCAACCCCTCTTTTTCGAAACTCTTTTGCTGCCACATAGATTATGTCTCCTCCTTTGCCATCCACTTTTCTTTTTGTTTTCTGGTTAGTTGCTTGAACTGGTATTCTGCCTTCATGGCCAAAGTCTGGTTTTCAAACGTTTCATGATAAATCAGTTCCACAGGGGTCCGTCCACGCGTATATTTAGCGCCTTTCCCCTGATTATGCATATTGATCCTTCGTTCTAAATTATTGGTGTATCCCGCGTAATAACTATCATCGCTGCATTTTAAGACGTAGAAATAGTGCCTATTCGTCTCCATATAAAATCTTTCTGATTTCAGGATTATATTCATTCTGTTCATTGTACACAACGAGTGGAGGTAGGATTTTCAAATCCGGGTTTCCGTCTTTAATTCCTTCAATGAGAATCGTATTGGCCTCTTTTGTACTTTTTGGATAAACGAATTGCAACCTCTTCGGTTCAATCCGATACTCCCTCATCAGTCGTAGGATATCCATCAAACGACCAGGTCTATGGACGAATGCCGCTTTTCCACCCTGACGAAGTAACTGACTTGAAACACGCATGACGTCTTCCAATGTGCACATGATTTCATGACGGGCAATCGCAAAGTGTTCATTTTTATTGATTTCCTCAATGGACGGAGTCGGGAAGTACGGTGGGTTACACGTTACCACATCATATTTACTGTATCCTATTTGCTTTGGGATTTCTTTTATATCAGCATGGACCATTTCAATCTGCGAGGAAACCCCGTTATACTCCATGGTTCTTTGAGCCATGTCATATAGGCGATCCTGGATTTCGATGCCCGTAATGGACCCTTTAGTCCTTGTGCTTAGCAACAAGGGTATGACGCCATTGCCTGAACAAAGATCCACTAGCCTTCCCTTTTGGATCGGTACGCTTACAAACCTGGATAATAAAACGGCATCTAATGAAAAAGAAAACACCGATGGACTCTGGATGATCCGTAAATCCTCCGCCAACAGGTAATCCAGCCGTTCATCCCCTTTTAGTTCTACCATTGCTATTAACCCTCCTATATATGTAGAAAAAGCAGGATTAAGCCCTTACTTTAACCCTCACTCGTAACAAAAAGGGTCTGACTCATAGTATGCGTCAGACCCCGAATCACTATATATTGTAAACGGTCTATCTATCACGTAAAAGAGATGGAACATTCTTTTATATTATTCCATTTTCACTTCTTGTTTAAAAAAGATAAACAGAACAGGCAATCTCCTTCTTTACGTAAACTGCCAAAATGCAGATTACAAATATGGAAGCCTTCTTGATAGATACGGGCTAGATTATCATAGCCTTCCCCTATATCCATAACCTTATTCGTACTCTCAGTACGGTTCTTCGTCTTTTGTTTCTCTTTTATAGAAACAGGTTCACTCTCGGCATCCGCAAGGCCCAATCGATGACGCAAGTGCTCATTTTCTAACTTGAGCGATTGATTTCCTTCGAGGATTTCCGCAAGATTCTCCTTCAATTCTCCAAGCTGTTTATATAATTGGCCTATCTGGGCTTCCATATTGGTAACCGACTCAAAAATATCTTTCTTATCCACGCTCTCCCACCACCTTAATAATCTGTGGCTTGAATAGAAACGGCTCCCTCTTTTAGAATCTCATCTAAAGTATACTCTAATACTCTTTCCTGCTCGATTAGTTCAATCTGAAGTACGCGTTCTAGAATATTAAGCCCCACTACCTTGCCTTTGCCACCAGGCGTATCAATCATCTCACCTAAATCAGGAAGCATTTCCTTCGCACTCTCATACTCGTCATTTTCATATTTCAGACAGCACATCAATCGACCACATAATCCTGAGATTTTTGTAGGATTTAGTGATAAATTCTGATCTTTCGCCATTTTAATGGAAACAGGTTCAAAGTCTCCCAGAAATGTCGAGCAACAAAGCATTCTGCCACATGGTCCAATGCCACCAAGCATTTTAGCCTCATCCCTGACTCCAATCTGTCGAAGTTCAATCCTGGTTCTGAATATGGCTGCTAAATCTTTGACTAAATCACGGAAATCCACGCGACCATCCGCAGTAAAGTAAAACACTACCTTATTTCTATCAAAGGTATAGGACACGTCAACGAGCTTCATATCCAGCTTATGCTCATCGACCTTTTGACAACATATATAATAAGCTTCTTCTGCAGCAGACTTGTTTTCCTCAACAATTAGCTTATCTTTCGCATCTGCAACCCGAAGTACTTTTTTCAATGGCAGGACAACATCATTTTCATCTACTTGTTTACGGGCTGTAACAACCTTACCGAATTCAACACCGCGGACAGTCTCCACTATAACAAAATCGTCCTTGGGAATGGCGAATTCGCCCGGATCAAAGTAGTATATTTTGCCCGCTTTTTTAAAACGGACACCTACAACATCATACAAATCATGATCCCTCCTGCAAATTCAGCACAAGCTGTTCCATCAACAGCTGTGGATTTGTGTTGGACATCAACTTCCTTTTCGCTTCCAAAATAAACTCCATATGTTCAGCGAGTCGTCTCGGAGAAAGATGAAGAGCGTGAGTTTCAAATTCCTTCAGTTTATTTTGAAATACAATCAGGTCCTTCTTGTCCAACTGAATATATAATAAATCCTTATAAATAAGAAGTAACAAATCAAGGCCTCTGTCTACCTGTTCTCTATCTTTAAAGTGCGAAAACCAATCCGTCTGAAGGAACAATAAGGCCTTCAGGGAATTCTGTTTTAACACTTCATACAATTTTACCACTATTTTTTGGCCTTGTACAAACCATTCATCATGACTCATGTCAATTCCGTCTACCACATTCTGTGTTAAATGAGCGACGACAGCGGCCATCTGTGGGTCCACGTCCTGTTCCATCAGCTTTCGTTTGACATTCTCCGGTGATAACGGTTTAAACGAGATCAATTGGCACCTCGACAAAATGGTCGGTAGAATGCGCTGAACTTGTTCGGTCATCAGTATGGCTACCGTATCTCCTACAGGTTCTTCTAAAAACTTCAAGAGACTGTTCGCTGCCCCGACTGACATCTTATCCGCATCGGTAATCATGTACACTTTCCGATTGGCTTCCACACTTTTCTTTGAGAATTCCTCTTGAAGACTCTTAATTTGTTCCTTTTTAATGGACAGTCCATCTTTTTCAATCAAATGGATATCCGGATGGTTTCCACTAGAAATTCGTTTGCAGTTCTTACACTGTCCGCATGGCTCAAAGCCTTCGACCGGGTTCTCGCATAGTAAGCTTTTTGCAAAATTTTTGCTTACCTCTTTCTTACCTGTACCTGTATCCCCTTCAAATATATACGCATGAGCCACTCTGTTCTTCGTGATGCTATTTTGCAACATCGTCATAACCTGCGGCTGAATTTGTCTCATTTCCTGCCATGTTTTATCCAACATCATCACTCACTTACGTATATAAATTAATCAGCAGTCCTTTAATTTCGCCTATCATTTCTAATATCTCAAGCGAACTCTTCTCTTTATTTAAAATTTCCTCGCTTAACTCGATCAGTTTCGCATCAATCGTTTCCACGGTCTTCAATGGTCGACTCTGTCCGTATTGATTCCAGCTCGTGGACTGCTTCAGTTCAAGACCATACTCAACAGCTTCGCGCACAAACCGCTTCACTAATGCCTTATATTTGGCTAGTTCCCTAAAGGTCCGGGATCGGACCAGGCGCTGACCTGCCCCTTCAATGTCCCCGATTAAACGATTCAAAGTTTGAACCTGCATCTTCTGGTCCTGTGTTTGAACCAGTTGTTGAAACCTTCCATTACCTGATTGCATTTGTTTATTATCCTGCCGGGCTTTATCCAAATTAATAGGTATGTCATGGTTGATTTTCATAAAGAACCTCCATATATCTAGCCGTTAAAATTGCAGAAAATTTTCAACCGGCAGGACAAATATGGTTGCACCGCCTACTTGAATTTCCACCGGATATGGTACATACGATTCGGCATTGCCACCCATTGGTGAGACCGGGGAGACTAATTGAGAACGCGACTGACAACTCCGCTTGATTATCTCAATCGCCTGATCGACACGTGTATCCTCCGTGCCAATCATAAAGGTTGTATTCCCTGATTTTAAAAACCCACCCGTACTGGCGAGCTTGGTTGTCCTGAAATTATGATCCACTAATTCATTAAGCAGCCGATGGCTATCCTTATCTTGAACGACAGCAATGATCATTTTCATTCTCATCATCCTCCGCTTACTATGAATTTTCACTACCTTACTCCCATTATAACAATTTGTGCTTACATGGAATAGGGTGCAGTTGAATAATATGGAAATCCTAGCGTACCGTTATCTCTTCTTCAAAGCTATCATTAATTGATTCTTCGCTTCTTGGAAAACTTCCTCGATTGATTGATCGGCATCAATGATAACGTAACGATCCTTCCATCTGCTAATGGTTAGCTGATAACCCTCATATACCTTTTCATGAAACTCCAGAGCCTCCAAATCCAGTCGATTCACTTCACGGTCCCCGTTTGACTGTATCCGTCTTAAACCCTCTTCAGGTTTTATATCGAAAAAGAACGTCGCATCAGGCATCATGTCACCAATTGCAAATTTATTAATATTGTATACATCTTCTATATCTAAGCCCCTTGCATAGCCTTGATAGGCCAAAGAGCTATCAATGAATCGGTCACAGAGGACGATGGTCCCCTTTTCTAGTGCAGGGATGACTTTTTCCACCAAATGCTGCCGCCTTGCAGCAGCATATAGTAAAGCCTCCGTTCTTGAATCCATTGCTGTATTGTCTTTATTCAAGATAACTTCTCTTATTTGTTCGGATATCGGGATGCCACCTGGTTCCCGTGTTAGCAAAACTTGATAACCTTCTTGTTGGAGGGCGTTCCCGAGCATGTGAATGATTGTTGTTTTCCCTGCTCCCTCAGGCCCTTCCATTGTTATAAAAATCCCACGATTCATTGGTGTACCTCCAAGGTTCTTTGTTTGTAGTATATCATTTTATCCAACCTGGCTGCCCTCATAAACAATCAGCTTCCCGCTTGAAAGGAAAGAACCTCCATGGAATCTTGAATCCAATGCTAACAGTCTCCCTAAATTATCGATATGCTCTGATGTAATCATTTCCCCGGTCATAATCAAGGGGATGCCAGGAGGATAAGGAATGACCATTTCCGCAGATACCGCACCGATTGCTTTTCCAAACTCAACTTGGACCGTACTTTTTTGTTTCATGACAGAGTATGGATAGGCAAGGCTCGTCATGGCGTTTTTACCGAGTGCACTTTGTGGAACAACTTCTTCATCTTGTTCTCCTGATCTATCTTTCATCGCACTTGATGCTCGTTCGATTTTTTTGATGATTTCCTTAAAAGGAAAATCCTGTTCTTCCTTTACTAAAGGAAGAGTCATCAAAAGATTGTAGGGATCCGCAAGTTCCGGATATAGGTTTTCCCCTTCAAATAACTTCTGTAACTGAAATCCACTTAAGCCTGTCGTGGACTGGATGACGACTTTCAAGGGGTCGGCAGACGTTCCCAATGGTGCCTCCAGTACTCGTATCGTGCCGAGCTTGCCCAACTCCCCTCTGAAGTCTGAAATCCTTTTGATGAGCTGGTTTTGGTCTTCTATTGTAAATGATGCTAGATATCCGCGCGCTAAGTCAAGAGACCCCATGATGGGATAAGAAGGACTGCTCGATTGTAGCATTTGTAAATAGAAAGTCATCTTGTCCAAATCCAACAAATCAGAATGAATATGAAGGTAGGACCCCATCGTCATGGCTGGCAATGTTTTATGGGCTGAGTGTACAACTGCATCGGCTCCCGCCAGTATCGCGGAGTCGGGAAAAAGGCTTCCCAATTGAAAGTGAGCACCATGTGCCTCATCTACCAACACGGGAATACCTCTTTCATGTGCCATTTTTACAAGGCCAGACAATCCTTTTTCAGCAAGTCCATAGTAATTCGGGTTGGTCAATATGACAGCCTTGGCATCCGAATGTACATCCAAGGCCTCACCCAATAGATCTGAACTGATGCCACCCGCTACTTCCCATTCCCGATAAAATATAGGTTGTAAAAAAACAGGCCGTACATTTGCCAACATCAGGCCATGCAAGATGGATTTATGACAATTCCTTTGAACCAGTACCTTGTCTCCCTCCCCACAGGCCGCAAGGATCATGGCTAGGTTACCTACAGTTGTTCCATTGACCAAAAAATAACTCTTCTGGACTCCATATAAGTCAGCAAGTAGTCTCTCAGCTTCCAATATGACACCTTCTGGAGCGTGTAAATCATCCAGGCCACTTATTTCCGTAGCGTCTATTCCAAGTAGGGGCTTATAGAGTGCACGACCTTTTTCATTGAACACTTGACCATTTTTATGGCCCGGGACATGTAATGAAATGGGTCCCTTTTTATATAAATTGCTCATCGCATCGAACAATGGCGTATGTAATTGATTCATTTCCCTCTTCCTTCAACATCATAATGTTCTTCATTTTATCAAATTTGTCCAAGATTATCTTATCTAAAAGGTAAAAGTTCAATCAAGCGGTTCATTTCCCTCCTCATGGAAAAAGAGTTAGAGAATAAAGAAATCGCCATTTCTTTATTCTCTAACTCTACAACTATCTACAACTACTTACATTATGAACAAATTTCCGGATTCGTAATTTTCCTTAACTGTTTCAAATAGTACTTATACCTGGGGTCATTCGTATCCGTCCCAATCATATCCCTTTCGCATTCTTCACAGATGAAAGTCGTATATAGGTGTATCCCCATGCCTTTTACTTGTTCACATACCACGCACGATTCCCCTGCTGTTGTTTTGGTTGTTGTTTTCCCCAACATCTCCACCTCCATAGCTGCATTCTCCCCAAAAACCATTGTCCGCATACATAGAATTAAAATAGTTTAAGAGAACTCGGGGCTGCTTTTAATAATGTATGATAATGGCTTACATTAGGTGTATGTCTATATAAAAATTCCCCGTCTCCGAGATTGTTTTCATAAAAAACAATTTCTCATTTGAAGTTCAATGATCAGATTCCATAATGCAACTCGTTCTTTCTGCACACAAAAAAAGGCCAAGCCTAATGGCTGACCTTTGAAATGGCTTGGCGGCGTCCTACTCTCACAGGGGGAAACCCCCAACTACCATCGGCGCTGAAGAGCTTAACTGCCGTGTTCGGAATGGGAACGGG
>NZ_JBIWCZ010000019.1:0-44914 GCF_044761765.1 Peribacillus sp. NPDC097284
AGCATCTTTATCACCTCAAGTTTTAATACTTTTATTTTAAAATAAAAAAGACTGTAGGCAAAGTCGATTTTCATCGAGTTTGTCTACAGTCTGAAGGTGCCTTGCATTAAAGCAAGGCACCTTTTCTCATATGATTTACGCTTTAGCTTGTGTTTTTAAAGCTTCTGCTTTATCCGTACGCTCCCAAGGCAAATCAACATCTGTACGGCCGAAGTGACCATATGCAGCTGTTTGCTTGTAGATTGGGCGACGTAGGTCAAGCATCTTGATGATACCAGCTGGACGTAGGTCGAAATTCGCTTCTACCAATTCCACTAGCACCTCTTCACTTACTGTTCCCGTTCCAAATGTATCGATTGAGATGGATACAGGCTTAGCCACACCGATTGCGTAGGCCAATTGCACTTCCGCTTTGTCAGCCAGGCCAGCAGCTACGATGTTCTTCGCAACGTAACGAGCGGCATATGCAGCAGAACGGTCCACTTTTGTTGCATCTTTACCAGAGAAAGCACCGCCGCCGTGACGAGCGTATCCGCCGTACGTATCAACGATGATTTTACGGCCAGTAAGACCAGCATCCCCTTGAGGTCCGCCGATTACAAAACGGCCAGTCGGGTTGATGAAGTATTTCGTATCTTCATTGATTAAGTCAGCCGGTACGACCGCATTAATCACATGTTCTTTTAAGTCGGCTTGAATTTGTTCAAGTGTCACTTCAGGATCATGTTGTGTGGAGATGACGATTGTGTCTACACGTACAGGTAGGTTATTTTCATCATATTCAACCGTTACCTGCGTTTTTCCATCAGGACGTAAATAACTTAGCGTGCCATCTTTACGAACTTGAGAAAGACGGAATGATAGCTTATGAGCCAATGAAATGGGAAGTGGCATAAGCTCTTCCGTTTCATTGCACGCGAATCCGAACATAAGACCTTGGTCCCCTGCACCGATAGCATCGATTTCCTCATCGGACATCGTACCTTCACGTGCTTCCAATGCTTTATCAACACCCGCTGCAATATCAGCAGACTGCTCATCGATCGAGCTTAGCACAGCACAAGTCTCGGCATCGAAACCATATTTCGCACGAGTGTACCCGATACCTGCAATCGTATCGCGGACAATGCGTGAAATATCCACGTAAGCCGATGTTGTAATTTCTCCAGCAACAAGTACAAGACCTGTCGTTACACTTGTTTCACACGCAACGCGCGCATTAGCATCCTTAGCTAGGATTGCATCTAAAATGGAATCTGAAATCTGATCACAAATTTTATCCGGGTGGCCTTCTGTCACAGATTCAGAAGTAAATAGACGTTTCTTTGACATCTTATTTCCTCCTTGGAAGTTAGTATGTTGTAGGCATGAGCCTGATCTTTTACGGAACTCGTTTCCCTTATTAGTTTCAATCATAGACACAGAATTAATGAATAAAAACACAAAAACCTTCCCTGGCAAATGAGGAAAGGTTTAAAAATTCTATCATCTATCCTTTCACTCTTATCGTTCAAGGGTTTTTACCTTGCTCAGGTTAGCACCATCACCACTATTCCTTGAAGGTTCATCGCTTTATTTTCGGCGATTGACCTTGGAGTCAAGTTCAATATGGCAGGTTGCTGGGTTTCAAAGGGCCTGTCCCTCCACCAACTCGGGATAAGAGAATCCGTACAATTTAAGATACTATCGTATTTAGTCTGAATTTGTCAATGTTTTTCTAAATAGAACATTTTTCCCCAATGAAAAATAAAAAAACTTTTTATCTGGCACAGCCGGACTATAAATAGTATTCTTAAAGAGTGTAAACTAAGAAGATAAGACCATTGACTTACAATGGATAAATCGGACAAAATGAACATACCATCCGAACCCCTATATTCATCCCTTTTTCAGATACATAAATGGTTGTTCACTTCTTTTCTTCCTATTATAAATGAAAAGGTACACTAATCCTAAAACGGGACTTCACAAAGACTTGTGGCAGCAATCGTTTTTCACACCCTAGATTCACTTCATCCAGATCGTCTCCCGATTCAACCAGATTCAAAAACATCCATCCAGGATGACTCACTGCAAGTATATGCCCGCACTATACATAAGGTTACACTCGAAGTGAGATAATTGATTAATGTGACTATTCCACTTTCATTCACAAAAAAAGTTAAATAGTATAGACTATTCAATCCAATGTGTTATACTAATTGTATTATAAAAACTTAAACAAAGGAAGGTATCTCATATATGAATTCTGTTGACGTTAATGAGTTACACCAATTATTAGCAGGAAATAATGTGCAAACTCAACTCTCAGTTCCTCAATTAGTGGAAAAAGTATTAAGCAGAAATGAAGGCGTTTTAACTTCAACCGGCGCAGTAAAAGCTGAAACGGGCAAATACACGGGCCGTTCACCTAAAGATAAATATATTGTGGAAGAAGCTTCTGTAAAGGACAAAATTGACTGGGGCCCAGTGAACCAACCCATTTCCGAGGAAGTATTCAATAAACTATATAGTAAAGTAGTGGATTACTTAAAGACAAAAGAAGAAGTCTTTGTCTTCAAAGGTTTTGCTGGAGCAGACGAATCATCACGCCTTCCTATCCGAGTGGTTAATGAATATGCTTGGCACAACCTTTTTGCTCATACATTGTTCATCCGTCCGAATGAGGAAGAACTAAGAGGGCATGAAGCAGAATTCACCATCCTTTCCGCACCTAATTTCAAAGCGGATCCAGCAGTTGATGGAACGCAATCCGAAACGTTCATCATGGTATCATTCGAACGCCGTACTATCCTAATCGGTGGAACTGAATACGCAGGTGAAATGAAGAAATCGATTTTCTCAATCATGAACTACCTACTTCCGGAAGAAGAAATCCTTCCAATGCATTGTTCGGCAAACGTAGGTCGTGAAGGCGATGTCGCTTTATTCTTCGGATTGTCCGGTACTGGTAAAACGACTTTATCTGCCGACACGAACCGTAAACTGATCGGTGATGACGAACACGGCTGGTCTTCTAACGGTGTATTCAACATCGAAGGCGGATGCTATGCAAAAACCATCAACCTTTCACGTGAAAAAGAACCACAGATCTTCGACGCCATCCGTTTCGGCGCCGTATTGGAAAATGTCGTGGTAGATCCCGAAACACGCGTGGCGGACTACGATGACAGCTCATTAACGGAAAACACCCGTGCTGCATACCAAATGCAAGCGATCGATAACATCGTGAATCCAAGTATTGCGGGACACCCGAATACAATCATTTTCTTAACGGCTGATGCTTCTGGCGTACTGCCTCCAATCAGCAAACTTTCTAAAGAACAAGCCATGTTCCACTTCTTGAGCGGATACACAAGCAAATTGGCAGGTACAGAAAGAGGCGTGACGTCTCCTGAAGCAACATTCTCTACATGCTTCGGTTCACCGTTCCTACCACTTCCTGCTACACGCTATGCTGAAATGCTTGGAGAAAAAATCGACGAGCATGACGCAAAAGTATACCTGGTTAACACAGGATGGACTGGCGGAGCTTATGGAACTGGAAGCCGTATGAAGCTTGCTTATACTCGTGCCATGATCCAAGCAGCACTTGAAGGTGAATTAGCCAACATTGAAACCGTTCAAGATGATATCTTCGGCTTGAACATTCCGGTTCATGTTCCTGGTGTTCCTGATGAAGTGCTTCAACCAATCAAAACATGGGCAGACCCTGCTGCATACACAAAATCAGCAAAAGACCTTGCCGCTCAATTCCGTGCAAACTTCAAGAAATTCGGTAGCGTACCAAACGAAATCGAAGAACTTGGCGGGCCGATTGCATAATAAAGATAGGAGAAAGGACCAAGCGAAAATCGCTTGGTCCTTTTCTTTATCATCAAAGCAAGAATGCATAGTCCCTGGATATCCTCCTCTTCCCCATATTCACATTAGCTTTCTACGCGCACACCCCTTGGCTATCCCCATCCCCTTCCTCCTATTTCATGTGACAAACCGCATTGCAACAGAAAAAACCTGAACGACTAAAACACCGTGTGAGTGGTGTTCTTCGTTCGGGTTCTTCATCGTGTTCTTAAATCTTGAAATGGCTTACTTCCTTCTGTAGGTTTTCGGCCAGGATTGCTAGTGATTGGGCGCCTGTCGTAATCTGTTCATTCGCCGCTAGCTGCTCTTCTGTGGCTGCACTTGTATCATGTGCCCGTTCAGCAGCGCTCACCGCAATTTCCTTTACGGAAGTGGCCCCTGCTGCCACCTCTTCGGTCATGGCTTGAATGTCTTCGATAGCATTGGATGCCGACTCTATCCGTTTTCCCACTTCACCGACTGCCACTTTGATCTGGTCGAACACCTGCAAGGAATTCTCCGAGGCAATGAGTCCATCTTCCGCTTTCTTGGTTCCCATCTTGATGGATTCCACCCCTTTTTTGGTCGCATCTTGAATCATGCTGACCATGTTTGCAATCTCTGAGGCGGACAATTTCGATTGCTCAGCCAGTTTCCGGACTTCATCTGCCACGACCGCAAAACCTTTTCCATGATCCCCGGCACGGGCAGCCTCGATCGCGGCATTCAATGCCAGTAAATTAGTTTGGTCGGAAATGTCCGTAATCAAGGCTGTCACTCTTTGAATATCACTTGAATGGCTCGTCATCATTTCCATGATTTTCGCCGAGTCCTGAATGGTGGAATTGATATGATTCATTTCCTTTGTCACCGCATTCATGCTGGATGATCCCTCACGAACTAGCGAATTCACCGTTTCAGCAGATTGAAGCATGTCGACATTGCTTTCCGTAACTCTCCCGACGGCTGCAGCCATTTCATTCATGGAATCCACCGAATTTTCAATAATGACCACCTGCTGATTCGTTCCTTGCATATTATCCTCTGCCGTTTTAGCAACCATCTCCGAAGAGGCAAGGCTTTCCTCGGAACTGGCTGACATTTGCTCCGCTTGAACAGCTAACTGGCTCGAAGAATCCCTCATACTCGAGACTATCGACTTCAGTTCATTAACCATTTTGTTGAATGCACCGGCCATTTCCCCAATCTCGTCCTTGTTCCTGACCTGTATGCTTTCCACCTGGAGATTTCCTCCAGAAACCTCACCAATAGCCGCAGTGAGCTTGCGGACCGGGCGGGTAATGCTGCGACTCAGGACAGTCGGCATTACGATACTAAGTATGAAGCCTCCGATGATGACCAACGTGATGAAGCTCAGCATATCCTTTACCAAAGCATCAATCTCTTTCCTTTTCTCTTGCATATAAACCTTCTGGTTGTCACTTAACTGTATGGCTTTTTCGATGATTGTTTCTTCTAGTACACTGGTCTCTTTTGCAATGACCAAAGCTTCCTGTGTTTTCTCTTTCTGGACATTATTGATTATTTCTTCTGAAAGTTCTGTATACTTCTGTTGTGCTTTATATGCCTCTTCCAGTAAAACCCGATCTTCTTTCTTTTCCATCGTCTTTTCTAACTCTTTATAGGCACCTTCAAACCTATCATACTTCTCGGACCGGCCTTCTAAATACTTGGCATCTCCATAGATCATATATCCCCGAATATCGTTGGAGTAATCTTGCTGATTGATGATCAGGTCATCCACAAGTTGAGTCTTTTTCACGCGATTATCCAATAAAAACGTATATTGTTTATTAAGATCATCGATAATCAACAAATATACAGTCCCAATGGCCAATAAAAATACAAGTAAAGATAAAAAACTACCCCATAATTTTTTTGA
This sequence comes from Peribacillus sp. NPDC097284, assembly GCF_044761765.1. Lineage (NCBI taxonomy): Bacteria > Bacillati > Bacillota > Bacilli > Caryophanales > Bacillaceae > Peribacillus > Peribacillus sp. NPDC097284. The sequence continues at coordinate 5,747 of NZ_JBIWCZ010000019.1, forward strand.
TACAGTTAATTTCATATAGCATCCCCCAAGTCGGTTTTCTATCTTCTTTGACCATCATATAAGAGTATAAAGTCCTATATCCATTTTACCATATTCTACATAATATTTTGTCACTTCAAGGAAAAAAAAACCTAATGCTCGTTAAAGAGTCATTAGGTTTCCTCGTCTTATCCATATCTCTTTTTCTTTTTAGACATAACAAAACCCCACCTCTACTATTCGTAACGGGTGGGGTTTCTATAGGGCTTCCACATCGGCTAGATCCATCTACAAGAACACGTCCTTTTCAATTTAAATGGCTAATTTGCTGTATTCGTCTAACTGATCCTCGGTTAAATGTTTGATGAAATGGTGAAAGTTAATCGACTCGATTCCATATCTTTCGCAAATCATTAAATAGGTTTCATACGCTTTAGTATACATATTCATTTTACTTTTCCTCCTCTGTTATATAACAAATTATTTATTGTATTAATAATATATAACAGGGTGGATCATTCTGTCAATATTTTTTCAGAAATTTTAAAAAACAAAAAAAGACCACCGAATAGGTGATCTCTAAATTCCATGACCTCTTTTACCAAAGAACGTACCTTCTCTTTTCAAATAAAGCAGGATGGTACAGAAAATGACTACTTCTGATAAAGGAATCGACAGCCATGCCGCATTGGTTCCGAATAGGAAAGGAAGGGTTACCAGGAATATGAGCATGAAGAGAAATTCCCGGCCAATCGTGATCCAGGCTGCCATCTTGACTTGCCCGACCGATTGAAAATAGGTCATCATGACGAAGTTGACCCCCATCAGAATATACCCGCCAAAGAAAATCCGAATGCCGATTGTCGCAAGTTCCTTCACGTCTTGTGAAAAGTCCCCGAATAAAGCAACTATATACGGTGCCGTCACTTGTCCGAGTAAGGTAATGAATACCCCCGCACCGATGGCCGTAAAAATGGCGATGCGAACCGTCTCGCGTTTTCGCTTCTCATCTTTTGCTCCATGGTAATAGCTAACGAGCGGTTGGATGGCCGACCCGATGCCAAGAAACATCAATAGCATCACACTGTGGGCATAATTGACGATGGAAAAGGCGGACAATCCGTCCGTTCCCGCCAACCGGGAAAACACATTGTTATGCGCAATCGTAAAGACGGATACACCGAGTTCAGATAAAAAGCTGGGAAAACCGATGGACATGGTCAAAAGGAAAAGCCGCTTATCAAAACGGAACTTGACCAGACGAAGGGTATTTTTCTTCGTGAAGAAATGGGCGGAAAGCACGACGATTCCAAGCGCCGACGCGGTGATTGTCCCAAACGCGATTTCACGCACCCCTAAATCGAACACATACAAAATGATATAGTTCAATACGAAATTCGAAACAGCCGTCACGATCAATGCCGTCATGGCCAGTGTCGGATTTCCATTATTCCGGATAAAAATACTCAAGGCATTTTCTAAGGTGAAAACAAAACCGAGCATCAAGAAAACGTTCATATAATCCGTCGCAAAGGGAGCGGTCGCTTCATTTGCCCCTAATGCGAAAACGAGCTGATTGTGAAACATATAGGCAATCAAACCAATGACGATGGTGAAGCCTGTAATTAGAACGATGGAATGCGTAAAAATGAAGCGGGAACGCACATAATCCTTCGCTCCCATGCTTTGGGAGTATAGCGTTGCACCGCCGACACCAATCCAGATCGACATGGCGACAAAAATGGTATAAATGGGCCCAGCAATATTTACCCCTGCAAGGGCAACGGACCCAAGTTTGTTACCGACCATGACGCCATCGACGACAAAGTTCAATGCCATCAAGATCATTCCGATCATGGAAGGAATCAAATAGCGTAAGAAGATCTTTCCTGTCGATTCTATTTCCAGAAGACTTTTCTGTTGTTGTTCTCTCATTGCCATGTTCCCATCTCCTATTGCTTAACCTTACTTGGAAATTCCGCTCCAAAATACGGTCCATAATGCGTCAAATTTATCTTCCAACCGCTTAGGGTCATCGGAGTATACAAGTTCGACCAAGATGGCCACGATCACACCTGTGTAGGCCAATGTTAGCGTCCGGGCATTTCCCGAACGAATCGCCCCTTCTGCTATCCATGAATCGAATAACTTTTCTAACAGTGCTTCCTGTTGATTCTCGAGATCCGCCGCTTCCTGCTGCACCTCTTTATACAAATGGGTAGGCGGAAAGAACTCCATCCTGAGCCAGAACTTTAAATTCTCATTTTCCTGAAACATCCTTCTCATCTCATCCAAGAATCCATATAGCATCCTTTCCGGATCTTGTTTTTGCTTAAAATACGCCTCATAGAAGGATAGCTCCATCTCCTTGGCATCTGTAAGGACGGCTAAAAATAAATCATCCTTTCCTTTAAAATGAGAATAAATCGATTGTTTTTTAATTCCCACATCATCAGCTATTTGAGAAAGCGACGTGCCCTCATATCCGTTAACCGCAAAATGTTTGAGTGCCGCTTTTTTAATTTCTTCACTTTTCATTACCTTCACCCTTCATCAACCAATATTTTACCCGCACTGGTACGCTCATTATCCTAACGAACGTTCGTCAGGCAATTATCACACAGAAATTCCATTCTGTAAACAGGGAAAAGCAGCCGCAGATCATTCCACGGCCACTGGTATGTATACTTGCATTTAAATCACATGGAAATAGTTTAAGATATTCTTGCCGATCAATAAGACGGTGACGCAAATGAATAATAGCCTAACATAGGAAGATCCCTTTTTAATCGCGAAGTTCGTCCCGACTAAAGCCCCGGCCACCATGGCGATTCCCATCGGAATTCCGTAAGCAAAATTGACCGTGCCCATCGATAGGAAAACAACGAGTGCTGCAATATTACTGCCAAAGTTCAAAATCTTGGCATTGCCAGCCGCTTGAACAAAATCAAATCCTATGATCAAAAAGGCAAACAATAAAAAAGAACCCGTCCCTGGTCCAAGAAAACCATCGTAAAAACCAATTGCAAAAATGACCACTAACATCAGGATGAGCTTATTCCGGGTCAATCCCTTATACAAGGTTTCTTTACCCCAATCCTTTTTGACGATCGTGTAAATCGCGACAATCACTAATATCAACAGAATCAACGGCTTCAATATGTCAGGCGAAACAAAGTGAACGACATAGGCCCCCAATATCGACCCGATTATGGTCAGCGGCAAAAACTTGATGACAAATTTGAAGTTCACTTTCCCTGCCCGAATAAATGAAATCGTACTCGTCAAGGAACCCATCGAGCTCGAAAACTTATTCGTCGCTAAAGCCGCAGATGGTGAAATTCCCGTAAACAATAAAGCAGGTATGGAAATAAGACCGCCCCCGCCCACAACAGAATCAATGAACGCAGCGATGAAACCCGCTATCACCAAAAACAGCAACGTATAAAGATTAATATCCTCCATCTACATTCCTTCTTTCAACAGCAATATCTCATCCATTATACTCCGGTGTCCCGGATTTTTTATAAATATCAAACAATTCTTCATAAAATTTCGGTTTGATCTTATAACGTGGGCGAATCAACGGCCCACGACCGGTCTGCACGCTGTGAATGTTGAATTATCCGCGTGAATGTCGAATTAATCGCACGAACGTCGAATTATGTGCCACCAATGGCGGAATGCTGGATAGTTCGGTCGAATTCCGTCCGTTCTCTACCACATAAAAAAGCGCATGCTAGATTCGCATGCGCCTCATGTATTCAATTCGTTGAATTCAGTGAGATCAATTGATATGTAATGTTGGTTTTTTCATTCATCCATTCGACTTTGCGGATGACGGCCGTTCCACTTGAATCGGATTGAATCGTTTTACGGACATCAATCGGGATGTCGATTGGATATATTCGGTACCCGGCTTTCGTCAGGCTGAACACATTTTCTTCTTCACGAATTTCGTTTCCCTTTGTCACGATCATGGTGTTGAGTTCCATAGGCATGCCCATGTATATCTCCTCCTCTGGTCAATATACTTCATTCTACCATTATTCGGTTTTACTTTTCATCCAAGTTGTTAAATCTTCGACCACTTTTCGATTGACCGCAGGCGGGAAAAAATGCGTGAATTGTGGGAAATACCAACTTTCGACAGGCTTATCGTGGGCCTTCAACCTTTTTTCCAGTCGATAGGCGTGTTCCACCGATACATTATCATCCCTTTCCCCATGAATGATCAGAACCGGAACATTCAATTCCTCGATGGCAAACAACGGCGTCCTGTATTCATATTGCTCCGGGCATTTCTTAGGACTACCACCGATGACCCTCTTCATCATCCGCCGCATATCGACTCGTTCGACATACGTCATGAACATATCCGACACTCCACCCCATGTGACAAGGGACGCAGCCGTCTGACAATGGATCGCCGTCCATAGTGCCATGATGCCACCCCGGGAAAAGCCGAGGATATGAATATGCTCCTTATTCACCCGTGGATGCTGCTCCAACAGGTTAAAGCCTGCTATCGCATCGAACCGATCTTCTCCGGCAAAATCCTCGTCCCCCTCGCCGCCTTGGTTGCCCCTATAAAACGGGGCAAAGACGATGAACCCTTCTGCCGCATACTGGATGATACGTCCAGGCCTTACCTTGCCGACGTTTTTAATGCCACCCCGTAAATAAAGGAAAGCATCGTGAATGTCCCCATCCACCGGCTCAGCCAGTAATCCCTTTACCTTCAAACCTTGAGACATGTATGTGACTAAAAAAAGGTGAATGCCAGGATGTGGTGAAGGGAACCGTTGCTTTGAAATCATCCTTCCGTTCTCCATGTTCCGCTCCCCCTTTCTGTTTCCCTTATTGTAAAACATTCAATCGATTTTATCCCCTGTTAGGCATTCACCATTTTCCCACTCGTTCATACGATAAGATAGGCAAAATTCCTATATATCAAGGAGGAAGGTAAATTGAAGAAATGGTGTAAAGCGGGTGTCCTATTTTTACTTGTATGCATGCTAGTCATTCCCCTTGGGGCATGTGGTTCAAAGAAAGAAGAAACGACGAAGGTCCGTGTGGCCGAAGTGACACGCTCGCTTTTCTATACGCCGCAATATGTCGCGATTGAAAAAGGTTTTTTTGAAGAAGAAGGCCTAAAAATCGATTTAAAAACGACTGCTGGCGGCGATAAGACGATGACCACTCTACTGTCTGATGGTGCGGACATTGCACTCGTCGGATCGGAAACATCCATCTATGTCCAGGCGCAAGGGTCCAGTGACCCGGTCATTAACTTTGCCCAGCTAACGCAAACGGATGGGACCTTCCTTGTTTCACGTGAAAAGATTGAAAATTTTGAATGGGATATGTTGAAAGACTCCACCTTCCTCGGACAGCGTAAAGGCGGAATGCCGCAAATGGCGGGGGAATTTGTCTTGAAAAAACACAATATCGACCCGCAAAAAGATCTGACGCTCATTCAGAATATTGATTTTGCGAACATCGCGACCGCATTCGCATCCAGTAACAAAATGCATACTTCAAGGCGCCTCGCTATCAGGAAGTTCCTCCGTATTTTCATGTAAACATTCCCGAAGAGCTAAATTGAACGTAATCTGGACTTCATTTTTTCCAAAAACCACTTTATCCACAACCCTGGAAAGCATAGCCTTTTTCAAATCATTGTCCGCCTGCTCGAATTCGACCTCCCACTGGTCAGCTAGATCGACATGCCTTGATGAGGCTTCCTTTTCGATATTTGCTTTCAATCCTGTCATACGTGCCGTACTTTCAGCTATCTTTTTCTCTACACTTCCCATGGCACCCGACAGTTGGTCCGGGGTAAATGCACTATCTCCCCCCAATGATTTGATGATTTCACCATGTAGCTTAGCCAATTGCTTCGTCAGAACCTGATGTTCCTTCTCCAGCTGCTTTAGGTTCCGCTCAAGCTGGGCTAGATGTGATGCCTTGTGAGAGGAGAGAGCGAAGTAGGAGCCTATATCCAGTTGAGACAGAACGGCCTTCACCCTTTTCATCACGATGGCATCGTATTTTCTGCCTTCCCACGTACTGCTTACATGTTCGCCATTCATCCTGCCTTTATTAAGCGGGCACCTATAGCGATACATAACTTTGGCGGAGTGATCCTCCTTCCCCTTACTTTTGCGGTACAAGTAGTTGCCACTCAACTTTGCCCCACAATACTGGCAATAGGCCAACCCCGAAAACATCAGCTTCCCTGCCAACGGGATGCCTTCCTTGTCTTGCCGGTTTAATTTACTGCTCCTTGCACTCCTGATCCGCTCCGCTTCCTTGAATACTTCATCCGGAATAATTCGTAACTTCTCATTATATGGCTGTGTATTTCCGTCTTCCCCATTAAAGCCTTTATAGCGTTTGTTCCCGATATAAATCGGGTTGGCCAAGATGCGCTGAATGGTACTTACCCCATATATGTTCCCGTCCCTATTTCGATAGCCTTTGTTGTTCAAGTAATCAACAATTTTTCGATACCCCATGTGTCGGTCCACGTATAAACGGAAAACCAGCTTTATCATGGCGGACTCTTCCTCATCCACCGCCAACTCTTTCAGGTGTCTGTCTTTGTTCTTCCAATGCACCCGGTCTGTTTCAAGGATTCTATAACCAATCGGGGCGGCCCCACCTTGAAAATAGCCTTGCTCACTTAGCTGCTTTTTAGCTTCCCGTACCCTCATAGAAGTTTTCTGGCTTTCCCCGTCGGATTGCCAGAAACTGATATAGTTCAACAGCTTGTCGATATGTGTTTCCGTGTTCCGCTTTCCTTCTTGCGTGGACCAGACCTCTACGGCATTCTGATTCAGGAAATTGACGATTAAAGGCGTTTCATCCTCCCGCCTCCCTAATCGGTCAAACATGAACACCAAAAGAACATCCAATTCCTTGTCCAGGGCCCCTTGTTTAATCGTATTCAGGGCATCCCTTTCGTCCGCTTTCTTCGACCAGCCCGAAACCCCTTTTTCTATTAATTCCTGAGTGATGCGCCAATCCGGCCTATTTTTCACGAATTCTTGGCATGCGTTTTTTTGAATGGGAATATCATCATCCGTAGCCATCTGCTTCATGGTGGATACTCGATACAGGCACCAAACCCGTTTCATTTGCACACCCCTTTTTCCCTGTTTCATTCGGTTAAAATAAAACCCTCATTAAAACGGTGCCTCAAAACCATATCCCCCTAAAAAACGCTTTAAGCCCTTTTCTCGCCACCTCGTTCCTCGCCTCACTCTTAGCGAACTTCAAAGTCACCTTCACCTTATAATCGGAGATCTCCAACAAATAATCGTATTCTTCATCTGTTCTGTGCTGGTATTCCGTTGTGTCCCATACAATCAGTTTCCCTTTCCCTCCATTTGCTTCCTCTGTCATCGCCATCACCCCGTTGCCATGGATTCCTATAATCTATGGCCGTCACGATGATAGTATTAATAGTCTTCTAATCACTACCCGTAGAATACTGGGGCAGAATGAGATACATAAGGATAGAAAAAAGCCAGTACCCGAAAGTACTGGCTGACCAATTATGATGGTTGTTTAATCTTTGCTTTAGACGGAACAAACAGGGTTAACACGAACGCGATAATCGCTAGGATGGTCATGAAATAATAGGCATCACTCGAACCCAAGATCGAAGCTAGTGCGCGGATGGATTCACCTGTAGCATTTGGTGTATCCCCCAACAATGTGTCCGCATGCTTTGTCGTTTGTGCCGTAAACACGGTAACGACAATAGCCGTTCCAATTGCCCCTGCAATTTGGCGAACCGTATTATTCACGGCTGTACCATGTGTCACTAGTGTTTTCGGTAAGGCATTCAAACCAGCCGTGTTTAATGGCATCGTAATAAAGCTCAATCCTATGCGAAGGAAAATGGTCCGCACCATCAAAAAGACGAAGGTCGTCGATTCGGTTAAATCTGTAACCACCCACATGGACGGAATGATGAAAATCAACCCGATGATGAATACCGGTTTCGCGCCTAAGCGGTCAAACAATTTCCCCGTGACCGGAGACATCAAGGCGTTGATGATAGCACCCGGCAATAATAATAAACCGGCGTCAAATGCAGTGAATCCTCGACCATTTTGTAAATAGATCGGCAATAGGATCATATCCGCATACATCATCATCGTAACGAAGATGTTAATGATGGAAGTTAGCGTAAATACTTTATTCTTAAAAACCGATAAGTTAAGGAACGGATCAGATGATTTTATTTGTCTCATACAGAAAATCGCTATCGTCACGATCCCTACAAGTATGGTCATTATGAAAACCTTATCATCCCACCCATGGCTCCCGGCATTACTGAAGCCATATAGAATAAGACCAAATCCGATGGTTGATAAAATAACACTTGCTACATCCAACTTCACTTTTTCCGTTTCCGAAACATTGATTAAATATTTCACCGCTAATAATATGACGATCACGACAAATGGAATGATCCCGATGAATAACCAGCGCCATGAATAATATTCAATAACGAAACCGGCCAATGTCGGTGCAATGGCTGGAGCGAATATGATCGCCAGTCCCATCAACCCCATCATGCTTCCCCTTTTTTCTGGAGGGAAAATAAACATGACGACGCTCATTAGCAATGGCATAATAATTCCTGCCCCAATGGCCTGAATCATACGTCCCATCAGTAAAATAGCGAAATTCGGTGCTACCGCGCACAAAATAGAGCCAATTAATAAAAACAGCATCGAACTTATAAATAATTGGCGTGTAGAAAAACGTTTCATTAAATAGGCCGTAATCGGGATTAACACCCCATTCACCAACATAAACCCAGTGGATATCCACTGCACGGTTGTAGCAGATACAGAAAATACCTCCATTAAGTTACTTAGTGCAACGTTTAAAAGGGTTTGATTTAAAGTGGATAAAAAACACCCTAAAATCAACACGGTTAATAATACCTTTTTATTGATTGGTTCCGACATATTACCCCTCACTTCATTTGCTTTTTTAACACCTTGTCAATAAAATAGATAGTACCATTCATTTTTTTGGATGCCTATTCACAATTTGTTATGAAGTGTTAATTAAACAACAGATTTTAAAAATATATTGAAGAAGTTCGAGATAATAGATGAAGGAGGTTTACGTTGTCGACACAAAAAAAGCAGGATCCCCGTGCCCTTCGCTCTAAGCGAATGATTAAAAAGGCCGTCACGGATATCTTGATTGAAAACCCTGATATATCGAAGCTTACCGTCCAAAAGATATCGGACCGCGCGGAGCTGAATCGTGCAACTTTTTATTTACACTTTGTCGATATTAATGATTTGTTAAAACAATTGGTCTATGATATTTTCGACGACTTGTCGTTGGAATTGTCACCCATCTTGCAAATTGATAATTTGAATAATGAAGAGCAATTAATTACGTTTTTGGATTACTTTTATAAGCACCGAAAGCTTTTTGCCGTGCTTTTTGCCCACCCGGGTTTCAAGAAAAAATTGCATATGATCTTAAAGGACTCCATTGCCATAAAACGTGTAAGGGACCGGACAAAGGAAGTAACGTTATCCATGGATATTCTCGCCTCCTCCATCCTGGGTGTCATCATGTGGTGGCTTAAAGATGGCGTTCATTTCAGTTCCGAATATATTGCCAAACAAATTATTGAACTCTATCGATAATAAGATTAACAAACCAAATAATTAAAATGCTCTTTTTTTACATTTATTATGCATTCTTTTCATTAAAAGGTGTAAAATAAATATCGACCGGATTTATCAAACTATACAGTCCCATATTTCGTCTTTATTTACGTTCTCCATTACTTTCCTTCTATAAGAAATACGGGTGGAAAATCCAATTTGATAAACTTTTTCTGAGAGTGTTTTTAAGATATAATGGAGATAATGTATAAGGTAGGTCATGTTTCATTGGTTTTACCTATTGGTATTGGGTTTATGCTCATAACCAAAGCAGCGATATAATTTACGTTCACTACTTCACATCATCTATATTTTAACGATATAGTATTATTGGCTATTTTAATCTATTAAAAAAAGCAATACAGTATGATATGCTTATAATAAAGACAGGAATGATGTGTGACCAGGTCACGCCTTGGCTTATTGTGACGCCTAAGCAGGACCACCTACATCCTTTCTGCAAATTTTAGGGTATAAGGATGGTAATGATGAGCAACGGAGAAATCAAAACAGACGTCATCTTAATTGGTGCCGGGATCATGAGCGCGACTTTGGGGACAATGCTTAAAGAACTAGTACCGGAATGGGAAATCAAGGTGTTCGAAAAGCTTGAAAGCGCGGGGGAAGAAAGCTCTAACGAGTGGAATAATGCGGGGACAGGTCATGCAGCACTGTGTGAACTTAATTACACAACTGAAAAACCAGATGGTTCTATTGATATTAGCAAGGCCCTTAAAATTAACGAACAATTTCAACTTTCAACTCAGTTTTGGTCTTATCTTGTAAAGAACAAGCTGATAAATAATCCACAAGACTTCATCACGTCATTGCCACATATGAGCATGGTTCAAGGGGAAGAAAATATTGCGTTCTTAAAGAAACGTTTTAAAGCGCTATCAGAAAGCCCTCTATTCCAAGGGATGGAATTTTCTGAAGACCCTGCAAAATTAAAGGAATGGATTCCACTTATCATGGAAAACCGTCCATCGAATGACCGCATTGCGGCCACTAAAATCGACTCTGGAACAGATGTTAACTTTGGTGCCTTGTCGCGTATGTTATTTGACCACTTAGAAAATAAAAATGTAGATATTAAATATAAACATTCTGTTGATAACATTAAACGGGCTAACGACGGTTCTTGGGAATTGAAAGTTCGTAACGCCAAGGGTAATGTTGAACGCCATAATGCTAAATTCGTCTTCATCGGCGGCGGGGGCGGAAGCTTGCACTTACTGCAAAAATCCGGTATCCCTGAAGGGAAGCATATTGGTGGATTCCCTGTCAGCGGGATCTTCATGGTATGTAATAATCCAGAAATCATCGAGCAACATCATGCCAAAGTATACGGAAAAGCTAAAGTTGGTGCTCCACCAATGTCTGTTCCGCATCTTGACACACGATTCATCGATAATAAAAAATCATTGCTATTCGGACCGTTTGCCGGCTTCTCACCGAAGTTCCTGAAAACAGGTTCCATGTTTGATTTAATCACTTCCGTCAAACCGAATAATGTCTTGACGATGTTATCAGCTGGCGCAAAAGAATTGCCTTTGACTAAATATCTGGTTCAGCAACTTATGTTATCGAAAGAACAACGCGTTGAAGAATTACGTGAGTTCATCCCTAACGCTAAAGTTGAAGATTGGGATTTGGTCGTAGCTGGACAACGTGTTCAAGTTATCAAAGATACGGATAAAGGAAAAGGAACGCTTCAATTTGGTACGGAAGTCATTACAGGGGCTGACGGTTCGATTGCCGCATTATTGGGTGCATCACCAGGTGCTTCAACAGCCGTTCATGTTATGCTTCAAATCATCGACAAATGCTTCCCTGAACAGAAGCAAGAATGGGAACCGAAACTTAAAGAAATGATTCCGTCTTACGGCATTTCCTTGAAAGATAACCCAGACGTTCTTGAAGAAGTTCATGCTTCTACAGCAGAGGTACTTGGTTTACACAAAAAAAAAGAAAAAGCCTATAATTAATATTCGATAACCTTCAATCTGAAAAGGATTGAAGGTTTTTTTATTCATTTTAACTCAAAACTCTCCCCCTCTATTTATTCCGCCAAACTGGAAATCATGACATAGACCATAAAAATAGATTCACTAATCTTCCCATACCATGATCCTCAAAAAAGTATGTATCTTGTTATCCATTGCCTTCGCATCCGGTACAGGTGATTTCGTCCAATTGTTCGAACCGACTGCCAGTGTGTTCGAGAAAGAAGGCAAGGGCCATATTGTCGCTTCCTTTGGTGCAGAGTCCGGTCATCTTCCCTATACCACCTTTATGGCCAAGGAAAGTTATCTGAAGGACGATAAAGAGACCGTAGAGAAATTTACTCGAGCCTTGAAGAAGGCACAGGATTGGGTGCAGGAAAATGATGCAGCAGAAGTCGCCAAAGTGATCCAACCATTCTTCGATGATATCGACGTTGAGACGATGGAGACCGTTATCGACCGTTACAAGGAGCAAGGTTCCTTTGCACCGGATCCGATTCTGGATGAAGAAGAATGGAATAACTTGCAGGATATCATGGACGAAGCCGGTGAATTGCCTACACGCATCAGCCATGATGAGCTTGTCAATACGGACTTTGCAAAAGAAGTCACCAAATAAGGTACAGAGTAAGGAGGATGTCTCATGGGATTTTTGACGATCGAAGACATTCACCACACGTATTTTTCAAATCAGGCGGCCCAAACCGCACTTGGGGGCATTTCTCTCGATATTGAAAAAGGTGAATTCGTCTCTTTTCTTGGCCCGAGCGGTTGCGGGAAAACGACCCTGCTTTCCATCATCGCCGGACTGTTTCCACCCACTTCTGGGAAAATCCTGCTCGAAAACGAACCGCTTGGGACGGATCATGATTTTCCGATTGGCTATATGCTTCAACAGGATTACCTCTTTCCATGGAAGACGATAGATGAAAATGTTACGTTGGGGTTACGTCTATTGAAGAAAAATGAAGGATTAGAACGGGTCAAAGCGTTGAAGTTATTGAATGAGGTGGGGTTGGCCGGATCTGAAAAGTCGTATCCACGCGAACTCTCTGGTGGAATGAGGCAACGTGCCGCCCTGGCCCGGACTCTCGCCGTTGACCCGAAGATCCTGCTTCTTGATGAACCATTTTCTGCCCTGGATTATCAAACGAAACTGAAACTCGAGGACCTTGTATCGGAAACACTGAAATCATTCGGAAAGACTGCTGTCCTTGTGACCCATGATATCGGTGAAGCGATTGCGATGAGTGACCGGATCTATCTGTTCGCTGCGAAACCGGGTAAAATCCATAAGACATTCGATGTGCCCATGGAACTGCGTGAACTGACACCATTCCATGCCCGTAACCATCCAGAGTACACCGCGTTATTCCAAACAATTTGGAAGGAGCTTGAAAGTCTTGAATATTGAACAGCTTCATGGCCAATATAAAGCCTCGTTGAAAAAAGAAAAAAAGCTGGTCCGTGTTTATCAGCTCCTCATTTTCATCGTCTTTTTCAGTGGGTGGGAGTTGTTTTCACGGATGAAATGGATCGATCCGCTCATCTTCAGTTCCCCTTCGAAAGTCTGGCAGTTATTTTTAACGAAAGTGGCTGATGGTTCCCTGCTCTCCCATTCGGGCGTGACGCTATTCGAAACCGTACTCGGCTTTCTTATCGGAACACTGCTTGGGACGGTGCTCGCTTCCGTACTTTGGTGGTCTCCTAGACTATCCAATATCCTTGATCCCTATCTCGTCATTTTAAATGCGATGCCAAAAGTGGCCCTTGGTCCCATCATCATCGTCGCATTCGGTCCCGGCTTCCCTTCGATTATTTCCATGGGAGCGATCATTTCCATCATCATCACCACGATTGTCGTCTATACCGCATTTCGGGAAGTCGACCCAAACTACCTGAAAGTCCTTCAAACATTTGGTGCCACACGGTTACAGTCGTTCCGGGAAGCCATATTACCCGCTTCCTTTCCAACCATCATCTCCACCTTGAAAGTGAACGTGGGACTCTCATGGGTGGGAGTCATCGTCGGAGAATTCCTAGTTTCCGCAAAAGGGCTCGGCTACCTAATCATCTATGGATTCCAAGTCTTCAATTTCACCCTCGTGATGCTTGCCTTGATGATCATCGCTGTCTTCGCAACTATCATGTACCAGCTTGTCGAACTGCTTGAACGAAAATTGATCAAGGACTGACCTAGCTGCTGATCGTACATCGGCAGTTTTTTTGTAGTTATTCCTTTTCATGATAGGCAAAACAGCATGTGCCTTGTAAGGGGCCATGCTGTTTTACAATCAATAATTAGTTTTCCTGTTTTTTTGTACGTACTTTTTAACAAGCTTCATTTTCCCATTTTTAGATAATGAATATTTTTTCACGTCCCAAGTATCCGTATATTTTTCAGCATTCGGTTCTTTACCTGGATCCCAATTTTTCTTCATTCTTTCTATTGCCACTTCTATCGTATTAGCAGAAAGGAACTTCGTGTCTAATCCTGCTCCACTTGTATATCCTTTTTTCAAAAAGACTTTACCATTAGAATGGACGCCTACGATGGTCGTTCTCGCACCGCCGCCAGCGATTTCCGTATAATACAGAAACGTATCCTTCTCTTTTGTTTCTGTATATTGCATATATCCAAATGTGCTCGATAAATATTTCAAGCTCCACACTTTCTTTTTCCCTTTTTTAATAAAAGGCGTATAGTTCCATTCATCTCTTTCTTCTATTCCCACGCTCAACCCATTTTTTAGCTTTTTGGAAAATTCACCTGTTCCACTATCATTCATATGTACGGGATAGACCTTCGCCTTTGCTTTTGCTGAGGTATGCGTTAACGGAAAGACCAGACTAAACATGAACAGGACAATCAATAGTAATGTACCTTTTTTCCTCAATTCACTCACCCCATAACTAGGTATTTATATCCATTACTATTTTACCACCTATTGCCGTAAAAAACAGCCTGCTGACTGTCTCTTTGTCATCCTTTCATCATGTCTTTAAGCCGTTTCAGGCTAAGCGGCAGGATTTCGTCTTTCATGATAAAACTGTACTCCTTCCCTGGGACGTCCGGCAGCTTAGCCAAAAGGAGCGGTCCGTCCGTCTCCAGATAATCCTTTTTGCTTTCCAGACCACCTAGCTCGGCGAAATAGATGGATTTAATGAACGGTTTTATGGGATCATGGACCTTGTATTGCCCTAAAAAAATCAACTCGTTCACCAATCCGCCTGTTTCTTCATACACTTCACGCTTGGCTGCCCCTTCAATCGTTTCTCCATCCTCCCGCTTGCCACCTGGAAATTCCAACCCGCGCTTCCGGTGTTTCGTCAATACCCACTTGCCACTGTATCGGCATATGACAAATACATGATAGGCATCCCCGAAAGCCTCATCATGTGAAAACTCGACCATATATCCATTTTCGTCTATAAAGCTTTTCATATTTCCCACAACCAATCCTTATTTCACCCATTTCTCTCCATTTGAGTTATACTTATTATAAGATAAAAAAATGAGAATGTAGCAAAAAAGATGACCTCTAATATTCGAGGCCATCATCTGTCCGCTTTGCCTGCAGAATACCCATGCTTTCGATATGCCGCTTGCCTTCTTCTGTTCCTAGCATATAGATCATTTCATAAATCTTTTGAAGCGTGACATCCTGTTCATCGTTTTCACGGTCATAATGATATTGTAAATACGGTACGTGGGCACGATAAAAATTATCTTCCCCTACAGAATAATTGTAATCGAACAATTCCCGAAGCTGGATGATTTCATTATCCGTTGCCTCGATTTCAAAATTCCATGGAGAACTTTCCCGGTCCTGCGTGATTTGCCCGTTTGGGATGTATACGTAATACTTTTTCCTGGTTTCTTCCATTCATCATCATCCTTTCCCTAACTCCTACGCTTATTTTCTCACCAGATTCCACCTTCATACGATGGAAAAATTTGTTTGCACAAATGGGAAAGATGTTAAATAATAGATTAAAGTATCTTTCAAAGGGTAAAACATATAATAAGCCCAAGCATCCTACAGATTTTTATATGCATCATGAGGTTTTTTTGATAACCTACATATAAAGAGATAACGGATTTTCAAGAAATGTGAGGTGAAAGTTATGAAGTTGATTGAAGAATTGTACAACATGTACCGTAATAAATTGACTGGTGATGAAGAAGACATTGATATGCTAACCTTTGCTGTCCTGGAACAATTGGACCGCAAGGAAATTTTCGAATTGCTTCAAGAGATGGATGACCAAGAACTAACCGATCTTATGGGCCTTTACATTATTGAAACGTTAAAAGGAAAATTCGCACAAAATAGTTTAAATGATACGAAACCTACTCACTTTTCACCAAGGAATATACATTAATTACATACCATATTAGGCGTCCCGCATCTTGGGACGCCTTTCTTTTTGTTGTCTGTTAAAAGGGTTACCCTTATTTATTGCCGAAGTTCGCTAAAAATTGTCATACAACGGCTTGTACTTCCTCTAATTTTTCCGGTTTTAATAGGCTAATCATCTTAGGGATAAACTCTTGATTTAGGGGAAACTAGATAGAATATTAC
The DNA here is from genome assembly GCF_044761765.1 of Peribacillus sp. NPDC097284. Taxonomy (NCBI): domain Bacteria; kingdom Bacillati; phylum Bacillota; class Bacilli; order Caryophanales; family Bacillaceae; genus Peribacillus; species Peribacillus sp. NPDC097284. The sequence continues at coordinate 22,034 of NZ_JBIWCZ010000019.1, forward strand.
CTCATTTTAAAAAAGCATTAGAAAGGAAAAATCCAGAATGAGCGGGGATGGTTATGAACACGGAAAAAAACACGGCATTACTTATAATTGATCTTCAGATAGGATCATTTTTGAAGGAAAAACTGATATATAAAGGAGATGAATTATTAAACAATATTCAATTTCTCATTTCAAAAGCCCGTATTGAGCAGATCCCCATTTTTTTCACGAAACACAATGGTAAAGCGGGAACCCTTAATCAGAAAGGAAATCGTGGATGGGAAGTTCATCCGTCGATCCCTCTTTTTAAAGAGGACGTTATCATTGAAAAAGATTTTCCTGATTCCTTCCAACATACGGATCTTCAGCAACAATTAGTAAACAAAAAAATCAGTCGAATTATTATAACAGGGATTCAATCGGAAGTTTGTGTAGATGCTACTTGTCGTCGTGCATATAGCCTAGGTTATGAAGTGATTCTTGCAGAGGATGGTCATAGCACATACGACTCTAACATTTTAAACGCTTCTCAAATTATCAATCACCATAACGATATACATGCTCAATGGTTTGCAAATGTACAAAAAACGAAAGATATTTTCTTGTAGGTATTTCACAGTCAGCAATTTGAGTAAAGAAAATGTGAATAAAAGCTTTACAAAAAAAATCAGTTCATTTAATACTTTGTCTAAGCTTGGATATTAGGTTTTTGTATGCCTTCCTTTTTTATTTCTGAAGGAAGGCATACAAAAACAAGAGTTCTTATAAAAAAAACGTTATACCTGTACATTGCTCAGGTCTTCGGTAAGGACCATTATGTGAACATATTGGTCCTTTTTTGATGTTATTTCGATTCTTTTTTTTAGATATACATAGCAGAGAACAACTAAAGCTGGAACTATACTAGGAAGGAAACGGACGACAAAGTGAAGAGGCATAAATGTTGTTACATCAACGTTTATGCCTCTTCACTTTTTTCAATTCGGGCTCCCCCCTTTTTGGACAGCCCCTTTTTTTGATAATCTTCATTATTGAAACAAATAGAGCTGAAAAAGTGTTATATAACGATTAAAATGTCTATTTAGATAATTTGCTATCATTTTGATTGTAGATTCTCTCTTAAAAAAATTCGATCATTTCGATTCAACATATCTTCATCGTCATTAACACTCTAGACTCACTTGTCGTATAACCATTTTTCGTGAAAAACATCTCCGGTTTTCCTTCGCCTCTCTCAGTCGATAAATAGGCCGAATCAACTTTTTTCTCTGCTAAGATTTCCGTCAAATAGTTTAACAAGTTTGTGCCAATAGCTGTTTGTTGAATGCTACCACACACACAAATCTCGTTTATATAGTAGCTCTTGTTATCAGCCCATTGCCCTTCATTTCCAACTAAAAATCCAATTAATTGTTCCTCGGAATTATAATAACCGATTCCTATGTATCCAGGAGTCCTGCTTATGTCCAACAAGCGTTTGTAAGAAGTCTTCACACTCCAAGGTTCATTCCAAAGATTGGAACTAAAAACGCTGGTGAACAGTTTTGCTGCTTCCTCTAAATCCGTATCTGTTAATAACCGAATATTGCGTTCCATCGAAGACCCTCCTAATTTCCTCAGTCTACCTACTTCAACTTATCGTCTTCTAGATTCCAGGCTCCTTTCAATTTCTTCATACCCGCTTGTATGTCTTCTTCTGATACCCCTGCGAACCCTATTAAGACGGTGGTGGTCGGAGGTTGCTTTGTATAAAACAGTGAAGCGGGATAAATTTTCACGCCATGCACTTTTGCTCTCTCAATGAGCTCTACTTCATTAAACCGTGAGTCCACATCAAGCAGGATATGTAGTCCTGAGTCTCCTCCCCGAATCTTCACATGTCTTCCTAATTCGTTTTGGATGGTCTCTAATACCATCTCTCTCTTTTTTTGATACAGCTTTCTCATTCTGTTGATGTGTTTTTGCCATTCGCCCCTTTTGATAAATTCAGCAAGCGTAAACTGAATGTGACAGGATACCGTTTGTTTATACAAGGAAGTGATTTCGGTACCTTTTTCTAATAGAGGTGCAGGAAGAACCATATAGCTGATGCGCAACGAGGGGAGAAGGGATTTAGAGAAAGTGCCCATATAAATGACCCGGTTATGCTGGTCAATCCCTTGCAAAGAAGGAATCGGCTGTCCGCTGTATCTATACTCCCCCTCATAATCGTCCTCAATGATATAAGATTGATTATCCGCTGCCCATTTAAGGAGCTGCCTTCTTCTGTTGATCGTCATGGTGGTGCCGAGTGGAAATTGATGAGAAGGCGTTACATACACAAGAGATGGATTTTTATTTCGGATTCCCTGCATATCGATTCCCTCTTCATCCACTGGCATAGGGAGAATCTTCATAGAATTGATTTCAAAGATCCTCCTCGCTCTCGGAAAGCCCGGATCCTCATACCCTATGGAAATATCCCGCCCAAAGACTTGGCATAAGATCTGCAACAGTATAGGATTACCCGCCCCTAAAATGACCTGTTCAGGTTGACAATGAACACCGCGTGAATGATATAAGTGTTCGGCAATAAGCTCTCTCAACACAGGTTCCCCCAATATATTCCCTGGCCGATAAAGCTGTTGACCATATTGATCTAAGCTACTGACCATACTTCTTCGCCAAGAAGAAAAAGGAAAGTGAGTTGAATCCACATGGCCATAATGAAAATCAATCCATTGTTCATTCTCCTTTACTTTGGGCTTAATGGAAGAGTCGTTTGCCATATGTACAAAATCGGCTTCCCTATAATCCACATACCAGCCGCTTCTCGGCTTGCTCACAATGTACCCTTCAGCCGCAAGCTGATCATAGGTACGCTCGACTGTCGTGTGGCTGATTGAAAGCTGAGACGCGAGCACCCTTTTGGAAGGAAGTTTCATCCCGTTTTGAAGATGCCCTTCCTGCATCTCTTTCTTGAAAAGCTGATAGAGCTGTTGATAAAGGGGCGTATCGTGGTTTCGATTTAAAAAAAATGTGATATCCACTTCGATGATCCCTCCTAACTGGCATGCTTTTATTTAAAGAAACTGGCTGTTTATTAAGAACCATTTTCTGTTTATATTCATTGTAATCCATAAAAAGGAATAAGACGCAGATAAAAAAGGATGTTGGAGAAATATGATTGGGAGTGATTGTAATGAAGAAAACATCAAATGGTTGGGTGAACGGTTTTATTGGCGTACTGATTTTTAGCGGCTCACTGCCTGCGACTCGCTTAGCTGTAGCGGATTTCGATCCAGTGTTCCTTACCTTATGCCGCGCGGCGATAGCAGGTGTATTGGCAGGTGCCCTTCTTCTTCTCTTCCGGCAGTCACGTCCTGAAAGAACGGATATCGTCCCTCTTATTATCGTAGCGGTTGGTGTCGTGGTCGGTTTCCCACTGCTGACTGCCTTGGCCCTGCAATCTGTCACATCGGCACATGCTATCATCTTCATTGGTCTACTTCCGCTCTCGACGGCTATATTTGGAGTGATTCGGGGTGGGGAACGCCCACGTCCCTCCTTCTGGATATTTTCTGCTGCTGGTAGCTTCCTGGTTGCAGGGTATGCCCTCATCCAAGATGGGGAAGCTTCCCCAATCGGCGACATTTACATGGTGGCCTCGATCATCATATGTGGTCTCGGTTATGCTGAAGGCGCTCGACTCTCACGGAAGCTAGGGGACTGGCAGGTGATCTGTTGGGCTCTCGTTCTATCCCTTCCCCTTATGCTTCCACTTTCCGTCTATCTATCCCCGGATTCGTGGGACGACATTGGTGGACCTTCACTATTGAGCCTTGCTTATGTATCTTTATTCAGCATGCTCATCGGCTTCATCTTCTGGTACCGTGGTCTCGCTCAGGGTGGTATAGCGGCGGTTGGGCAACTGCAGCTCCTTCAACCATTTTTCGGGCTGTTGCTTGCAGCTGTCTTTCTGCATGAGGAGATTGGTCCCACACTCATAGCTGTGAATATAGCTGTGGTGCTTTGTGTGGCAGCGACTCGGCGTGTAGCAAGAACACCACGAATGAAAACCGAGACAGAAGACACGAGAAGTGATTTGACGAAATAGATCTAGAAACAAAAAAAGGCCCTACCGAAGTAGGGCCCATCTCATTCTAAGCTTAGTTTCCTAAATAAGCACGTAGCATCCAAGCATGTTTGTTCAAGCTTTTCTTCATGCTAGTAAGCATATCGGCTGTTACTGGATCTTCCTCTTCAGCGGCTTCGATGATTTCTAGGAATTCCGTAGAAAGTTTTTCGAAATCGGTGATGACGCTTTGTACCATATCTTCTGTATTTTCTTTACCTGTCGCTTCTTCAAGAGTCGTCAATTCTAAATATTCTTTAAGCGTAGCGACCGGTTTTTCTCCGATGGCTAAAAGTCGTTCAGCTAGCTCGTCCATGTCTGTACCGATTTCTGTGTATAATTCTTCTAGTTTTTGGTGAAGTTCAAAGAAGTGGGGTCCATTTACGAACCAGTGGAAATTGTGGATTTTTGTATAAAGGACATTGAAGTTTGCAATTTCTTTGTTTACTAATTTACCTAATTTTTTTTGAGTCATAATATCTACCTCCGTTAGTTGGTTATACCTATATAGTTCCCTCTCCACAAAAATTGAAACCTTTATCGCTTCAATTCTTATGCTAAAATGAATATATAATTTGTCCCAAAGGAGCTGTCAATATGTTTACGGTTTTAGTGATATCCATCATAGTCATCTTGATTGTACTAGGGCTATCCGTCCTGACGATCGGTAAAGGCTATAGCTACAAGCATACTGTCGATCCAATTGACCCGCTGCCAAAAAACGAAGAAGAGGAAAAAGACCAAGATAAATAAAAAAATCCTGTCTTGGAAAAGACAGGATTTTTTTAGAGTTTAACCGAATACTTTATGAAGGTCCGCTTTATCTTGTGATAACCAGAAATTCATCAATTTCTTGGCTCCTTCAAGATCATGCAATTTTGCTTGGCCGCATTGCTTTTCATTAGCAGCTGGAATTTCCGTGATTTGTAGTGCATCCTTGAACGTATCTTCCAAAACGTCGATGATTTCCGTCACGGTCGGCTCACCACTCACAACCAGGTAATATCCTGTTTGGCAACCCATTGGCGAAATATCGATGATATCAAAATGATCGTACTGCTCGGAATGCTTACGGATGTTGAACGCGAGCAAATGTTCCAAAGTGTGGATCGTATCCGGCTTCATCGCTTGCTTGTTCGGCTGGCAGAAACGGATATCAAATTTATTAACAACACCATCTGTTCCGACCTTATGGACACCGCAATGTCTTACATAGGGGGCTTTAACAGCATTATGATCTAATTCAAAGCTTTCAACTGAAGGCATTTTATTCACTCCTTAATTGTATGTCTCTTCTATTTTACCTTGAAACACAATATATTTCACCCTTTTAAATTTATGCCAATTGGCTGACCAGGCCTAAAATCCTTTCCCACATCCTTTATTAACCTTCTAGAAAACAAAAGAAATATGGTATAATAAACGATAGTGAATTTATTCGAAAAGAGATGAAAGTGCCTTGCTGAAAAAAATGATCATGGGCATCATACGTTTTTATCAGATCGTGGTTTCTCCATTAAAACCGCCAACTTGCCGTTTTTACCCTACCTGTTCTCATTACGGTTTAGAGGCCGTGAACCGTTTCGGTCCGATCAAAGGAAGCTGGCTAGCCATCATCAGGATTCTTAAATGCCATCCGTTCCATCCAGGTGGTATTGACCTTGTTCCAGAAAAAAAGAAAAAACAGTAATAAGAAGGAACGAGTCAAAAAAACCTTGCTTTTCGGAACGATTTTATGTATTATACTATAGTCAAATCGTAATCATTTCGTTTTCAAAACCATACATTTTAAATCGTAATCAATACGAATTATTTAAAAAGGAGAATTTTTTCATGAAAAGAAAATTATTACTTTCTCTTTCACTCATTGCAGCATTGGCCCTTACAGGTTGCGGCAAGTCTGAAGGAAAGCAGAAGGAAGATAAAGATGTGCTGGATATATACACGACCGTTTATCCTCTGGAATATTTCACGGAAACCATTGGGGGCGAATTTGTGAACGTTGAAACGGTTTATCCTCCGGGTACAGATGAGCATACCTTCGATCCCTCCCAAAAGGATATTGTAGGCATGGCGAACTCAGACCTATTTTTCTATATTGGATATAATTTAGAGGGCTTTGTCACAAAAGCTGAACCGATCTTAAAGGGTGAAGGCGTAACTACGGTCGCTGTAGGTGAAACCGTTTCAGTAGATGAACATAATGAGGAACACGATCATGGAGAAACCGATGACGATGGCCATGATCATGGCAGCGTCAACCCACATCTATGGCTAGACCCCATCTATTCCATTCAGATGGCCGAAACCGTGAAAGACGAGTTAACGAAGCAGATGCCGGAACAGGAAAGCTACTTCACATTGCGTTTTAACGAGCTTTCAGATAAATTGAAGGCACTCGACAAGCAGTTCGCGAAAACAATCAAGGCCGGCCGTACGAATAAGGTAATTGTTTCCCATTCTGCTTATGGGTATTGGGAAGAACGCTACGGCCTAGAACAAATCGGGGTAACCGGACTTACATCGTCAAATGAACCGTCCCAAAAACAGCTGGCTAGCATCGTCTCCATGGCTAAAGATGAAGACCTTCATTACGTCATCTTCGAACAGAATATCAGTTCCAAGCTGACCGAAATCATCCAGAAGGAAATGGGAGCGGAAGCACTCGAGTTCCACAATCTTTCCGTTCTGACAGATAAGGACATCGAAGCCGGTGAGGATTACTTCAGCCTCATGGAAAATAACATCAAGACCCTACAAACGGCATTACACTAAACACATCAGGAGGCGAACCCACATGGTTCGCCTCTTTTCCATTTTTAATCCAGTGTAAATGCACTTCCTTTGTTCAAAGCTATAGATGTACCATTAAAGGAGGAGGAATTCATATGGCTCAGGATGTAAAATGTGCTGTTGACAGCTGTACGTTTTGGAAGCACGGCAATCGTTGTTCCGCTGATATGATTAAAATCGAGCACTATTCCGAAGAACGTGCTCACACAAGCCATCAAACTGGATGCCGCACCTTCAAACCCGCTGAGGATTTGTAAGCATAAGAAACCGGACTCAAAGATTGGATTTGAGTCCGGATTTTTTCACTCGATATATTTCTCGCGTATTCTTTCCATCTTCTCCATCAAGTCTTTTCCGATGACTGGTTCGAATTCAGGATAGATGCTTGTCATTTCTTTCATCCACAGCTTTCTCTCTTTATCGGATAAGGTATAGACTTCAATCGTGGATTTCTCTTTAATGGCTTGTAGCTGGGTTTGGTTCATTTCCTTCGCCTTGTCCCAAAGCCAAGATGTTGTATCATCCATCGCCCGCGTGATTTGCTGTTGGATATCCGGAGGAAGGTCTTCCCAAAAGGATTGATTCATCATGACGACATACCCTAAATAGCCATGGTTACTTATGGTTAAATATTTCTGCACGTCATATAGCTTCTTGGAATAGATATTGGAGATCGTATTTTCCTGGCTATCCGTCTTCTTGATTTCCAGACTTTTGAATGTGTCATTAAACTCCAACTTCGAGGTTGACGCGCCAAAGTGTTCGAATTGACTCTCCAGCACAGGACTAGGCATGATCCGGAAGTTTTTCCCGGACAAGTCTTCAGGACGGCGGATGGGCTCATTGCTTGTCATTTGTTTAAAGTTATTGGACCAAAAGGCAAGACCCTCGATATTTACCTCAGCTAAATGATTCAGAAGTTCTTCTCCCACTTCCCCATTCAGCGCTTCTTTGAGGGCAGCATCCGTGGGAAAGATATAAGGAAGGTCCAAAAGCATCCATTTTTCCGATATGTTCGTAATTTTAGAAGTGGTCGGTGCAATCATCTGCACCTTATTTTCTTGTAATGCCTCTATTTCTTCGCGATCACTATACAACGATTGATTCGGATACACCTCAATTTTGACACGATGATCGGTATATTCGTCCACAAGGGCCGCAAACCTGCTTGCAGCCAAACCCTTGGGTGTATTCTCAGCCACCACATGACTGAACTTAATCACGATTTGATCCTCCATTCCAACCTGTTCCTCATCTATGGGCAAATCGAACCCAAAGCTTGTAAAGAACGATTGAAAGGCGATATAAACCGCAACAAATACCCCTATTCCGATCAACACCAGGTATCCCCCGTAAGCACGCATAGTGACATCTCCTTAACGAACGCTTCACATTATACGTTCATTCTATCACAGCTTTTTCACCGTTGTTTGACAACCTAGGAAATTGGGCGAAAATAACCGAAGATTCTGGTAGTATTAAGGAGAGATCTAATGGAGGAAAACAAATGGATAAATCCTTTCATATGCCGATTCAATTAAAGATCACCCTGCTATCCTTTATAATCGTGGCCTTTTCCATCCTCATTGGTGGAATTATCATTTTTGGGAATATCGTCTCCATCAGGGAAGAGGAAACCGGTACCCGTTCGATGATCACGGCCCATACGATTGCGGAACTTCCCGAAGTACAAAAGATGGTCCTGGAACCGGAAGGCTGGACCGAACTGAATCCCATCATTGAAAATTTAAGAAAGATTCATCAGGCCGATTATATCGTTGTCCTGAATGATCAGCATATACGGTACTCCCATCCGGTTTATAGCCAACTGGGGACCTTATCGAAAAGCAATGACGAGCGGGCCGCTTTTGCAGAACATGAATATATCTCGAAAGCCGTAGGGAAACTTGGCGTTTCCGTTCGTGCCTTCGTTCCCATCCTAAATGAAGAAAACAAACAGATAGGTGTCGTCCTTGTCGGGAACATCCTGCCGACGATCCCGGAAGTCATCACTGACTTAAAGACGGAAATCCTGATTCTTCTCTTTTTGACGCTTCTGTTTGGTGTATGCGGCTCATGGCTCCTGGCCAGGCGCATTAAAAAGGAAACCTTCCAGCTTGAGCCCCACCAGATTTCCCAGATGCTCGTTGAAAGGACGGCCGCCTTCAATGCCATGCATGAAGGGGTCATCGCCATTGACACTAATCAGATCATTACGATATTCAATGAAAAGGCCAAACAGATGCTGAACATAAGCGGTTCCGTGATCGGCAAAAAAATCACGGATGTGGTGGATGATACCCGCCTCCCAGAAGTTTTGGAACGGACAACTCCCATCGTCAATCAGGAAATTTCCGTCCAACAAAAAAACATCCTGAGCAACCGGGTACCGATCAAGATAGACGATAAGACCGTCGGCGCCGTGGCCATTTTCCAAGACCGGACGGATGTGACGAAGCTTGCCGAGGAACTGACAAGCGTAAAGGCATTCGTGGAAGCTCTGCGTGTACAAAATCATGAACATATGAACAAGCTACATACGATCGCCGGATTGATACAACTAGGAAATTTAGACGATGCTCTACAGTATATTTTTCAGATCACCGAGGAACAGGAGGAATTGACCAGGTTCTTAACGAAGCACATACACGATGATAATTTAGTGGGGCTGCTTTTGAGTAAGGTTTCCATAGGCAGGGAGCTTGGCATCGAGCTTACCATGGATAAGCATACGAAGCTGGACCGCTTTCCACCTGACTTGGATTATCATGATTTTGTCTTGATCGTCGGAAATCTGATTGAGAATTCTTTTGCGGCACTCAAATATTCGACCGAAGAATCCAAGCAGGTCTATCTGTCCATCTATCAAGATGAACGGCATTGTCAAATCGTGCTGGAAGACAATGGACCGGGCATTCCCGAACCTATACATAAGGATATTTTCGAGTATGGTTTCACGACAAAAGGTTCCGAGGGATCGGGAATAGGACTTTATCTAATCAATCAAATTGTAAAAAAGGCGCATGGCGAAATGAGTTTTACGACGCGGCCTAACGAAGGGACCAGCTTTTTTCTTTCCTTTCCCATGCAGGACATAGAGGAGATCAAATGACCAATCAAATATGTGTACTTTTAATTGAAGATGACCCTATGGTCCAGGAGGTAAATAAACAATTTATCGAGCGCCTTTCCGCCTTTACCGTGGTGGATACGGCTAATAATGGACTGGAAGGTCTTGAAAAAATCAAGAAGCTAAAACCGGATCTTGTCATTTTGGACATCTTCATGCCGAACTTGAATGGCGTGGATACGCTTTATCAAATAAGGAAAGATCAACTTGATGTCGACGTCATCATCATCTCGGCGGCCAATGATCAGAAAACCATCCGGAAAATGATTCAGAATGGAGCCTTTGATTATTTAATCAAACCCTTTAAATTCGAAAGGCTGCAACACACACTTGAGCAATATTATGCCTTTCGCATGGAAGTGGAGCCAGATCATTCTATCTCTCAAACCCAACTGGATCGCCTTCTCTTCCAAAACCAATCGTCTCCTAAGCAGACATTGAAAAAAGATGTCCCCAAAGGGTTGAACGGATCCACTCTGGAACAGGTCACGAAATTCATCAAAACCCAACCTGGCTCTCTATCCGCAGAGGACGTCGCCGATGGAATCGGCATTGCGCGGGTGACGGCCCGACGCTATCTCGAGTACTTACATGATGAAGAAATCCTTCAACTTGATGTCCAGTATGGCAATATTGGCCGCCCTGTCAATCGATACCGCCTTAACAAGGAATAGCCCATATGAAAAGGGACCGATTCATACCATGAAGACGGTTCCTTTCATGCTTCCTTCGTCCGGTCATACATTCCCCATTTTCTTTTCAAAAGAAACAACTCGCACTCCGCTAATGCAGTGATTTCCTTAATGACAAAATCCGGCATCCCCCTTCTTAACAAAACCTCTGCAATAAGGTACGGCTTTTTCATATTCTTCCCCCCTCCCTTTCTCTAAAATGTTTTCGCTTTCTTACATTATACAAAATAATCCATAAAAGGAAAAATAGACAAAGACCCATTTTTGAGTTATTTTAATAAGGACTAATCATTCAATCGATAAATGAGGAGGAAGGTAAAACCAGTTACGATTGTAATAGAGGCGCCGAATCGGAAACCGATCCAGTTCTCTCCTTTATCCATAGCAAAAAAAGCTGCACCATGACAGCTTCCTCCACTCTTCTATCATTTCCCAAATGCATCGTGGTTTACATTACTTATACACGATCCTATAGCTTGTCAGTTCATCCAACCTCTTCTCACGGATGCCAAAACCGATTCCCGGTTTGTCCGGAACCTTAATGACGCCATTTTTCACGATGACTTCCGGTTCGATGATGTCATGCTCCCAATAACGTGACGAGGAAGAAATATCTCCCGGAATCGTGAATCCCTTTAACGTGGCCAGTGCAAGGTTATGGGCACGTGATATGCCGAACTCGATCATGCCACCACACCAAAGGGGAATATCCTGCTCCACACAAAGATCATGGATTTTGACCGCTTGGGACCAACCTCCGACCTTCGCCATTTTGATCGTGATCACTCCGCAGCTCTTTAGCATCAGCGCACTTTTCGCATCATGGTAGGAATTGATGCTTTCATCAAGGCAGATCGGTGTCCTCAGCTGCTTTTGCAAAATGGCATGTTCGACGATATCATCATGCCCAAGAGGCTGCTCGATCATCATAAGCTGAAAGTCATCCAGCTTTTGCAGGTGAGGGACATCCGAAAGCGAGTAGGCCGAATTCGCATCCACCATCAAGGGGATATCTGGATAGGCCCTCCGGATTTGCGTCAGGTATTCCGTATCATTTGCTGGATTGATCTTGATTTTATAGCGTCGATAGCCGACCGCCAAGCCTTCCTCTATTTGCCGGAGTGCATCCTCTATGTGATCGGAGGCAACGACGACCCCAGCATCCACTTCGGTTCGTTCCCCCCCGAATAGCTTTCCGAGATAGATGCCCTCTTGCTTGGCATACAAATCCCAGATTGCCTGTTCCAAGGCCGACTTTGCCATGGCATTCCTTCTGATACCGCTCCAAAGGCCCGCAAGCTGATTGGGATGCGTCAAATCGAATGCCAACGTCTTAGGAATCAGGAAGTCCTCCAACATATGAAAACAGGTTTTCACCGTTTCCTCGGTGTACCATGGACTCGAAAATGGCACTGCCTCCCCGTATCCAATACCCCCATCTTGATCTCGTGCTTCGACAACGATGACTTCCCGTTCCGTCACGGTTTCCAGATGGGTCGTGAATGGCCGCTTTAAAGGGGCCTTCACGAGCCTTAAAGTGATGGATGTCAACTTCATTTCTGGTCCCCCCATCGCTTCTTCAGTTCCCTGCGCAAGAGCTTACTTGCACCATTGCGTGGCAGTTCTTCAAGAAATAATACGTTGCGGGGAATTTTATAAGCAGCTAGCCCCTCTCGGCAATGGGCCAACAGCTCAGCTTCGCTAACTTCCATGCCTTTATGCCTGACAACGAAAGCAAGCGGCACCCGCCCCCATGTTTCATGATCGATACCGGTGACACCCGCCTCGAAAACGGCTGGGTGCGTACTTAGGACATTCTCAATCTCGGCTGGATAGACATTCTCCCCTCCAGAAATGATTAAGTCCGAACGCCGGTCAAGCACGTATAAAAACCCTTCTTCATCAAGGTAACCCAGATCCCCCGTGTAAAGCCAGCCCCCTGAAATCGCTTGCTCTGTCGCATCCAAACGATTGAGATAGCCTTTCGTTACATTCGGACCCGATACGACAATCTCACCCGGTACACCCGGTCCGCATATCTTGCCGTCCTTCTCTATCCTTAGTTGGGAAGGGAACAAGGCCTTACCGGCAGACCCAACCTTTGTCATCGCATTTTCCGGGGCAAGTGTCACGATTTGCGAAGCTGTTTCCGTCATGCCGTAGGTCTGATAAACGGGTATTCCTTTTTCCCTGCAGGCTTCGAGCATATGTACAGGTGCAGGGCCTCCGCCTAGCAGTGCACAGCGGAATGTTTCCGGATAACGCGCAGCACCAAGGTCATGCAGCATTCTATTCAACATCGCCGTCACAACCGATATCATCGTCACACCATTATTCAAGATGGCCCGGTTTGCCTCATGTTCATCGAATTTCTCGACCAACACGACTTTCATTCCATAGATTACACTTTTCATCAGAATCGATAACCCGCTTATATGAAAAATTGGAACGGCACAATACCAGCTGTCCTCTTCCCTCAAGCCAAGGTTCAATACGGAGCCGACCGCGCTCCACCAGTGATTGCCGAACGATTGGATGACGCCTTTTGGATGGCCCGTCGTACCCGATGTATACATGATCGTCGCAGTATCTTCCAGATAGAAGTCATCGCGTACATCAGCGGTTCCTTGGGCAGGCAACTCTTCTTTTAAAAGAACCTCTACATCCGGAAGCAACGATTGGATCCCGGAAAGCTTTTCGATAAACCCTTCTTCCGAAATCAGCCTCATTGACTCGCTGTCCTTGATTTGCCAAGATAATTCCCTGACCGTCAGCTTATTATTGAGCACCACGATTTTCGCGCCCAAATAAAAGAGTGCATGAATCATGACGACGCTATCAATATGATTCCGAAGTAAAACCGCGCATGGTTCACCAGCCTTTATCCCACTAGCTGCCAATTTCCCCGCCATATTTTCCGTCAACCTATGTAATTCAAGAAACGTATACGTGCTCCCTTCAAACTCGATCGCCGGACGGTCAGGTGATAAATGAGCACGGTTTTTCAGCCAATTCGGCAATTTCTCTTCAGTCATCCAAGAGCCCTCTCCTTTTCCTTTGTATATAGAAAACAGCTCGACGAATAATTCCGCCAAGCTGCCCCCTAATCTAACCACTCATTCTCTTACTTTTTTCATTAAGGGAAACGAGGGAATTGTCCGAAGTCTGGATCACGTTTTTCTTTGAACGCGTCGCGGCCTTCTTTTGCTTCATCTGTTGTGTAGTATAAAAGAGTTGCGTCTCCAGCAAGTTGTTGAAGTCCAGCAAGTCCATCTGTATCGGCGTTCATCGCTGCTTTTAAGAAACGAAGCGCTGTTGGGCTCTTCTCAAGCATTTCCTCACACCATTTAACTGTTTCGGCTTCTAATTGATCTAGAGGCACAACTGTGTTGACTAAGCCCATATCCAATGCTTCTTGTGCATTGTATTGACGGCATAGGTACCAGATTTCACGCGCTTTCTTATGTCCAACGATACGAGCTAGGTAACCTGAACCGTAACCGGCATCGAAGCTTCCCACGTTCGGACCAGTTTGACCGAAGACCGCATTGTCAGCAGCGATTGTTAAGTCACAAACGACATTCAATACATTACCGCCGCCAATTGCCCAACCTGCAACCATCGCTACGACCGGTTTTGGAATCACACGGATTAAGCGTTGTAAATCAAGTACGTTCAGGCGTGGGATATTATCTTCCCCAACATATCCGCCATTCCCGCGTACCTTTTGGTCTCCACCTGAACAGAAGGCTTTTCCGCCTACACCTGTCAAAATGATAACACCGATGCTTGCATCATCACGTGCTCTAGCAAAAGCATCAATCATTTCTGCAGTCGTCTTTGGCGTGAATGCATTATGTACATGCGGACGGTTAATCGATACTTTTGCAATGCCATTATACTTCTCGTATAAAATTTCGTCATATTCACGAATAGTTTCCCATTGAATTGTCATCGTATTTCCTCCTTAATTTCGCTTTAAAAACCCATTTATTATTTTACCAAACTTTTGCCCATCTTCCACATGAATTGCATGCCCGACGTCATTAATTTTTTTCCATTCGACATTTTTCAATCGACTTTGCATCATTTCAGCGATATGGCAGAATTTTTCATCCAATTCACCTGTCACAAGCAACACGGGAAAATCCAGGGTCTCAAGATTTTCCCAATAGGATGGTTGGTTTCCTGTCCCCATGCCGAGCAAGCTGTTCGACAGACCGATCGGTGTATTTGCGAGCCGTTGCTGTCGAATGGCAGTTTGTATATCTGTGGACAACCTTTTTTGGGTTTCAAACAACGGGATGTTTTCCCACTGTTCGACAAACGCTTCCATGCCATGTTCAAGGATTCGCTTGGCAAGCTTCGCATCGTTGCCCCTGCGGTGTTCTCGCTCCTCTTCTGTCCTTAGACCCGGAGAGGAACTTTCCAGCATCAATGTATGAACATACTCTGGATACAAGCAAGAGAACGCCAATGCTAATCTGCCACCCATCGAGTAACCAAGGATATGGGCTTTTCGCAGCTTCAATTTCTCTAGAATAAGCTTCAAATCCTTTGCTACTTGCTCCATCCCATACCGCTGGAAATCATCAGGCGCCATCGTTTCCCCATGGCCGATGATATCAACCATGATCAAAGAATAGCGGTCCTGCAACATGGGAACAAGAAAGTCCCATGTATCCCGGTTCCCGGTGAACCCATGTAGACATACTATAGGTTCACCATTTCCCGCTATTTCAACAGCATATGTGACATCTCCACTGACAATTTTCATGAAATTTCCCCATCAAGCACCCGTTTTATTTCCTGGGAAACAAAACTCCACAAATTTCGATGGGTTTGCATATTGGATTCCCGCTCTGTAGGCACTTCAATGATTTTCAATCCAGGTATTTCAAAGGAATCCGTGAACACTTGTTTTAATTCATCCCAATTCCGCACCTTGTTATATTTCCCTCCATAAAGCAAAGCAGCATGGGAGAAATCAAGTCCGTGCGGCGTTCCGAATAACGTTTCGAAATGTTCCTTTTCTTTCGCCTGTGGAAGGAAGGAGAAGATCCCTCCGCCATCATTGTTGATCAACAGGACCGTGATGTTCTGCTTTTGCAGTTTGGCTGCAAGCAATCCGTTCATATCATGGAAAAAGCTTAAATCACCTATGGCCAGCACCGTATTTTCGGTAACCGTGCTCACCCCGATTGCCGTGGAAACGACACCATCAATTCCGTTTGCCCCACGGTTCGCCATCGTCTTGATGCTTTTCTCGTTGTTTAAAAAGAACGTATCCAAATCCCGGATAGGCATACTGTTCCCGACAAATATGGTCGAACCTACCGGCATCATGTCCTGGAGTAAGGAAAAGAGCTTTCCTTCACTCAACTCCGATTCATCCTGGATGGAAGATAAGGCATTCTTCGTCGCTCCATTGATGGATTGCCACAAACCAAGCCAGTCTCTGTCTGTTGCTTCAGGTAATTTTTCACCGATGCGATGACAAAAGTCGACTTCATCACAATAGATCATGCTCGTGGCCAATCCAGCCGGTTCACGCCATCCTGCACCACCATCGATGACCAATGTCAAAGCCTGCTTTTGTTTTTTCAAGAATAAAAGCAGGGGCTTCGAAACTGGCATCGAGCCGAATCGAAGCACGACATCCGGTTGGAATGCAGCCTTGGCAGCTTCATCACGCAAAAATGTATCATAAGCCTCGATGATGGCGTCTTTGTCATGTGTGCCGCTCCGTAACTGAGAAAGCGGGTCAGCCAGTATCGGGAACCCAAGCTTGTCTGCTAATGTGATGATGGCATCCTTCATCTCTGGGTTCCTAAGTTCCCCACACACGATGATGCCTTGTTTTGCTTTTGACAAAGTAGAGGTCAATCCGTCTAATTGTGCGGCCGTTAGTGAGCGTATCCCACTATCGATCATCACAGTCGGCGTTTCTTTACTTTGCCTATATTCCTTGGCTTGTTTTAAATCTGGAATGAGTGGCTCACGTAAAGGGAAGTTCAAGTGGACAGGTCCTGAAGGTTCCATGGATGCCGTCGCTACCGCTCTTGCCCCAATGGTCCTCGCATACCGGATCATTTCATCACTGCTCTCCGGAAGCGCCATCTCGACAAACCACTTCACTTGCTTTCCATATAAATTGATTTGGTCGATGGCCTGTGGAGCTCCGACATCTCGCAGTTCATGGGGGCGATCAGCTGTCAGGACAACTAGGGGCACCCTTGAATAGAAAGCCTCAATGACGGCAGGATGAAAGTTCGCCGCAGCCGTTCCGGACGTACAAAGAAGTCCGACTGGTTCTTTTAATGCCTTAGCCAATCCAAGAGCAAAAAAAGACGCCGAACGCTCATCGACATTAATATGTACCTGAATATCAGGATGTTCCACCATCAATAAAGCAAGAGGTGTAGAACGTGAACCAGGGCTCACGACCACATGCTTCATTCGATTTTGTGCCAGCTCATCGACAAATGAAGCAGCATAGGCTGTCAATGCATCTCGGTCATTCATTCATTTTTCCTCCTAAAGCACTTAACATCGGGTTGAATTTAATCCCCGTTTCCTGGAATTCACTTTCCGGTGTTGAATCTTCTACCACGCCACATCCTGCAAAAAGCGATGCCTCATTGTCCTGTAATAGTGCGGAACGGATTCCAACCGCGAATTCACCGTTCCCCTTCGAATCCACCCAGCCGAGTGGTCCCGCATAAAAGCCTCGTTCCAGACCTTCTATTTCCCGAATGCGTGTGACAGCTTTCTCTTTTGGAAGCCCACCCAATGCCGGCGTTGGATGGAGGTTCTCGACACACTCGAAAATAGTCGTATCCGCTTTACACGTTCCTTTCACCGGTGTAAACAAATGCTGTATATGACGGTTCTTCATCAACTTCGGTCCTGATGGAATGATGACCTCATCACATACGGCTTCAAAAGCGTTGGTAATCATCGAAACGACGTACTTGTGCTCTTGTAGATTCTTTTGATCCAAAAGAAGTTCATTACCTAGACGAGTATCCTCTTCTTCGCTTTTCCCCCGGCCCATTGATCCGGCAAGACAAGTTGAAAAGACTTCATTTCCCTGCTTTTTGATTAATCGCTCAGGAGTGGCCCCGACAAAACAGTCACCGCCTGCCTCTAAACAGAAAATATAGCTCATCGGCTGCTCGGCAAGCAGTTGCTCTAGAACCTGTTTCGAATCGATGGAGCGTTCAAACACAAGGCGCAATTCCCTTGCCAGAACGATCTTATCAAGATCCGTCGTCTTAATTTCCTCAACGGCCCGCGCAACGGTCTTCTTCCATGCCTCAGGTTCGACTTCCTTCTGCTCAACAAAGACATTGGCCGGTATTTCGCCATCATCCAAGTTTTCGGTAAGGAATGCTTCCCTTTCGTTTATCATATCTATGAAGAGTTTTTCTGAATCATCCGGCGAACAAAGTAGGTTTGTCGTTAAGTAGGCCTCCCCCTCCACTATCGATAGCATGAAGGCAGGTATATAGAACAGATTGTCCCCAAATTGATTCCATAGGAACGAACTGTTGGTTTCATAATCAAAAGAAAAGCCCCCAAATAGCAAAGGGCCGGTCGCATCCACATCGGTCACTCCTGTTGTAACAGCAGTATTCTGCAGCTTGATCCAGCTCATTTCAACTTCTCTATAACGGTCGGCATTTGGTGCCGCCTGGATTTTCTTAACGTTGCCTAAACCAGTAATGGTTATATCTTTTGCGGGATCCTGCCAAAAGAAGCGTTCACCCTTATACCGTTCTCTTCCAGCTTGATAAAATGAAAGGGGGTTGTTGCACTCTATTTTCTTAATATGACTGAATAGAACTTGTTCATTCAAGTTCTTCGCCTTTTGTATGGCCATAGCCAGTCCCTGAAACCGTTCAGTTTCTTTCGAGATAGCCAAAAATATCCCCCCAAATCGTACATTTTAAAAGCTTTTTAACCTATTTAAAGATACACCTCCGTTTAACCTCATGTCAATAAAACCACCCTCGAACCGACAAATCATGCCAGCTTTTTTCCTTATTATATGATTCTTAGATAATGATGTAGCATCTCCTTCAATTTGGAAGTCCCGGCTCATCAAATCCCTTTGACACGCTCGAACACTTTTCCTACATTTTATAGGATATCCTTTTGTGAACAAATTCAATCTTTGTTATAATTTTAAGGTACTGATCATGATTTTGAGGAGAGAAATAATGCACACAGAATACGACGAGCTTCCCCTTAAACGAACCTGGAAAATCTGGTGGGAGTTAATTCGTCCACATACACTTACCGCAGCTTTTGTTCCCGTCCTGCTTGGAACCGTCATTGCCTTGTTAGAGGATGGCGTAAATTGGCTATTATTTGCGGCCATGATGATTGCAAGCATCCTTATTCAGGCTGCAACGAACTTATTTAATGAATACTATGATTTCAAAAGGGGCCTTGATACCGAAGAATCAGTCGGCATCGGTGGCGGTATCGTCCGTCATGGCATGACCCCGAAACTGATCATGACCTTGGCCCTTAGCATGTATGGAATCTCTCTTTTACTAGGAATCTATATTTGCGCCGCTTCATCTTGGTGGATTGCCGCTATCGGCCTTGTTTGCATGCTGGTCGGCTACCTTTATACCGGAGGTCCGCTACCGATATCATACACACCATTTGGGGAACTTTTTTCCGGTCTATTCATGGGCTTCTTGATCATCTTGATCGCCTACTTCATCCAGACCGGTACAGTTTCTTCCTTAGCCATCCTGATTGCCGTACCAAGCGGTGTTCTTGTCGGGTTGATCAATCTATCGAATAACCTTCGGGACCATGACGGCGATAAGGCCCATGGCCGCAAAACGATGCCTGTCGTTATGGGAAGGAAAAATGCACTAACTTTCATGTCCGTCATGTTTGCATTCTGTTATGTGTGGGTTGTCGGACTGATTCTCTTGGGAGATGTAACACCTTGGATCCTGCTTTCTTTCCTAAGCATTCCGAAGGCCCTGACTGCCATCAAAGGCTTTGCAGGTAAAACGGAAGCCATCACAATGGTGCCAGCGATGAAAGCAACGGCACAAACGAATACGTTCTTCGGTTTACTGATGTTCATCGGTTTACTCATCCATTATTTCATTCAATAAACGCAAAGCTTTAAACCCCGTGCATGGTGCATGGGGTTTTTTCGTTGTTTCCCACCCCGCTGATTCGGGTACTTACTAATAACTACACAAAAAACAACGATGAAACCATAATCGTACTTATAAAAGGAGAGGAAACCAATGGCGACTGAAAAACAAATCCTGAAATTAAAAGAAGAACTGTTAAGTGAAAAAGAACAGCTTCAACAAAGAATCAAGAATGATGAGACTGTAACCAAACAGTCACAAACCGACTTTTCCGGCGAAATCTCTTCCTATGATAATCACCCCGCCGACTTAGGCACCGAGCTTTTCGACAAGGAACGATATCAAGCCATCAATGAGCACGCGGAAGAGGAAATCGGAAAAATCGATCTTGCCCTAGAAGCCATAAAAGAAGGAACATACGGTGTTTGTAAGGAGTGCGACAAAGATATCCCATATGAACGGCTTGAAGTGGTTCCTTCCACCTTATATTGTATCGAGCATACACCAGAACAAAAAGTCCATGACGACGTGACCGATGAATATAGGCCAGCCGAGGAAGATATCCTGATCCCTTCTAAGGGAGATAACTTTGAGAACAGGCGCCATTCAGATACAGACGACGAAAATACGGTCAAAGAGGACAGTTTCGGTGAAGTCGCTCAATTCGGAACATCAGACACTCCGGCAGACTATCAGCATAATCGCACAAGCTATAACGAACTTTATGATACAGAAGACGATACCGAGACATTCCCTGAAGACTATGAAGGTTATGCAGCCAATGATATAGAAGGGAAAAATCGTCAAGTCGTATCCAACGAGAACAAAGAAGAATACGAAGACATGCTCGATGACCGGAAGATTGATTCTAAAATGGGCAATATCCCTTACAAGAAGAAAGACAGCTATATAGATGAAAAATAAAAAAGTGCCAGACCTTGTACAGAACTTTGTACGGGGTCAGCACTTTTTTAATGCTATCCTTATAAGGCTTAAAAGAAATCGTTTTCTACTTGATACTCTCTTTACTATCTTCTTGGCCTCCAACGACATTCTCCATATAATTTTTACCCCAATTATACATCGAATCAAGAATCGGCATCAGGCTTTCTCCTTGTTCTGTCAGAGAGTATTCCACTTTGGGAGGTACGATTGGATAGACCTCGCGATGAACAATAAGATCTTCTTCCAGCTCTCGAAGCTGGTTAACCAGCATTCTTTGAGTGATGCCCGGCATAAGTGCCTTCAATTCACCAAAACGCTTGGTCCCCTGCTTGCCTAAGTGCCATAAAATAAGCATCTTCCATTTGCCCCCTATAACAGAAAGGGTCAATTCCTTCTCACAATTGAATGTTTTATTCTCTAGCCTTGTCATCTGAATTACCTCCATATTTATAATCCTAAATCCCATAGTATACTTTTTAACACTATGTATAATAAAAGTGCGTACTAACAAAAATATTATACTTAGTATATGATACATTGTATAGCCAAGATGATTTTCTTGCTGTGCATTGAATGAACGTGAGAGGTACATACTTACTGTGCAACATACTAAAACATACTAGTGGGAGTGAAGGATAAATGGAATTACAATTGGCATTGGACTTAGTAAACATTCAAGAAGGAATTGAATTGGTTAAACAGGTGGAAGAATATATAGATATCGTAGAAATCGGTACACCGGTAGTTATTAATGAAGGGCTTCGGGCTGTTAAAGAAATGAAAGAAGCTTTCCCTTCTTTAAAAGTATTAGCTGACCTTAAAATTATGGATGCAGCCGGTTACGAAGTGATGAAGGCATCTGAAGCTGGCGCTGACATCATCACGATTCTTGGTGCAGCTGAAGACATGTCCATCAAAGGGGCTGTTGAAGAAGCTAAAAAACAAGGCAAAAAAATCCTTGTTGATATGATCGCTGTGAAAGATCTTGAAACACGTGCGAAAGAATTGGATGCATTTGGCGTCGACTATATCTGTGTGCACACTGGCTACGATCTTCAAGCTGTTGGAAAAAACTCTTTTGAGGACCTTCAAACCATTAAACGCGTTGTAAAGAATGCAAAAACGGCTATTGCAGGCGGCATAAAATTAGATACACTTCCGGAAGTCATTAAAGTACAACCTGACCTTATCATTGTTGGCGGAGGCATCACTGGACAAGCCGATATTAAAGGGACAGCTGCCCAAATACAAGAATTAATTAAACAAGGCTAATATTTAACATGCAGACTTCACAATATATGGCTAAAATCATACAAGAGCTAAGTCGTTCAGTAGACTTAATAGCTGACGAAGAAGCTGAACAACTGGTTAATGGGATTCTTGAAGCAAAGAAAGTTTTTGTAGCAGGTGCAGGAAGATCCGGGCTGATGGGTAAATCCTTTGCCATGCGAATGATGCATATGGGGATAGATGCATATGTATTAGGTGAAACCGTCACCCCTACCTTCGAAAAAGATGACCTTTTAATCCTTGGAACCGGTTCGGGAGAAACAAAAAGTTTGATTTCCATAGCAGAGAAAGCAACGAACATCGGTGGAACCATTGCGACCGTAACAATTTCCCCCGAATCGACCATTGGAAAATTGGCGGATTTCTCAATAAAGCTACCTGGTTCACCTAAAGACCAGTCGGAAGGTGATTACCAAACAATCCAACCGATGGGCTCTCTATTTGAGCAGACTCTCTTACTTTTCTTCGATAGCGTCATTTTAAGGATAATGGATAAAAAGGGATTGGATACGAATAAAATGTATGGCCGACACGCAAATCTCGAGTAAAAAGTGAAATATAAAAAGACCTCAAGAAATTCTTCTGAATTTACTTGCGGTCTTTTTTTTGTAAAAGGATTACAGGCTCCTATATATTCTATAAATTAAGATACCGTCCAGTGACGGAAGACATATTATATGCCCATCCTAATAAAAGATCTCTTCCTTTATAAAGTGTACCCTGTGTAAAGGACATTTTAAAAAAGCCTAAGCAATTTTTAAAAGATGATCTCTGTATTGAACAGGGGTCATCTTTTTTAGGTTC
>NZ_JBIWCZ010000020.1:0-41773 GCF_044761765.1 Peribacillus sp. NPDC097284
TCAATATACTTGCCAAAATCCTCCGTGTTATCCCCTTTGGTATCAACCACGGAATACTGGGTACCCAACGTCACGTCTTTGATATCTAGTGTCCCATCATTATGCAGTTCAAAAACACGCGTCATCGAGTCTCCAGGAGCGATGTTGCTGATATCAATAATCTTTGTGGGTTGCACAGATAAATCGAGTGTCCCCGCCGCAAACGTACCGCTCGCATCTGCACTGTCACTAAAGTACGCGAAAGTTCCCCCCCCAATTAAAGATACCCCCATTATTCCCGCCATAATTCCCATACCTAACTTCTTTTTCAATTCCATATTTACTCCTCCTTAAGCTTTTTCCCCTTTTTTAGGGATGTTATTTTTAAACGACTATCAAGTTGTAGTTTTATAACCGAATCTAATTGATATTGTTCCTTCGCTATCTTCTTTACTTTCAATTCCCCTTAAGGTCTACCAAATGGTAAAACCTGCATTAAGAATAACAACACCCCCAGTAGAATAAGCAGTAAAGCGCTAGTCTCACTTGAATTGATAAAGTGACTGATATAACCAGTATAAGGAATTGTACCCCCAATATAGATGCCCAATGATATATAGGGGCATCCGGTACATTGTTGTGATTGCCCTTTGTTATGTATTGCGTCCCAGTCCCTTAACATTCCGATGGGTAATCAGGATTCCGTCACTTGTTTTATAAGTAACGATCTCCCCTTTTTAACATGATCGGGTTGTACACTAACCGGCTTTCTCTTCATAAATTGTCACTTTCACGTTTCCCCCCCTACGCCGTGCCTCCCCCGGCACAGAAGGCATATCCTGACATGTGTAATCTAACCTACTGCCAGACCTCAATCATTGCATATTCGTATTTTTTTGATGATCCAACATCACTTTGAAACCAAGCATTTGTTTGACAACCTTATCCGTAGATTCTGATTTTTCATTGTACTTACCGCCTATCATACTGTTACGCCAGTCCGGTTAGGTAATTGCTAGGTGTTAAATCGTTATGTTTATACCGTGGAGCCCGGTTCGGCTGAATTTACTGCCTTGTAGGTATTTCACGCGAGATAATATCCGCAAATACCGTTCCAGACGCTTTTAAATCATTACTATTTAGCTGGAGGCTTCAACATTGGTTAGAAACACGCTCCTTAATCGCCTCGCCTCCTGTCACAGCTTAATGCCTTACCTAGTTTATCCCCCCTCCAAAGCCATAAACCGTATAGTCATAAATCGGACAACACCTGCATGAAATTTACCATTTGGTTATATTTGTAAATTCAGATTTTCCAGGTGCATAGATATGATGATCTCTTTAAAAAATATTTAATAGATTCCTTTAAACCTTAGTGTTAATCATAAGCATTACTTAGTGAAAATTTTGTTGGTTTTCGGATTTATAAAAATGTTTTATTTGACAAAACCCTACATTCAATTTGTTTAATAGGTAGGAATCGACGTATTTAATGGATACCTTTCAAAGTATTTGTCAGTTGTTCATAGGTTTTGACCTGTTTTGTAGAGATATTTTTGATATAAAAAAAACTTGTCGATACCTTTAATAATCAAGTCCATGTAGAGCCTGACATTTTATACTCCGGGATATTGGCATGCTATAGAATAGTTAGAGGAGTCGATGGTTACTGAATGTGAAATGGTGCATAATTTGGATTAAAGTTAATACTTCAGAGATAAAAATGCTAATCGAAGAATGTCCAAAAATGAATGTCTAAAAGTGTAGAATTGGAGGATTAAAGAAATTATCAACGCACAGCACTCCACATGTAGTGAGTGTGGATGGTGGACATTTTATATAAAAGAGATGTAGTAGAGTCACCTTTAAACTAAAAGTTTTTTTAAATTTCTCTATATTAGAAGGTCTAGAGAAATTCGTTCCATAACCCGTCTATATAGAGAGAGATTGCGTCTTGATAGCTTAAAAATTATTATTTAGAAAAGAGTTAATAATTTCTTTATTATCTACACCTTTAATTGCAACTTTAAGAACGTCAAATTTACTATCAACATATTTTTTTATAAGATGATACAACATAGCCTGTTCTTGCTCACTTATTTCATAAAATCCCTCTATAATTGTGTTTTATTTGGAGAGGGCGGGAGTTAACCTACACCTTTTTCCTTTCAATTTCATGGAACAAAATAATCTAGAACAACTAATTACATTAAGTCTCGAAAGTTGATTTATCAAAATTCTGTATTGATTATTTCCGGTTATTAAATTCAGCTAAGAAAAATAACTATGTTAGCAATTCACTCTAGCCGATTAAAATGCAGTTAGTACGACAACAACAAAAAAGGTTAGAACCCTTGATTTATCAAGTATTCTAGCCTTTGGAAAGTGATGACCTATGAGGGATTCGAACCCCGACCCCTTCCCTGCCAATCTTATTGAGTATATTCACTGAAGTTCAACTGCGTTAAATAAGTATCAAAAAGTTTGATTCATGGATTGGATAGTTAGCAATTCTTGTTTATCCCATTCAAAATAGGCTTTGTTCCCGAACCAAATCATTCCTCAAAATGATTTGGTAATTGAGTTTCTTCACCTATGACTTGTAAACCAAACTTTTCTTGTACAACATATATATTTGGTTTTCAATTTTTATTATGCAAACTCCAACCACTCCACCGCTTCACAGTGTGTCGACTGTATGTGGCAACATATTGTGCTGATAGGTTTAATTGATTGGCTAAGTCCTACTAAAGTAGAACCTAGCTTTTTAGTATTTTAAATTTTTTATATTTGAATGTTAAAGGGAAATTTCCGTATGCTTTATAAATCCCTTCTTCCTAAGGGATCCGTTAGTTGAATGGGAAAAGAGGTACTTATTCCTGAATCGCGCCTGATAATTTTAAGGTGCTATTTCGATTGTTTAATTTAAAAAGGGAAATAAATAAAAAAATGAAAAAAGTAATTAAATTGCCTCAATCAGAAAAGGGGAAAGAAATACTCATGAAATATATGTCTGATTTTACTTTAATCAGTGAAGATGAGCAGGCAATCCCTGAAAGTATACAATTGATAAATATAACAAAAGAAAATCTCTTCTTAGGCAGGGAGATACCACTTCCATTATATGTTGTTTCATATTAAAGTGATGTGTTAGGAGTTTTTTATAGTGGATTTGATACCATCTGCCCTAGCAGCAAAATTGCGTTACCCAGAGAAACAAGTTCTAGTAATCGTTGGAGGTATGGTTTCTATCCCTCGATATATAAACATTAGCGTACCGAAAAACAGGCACCGACATTCAGCTGCCTCTATATATCAATCAAATTATGTTTAAAAACGAATTCAACCAGTTCGCTTTTTTTAGTAATGTTTAGTTTATTGAAGATTCTTGTTTTATGTGTGTCTACTGTTTTTATACTTATCCGTAGTTCACCTGCAATTTCAGTTAATGAATGTCCCTTAACAATCAGCTGTAGTACTTCTTTCTCGCGGGGGCTTATTGTAGAATACATCTTGTGAATCTTTTCTTCACTCTGCTTATTTTTTATCATTGACGTCATTTCCTTTGGCCGCAAGTATATATAGCCATCCATAACTGTATCAATAGCAGAATACAATTCTTCATCTACAGCTACTTTCGGGACGTAACCCGATGCACCCGCTCCCATAATTAATGATACATATTCCTCATCTTCGTACATTGTTAAAACAATCACTTTTGCATGTTCATATCGTGCCCTTATATTATTTAGTACCTGTAGTCCGTCCATACCGGGCAAAGAAATATCGAGGATCAAAATATCCGGCTCTAATTTATCATAAAGCTCAAGAGCCTTATACCCATCATCAGCTACTCCCACAATTTGATAAGAAGTCCGTTTTTGCAATAAAAGTTTTAACCCTGATATAAGAATGGCATGATCATCAACTAGCATAATACTAATTTTCCTTTTGAAACTCTGTTTCAACTTTACCAACTTCTTTCTAATTTAATGGTAGAGAAACGGAAATTTCTGTCCCTCCCATCTTGTTCGTCCTGATAAAAAATGTACCACCCTGCAACTCTGCTCTTTCCTTCATTCCATGTATACCAATCCTATTTTGTTGCTTAGCTTTTTCAAAATCTGCTTCATGAATTCCCTGACCATTATCATTTATTGTCAAATTGATCCATCGTTTATTAATATCCAAGCCAATCATAATTTCAGTAGCATTGGTATGTTTCACCACATTACTCATGCTTTCTTGAACAATTCGGTATAGAGCCAACGTAACATGTTCAGCTATTGTAACGTCATCATCAGGAACAAATAAATGAACTTGGGTTTTGTATTTTCCCTCAAAATTTCTCGCATATTTTTTTATCGCTGAAACAAGCCCCATCTTATCAAGAATCGGTGGCCGTAATTCGACGGCTAGATCCCTTATCTGTTTTAAAATTCCTGCAGCTATATCTCTGCTTGTATAAAGTAACTCACGTTGTTCACCATCTTTCGCCTCATTAGCCATAATTCGCATGGTTACCATTAATGAGGTGAGAGCTTGACTTGTCTCATCATGAAGTTCACGTGAAATTCTTTTTCTCTCATCCTCTTGAACAGATAATAACTTCGATATCAACTTATCACGCAATAAATCCTTTTGTTGAAGTTCCTTAAGTAAATAGTCCACTTCATTATTAGAATTAATAAGATGATCAGTCATTTCATTAAAAGCTTGTGCCAGTTTTCCAATCTCATCGTTATTGGTTCCTTTTGCTCTTAAGGAAAAGTTACCTGCCGATATGCCTAAAGCTACATCTACTAAAGTATTGATTGGTTTAGTTATCATACGGGTAGCAAAATAAGCCATTCCCATGGCACCAATTGATACTAACAATGTGGCAATCAGTAATTTAACGATTCTAGAATATATATATTCCAACGATTTTTCCTCTGACATCCCCACTCGAACATACCCTACTTCTCCTTCTTCGATAGGAACAATGACATCGTGGATATTACCTTCGTCTGAGGATAAAGTTGTATACTCTTGTTGGGTAATCCCTCTAGGCGTATGTGCCTTTAATATTCCTTTTGGCAGAATCTCAGGATTCGGAAATGTATGGGCATAAAGCATGCGACGACTATCAAAAACTAAGATATAGCGAATTTCTTCATCTACCTTTTTTGTTTCTTTAATAAGATTATCCACCGCATATTGATCGTCAAATAGAATGTAGTCTGAGCTTGTTTCTGCAACATTTTTTGCGATATTGACACCACGTTTCGCGAGATCCTCCGTCATCATATTTGTAAGTGAATCCCATATGATCCATCCAAAAATGCTAGCTAGAAAAAGTGAGGAGAACATGATAGCCCCAAGTATCTTTTGGTTTATTTTCAAGTTATTTATCCATTTCATAAAGAACCTCATAATATTCCGAGTCGAATGGGATAAAGCGATCAATATATAAACCTTGAAGTGCTATCTTCATAGAATCCTGTTCGTGCATAGTAAGAAAACTCGCTTTAATCATTTCCTTTTCTTCCTTAGCTAAATTACTTCTGATAACAACAGGTCCAGTACCTAATGGCATCGATTTTCCGATAATTTTTAATGTTTTGACTTCTTTAGGGTTTTCACGTTCCATCGTTTCAAAAACTAGGGAATTGACAGCTGCAGCATCTACGGTATTATTTAAAACGGCACTAAGGGATCGTTCATGGCTATATGTGTATACATGTCTCCCAAAAAAGCTTTTGATGTCTTCCCCCAAATTTTCCAACTCTTCTTCCACAAAAAGATATCCAGAATAACTTGAAGGATCATAAAATGCAACATCTTTGCCTTCCAAATCATTAATTGTCGAGAAACCGCTTTCAACACTTGCAACAATGTAACCATAATAATAAGGGCTCCCAAATCTTTCTTGCGTTGCAATTCCTTCAAATCCTCCGTTTTCTCTATACGTGATATAAGCTCCTGTTGGAAGCAGGGCTATATCAGCTCCCCCATTGATCATTAGGTTGTTTATTTCATTATAACTTCTGCGTTGGATTAAAATGGCTGGTCGGTTAAGTTTTTTACCGATATAATTTGCGATTTTTCGATAGTAAATAATCGTATCTGTTGGAGAAAGCACACTCGAAATGGCTAACCGGATTGGATCTTGTTTATCCTCTTTACTATCTGTAGGTTGCTTTTCATATTCTGAAAAATCAATTTTATAGGTTGATAGGTTTGACCCACAACCTATTAATAAGGTGATTATTAATAAAACCGGAATAACCTTGAATAATTTTCCCATAGTATCCCTTTCTAGGTCGAATTCCTCAACAACAATTCGCAAATTAGAGTTTTATTCCTAAATTAGTATTTACTATTATATCACAATCATAGTTTCACATTGTCACAATTTTAATAGTATTAGTCGCACAGTGTAGGATATTTTCTGACAGGTAATAGGAAATCTGCTGATAGTTTAAAGGGTTAAAAAGTAAGATAATACTATTATGTAAAACACTTGTGTTACCTACCTTTTTTTAAGCGCTTCCATTATAACAGGAGGGATGCCAATAGAAGATATTTCAAGCAGCTTAATAAAATATGCTAATAGAATCAAGACTTTAGAACTTATAATATACTGTATTGGAGTGGTTTCAGTAATGGAATTAGTTAACCAAAAACAAAATACCGAGAAATTTGCACGCTATCTCTTTCGGCGGAAAATAATTTTTCTGATTGCATTTTTAGGGTATGTATGTGCATATCTTGTGCGGAATAATTTTAAGTTAATGTCAAATAGTATCATGACTACAAATGGATGGGATAAAACAGATATTGCTTTGTTACTTTCTTGTTTAACTATTTCTTATGGATTAGCTAAGTTTTATATGGGGGCGTTAGGAGACCGTGTTAGTATAAGAAAACTTTTCTCGATTTGTTTGGGAGCAAGTGCCCTAATCGCAATTCTCATTGGCTTTTTCAACTCATCGATTGCAGTGTTAGCCATTCTCCTAATATTGAGTGGAGTTGTACAAGGTGCTTTAGCTCCTGCCTCTCAAATGATGCTTGCTAATTATTACTCGAACAAATCTCGTGGAGCAGCCATTGCAGGTTGGAATATCTCACAAAATGCTGGGTCAGCTTTACTTCCTTTGATCATTGTGGCCCTAACCAGTATGGGACTAGTCGTTCCTGAAACAGGAAATATTTTCATGGCATTTTTAGTTCCAGGAGTTTTGGTGCTGTTTTTTGCATATATATGTTGGCGTTATGGCGGAGATAGCCCTGAATTTGAAGGCCTCGATTCCTTAAGAACGATGTATGGTGACGCTGGGGAATCCAATGTGGCAACTGAAGAAGAAAAAGTAGGACTGAGCTATTGGCAATTAATTTGGAAATATGTTTTTACCAATCCACTATTATTGCTAGTATCTGCTGTGAACGTGGCCTTATATTTTCTCCGTTTTGGAATTGCAGATTGGATGCCAATTTATCTTAGTGAAGTGGGGAACTTATCGAATACAAGAGCACAATTGGCTGTTTCAGTTCTTGAATGGATTGCGATCCCGGGGTCACTTGTGTTCGCATGGTTAGCTGTTAAATATCCAAATAAAATGGCTAAAATTGGATCAATTGGCTTGTTTGCCATGGTGGCGTTTGTCTTTTTCTACGAGAGGTTAGTTAGCGGTGGTGTTACAAATTACGCATTATTCTTAGTAGTTTGTGGAATTTTAGGAGCCTTAATTTATGGACCACAATTAATTGTTAACATTCTAACAATTGACTTTGTTCCTTTGAATGTAGCTGGGACGGCAATTGGTTTTGTGGGTGTTACGGCGTATTTAATTGGAAACATGGGTTCCAATTGGTTAATGCCAATTTTAGCTGATCAATTTGGTTGGTTCTGGTCTTATATAGTTGTAGCCTTCTTATCAGCATTCGCAGCGGTAGGCTATCTAGTGTTGTCAAAAGCCGAACAGAAAGTAAAAGTTGTTTAATATCTATATTCTATTATTTATGGTGTTGATGAATCAAAATTCATCAACACCCTTTTTTGTTGTTTAGGAAATTTGAAAATAATCGATTTGTGGATAACTGTTCGGTATAATGTTCGTAATTGAATTGAAAGGTATGAGTTGGGTGATGAAAAGGAATAGTGGGGTCATTAAACGAATACTTAAAGAACATTTCGATGGTTACAGACTTAGGCTATGCAAAATGCCTTGGCTGTGAATATAATTCCGAACCCGTATTTTTTACTTTACTTGTAAAAGCCGTTTTTGTCATAAGTGTGGAAAGCAGTACACTGATGATTAGTCAGAAAAAACAACAAGAATTATTATTCGATGGTCCTCATCGTCATATCGTATTTAAAACTAAGTATTCTTTAGTTTACTAAAGGGTAACAAATTGTGAACAAAGCAAATATCTTGCAAAAGTATCTAATCATCCTAACATTTAGTGCCTTTTAAGTTAAAATAGCGTCATTTGGTTACCTTTCACAAAAGAATGTTATTCAACAATCTGGCCCTTTAGCTGAAGAAAGCATAACCCCTTTTTAGGAATTGCGCCCGATTGTTGAACATCACATTATTCTATTCAAAATAAGAATCAGAATTATTTTACCCTTAAACTTTCACAACATAAAAAGTACTTTATGTGTATACTATGTTGCCACATACCGTATGTGGCAACACATTGATGCTTGTGGATTTAAGTAATTGGCTAGGTCCTACAATCGTAGAACCTGGCCCTTTTTAGTATGCCTAAATTTTTCTTTTGGAATGTTATTAGATTAATTTTTATATGTTTTATTATAAATCCTTTCTTAACTAAAGCATCCCTTTAGTTGAATAGTAAAAGAGACGCTATTTCTATTGTTTCTATCTAATAAAGGTGTTGAAATGATTAAGATACATTTAAATTGCTTCAATTAGAGAGGGATAGAATATATGATTTATATACTCTTAAAATAAATGTCTGACTTTACTTTAATCAGCGAAGATGAACAGCGGGCAATCTGATGGATATAAAAAAGGATAATATCTTCTTAGACAAGGAGAACTTTCCTCCATTAAATGTTATTTCGTATTAATGGGGTGTGTTAGGAAGTTTTTTATAGATGAATCAGGTAAAGAAGTAACATCAAATTTTTTTACTGAAGATCAATCTATTCCAATTATCAACGAAAAGACTCAAGATGACTTATCTAAGTATTCATTAGCGTGTGTTGAAGATTGCATATTAGTTGTTGGTGATGTTGATTCTGAAAATACGATGTTTAACAAATACCCACAACTTGAAATAATGATACGCAAAATGATGGAAATAAACGTTGGTGAAATACAAGAACAATTCGGTGAATTTATTGGTTCTTCTCCAGAAGAACGATACGAATCTGTTTTAAGGAAACGCCCCGAGTTAATTGACCGTGTACACAACATCATTTAGCTAGCTATCTTGGAATTACTCCTGAGTCGTTAAGTAGAATAAAAAAACGAATTAAAAAAAATCATAAAATAGATTTCATCCTTAATTATCCTGCTTAAAAGTAGCAACTAAGCACCGAAGACTGACTCACCAAATATCATTGAACCATATATCACACTTAACCTTTGTGATACCAGCTAAAAATTTTATAAAGTATCTAGAAATTAACTTAAGTCAATGAACGGTTTTTATCTCCTTGTTATTATTAAATTTAATCAAATATATTAGCATTTGGAGGGGATTTTTATGAAGGCGATAGTTTGTGATAAATATGGTTCGCCCGATGTACTTGAATTAAAGGAGGTAAAAAAACCTTTCCCTACCAAGAATCAAGTATTAGTTAAGGTTCATTCAGCATCTTTAAACTTTGGCAACTTAGTTCTTTTGAAAGGTAAACCCTTCTTAGCCCGTTTTGCCTTTGGACTAACAAAACCAAAATACTCAATTCCAGGAGGTGACATAGCTGGTACAGTTGAAGCAGTTGGGGAAAAAGTTAAACTATTTAAAGTAGGTGATGAAGTATTTGGTGACCTCTCTGGTTGTGGCTGGGGTGGTTTTGCTGAATATGTAACGGCCCCCGAATTTGCTTTAGCCATAAAGCCAACCAATATCTCCTTTGAGGAAGCTGCTGCTACTCCTATGGCAGGCGTGACTGCCTTACAAGGACTACGTAATAAAGGTGAAATTAAATCGGGGCATAAAGTATTAATCTATGGCGCATCTGGAGGCGTTGGTACTTTTGCGGTACAAATTGCTAAATCATTCGGTGCTGAAGTAACGGGCGTATGTAGTACACGAAACGTTGAAATATTGCGTTCTCTAGGAGCAGATCATATCATTGATTATACAGAAGAGTATTTCGCACAAGATAAGGAATGTTATGATTTGGTTCTAGGCGTGAATGGTTCTAATTCCCTTGCAGCTTATAAACGTGTACTAAAACTAAATGGGAAATTTGTTCACGTAGGAGGTTCCGAGTCTCAACTTTATCAAACATTATTTCTTGGACCTTTTATTTCATTGACTGGAAGCAAGAAAATAAGTAGCCTGTTACAAAGAGCAAATCAAAAAGACTTAAATGATATAAAAGAGTTACTTGAAATGGGAAAAGTAAAACCAATAATTGATAAACGATTTAAGTTAAGTGAAATAACGGAAGCATTCAAATATTTTCAAGAAGGTCACGCTCAAGGTAAAGTGGTGATTACTTTATAATGAGTTCCTTGCTCCACCATAAATAAATTAGAAATGCGATACCAAAACTTCTAAACATTCTACTTTTTATTTTATTTCACTATTAAACCAATTCTAACCAAGTGAACTTCTCACAATTTGTAGAATGTATGTGGCAACACATTGGTGCTGATGGGTTTAATTAAATTGATCCGATTCCCATTAAAGTGGAATCGATATTTTTTTATTCCTCTTTATCGGTATATTTTATATTATTGCGCCGCAAGTGCAGTTATTGCTGTACTATTATATCAGCCGTTACTATCAGGAGATTGGTATATGGCCGTGGTGAATGGTTCGGAGACAGCCGTTTTGGTTGGTGTAATGAATGACATCGTATTTTTTCCGTTGTGAGCGAAATCTTCCTGGATATAAGATGTACTACAAACTGCGGTTACTTCAGCGCCAAAATCCACAGCAAGCTGAACAGCAAAATGCCCCACTCCACCCGATGCACCATAGATTAAAACCTTATCGCCTGCTTTTAGCTTCCCTACATCCCGTAATGCTTGTAGAGCGGTCTGTGCAGCGCATGGTATTGCGGCTGCCTCTTCAATCGTTGCATTATTTGGCATAAATGTTAGAACATTTTCTTTTGGGCAGACATATTCAGCATGGGAACCGACGCAACTTCCAAAACACGATCGCCAATTTTAAACTTTTATACATTTTTTTCCACAACTTCAACGGTACCTGCACGTCTATTCCTAGAATTTGCGTTTTTGTTTTATAAGACCATTCTCCATTCTTGTTGGCAAATAACCTTTTCGATATAGAGTTTCATATTTATTTACAGAGGCGGAGACCACTTTAATTAATACCCTATCTTCATCTTTGATGAACGGTTTCTCAACATACCTACTCTCCATTACTTCAGGGGAACCATAAGAACTATAAATTGCTGCTTTCAACTGTTTAACCTCCTGTAATTATCAAATCGTTCGATATCATCAATTCCTTTCAAAAAAAAATGAAACCACTTTATATGCTGTTTACTTGATACCTTATTGATAAATTCACTCAGTAAATTTAATTCAGCTTATTCCTTAGATATTCCTCATAAGTAATCATCCCTTTCTTTTGCATAGGATTTGTATTTTTTCCTTCAGTCAAAGAATTGTATAGTTTTCCTGAAAAAGGAATGCTTAAAACATCATTGGTTTCATTGTTAACCTTAATTTTCAACTCCGCCATTTCTCTTAATGTCATTATCTCTGGACCACAGAAATCATCTAATTTTCCTTGTGGGCCTTTATTAACTAAATCGATTAAATGTCTAGCGAATTCATTAACATCCACGCTTTGAAATTTAATCTTTCCAGGGACTATATATCTTTTAAAGAAAGGTTTTGATAAGAATAAATTCTCAACAAAGCTATGAAACTGAGTTGCACGAGCAATTGTATAAGGTACAGAACTATTTTTTAATAATTCTTCTGCTTTGTATTTAAGTTTATAATATTTGAAGGGGATTTCCTCAATACCTACAATTGATGGATAAATAAAAAGTTTTATATGATGCAACTTGCTTAAAAGTTTTTCAAACCCATCAACCTCAATGCTTTTAGAATTTTTTATCGGACTAGTTGCTGCGTGAATAATTACATCAACATCTTTTACCGCTTCTTCTAAACCTTCGCCAGATAATAAATCGCTGTAAACCCATGTAAAGTCTACTCCTTCTGGTTTTCTTCTCGAAGTTATTTTTACTTGATAATCTAAACCTTTTAATTGCTTTAACAAAGCCGACCCTAATTTTCCTGTTGAACCAGTTACAAGTATTCTCAAGTACAACTCTCCCATTCAGATGGATTATCTTTGTACTGTATATTCAGAAGTTGGTTACTTTATTCTACTAACCTCCCTATATGATTGACCAATTGTATGCTCAAAAGTTAAATGAAGGACGATCAAATGCTTATGTAAAGAAGATCCATAACTTGTTATCAAAAGCATTGCAAAAAGCGTTGAAATGGGGTCTAATTCAAAGCAATCCTTCTAAAGATGCCGCTCCGCCATCCATTCATAAGAAACACAAGCAAGTATGGACATTGGATGAAGCAAAAGGATTCCTAAAGGTTTGTGAAGCAGAAAACTGCCTCGCTCTTTTTCTAGTTGCACTGTTCACTGGCATGAGAAGAGGTGAAATCCTTGCCTTGCGCTGGAATAACGTTGATTTAGAAAAAGGTGTGATTCATGTTGCTGAAGCTTTAGCACGAACAAAAGCGCATGGGCTGAAACCGAAAGAGGTGAAAACCGCTCATTCAGAACGAGCAATATTTCTTTCTCCCAGCCTCACAGAAGCTTTGACCATACACAAACAGCACCAAACCGATAATCCTTTGGATCTCGTTTTTCCTTCGAAAAAAGGAACGTATGTCGAACCAAGGAATTTGCTGAGGATGTATAAAAGCTTAACGGAAAAAGCAGACGTTCCGTATATTTCTTTTCATAATCTTCGTCATACACACGCAACCATGTTAATGCGTTCCGGTGAGAACCCAAAGGTTGTATGTGAGCGATTAGGGCATGCACGAGTCAGTATCACGCTCGATATTTATTCACATACAAATGAGGAGATGCAGCGAAAAACGGCCGAACGATTTGACCAGAACTTTTGGACATAATGGACAAAAAAGAAAATACGACACAAGCTGGAACCCTTGACACGATTGATGTAAATGGATGTTTTGTGCAGTGTTTGTCCAATTTCTGTGTAACGCATAAAAAAACAGCTAAAAATCAAGGTGTCAGAAAATAAACAAAAAGCCGCAAACCCTTGATACACAAGGACTTGCGGCTTCCAGAAATGATGATTCCGACTGGGTTCGAACCAGCGACCTCTACCCTGTCAAGGTAAAGGTCTAATCTCCTTTTACCAACCCTACACCAAAATCCCCATCCAAATCTTTACTGCTGTTGCTAATATTAATAGTGCCAATATGACTTGAAGGATTTTTGTGTTCATTTTCTTCCCTGCCATTGCACCAAGTGGAGCTGCGATGATACTTGCAACTACCATGATGATTGCCGGATAATAGTCAACTTGGCCTGTAGAGATCTTGCCGACGGTTGCCCCAATGGAGGAAATGAAGGTAATGGCTAGTGAAGAGGCAATGGTTACCCTCGTCGGTATTTTCAAGACAACGAGCATAATCGGAACAAGTAAGAAGCCTCCGGCCGCCCCGACAATCCCGGAACCTAAACCGACGATCAGGGCAAGTGTTGCAGCTAACCATTTATTAAATTTGACCTGGTCTAATGGGATATCATCGATACCTTTTTTCGGTATGAACATCATCACCGCCGCTATTAAAGCAAGCAGGCCATAGACGATATTGATACCGTCTTCCGACATCGATTGCGAACCGAAACTCCCAATTACGCTTCCTATCAATACACTGATACCCATGTAGAGGATAAGCGGCTTGTTTAAATAACCACCCTTACGGTAAGCCCATACACCCCCGATGGAGGCGAATAATACTTGTACGGCGCTGATACCTGAAACTTCGTGGGCACTGAATGACGCTAAACCGAAGATCGGCGGGATGTATAAAAGCATCGGGTACTTGATGATCGACCCGCCTATGCCAAGCATTCCTGAAATATAGGAGCCAATGAAACCAATTAAAAATATGGTGATGATAAAAGTAATGTCCATGTCAGTCTCTCCTTTAGAAGAAGGGAACCTAATTGGTCCCCTTATCTTTATCAGCCTTTTCTAATCCAGAATTTCAACACGCCATTATCTTCTGCCATTTCAATTAGCTCATGTCCGCCTGATTTTGACCAAGCCGCTAAATCTGCTTTTGCGCCTTTATCTGTTACATGTATTTCCAATACTTGACCGGATTCCAATTCATTCATCGCTTTCTTTGTTCTTACGATTGGCATTGGACAAGCCAAGCCCTTAGCATCTAATATCTTTTCTGATTTCATCATGATAAATCTCCTCTATTCATAGTTTTTTGTGATGTTTTATCGTACCGCACAACGATTCGGTCCAATTTCCATTTCACGTTGTTTTTCCTCATCAGGCGTGATTTTCCCCATGTTCGTTTGACGGATTTCTTGGTAAGCATTCGGTTGTGGAGGTAGGTTTCCCGTTACCATCTTTCTGAACTCTGCTTCGTCTGCAATATTCAGGCCATGATTTTCTTCAAACAACGATCCTAACTTCTTAGCGACACTGCCGTCTTCGTTCAATTCTTCAATGATCATGAAATGAGATGGAAGGACAATCAACTCGTCTGATAGTTCTTTGTAACGTGTATAAAGGGTTTCTCTCAAGTCGCCAACCCAATCCTCAGCCAATCCAGCTAAATCCGGTCTACCAATCGAATCGATGAATAGAATGTCCCCTGTCAAAAGGTATTTTTCATCGACAACAAATGAAGTAGAACCAATTGTATGTCCTGGAGAATATAGAGCTTGGATTTCAATATCTGTATGACCGATTTTGACCACTTTACCATTCTCTAAAGGCTCATATTCAAAGACCACTTCCGTTGCATCTTTTGGCGGCAACCAATACGTTGCATTCGTGCTTTTTGCGATTTGTCTACCACCTGAAATATGGTCAGCATGTAAGTGTGTATCAAATACTTGTGTGATCTTTGCACCGATGCTTTCTGCAAAATCAAGGTAAGTATCAATCATCCTAGTGGAGTCAATAAGGGCTGCTTCTCCATTGGAAACGACCATGTAGGACAAGCATCCTTTTCCAAGACGGATAAATTGATAGATCTCCCCACCATCCTTCAAATCGCCAATTTTCAATGGCTCTAAGTGTTCACTCCACGCTTTCATTCCGCCCTTTAAGTAAGAAACTGTTAGCCCTGCATCAGATAGCATTTCTGCTACCATAACGGATGAGCCTTCTTTTGCACATACAACCAGAACTTCCTTATTGGTAGGAATTTTATCCATGATTTCTTCCACACCATCTAGCAATTCGAAGTACGGCATATTAAAGTAGTCGAAACCCGCTCCTTCAATTTTCCAATCGTTAAAATCATTTTCATTACGAACGTCAAAGATAAATAGCTCATCTTTATTGATTACTTTCTTTGCCACTTCTTTAGCTGTCATTTCATTGTATGGCATTCTATATACCCCCTATAGTATATTCCATTTCAAATTTTTTTCTTTTTTTTAGCTATTAAAATGTTAAAGTAACATCCGCATCTTTAGCGAATTCCAAGAAGGTTACAGCGCCGCCGACTTCAATTCCGTCAACGAAGTCTTCTTTCACTAGTCCCATAACATCCATTGTCATTTGGCATCCGATAAATGTAACGCCTAATTCTTGGGCCATAGCAAGTAATTCTGGAATGGCCGGTACATTGGCCTTTGCAAATCCTTCCGCAAAATGTTCTTTGCCTTCTGGCATCGGAAGTTGTTTATTGCCTTCCTTGTGGATTAAGTTTAATCCTTC
Organism: Peribacillus sp. NPDC097284; assembly: GCF_044761765.1. Lineage (NCBI taxonomy): Bacteria > Bacillati > Bacillota > Bacilli > Caryophanales > Bacillaceae > Peribacillus > Peribacillus sp. NPDC097284. The sequence goes on from NZ_JBIWCZ010000020.1 coordinate 16,130, forward strand.
AAATGTGAAGAAAATGGCAACCTTTTGATCTGTTGCTGCCGCTGCTGTGGCAATATTAAAAACTTTATATGCGTCAAATAATCCACCGTTACTAGCGATGATTGCTACCTTTTTAGTCATCCTTCATTCCTCCATATTAGTAGTAGTTTTTTATTAATTCACTGATTTTTCTGTCGGACCATTCCATTGGCTCATGCCAGGCATGACATTGATTACTTGCTTAAATCCTGATTCTGTAAGTTTTTGTGCAGCTAGGTCACTCCTGCTCCCAGTACGGCAAATCACGTATATCTCGGATTCTTTATCCAGTTCACTTAGACTGCCATCCAAATCACCCAGGGGAAGGGATTTCGCCGTTGGAATGTGTTCAAAAGCATATTCTGCCGATTCTCTTACATCCAACACAACAATATTTGGATTTGCCTCTATTTTTTGTTGAAGCTCCTCATTCGAAACAACGTTCGGGTGTCTCTTTTCCATACTTTCTTCTCCGCTTGACTTACGAAGGTAATGTTTCAGAACAGTTCCTTCTTCGACTGTACCTAAATATTGATGACCTGTACTCTCTGCCCAAGCTTTCATGTCGGCCGTTGAACCTTTATCCGTTGCTTGGACTTCCAATACTTCACCGGACTCCAAGGCATTTAAAGCCTTTTTGGTTTTGACAATGGGCATCGGACATGCTAATCCTCTTGCATCTAAAACAGAATTTGTTTTAATCATGTTTCTTCCTCCTCGATTTATACTGCATGGGGTATTTAACTATTCAAAAAAATTACGCGGTTGGTCCGTTCCAGGCAAGCATTCCGCCTGTCATATTGATTACTTGGTACCCATGATCCTCAAGTAGTTTTACGGCCTTTGAACTTCTTCCACCAGAGCGGCAGACCATGATATATTCTTTTGACTTGTCCAGATCTTGCATCTTGAATTCTATTAGTCCTAAAGGTATATGCATGGCAGTCGGGATTTTCCCCGTTTTCACTTCATCCACTTCACGTACATCGATAATATTCACTGGTGCCTTTTGATTTAAAAGAGTTTCGACTTCCTGTGTTGAAATTTCCTTCATAGCAGACTTCCTCCTTTTATTAGTGCCAAGCACTCATTCCGCCTTTAACATTCGTGATTTCTTTGAATCCCATTTTTTTCAATAACTTACTTGCCTTACTGCTTCTCATACCACTTTGGCAGATTACGAAAACTTCTTGGTCTTTAGAGAGTTCTTTCACTCTATTTTGCAGTTCGTATAAGGGAATGTTTTTAAATCCCTTGATATGGTTTCCCCTAAACTCATTAGGCGTCCGGACATCAATATATTGCTTACTTTTATTATTCAATTGTGTTCTTAATTCGATCGTAGTAATCTGTTTAATCCCTTTTGCCGGAATAAATCGTTCATACAAGAACCAGACAATTACAGCAATCATGAGGATATTTAATAGTGTACCCAATATAGCTTGATTCCTCCCTTACCTTAGATAAATAAGTTGACGTTACCATCTTCTGCGTCAGCTAAATAAGCAGCCACACCCGCATATTCAATGCCTTCTAGTAATTCCTCTTGCTGCAAGCCCAGTAAATCCATGGTCATTGTACAAGCGATTAGTTTCACTTCTTGTTCTTGGGCCATTTCGATTAAACTAGGGAGGGACATGGCATTATGCTTTTTCATGACATGCTTGATCATTTTAGGACCCATGCCTGCAAAGTTCATGTTGGATAATCCCATTTTATCTGCACCACGCGGCATCATTTTGCCAAACATCTTTTCAAGGAAGCCTTTTTTCAGTGTCAATGGCTCATCTTTTCGTAATGCATTCAACCCCCAGAATGTATGGAAAATGGTCACTTCATGATCGTAAGCCGCCGCTCCATTCGCAATAATGTAAGCAGCCATTGCCTTATCGTAGTCTCCACTAAATAAAATGATCGTCGTTTTTTTCTGTTCTGTCATTAGTATTTCCCCCTGAATTTAAATTACCCTATTGGGTATTTTTTAAAAGTTACCTTTATTCCATTATACACCCAGGGGTATATAATAAGCTAAAAAATAATAGTAGTCAACCCAATTGGAGAGCTGGCCAGTCTATATAATTGTGTTATTTATTGGACAATATTATCTACTTTTAATTAGTAATTCAACAGCTTCTTTGACAAGGCTATCTGTATCTTCGCCTTTCATGACATTCTCCCTCACACATTGTTCAAGATTTGCGCTAACAATGACTCCCATCGTCCTATCAATGGCATTTCGAGCTGCTGATAACTGAGTGACGATATCTCTACAGTCCTTACCTTGTTCCATCATGCCTAGCACACCTTTAATTTGACCTTCAATTCGTCTTAACCGATTGATGACGCTTTTATCGTATTCCATGATCTATACCCACCCACCTATCTATATAGACAAACAAAGAACCTGTGGAACAATTTATATCCCAATAATATACCTATAGGGGTATATTGTCAAGCCAAGTTAATCCACTTTTATTTCGAACAAAAACTAAGGACAAGACGGTTTCTATTAATCAAAAAAAGGGCTACCCCAGAAGTCATTATCCATGCCTTTTGGGACAGCGCCTTTTTATTGTTTCATCCTTTTCTTACGAATCACTTTGATTTTCTGCTTTTTAACTTTCTTTTTGTTTGGGAATTTGGGTTCTTTTTCTTTTATATATCTCACCACAATTAACAATATATAGGTTCCTAAAGCAATATAGAAAGATATCGGCACAGATTCAAATTTAGATTTAGCCACTAAATAAAATGAATAGAATAAAAACAAGGTAATAAGAACACTATTCTTCGGTCTGCCAACTTTTTTAAAGCTTGGGATTTTCATTGTACTTACCATCAATATACACAGTCCATAATATAGGATAATAAATATCCATAATGGTACGGACCCGGAAAACAAGACGAAGAAAGCCACAATTCCGCCTGCTAATGTGATGGGAACCCCTTTAAAGTATTTTACAGATTCCGCTTGGTCGGTAATGTTGAAACGAGCTAATCGGTATGCACCGAATAGAGGGAACAAACTGGCGATTAGCATCCCAACTTGTCCAAAGTCGTTGAAATATGTATGTATGGCTAAAAAGGCGGGGGCTACTCCAAAAGATACGATATCGGCAAGTGAATCCAATTCTTTCCCCATTTCATTAGATACCCCAAGGATCCTTGCTACCCTGCCATCCAATGCATCCAGCATTAACGCGATAAAGATCAATATTGTCGCATTTCTAAGATCACCAGTAATAATACATCCTATCGATAAGAACCCACATAATAAATTTCCCAAAGTCAGCATATTAGGTATATGTTTTTTCATCCTACACTTCCTTAATTCCTAAATTAAACTTTCCTTTGCTTTTACATTGATTTGAAAAAGCTTAACTTGTTCTCCTCTAATTATAACTTCATACCAGTATTATGGCTAAGATTATATTTACAAGTCCCTCTATTCCCAATTATAGGTTTCCAGGCACTATTCTTAAATATATTCTTAGTAATAAAAAATAGGACATAAACAATGATGAACATCGTCTTGTCCTTAATGTAGAATATGTAGTACGACCAAGATTTTTCAGGATTGTGAATCGTGCGGAAAGTGTAAAGGCCTATCGACGATAAGTCCTTAAACTATTTGTCCTCTTGCCTTCTTCCTCAACCAAAACCCGTCGTAAAATTTTCCCGACCGCTGACTTCGGCATAAGTTCCCTAAACTCTATCACTCGTGGAACCTTATAATTAGCCAAACGTTCATTGCAGAACTTTATGATATCCTGTTCTGTTGCAATTACCCCTTTCTTTAGCACGATTATAGCTTTGACGGTTTCCCCGCGATAGGTATCCGGAATGCCAAATACGCAAGCTTCTTCCACTCCGGGATGCTGATAAATGACTTCCTCTACTTCAATCGGATAAATATTATAGCCGCTTGCAATGATTAGCTCTTTTTTCCTGCCCACAATAAAGAAATACCCTTCTTCATCCATTGTGGCTATGTCTCCGGTATATAACCAACCCTCCCTTAATGCCATTGAAGTTTCCTCTAGATTTCCCCAATACCCCTTCATCACCTGTGGACCCTTAATGATTAGTTCCCCTGCCTGATTGTACGGCAGCACCGCTTTCCCCGTTTCGATATCGACGATTTTGGCATCAGTGTTAGGATAGGGAATACCAATGCTTCCTATCTTTCTTTGACCTTTTACTGGGTTTCGATGGGTGGTAGGTGAAGTTTCCGACATGCCAAAGCCTTCTGATATTGACACACCGAATTTACGCTCAAATTGATGGATAACTTCCACTGGAAGGGGCGCCGAGCCACAGCTGCAGTATTTAAAACTGCTGAGATCTTGCGCTGTCAAATCCGGATGATTTAGTAAAGCGATATACATGGTAGGAACACCTGGAAAAATGGTCGGTCTATGTTTTCTAATCAAATCGACGACCTTGTTTATTTCAAATCTCTCTAGAGTGATGTACGTTGCTCCCGCATAAACGGCACTGTTCATCCTGCCATTACCGAATACATGAAACAGTGGCGTCAATCCAAGCATACGCTCACCCGGTTTTTGCAGTTGAAGGGCGTTTGCTGTATAGGTAAAATCTTGTATGACATTGGCAATCAGGTTGAAATGAGTGAGCATGACCCCTTTGGCTCTTCCTGTGGTTCCTCCTGTATATTGAAGTAACGCAATATCTTCTTTTGGATTAATATCCAGCTCAGGGAGTTCATTTTCCTCTTCTGCTATCCATGAATAGTAGCTGTCTTCCTGCAATTTATTTGCTGAAATAATCGTGAGCCTATCTGCCAAACCAGTTTGTACTATCTTTTTCTTTTGTTCATCATTTCCAATCAACCATGTGGCATTGGAATCCCGTAATATATAGGCTAGTTCATTTGCCTTATACATCGGGTTCACTTGTACCACCACGCCTCCCAATCGGTGGATTGCATAATAGGCAATGATATATTCTATACAATTGGGTAACATCAATGCGATTCTATCCTTTTTTTTTAAACCCCCGCGAGTATAATGAACCTGCAAAACGATCAATTTTTCTCTTCAATTCCAAATAAGAAAGTTCTCTTTCTCCATCAATAACAGCTTTGGTGGAGGGTAATGTTGTGCTGAATGGTCCACTATTTCGTATAGAGACATTAAAGGAATTTCTACTTCAAAGGGGGTATCTTCCGGATAAGATTTCTGCCACACTCTCTTCATTGGCTTCACTCCTTCTTCTTTTTCCACCGCCAATCACTATTTTCATTCGTCTCGAATCAATTTGAATACCCCTGTACCTTTTGCAATGAGATTTCCAGCGGAATCTTTTATTTCTCCTTCTGCAAAAGCGGTTTTGTATCCCTGCTGAAGAACCTTGGCTTCCGCAAATATTTCTCCTGCTGACAGGCTGCCGAGATAATGAACAGTTAAGCTCGTCGTCACAACACGTGCTTTAGTCAGAGAACGTATCACTATCCCAAGAATGGTGTCAAGCATGGTCGCATGAATACCCCCGTGCAGCGTTCCATTTACATTAAGCATATGTTCCTCGATATTTAATTTCAGACGGACATTTCCTTCTTCAAATTGAATGACTTCAAATCCAATATATGCAAAGAATGGACTGCTCTCGAATTGGTTGCGAATATCCTCCACGTTAGTAGTCAATTTTCACTTTCCCCCTCATGATTTCCGCTTCATCAAAAAACAAAATCCTATTACCTTCCACGTTTGGAACTAGACAGATTCCCGTAGAACTGTCCAGCTCCCTTTCCTGAGATGCAGTCCTGATTGTATGCGCTCTTACATTACTTGATTCTAAAAAACACGAATCAATACTCATCCAATATATTTCTGGCAATGATGAGCCGTTGAACTTCGTTTGTTCCTTCATAGATCTTTGTAATGCGAGCATCACGATAAAAGCGTTCCACTGGATATTCTGCCATATACCCCATACCCCCGTGAATTTGAACCGCTTTATCCGCTACTCTATTAAAAACATCGGAAGCGAACAGTTTAGCCATGGAGGCTTCTTTGATCACCTTTTTCCCCTCATCAATCTTTTGTGCTGCCATCATTGTCAAGGCCTTTGCGGCTTCTGTTTCTGTTGCCATATCCGCTAGCATCCATTGTATGGCTTGATTATCAGCAATTGGTTTACCGAATTGAATCCGCTCTTTTGCATATTTGGTAGATAGCTCGATTAATTTGCCGCATGATCCTACCGCTCTTGCGGCAAGTCCGACACGTCCTTCCCCTAATATTCTAAGAGCTGATATATACCCCATGCCCACTTCACCAATGACATTTTCTTCAGGAATGATACAATTTTCAAAAATGACCTGAGATGTATACGAACCTCTTAATCCCATTTTCTTGTCCTTTTTACCGACAGTGACCCCAGGGAAATTTCTTTCTACCAAAAAGGCAGTGATCCCGCCTTTTGCCCCCTTATCTTTATCCGTTAACGCAAAAACTGTGTAAACATCAGCAATCGGTCCATTGGTGATGAAATGCTTTGTACCATTCATCACCCAATAATCGCCCTTTTTCTCTGCAGTCGTCGCCAAATTGGTCGCATCCGAACCTGCACCAGGTTCGGATAAAGCGAAAGCGGCTATTTTATTACCCGCTGCCATCTCAGGCAGATATTTATTTTTCAACTGTTCAGATGCAAGCTTTACCAGGCCCGTGCTTCCAATACCGGTATGAGCACTTATTAACGAAACAAACCCATTGTGCGTTCTGCCTAACTGCTCTAATACCGTCGCCTTTTCTACTGTATTCAAACCAATTCCACCGTATTGTTCCGGTATGCTAATCCCAAATAATCCGAGTTCTTTGGACATTTCAACAAGATGTTGTGGGATGAGATCCTCTTCTTCAATTTGTTGGGCTAGAGGCTCTACTTCCTTTTCAACAAAATTCCGAATCATTGCTTTCATTTGTTCCATTTCTTTCGTTAAAGTAATGGTCATAATTCAAATGCCTCCTAATAGTGGATTTTTTTAATTCGTCTGATTCGCAAATGGAACAATTCTATTAAAAAAATGCTAGTGAATTTCCTTCCGAATTTAAGAAAAATCAACCTTCCCGTTCTAAGATTGTGGCAATTCCTTGCCCACCACCAATGCACGCCGTAATGAGAGCATATCTTCCTTCAGATCGTTTCAATTCATGGGCCGCTTTCGTGATCAGAATTGCACCTGTGGCACCAAGTGGATGTCCGTGAGAAATCGCCCCTCCATTCACATTCACTTTGGCTGGATCCATTTCCAGTTCCCGATTACAGGCAATTACTTGCGACGCAAAAGCCTCATTAATTTCGATAATATCCATATCGTTTAGCGAGAGCCCTGATTTTTCCATGACCTTTCTTACTGCTGGAACCGGTCCGATTCCCATGATGTTGGGATCGACACCAGCAACCGCGTGTGCTCTAATCACCGCTAGAGGTTTAATTCCCAATTCATCTGCTTTCTCCCTAGACATAATGACAAGAGCAGACGCCGCATCATTTAAACCCGAACTGTTTCCGGCCGTTACGGAGCCACCTTCAAGGAATGCAGGAGGAAGTTTCGCTAGCGCTTCTTTGGTTACTTGCGGACGTGGATGTTCATCTACTTTGAATCCTACCGGCTCTCCATTTCGAACCGGGATGTTCACTGAAACAATTTGTTCAGTAAAGCGTCCCTCTTCCATCGCTCTCGCCATCTTTTTCTGGCTCTCAATGGCGAACTCATCTTGTTCTTCCCGGCTGATCTCATATTTTGCAACTAAATTTTCGGCGGTAATTCCCATCGGTGGATTGCCTACCTCTTTTGGAGATAACTGAGATTTCCTGAAATTTGGTGGAGAAGAGCTATATGGTTTATCCGGACGATCCATCAAATAAGGAGCCCGGCTCATGCTCTCCACTCCTCCAGCGATATATACGTCCCCATCACCCGCCCAGATTGCTTGTGCAGCCAAATTGACCGCATTGATTCCGGACCCACATTGGCGATCGACCGTTAAACCCGGTAATTGCATGGAAAGACCTGTCTGAAGGGCGGTTAATCGAGCGATATTGCCTCCTCCGCTTAAAACATTCCCCATGATGACATCGTCCACCATTTCAGGAGCTACATTTGCGCGTTTCAATGCCTCTTTTACCACTTCTGCCCCAAATACGTGTGCGGGTACTGTCGCTAGTGCGCCCCCTTGCTTCCCAATCGCCGTTCTTACTGCTGAAACAATGACAGCCTCTCTATTCACATCTCTATTCATTTCCTCATCCGCTCCTCTTTTATATTTTTTATGCTGGGTAACTCTTATGAAGATTTCAAATCATAATCTTCTGTTGGTCTGATTTCCTGCCCATCTTTTGACTTAGTTGGCTTAACGAACATGGCAAACAATAAGCCGAATACCAGAACAAGGGCAGCCATGAACAAAATGGACAAGTTATAGCCTAGTATTTTATTCCCCGCCGCTAAACTAATGATATAACCCGTTAGTAGAGGAGCTACAATGCCTGCAAGATTGCCTGAAGACGTTAAGATACTTGTCATCAGTCCGCCGCGTTCACGCATTTCATTGATCATGATCGTTGGTCCAATCGGTAATATGGAATAGGTGAGACCTTTAGCCAGGCACATTGCAAAAATCACCCAAATTGGATTTTGAAAGACCATGATGGAAGATAGGAATAGTGAACCCATGATCATTGCTCCAGCTACAACCAAGACCCTGGATGAACGCCAATTCTGATTTTTCTTGAATAAGTAATCCGATAACATGGAAACACCCATATAAATACATACGGAAATGACTCCAATGATTGCTATGCTCGTGCCCATCTGTCCGGGTGTCATATTTACCACTTCCACTAAATAAATCGGTAACCAAACGGAAAACCAGACGACCAGAATATACGTTGAAAAATATGCGAGTGTCGTAAATAAAGCGGTTGGAGACGCTAAAAGTACAAGAAAGTCTTTCAGTTTGAATTTCTCCATCTTTTCTTTCTTTTTCTTCTGTACCTTCTCATATACTTCAACGGGATTTTCCTTTGTTAAAAACTGAAATAAGAAGAACCAGATAAGACTTGCTACTCCAAGACTAGCAAAGGCCACTTTCCATCCAAAAATGGTAATCATGGAAACAAGAAGCGGTGCAACAATCATCGCACCAACCGTTCCCCCTCCCACCACAACCGAGTTGGCTAATCCCCGTTGTTTCGGGGGGAACCACTTATCCGCATGGCTATAAGCAATAGGGCTATAGGGCCCTTCGAATGCCCCAAGTAAGATTCTATAAATAATTAATAGTGGCAAAGCAGCGATGGCCAAAACACCAAATTGTAAAACAGTCCATGTCAGCATGATGAACCCCAGTACTTTCTTGGCCCCGAGCTTATCAGCCCATGCTGCTCCAAAAATGCCCGTTACAGGATAGAGCCAATAATAACTGCTTCCTACAAGTCCCCATTCGGCATAAGAAAGATCGAATTCCTTCATGATCGGCACAGCGGCCAGTCCGATTATTGATTTATCGGCAAAGTTAATGACCGCTCCGAGGAATAATAGAGAAAGAACAAACCAACGCATGTGAATCCCCTCGTTTCTTTGTGAATAGATAATCTTGTCTTCTTGGTGGTTGAATTATCGCTTCTGATGGTCGAATTACTTGCTATCATGGTTGAATTATCTGGCTGTGTGGTCGAATTAATGCCTTTCTTGGTTGGATTCATTACGAAACTAGAAATCTCATTAGAACCTCCAGTCACATATAGCAGTAGTACCTGGCCACTGAGGAATGAAGAACATTCATCTTCGAAAAAAGCATATCTTCCGACTTCCCGATTTTCTCCACTGGAATGCTATTGATTCTTGCTTCCACTACCTCCATTAAAAAGCTGGGTCCGCTTCAATCCTTCTTTGTCCTCTTTTCCAGTTCCTCTTTTATAAGCAACCTTTTTAATAGTTTGCCAACGGTGTTTCGCGGCAGTTCCTCCCTTACTTCAAATTGCTTCGGAACCTTATAGGGTGTCAGCTGGGTATAGCAATATCCTTCAATTTCCTCAAGGTCAATGTTGGCATCCTTCTTTGGAACAATGAATGCCTTTACGACCTCTCCTAATTCTTTATGCGGTATCCCCACCACAGCCGCCTCCTGAATATCCGGGTGCTGATAAAGGACACCTTCCACCTCTTGCGGATATATATTAAACCCGCTAATGATGATCATTTCTTTTTTTCTGCCGACAATGTAGAAATACCCCTCTTCATCCACTGAAGCAAGATCGCCTGTATACAACCAGCCATTTTGGAGAGCTTTTCTCGTTTCCACCTCGTTATTCCAATATCCCTTCATAATTTGTGGGCCTTTTATAAGCAGCTCTCCCACCCCTTTGGATGGCACTTCATTATTGTCCTCGTCTACGATCATACAATCGGTTCTAGGAAAAGGAATGCCGACACTCCCGATTTTCCTTTTACCTAAGGGTGGATTACGATGTGTGGAAGGAGAGGCTTCTGATAACCCAAAACCTTCTCCTATAGAAGCACCTGTCAGCTTCTCGAATCGATTAATGACTTCAACTGGCATGGGTGCTGAGCCACAGGAACAATTTTTCAGACAATCCAGTCCATATTTTTCGATTTCAGGATGATTGACGAACGCATTGTACATCTTTGGAACGCCTGGAAAAAAAGTCGGACGGTACTTTTGAATATTCATTAGTACATTTTGAATCTCGAATTTAGGAAATAATAGAATGGCAGCTCCCATATAAATTCCGAGATTCATGGCACTTGTCATCGCGTAAACATGATAAAGCGGTGTCGCTGCCAGCACGACTTCCTTTCCGGGCACCATCAAATCCCCATACATTTCAAAGCTCTGTATAACATTGGAAGTCAGATTGTAATGGGTAAGCATCGCTCCCTTCATTTTCCCCGTCGTCCCTCCCGTATACTGGATGACCGCAATATCTTCAAGAGGATTTATCGTTTCAACTTCCTTGATTTTTTCTCCATTTTCTATCAAAGAACGTAGGGATAGGCCGTCTAATTGGTCATCGTCCGTCTTTATGCAGATTGAAAAATCATATATCGCTTTTGTTTCTTCAATGGTAGTAGCGGCCAATTGGTCATACACAATATATAGAGCATTAGAATCCACTAATATTTGGAGCAGTTCCCTAGGCTTATACATAGGGTTCAGTTGAACAACAATGAGTCCCAGCGCTTGTGCAGCGTAATAACTGATGATGAAATAAGGATGGTTGGCCATCATAAGGCCAATTCTTTCACCTTTCACGAACCCCATTTCTTTCCACTTACCTGCAAGTTTATCTACCTGTGATTTCAGGCTTTTATAATCCATGAGATGGCCTTCAAAAATAATGGCTGTATGATCAGGGAATTTCTTTGCTGATTGGTCCAGTAGTGTATAGACGGAAATTTCCGGTAGAAGTAATGACGACATTCCTTCTGCATACCATTGCTCCCATGGTTGTTTTACTGTTTTTCGCACCTTTAACCCCTCCATTTTTCTCAAATCCGATTCTTCTACATATGGTTTACACATATAACAATGCAAGTTTCATGCCAAATCACACACTGGGGAAACAGCTAATTTTTTAGAGTGATCAAATTCATTTTTGAATCTTACTCGTTATAAAGCCTTTGTTTTAAAGGATTCATCCATAACCTGATAATTCATTTTTGAATTTTTCTCATTTACCAGAAAATCAAAAAACCCAACCTTCTACAATAAGGATGGGTATACTAGCATATTAAGAGAAAGTGCAGGTATAATCGGTGGCTAAGTTTTGTGTTTTAATGAGTTAAGCTTAGTGAAGAGTTTTTCAAATCCCTATTAAGCCAATTCCAATAAAATGGCCATCCCTTGTCCACCGCCAATACATAGGGTTGCCATTCCGTATTTCTCTTGGCGCCGTTGCATCTCGTGAATTAATTTGGTCATGATAATGGCCCCCGTTGCCCCTAGTGGATGGCCTAATGCAATGGCTCCACCGTTGACATTGACATTAGCGGGATCTAGCTTGGCTTCCCGTATAACAGCCAATGATTGTGACGCGAATGCCTCATTCAACTCGAACAGTCCGATATCTTCAACTGCCAGTCCAGTCTTTTTCAATAGGTTCTCGATCGCGGGAACGGGACCGATTCCCATATAACGTGGATCGACACCAGCTGTAGACCAGTTTACAATCTTGGCAATCGGTTTGATATCAAGATTAAAAGCCTTTTCGCGGGTCATCAAAACTAAAGCACTGGCACCATCATTACGGCCACAGGCATTACCAGCCGTGACTGTTCCATCACTTTTGAAGACGGGCTTCAAATGGGACAGTTTTTCTATCGATGTTTCTCTTGGGTGCTCGTCCACTTGAAATACTGTTGTGCTTTTCCTAGTCTTTATTTCAACCGGAACGATTTGAGATTCGAAGGAACCAGACTCAATCGCCTTTCTTGCCCTTCTTTGGCTTTCTACAGCAAAGGCGTCCTGGTCTTCCCGGGAAATTTGGTAGGTTTCCGCTACGTTTTCTGCTGTTATCCCCATCCCCAAATCTTTTCCATACACTTCGGTTGGCTGCTGTCCATTTTCAAGATTAGAATCAACTAGATGAGGGTTTCCTTCTCCAAATCGTGAATTTCTGAGGTAAATGGGGGCTCTACTCATATTTTCCGCTCCACCTGCCACGACAATATCATCCGGATTAAAAGCTAGATGCTGAACACCGGAAATCACTGCCTGTATGCCTGAAGCACATAGGCGGTTTACTGTATAAGCCGAAGCTTCAGGAGGGATACCCGCTCTTAACGCGGCAACACGTGCTAGATTTGAAGATTCGGTCGACTGGCGCACTTCACCAAAAATCACTTCATTTATCTGCTCGGGTGCCAGACCTGCTCTCTCGATTGCATCCTTAATGACCGTTGCCGCTAGATGACCCGCTTGTACATCTTTTAGTTGTCCTCCCATTTTACCTATAGCCGTACGGTTCGCACTTACAATGACAAATTCATGTTCCATTCCAGTTCCTCCTAGCTTCTTAAAGAAAAAAAGGAAAGCAGGTCAATCTGCTCTCCTCGATTTTTCTGTTTATACTGTTATCTTCTTCATGAACGAGTCTAAATCCTCTTTAGTTTCGTGCATTAATTTTGCTTGTATCGATTAATGGTTTTGCCAGCACCAAAATTTTATCGGTATTCACTTCGTATGGCTCGTATGGCGCAAAGATAATAATCATTGCACTGAAAGAAAATCACCGTTGTGTTTGTATCTAATCCACATATATTTTAGTTAAGTTAGAAAGTTTTCCTAATTATCACCATTTTCGATACTTCCAACATATAATACAAACAAAGGCAAAACCGGGGGTATCCACATGCAAGATAAACTACATGATGTACAGATGAATGAGGTAAAGGTTTTTGATGAATGGGTGAAAAAGTTTTTTCTTAATCCGGAGACAAGTAAATTGGACCATCAATTATTTACAATTGACATTTACGAAAGTGATGACGAGTATATGGTGGAAGCAATATTGGAAAACCATGAAGCAAAGGATATTAAAGTGCGTTTAAAAGATAACGAAATTTTGATTACCGTTGAAAAGCCTCACAAACCTTTTCAAAAGCTATTTCATAAAGATAAAGCGATTACATCACCTACACAACGAAAAATTTCTTTCCCTTTTTCCATCTGTTCACGAAGGATCACTGCCGAGTTTACCCACCCATCATTAGTGATTCGTATTCATAAGTATTCCCCCGGTAAAGACCAAGATAGTATTCAGATCGAATAGCTTTAAATAAAAAAGAATGGCTCCTGAAGCTACTTGCTTCCAGAGCCATTCTTTTTTTATTAGCCAGCAAAATTAAATGTTGTGGTGCTTCCATTTTGAGTGGATGTGACTTGAAGCTGTGCATCGATTCGTTCTTTCAATTCAGGAACATGGGAAATGATGCCGACTAACCGTCCACTACTCTGGATATCCATTAATGCTTCAATGGCATGATCCAGTGATTCAGGATCGAGAGTACCGAAACCTTCATCTATGAACATCGTTTCCAGGGAAATTCCTCCTGCATTCTGCTGGACAATATCTGCAAGCCCAAGAGCAAGGGCAAGCGAGGCTTTAAAACTCTCTCCGCCAGAAAGCGTTTTGACATGCCTTTCCTGTCCGGTATATTGGTCATATACTGACAGCTCCAACCCACTTTGAATATTCCTGCGAGTTAGGTCAAGCTTTCGCAATAGCTGATAACGACCGCTCGTCATCTTTAACAGTCTCAGATTAGCTTCTTTAAGAATATCATCTAAAAAGGCAGCCAATACATACCGTTCAAACGTAATTCGGAATGAATTTTGGCCTTTTGAAATCTCTGAAAGATGCCCAACGATGCTATATTTTTCATCCAGGCTTTTCTGCTCTTCTCTAATATATGCCAATTTCTGCTCGATTTCCTGGTTATTCTTTTGTTCAGCCTGTAGTTCATTCTGTGTGTGACGCAACTTTTCCAATTCACCGTCAATGAATTCAAATGTTTTCCTTAACCCCTCCAAGTCCGGTTTTGGTACATCTTTTAACTTCATTTCCAGATCATGAAACAAGCTTATGACACTTTGCCAATTTTGTTCGTATAACTGTACTTGTTTTTCCATAGATTCAAGCACATCTTCAGTCCTTTTGGCTGCTGTATATTCCTTATAAGTAGCAAATCCTTGGTTGGACATTTCCACAACCAGCTTTTCACGCTCTTGATTTAATTCAAGCGTCAATGCATCTATATTCCCTGCGAGCGATTCCTTTTTCGCATGGATGCCCGATTCTTTTTCTTTAACCAATTGAAGGGCTTTTTGTGCCTCTTCCAATGATTTTTGTAACTGCTTCTGCCTTCTGACTGCCGCATCAAATGCCCTTGCATATTCTACTTCAGTACGAATTCCTTCTGGAAGGGAATTCGTTAGGCCTGTAAGCTTTGTTGAGTTCTCAATATACCTGGTCTTTGTAACATCTTCCATTTTCTCTAAAGATGCCAAGTTCTCTTTCAATTGAGTACCCTTCTCTTTTAAGGCAATCAATCGTTTCTCCAATTCGCTTCCTGCATCCTTCTTATCCATTAATGATTGTAAATGCCCTTGTAACTCTCTTCCTTTTTCCTCATACGACTTCAAGTATTCGTCGATAAGCTCGGAAGCGAACTCCGGAACGTCATTTTGTAAATCTGTGTATCTTTCATTCTTGGTGTCTGTGAGTGCCTGGAATTTCGATTCTGCCTGGTAAAATTCACTTTCAGCCTGACTTTTTTGTTTATCGGCCATTTTCACTATATTTTCCTGCTGTTTCAATTCTACATCCGATGGCATATTCTCATGCAAGAGTGCAGGCTCAGGGTGATCAATCGAACCACAGACGGGACAGTTTTCACCATCATGAAGCATGGATGCTAGCATACCAGCCTGGCCGGCACGCCAGTTTTGATTGATTTCCTCTAGTTTTTCTTTTTCCTGGAGATGATGATCGAGCATCTTTTGAAATGTAGACTTTTTATTTTCCAAGACATCCATCATGCATTTACATTCTGAATAAACAGCTTGTAGCTTTCTAAGTTTTGAAAGAAGCTGTTGATTTCTTTCAAACTCTCTTTCTTTCTCTCCATAAAGGATCGCCACTTTTTCGGCTTCCGCCTTTTCAAGGCTGATTTTCTCCATGTCCGTTTCGATTCTAGCAAGCTCTGAAACATTATGTTCACGGAGTTGCTTACTTTTCTTCCACTCTGTTTCATCTAAAGTAACCTGTTCTCTAAGACTTGAATAAGTCAAAACGGCTTCTTTCACTTGTTCAAGCTGATGTACATTCCGTAATGCCTGTTCTCGATCCTCTTCCTTTTTAAGCTCTTGCTCATAAACTTCCTGTTTCTTCAGGCGCTCCTCTAACAATAGTTCGGCCTGCTTGGTTAAATTTTGAAGTTCAGACGTCACCTCTTTTACCTGTTTACCGATTCGCAAGTAATATTGCTCTTGTTTTTCTAGAGAGGCCGCTTTATGAGCCATTTTCATTTGTTCTTTTAACTCCATAATTTCCGGGCGCCTGTTTTCTAAGTCTGCTTTTTCATTTTGTAATCTGTCTTTCTCAGCAAATCTATTCAATAAATCGGCCGCTTTGGATAGCTCTTGGTTGACCTGATCACGGGCATTCTGCTTTTCCTTTAGAAGCTCACCTAAATGTTGATGCTTTTCTGTAGCCGTTGATATCACCGAATGAAGCAAAGGAAGAATTTGTTGTTCATTTGGTTCAGCTGCTTCCAATAAAGATTGAAGCTCCGCATGATCACCCGGTTTGATGCCCTTCATTAATTCAATGCGACGCTGTGCGCTTTTTTCACTTTGTTTCTTAAGAAGTGATGCTTCCTCTTTTAATCTTTCTTCTATTCTCTTATATAATTCGGTATGGAATAACTTTTGCAAAATCTGTTCCTTATCTTTACTATCAGATGTTAATAGTTTACGGAATTCATTTTGCGGAATCATCAGGATTTGCCTAAACTGGTTCGCATCCAACCCAATGAGTACTTTGATTTTCTCTTCAACCTCGCGAACATTGGCTCCCAGTAACTTTCTCCCCTCGCCTTGTACCAATTCATATAGTTCTGCTTTCGCACTAACGGTTGTGGTACCCTCTCCTGATTTCTTCTTTCGTTCCTGCTGTGGAGATCGGGTAACCAAATATGTTTTTCCACGGAGAGTGAATTGCAATGAAACCTCCGTCAAGACGTCATCCTCGGCAAATTGACTTCGTAAATCTTGTCCACTACGGTCTTCACCGCTCGCTTTCCCATATATAGCAAAGCTAATCCCATCAAAAATGGTCGTTTTCCCGGCACCGGTCTTTCCTGAAATGACAAACATGGTCCGTTCTCCCAGTGTATTAAAATCAATGATTTCCTTACCCGCATATGGACCGAATGCTTGCATCGTCAAAATATGAGGTCTCATTTCAAAGCCTCCTCTTTCTTGACAGCTTCAATGACAGAAACCATCAGTTCCTGCTTTTGAGAATCGAACTCTCTATCTGTCATCTCCTGATAAAACGTCTCAAACAAGTCTATTTCAGACTTCCTTTCATCTTTTACGGAGGAATATGATTTTTTTCGTCTCAAATCGGTCAGATCCCATTTCCGTTCCAGATGAAGCACATTCGGGTAAACTTGACGCAATCGGTTAATGGGATCGATGAGCGATCCCTCGTCATTCAAGGTAATCTTCAAATAATCGTCTACTTTTTGGTTTTGATAAAAAGTAACGTCAAGTAATTCTTCCATCGTGCCTGAAATCTCCCTCATATCATACTTAGGGGTCAGGGACCGATAGCGAATCTCAAAGTTACCATCTTCTCTCATTTCAACGATGGATAGCGACTTATTTTGTTTAGCTTCAGAAAATGAATACTTTAAAAGTGATCCGGAGTAATAAACCTTTTGATGTCGAATTGCATCCGGGCTATGTAAATGCCCAAGTGCCGTATAATCGAATGCATCGAATAAATCGGCTGTCACACAACCAGATCCACCCACTGACAGAACCCGTTCTGAATCGCTCGTTTTACCACCCAATACAAAAGCGTGTCCCACCAATACATTCGGCTCGTTTGGATTAAGCTTTTCCTCTATAGCCCCTGTTATCCTTCTCATCGCCTCTTGATGGGAATGGATGCTTTCATCCTCGAAAACGTGACGAACCGTCCCTGGTTCTGCATAAGGAACACAGTAAAAATTAACACCTTTGATATGGACTGGTTCACATGTTTTTGTCAGTTTCCCGTGAATGTATAACTGGCTATGGCGGTACCATGATGAGCCAAATGATAACCTTTCAGCCGAATCGTGGTTCCCTGATATGGCCACAATGGGGATTTTCATTTTTACATTGATCGTATAAAGAATCTCATCAAGTAGCTCAACCGCCTCAGTCGGTGGTACGGAACGGTCATAAAGATCACCGGCAATGACCACCGCATCGGGTTTTTCCTCTTCGATTATCTCAATAAATTGTAGCAGGGCATGACGTTGGTCATCCGTCATATGGACCCCGTGAACAATTTTCCCTAAATGCCAATCGGCCGTATGGATAAATTTCATCGTTTCACTCCGTCCTCGTTTTTCTTACTACTATTATATCAAATATTAAAAAGAAAGCCTTGATAGAGTACAAACGTTCTAATTATTACCACAATCCATAATAAAAAAGGCACACTCTAAAGAGTATGCCCACCCTGCCTTCAGCTAAATAAATGCTGATAGGGATCCATATTCACTTGTCGTTCCGTCAACTTTTTTTGTAAAAACTTATGATCTCGTTTGGGTGTGGCAATGATATACCCACGAATCACCAAATCTTCTGTTATATCCGGTGCCTTTTCTTTCAAAGCCAATTCACCGATTTTACCAGCGATTTTATGACGGGCCACATCACGAAAAAGTTCCGGTACAGGGCTTACTAAATCTTCAAGTAAATCCTTTTGCTGTTGTGACCATAAGTGGTTCGTTTGTTCCAAGTAATACTCTTCCCAATCCATATCTGATTTCCCGTCTTCTTTCGGGAATCTCTTTAAGAACTTCCGAAACATGAAAAAGCCACCAATGCTCATCAACGTTACTAAAAGGACTACCCAAAAAAGGATAAACCATAAAAACCAGCCTCCTAGCAAAGAACCACCTCATATGTATAAATTAATTTATCGTTACCATTATTATAGACAATAACCCATTTCTTTACAAGGCTGGTAATGGAATCAATCTTGAGAATCTACTTCGATTAACGTAAGGGAAAAGTCTCCCACAGCATTTTCTTCATATAAATTCGTAAGCGATGTTGAATAGTTGAAGATTTCTGCCCGGTATTCTTCTCTTGTCTCAGGAATCTTTAAATCAAAAACCATTTGATAGAGCAGCGTTGTGATATCATGATACTCCTCGCTCGTTACTTTAAAATCAAAACTAATCTTTCTAAGTTCTCCGCTTTCAGGGTTCTTTATAGATTCGGCATGAAAATTTGTGACCTGCAGCGAAACATCATTCAATACAACTTCATCAACCATTTCATTAACAACTCCTTAGTATATTAGATTAAAGTTATGTTACCACTCCGACTGCTTAACGCCAACGATTTAGCTTCAAAATAGAAAAAAACGTGCTAGGGAATCCCCGGCACATTTTTTCTATTAATTCCCTTTTTTAACGATTATACGCCATTGAGCGTCATCGACTTGTTCAAATTCCGTAATTTCATGACCTTCCGTTGCAGCCCAGCGAGGGATACTTTCCGTTGCTTGGGTGCAATCGAAATTGATGATCAATTCTTCCCCTTTTGTCATACCTGCAATTGCTTCTTTAGCCTCTACTAATGGAAACGGACAAACCATTCCTGATGTCTCTAATACCTTTGCCATTTTACTCCACTCCTCTAATTAATGTGATAAAACTCAGGCAGCCTTTGATGCACTTGAACTCTTTTGCTTACGGATGATAGTGAAATAAGCCGCTACCCATGTTCCTAATAAGAAAAAGACAATCGCGACCCAGCCTTGCCACGCAAATAATGCTGAGTTAACCAGTCCATTACCTATGGTACACCCGCCGGCGATACTCGCGCCAAATCCCATAATCACTCCACCAAAAGCATTATTACGCAATGTTTTCATATCAGGCAGTCTCCAACGGAATTCCCCGCTGCCTTTGGCTGCAATGAAAGCACCCAAGAAAATGCCCAATACTAAAAATGTACCCCAATCGATGAGCGCGTCATCTCCTGTGATAAGGAACGTTAAAATATTCGCAGAAGGTGTAGTAATCCCTAAACCGAACATTCGCCCGGTCATCGCACTTAAAGGCCAAGCCACGATGGCAATAAGTCCTACCAATAATGCAGTGACAAAGGGATGCCAGCGTTTTTCAAATAAAATATGAGCCAATCCCGTTTTTTTCGGTTTCATCTTGAACATAGGAAGTTTAGGCTTTTTAAATTCCCTGATGACCAAGATACCAACTATGATTATCAAAACAATGACCAATAACCAAGGTGACACATTCAACGTTTCATGAATATACGTATCACTCGTACGATAAGAAACCAGATGATCCCCTGTAGCTTTCCACACGCCGTACTTCGTCATTGCAGCTCCAAGCATATAACCGAAGAGTGCGACCCAACTACCGATCATACCCTCTCCTGCCCGGTACCATGTTCCTGTCGCACAGCCTCCTGCAAGAACCATCCCGATACCGAATATAAAGCCTCCGAGGATGGTTCCTAACCAAGGAAAACCATCATTACCAAATTGAATGATTCCTGTATCCCGTAGTGCATACACACCAACGCTTTGTATCGCAATGACAATGAACGTAGCTAAAAACATTCGCCCGTCTTTCGCTATAAGCAAATCACGATATGCACCAACAACACAGAAACGGCCTCTTTGAAGCACAAATCCTAGTAGTAAACCACAAATAATCCCTAACACAATCATTTGTAACATAAACCGTTTCCCCCTTAAGTAAACAACAATAATATTAATATAATATAATTCGCATGAAATTACTATGATTTTTAATGAATTTCTCCTCTAACCTAATTTTGAATAGAACAACTAAGTGTTTTTACCAAACAAAAAAACCACATGTGTCAACATGCGGTTTTCACTGGGTAAAAGTCAAATCATCTTACCTTCACTAAAAGAAGCTGCTTTGACTTTTTTATATTGGTAAAGCATCACAACTCGCCAAGGAACAATCATACCGAAAGCAAGAAGGAAAAACATCCCACCAAGCACTCCAATTTCAATCGTGCTTCCCAAAATCAATTTAGCTACCAAACGAATTACCATAATACCGATTAAAATAAAAATAAATGCTTTGGAACGCTGGATATATATTTGTTCATCACGCACTTCGAATTTCGAAGTCTTGATTAATAAGATAGAAAATAACATACCAGCTATAAGAGCTTCTAAAAGTTCAGAACGTGTTACTTGAAACATCGGAAAAAGAAACATCAAAGCTCCTGTACTCATGAAAAGAGGCGGTAGTATAATCTTTTTCGCATTCACCGGTCTTTCCGTTTCCTTCATACGCAACTTAAAAACAACTAAAGCCATCAAAATAGCCATTCCTGTTGTTATATATATCATTTAACTCATCCTTTTTAGCTAATAGTAAGTAGGTACACACTAAGAAAACTATATAATAATTATAACCTTAAACAAAGTATATAGTACCTAAATCAGATTAACAAGGCGAGTATTTAATCCAATACCCTATTAACGGCATCCAAGACTCGATTCTCATCAAAAGGCTTTACAATAAAGTCCTTTGCTCCAGCCTCAATGGCTTCCACAACCATTTTTTGCTGCCCCATAGCTGAGCACATAATAACCATTGCAGAGGAAAACTCCTTTTTTATTTCCTTAACTGCATCAAGCCCGCTCATTATCGGCATTGTTATATCCATTATGACTAAATCGGGATTCAGTCTTCGATATAGTTCAATCGCCTCTTTTCCATTTTCACCTTCACCAACCACTTCATGGCCTGCTTTAGTCAATATATTTGAAAGTGTCATTCTCATAAATTTAGCATCATCAACTACTAATAATTGGGCCATAGCCGCTCCTCCTCATTTCAAACAACAAGCAGAACAAATAAAAGATATTCAAAGTTATATATTCCTAGAATATCTAACTTAAGTCCTAAAATCAACGAATTTTATAACTAAAGGAATAAAAAAAAGAGACCAAAGACTCAATGAAAAGCCTATACAATTCAAAAAATATATTTTTTTACATGAAAATGCACTAAAATCCAATAAACCCACCGAATAGTGTAGTTAAAACGGCAATGATTTTAGTCATCCAATCAAAAAATAAGATAATCCCCATAACAATCATTAAATAACCGCCAATTTTCATAATGTACTGACTGTAGGTTTTTATCCATTTTAATTTCCCTACAAAAAAGGATAAAACAAAGAATGGGATGGCAAATCCTAATACATAAGCAATCATATAGTTCATAGCGGCACTAGGATTTGTTACCCCTAGCGTCATGACAGTACCTAAAAGGGGACCCGCACATGGCGTCCACCCAGCTGCAAAAGCAAGACCAATAAGAATCGATCCCAAGTAACCACCAGGCCTGTTCTTAAATTCAAACCGGCTATCCTTCATTAAGGACTTCGGTTGGAAGATTCCCACTATGAATAACCCAAAAAGGACTATTAAGATGGCACCAATTTGACGAATTAACTCTTTATAATCCGAAAAGAAAGAACCTAAATATGTAGTACCGAATCCTAGCGCTATAAATACCAACGAGAACCCTAGCAAAAAGAACAACGTATGCAACATGCTTCTTTTTTGCAGCATAGTATTATCCGACTTGATTTCTCCCACGCTCATACCTGTGATGTATGATAAAAAAGCAGGATATAACGGCAAGCAGCATGGAGAAATAAAGCTCAAAAATCCAGCTCCAAATGCTAAGAAAATATTAATTTCATCCAAGACTTCCACTCCTATGTAAGACAACCTATAAACATTGTATCAAATTAGATAAAAAAATACATTTTTGGAATTGATAATTTTTCGTGACACCTGAAAAAGCTAATTAAAATGATCTTTACCCATAAGTGAAAAACTTATTTGATAACAATTCATCAAGGCTTTATAATTGTTATATTCATACATATTTTACAACAAATCTAAAAAAACGCCAATGCATTCGGATTAGAAAGGAATAGCTATGTTAAAAAGTAATGAATGTCTTGAACAAATCGAATTAAAACGAAGTGAACTTATTACTATAGTGGAGCGAAATGGGTTAAGTTCACATCTTGCCATCGAACTTAGTCAACAGCTTGACCAATTACTCAACATCTATCATGAAAAACATTATAAAACGGGTACTTGACTAAAGTGATACTGGTTTCAGTATATGACGTATATTCATCTTCATTCCTCAATGACGTGCACTTATTGCTTACCTCTCTTCTTCTCATTCCTAATCATTAATAAATAAAGACAAACTCCGCATAATAACATGTATAACCGTATTTCCTGGAGGAAACTATTGTGAAAACTTTATTTATTGCCCTATCCCTCATTATTTTGTTTCCTGCCTCGTATAACGAGTCCCAGGCAGCAACAGACAGCAGAGCAGTTTACGAAAAAACAGGAAATGTTATTTGGGAAGTGAATACTCAAGAAAAAATTGTTGCCATTACATTTGATGATGGGCCCCATCCAGACTATACTCCTCAGATCCTGGATCTTTTAGCAAAATATAACGCAAAAGCTACTTTCTTCGTAGCGGGTAATAAAGTGAAGAGCAACCCCGATGTTTTAAAAAGAGAGATTAAGGAAGGTCATGAAATTGCCAACCATACTTATACTCATCCATATGATAGGAATATAACTGCTCATAGACTATCATCGGAATTAGATGATACGGATAAGATTATATGGGACCTTGCACAATATAAACCCTCTCTTTATCGTCCTGTAGGTGGTTTCCATAATGACACAATCATCAATACTGCGGTTAATAAAGGATTTAAAGTGGTACTCTGGTCTTGGCATCAGGACCCAAAAGACTGGGCTAGGCCTCCAGCCAATAAAATATCAAACCACATCATTAAATCCTTGCGACCCGGAGATATCATTTTACTTCATGATTGGAGTGACCGCCCCCAAACAGTTCGTGCTTTAGAAACAACACTAGCTTATCTTTATAAAAATGGGTATGAATGTGTAACCGTATCCGAATTATTGTATCGTTCAAACCTTACCTTACCTGAATTTTTCAGGGTTTTCCCATTGAAATAGGAAATATAATACGTTTTATTTATTCGGTCAACACTAGTAATAGGCCACTCTAATCCAATCGATATGTCACCCCAGTATCAGTCAGGATGTTTCAATCACTTTAAGCCCTTATATAGTGGAGGAACATCTCTTTTAAAAACTGTTGTTGATCAATGGGGGTAATTCCCGAAGATGGTATAGCTACCTTTTCATGTAAAGTGATTCTCGTTGAAAATATGCTAAAACAATTTGTTATTGTTTGAAGAGCTAGCTCCATATTTATATCCGAACGGAGAGAGTCATCTTCAACCCCTTGCTTTATGATTTTGAAAATTTCACGTGATAACTCTTTTTGTATGTCGATATAGGATTCAATATTTTCTAGAGGCTCGTTTTTATATGAGGAATAGCTTTCAAAAGCCTCACGAAATAAGGTGACTTTTCTAGCTGGTCCATTCGCGATCTCTAAAAAATATTCGAATAACTCTTCAAATTTTTCGTATGCGTTCTTTTCTGAATCAGCAATCTTTTTTAGGTCGTCTTGGAAATCACTTAAAATGAATACAGCAACCTCAACGATTAAATTTTCTTTTTTAGGAAAGTAACGAAATAAGGTGGCTATACCGACATTTGCCTTTGTAGCGACATCTTGCATCTGTACATCATATAATCCTTTTTCTGAAAATAATTCCTCCGCTGCAAGGATTATTTGTTCTGTCCGATGCTTTTTATTTTTTTCTCTAGTATTTGAACTCACGATTCATCGGTCCTTTCTCCTATTGCTTGATATATTCTGTTAAATAGTATAAAATAAAAATGCATAAAATGATAGTTCAACTATCAAAAAAATAATAATGAGGTGTTATTTATGGAAAGGTTATTAAATAAAGTAGCGATTATCACTGGCGCAGCAGCCGGTATGGGTGCGACTCATGCGCGTAAATTTGTTGAAGAAGGCGCAAAAGTTGTTTTAACCGACTTAAATGAAGAAGCCGGAGCAGCCCTAGCGAAAGAACTAGGCGAAAACGCCATATTTATTAAACAAGACGTTTCTAGCGAAGCCGATTGGCAGACTGTCGTTACCGAGACTGAAAACACATTTGGCCCAGTAAACATTTTAGTAAACAATGCAGGAATAAGCCTTAATAACTCCATTGAAGATACAACCTTAGATCAGTACCTTAAAATCGTAAAAATTAACCAAGTATCCGTATTTTTAGGAATGAAAACCGTTGTTTCATCCATGAAGAAAACTAAAAACGGATCAATCGTCAATATTTCTTCAATGAACGGGCTAGTGGCTGGTGCAATTGGTTATACGGATACAAAATTTGCCGTTCGCGGAATGACAAAAGCAGCCGCAATTGATTTTTCACGTTATGGAATCCGCGTGAATTCAGTACACCCAGGTGTGATTGAAACACCAATGGTAACCCAAGGCGATGCTGTTGAAGTCATCAAAGAATTTGCCAAACATATTCCTCTTAAACGCGTGGCACAGCCAGAAGAAGTCTCCAATCTCGTTCTTTTCCTAGCTTCCGAAGAATCAAGCTATTCTACAGGAGCTGAATTCGTAATTGACGGCGGATTAACTGCACAATAATATAAAATGACACATACAACACAGGTTGCCCCCTTTTATCTTGGGGCAACCTCAGTTTGTCGACAAAAGGGGTCCGGAATGATTTCATTCCGGACCCCTTTTTGATATTTTCTTGAAATTTCGCTCAAAATTTAGAATATAGGTCT
>NZ_JBIWCZ010000021.1:0-36910 GCF_044761765.1 Peribacillus sp. NPDC097284
CGTTCCCATTCCGAACACGGCAGTTAAGCTCTTCAGCGCCGATGGTAGTTGGGGGTTTCCCCCTGTGAGAGTAGGACGCCGCCAAGCCATTTCAAGGTCAGCCACTAGGCTGGCCTTTTTTGTGTTGATTTTCCAAGACGTGAAAGATACATTTGAAAAATGAGAGTATTGCTGCAATATGATGATATCTCCTACCATTCTTTTTTAGCATGCGCATCCGGGCTTCTCACAGACGTTAGGAGATTAGGGGGCAGAATTCTTCGTTTCTATAAGGAAATATGTTAAACTTAACTTAGTTCTGAAACTGTCATTGGGGGAATAGCCTATGGATACCTCTGCTAAAGATGAAATGATTTCTTCATTTGCTGGATGGTTGGAAGACCAAGGGAAATCAGCTAATACGATTAAAACGTATACAGGTGTTCTTTCTCAGTTTTGTGAACAGACACAAAAGGTACTAAGGGAAATTAATTCTGAGGATGTTCAATTGTATCTTGATTATTTAGAAAATTGCAAGAAAAGTCCAGGGACAATAGAAAAGCATTATAATGCTTTGAATGTCTTCTTTAAATTTTTAGCGAAGCCACAAATTATGCTTTCTGTTGAGCGTAAGGTAAAGGAATCTAAAAATGAAGCACCTGAGTCACTAAGCATCAAAGATCAAGAAGCTCTTTTGAAGGATATAGAGGCAGAAGGAAATCCTAGGAATGTCGCCATTGTTTATCTTTTGTTACATACTGGCATTCGTGTTTCGGAGCTATGTGATTTAAATGGAAGTGATGTTATCATGGAGGGCAATCGGAATTATATTCTTGTCCGGAATGCAAAAGGTGAAATTGACAGAACCGTTCCGCTAACAGATTTAGCAGTGCAGTATGTGAGAACCTATCTCTGTTCACTGAAGGAAAAAGCAGACCCATTGTTTATCTCAAGCTATAATCAAAGAATCACGCCAAGGTCGGTACAATACATTTTAAAAAAATACAATGTACACCCACATAAATTACGTCATACATTTTGCCAGAGACTAGTGGATAATGGTATTGATATACAAACTGTTTCCAAGCTAGCAGGCCATAAGGACTTAAACGTGACGAAGCGTTACTTAAAAGAAAAATCATTGAACCTGGAAAACGCAATAGATCAAACCTTTACTAAAAACTAAATGTTCAATAAATCTTAAGGGAACGGGGAAACTCGTTTCTTTTTTTGTTTTCACTGCCTTCTCCCTTTTACCCAATTTCATGATTACTTCGTATACGACCGGAACGATAAGTAAGGTAAGCAATGTAAAGCTCACTAGTCCATCCATTACGGTAATGCCAACTCCTTGTGAAATAAGGTCGCTTCCTTCTGTGCCAATTGCGAGAGGAATCAATGCGCTAATCATGGACAAGGCTGTCATCAAGATCGGACGAAGACGGGTTGACCCAGCTTCGAGAGTCGAGAGGCCGTTTTCTTCGTTTTTAAGTACACGATCGACCAATACGATGGCGTTGGTTACCATAATCCCCATTATCGGTATTACTGAAGAAGAAGCCAAAAACGTACTAAAAAAGGAACAATTCCTTGGTCTCTTAAACGTAAGCCCGTAATCAAATAACGCATATAAAACGCCAGGCACCTTCGGTACGATAAACGTATCAATCAAAGGAGGTGCCATCCTTATGTCCACAAACAAATTAACCATTGTTCCAGTAAAACTCGATCCTTTTCCAACTGAAACTACTTCGTTTCATTCTTCTGAATACACTGCTGTACTAGGCTGTGTTATTAAAACAGCTGAAGCTGAAATAACTTTCTTCAATGGCGTAGATGAGCACATTATCCAAACCATTATGAAGGAGCTGAAAAGTCGATAAAGCATGATTTTACGAGTGTGCAAAACATCTATATTATTTGTGGAAAGACTAATAACATTTGGTAATTGACTATAGGATGAATTTTTTGATTGGGTTGATCGCTCGCCTTTCTTCGGAAAAAATGCCATACATTCGCACTCATCGGGTCCTTATTTTGTATATGTTTTATTTTTGCTACGAATCGTAACAATAAAGTAAATAAATGTAGGTGGACGATTGCCTGTAAGTTTGTTGATAATATAATTTGGAGGTATGAAAAAAATGATTAATATGAATATTAAAGCATTGCGTATACAGCATCAACTTACACAAGAAGAAGTAGCAGAACGTTTAAATGTGTCTCGACAGGTGATAGCCAAATGGGAAAAAGGGGACTCTACACCCGATATCCAATATTGTATGGAGCTCGCGAAGCTTTACAATGTTACATTAGATAATCTTGTTCGTTTTAAACAACAAGAAAATGGCTTCGGTATACCACCGAAAGGAAAGCATTTTTTTGGTACAGCCACACTAGGTGAACGAGGACAAATTGTTATACCTAAAAAAGCACGGGAACTGTTTCAATTAAATCCAGGAGATACGCTAATTATCTTGGGGGATGAAGAGCGTGGTCTTGCGATTGTACCTGAACAAATGTTGAGTAGCTTTTTCAATATGGTAAACCAAAATTTTAAACAGGAGGAAGATAAATGAACAACGCTATTACAATCAACTCCCTAACGAAAACATATGGTACTAAAAATGCTGTTGACCACGTCTCTTTTTCAATTCAAGAAACGGAATTATTTGGCCTTCTTGGTGTTAATGGTGCAGGAAAAACGACATTGATTAAAATGCTTTCGTGTCTAACAAAGCCTTCGAGCGGAGATGCAACATTGTTAGGGAAAAGTATTATAAATGAGCCAGAGCAAGTACGTACTGCGATTGCGGTATCCCCACAAGAGACGGCGATTGCACCCAATCTAACGGTACGTGAAAATTTAGAGTTAATGGCTGGAGTACACGGCTTTAATAAGGAGAAAACAAGGATAATAATTGATGAAATGATTGTTCAGTTTTCATTGCAGCCTTTTGAAAAGCAACGCAGCAAAACATTATCAGGTGGTTGGCAACGCAAATTGAGCATCGCTATGGCTTTAATTAGTGAGCCGCGGATTTTATTTTTAGATGAGCCGACACTTGGATTAGATATTATCGGACGCCGTGAACTTTGGGCTTTAATAAAAAAACTGAAGGAAAAAACAACCATTATATTAACGACGCATTATTTAGAGGAAGCAGAGGCATTGTCTGACCGTATTTGCATTATGAAAGACGGGCAAATTAAAGCAATTGGTTCGGCTCAAGAGCTTATTGAAAAGGCTAACACAGTGAGCTTTGAGGATGCATTTGTGTATTTTGTAACGGAAGGTGATATCCAATGAGAATGCTCGTATTTGCAAACAGAACGACAAAGGAAATTTTAAGGGACCCACTATCACTCTGTTTTGGAATCGGCTTCCCGGTTGTATTATTTCTGCTGTTATCCGCAATTAATCGTAGCATTCCAGTTGATCTTTTTAATGTTGATTCACTAACTCCTGGTATCGCGGTATTTGGTCTATCCTTTATGGCTCTCTTTGCCGCACAAGTTTTATCGAAAGACCGAGCAAGCTCATTTTTAACAAGGCTTTTCACAACACCTATGACATCAACAGATTTTATTATGGGCTATTCTTTACCTTTACTAATGATGTCGATTGTACAGGGGATTTTTTGTTATATTGTTGCGATGTTTATGGGGTTAGCCATCTCTCTTTCTATGATTGTGGCACTAGCTTTACTCATTCCAACATCAATTATTTTTATAGGGATTGGGCTATTATGTGGAACGCTGTTAAGTGAAAGAGCAGCTGTAGGTATTTGTGGAGCACTACTGACCAATTTATCTGCATGGCTTTCGGGCGCATGGATTGACTTAAACCTGATGGGTGGCCTATTCAAAGACGTTGCATTTATTTTACCATTTGTTCATGCAGTCGAAATGGGAAAAGCTGCTCTTACTGGTGAATACGGTGATATTTCCCCTCATATCTGGTGGGTGCTTGGTTATGCCATCATCTTATCGGTAGTAGCAATTGCAATGTTTAAAAAGAAAATGCAGGCAGAATAATTATAATAAAGAAAGCAAAGAACCCAGAAAAATAAATTTTCGGGTTTGTTTAGCACTTTCCTCCATGACAAACTGCCTCACTTTTTACATGGTATCTTAAAATTCACTTAAGAAAACCCTGCTCAAGCTTAAAGCAGTAATGAATGGAAGCAAAACCCATTATTTATGAATTTTTTGATTGGGTTGATTGCTCGCCTTTCTTCGGTATCAGTACCTGGTGAAGTTAATAACGGAATTACCTAATGTACCGTTTTATGAACATCTTAAACAGCTTTTTTTTGCTTATTATATCTATACCATCCAAATAACAAACCAAGTATAGCTGTTATTACACCATATTTAAGCAAGATAATTATGTATTCCATGGTAGACAAATAGGATGTTTCAGTCACATCAAAACTCACTCGTGTAACTTGTTCATACCTTACAAATAAAATTCCTATACCTATTCCCATAAAAAAAACTATATATAGCGCTTTTTCTAAGTATTTTTACCATTTTAATATCCCCTTATAACGTTCATATACTAACTATTCAATTAGGAATGGAAAAACACCTTTTTTTAGCTACTTGCAAGGTAAACATTAATTATGAGGAAATAAACCCAGATAACATAATCCCCATAAGCATAAGTATGTTGCCAATTTTCTTATTGAATTGGTTAGATTCAATCATAGAGGGGTTACTGAAGGGCGACGATCCTTTATTGAATCAGTTACCTGGACCTGACTGTTCAGCGTATGTACTTGACCCTAAAGCGGAGATTGACCTGACGATAGATAAACTCTTAAGGAGGAAGTCGGGGGATGGAGCAGGATATAGGACTGGTAAAGATACAGAGGCTTTAGAGGTGATTAGAGAGGTCTTTTTAAAAAAAGACCAAATGGTGTCATCTTGGAAGGTTTTTTGCTTTATCTGGAAAAGGACGAGACCAGAAGTACCCTTTGTTCCAAGCTCATCATATTAATGAAAGATCATTTGCATATACACTCATGACGTTTTGGAAGGGGCTGCCGCCTCTTTTTTTATTTTTTATACGTCTTTCTTCATATTAATAATTTAATTGCTTCAACTATTCATGATTGAGTTTTAAAAGGAGGAAAAAAGGAAAAAGTAAAGGGAAGCGTAGCTATTCATTAAACGGGGGGGAACAGGATATGAGATGGAAAAAAGGAATGCTGATCTATAACGAATGTGCAGGAAATAGTAAGGTGGAAAAGGCATTAGAGGAATGTCTCCCTATTCTGACACCCCAAATTGATGAATTTCTTATTCTTCAGACCAAGGAAAAGGGTGATGCTGACAAGTTTTGTTCGGAATATGGAGAAGGTATGGACGTAGTATTCGTTCTGGGAGGAGATGGAACGGTGCATGAATGTGTGAATGGTCTTTCTCCACTCGAACATCGACCGCTTTTGGGAATATTACCTGGAGGGACGTGCAATGATTTCTCCAGAACCTTGGAAATACCTCAAAATATCCGTCGTGCGGCGGAAACTATAGTGAACGGAAATGTCCGTATGATCGATGTGGGGAAGGCGGACGATCATTACCTTTTGAATTTTTGGGGTATTGGACTGATTACCGATACGTCAAACAATATAGATGAACAAGAAAAAAGTAAATTCGGAAAGATTGGTTATTTTTTAAGTGCAATTAGAACGATAGGCGATCAAGAACCGTTTCCTTTTAGAGTCGAATATGATGAAACGTGTGTCGAAGGAAAAGCTGTCATGATTTTAGTCTTGAATGGTAATTTTATCGGAACGAATTCAATGCCTTTTTCAATGGTCCAGCCAGACGATGGGCTGTTTGATATCGTCATCGTGAAGGAGTCGAGCCTAAGTGTATTTAGGGAGATCTTAGCCATGAAGAGTTCGTTGACTGAAAGTGTCAGCTCAGAGTCAGGTGTCATGTATGTCCAGGCAAGAAAATTGAAGGTGGAAACCGAATTACCTCTCGAAGTAGATATGGATGGAGAGATTTATAATCAGACGCCTACACAGATAGAAGTTCTGAAACATCATCTTGCTTTTTTGTCTCCTAGCTCAGGAGTATAACAGAATCAGACGCATTAAGAGTATATATTTATATTTATTCCTCCTTATTTCTGCATTTGTTTACAAAATAAGATAAAATATAAAATGATATTTCATTTTTTGCAGGAGGAACATACATGATATACCAGGTCCGATTGTTAAAGGGTATTTTTGAACCGCAAAGAAGCCGTTACCAATTGCAAAATGCGGAAGCGGTCACACGACTTTTCTGGAAATTAATAGGATTATATTTTCTTAGTGTCTTAGTTTTTTCAGTAAGTGGATATTTTGGAATTGGTTCAGAATCATTTTCTAAAAATATTACGAAGATGGATGTAAGTGAATTTGAAACGGGAAAATTACTGATTGTAATTGGAAATATGATTGCAGGATTGTTTTATCCTTCTATTTATATCTTTTTAGCTTCTTTATTCTTTTGGGTAGTATTGGATATCCCATACATAAAAACCGTGATTGTTCAAATGATTACGCTTAGTTTGTACTTACTGGAGAAGGTTTTGTTAATTCCCCTTTTTGTTTTGATGGATATTGGGCATGATGCCAACCCCTTTTCACTTGGAGTCATCAGCCAGTACTTCATTCGAAGCGATTACTTTATTCATTTTTTTAGTGAAATCACCATTTTTCAAATTTTAATCATTTCTTTACAATATTATTATTTGAAGGTATATACGGAACGAAGCAAGGCCTTTGTCTTATCAATGATCATTCTATTTTATATTGCCTCGTGGTTTGCTAAAGCATTTTTAGCATATCTACAAGTTGGCGTATTCGTATAAGGCGGTGAGAAAAATGAAAAAGTGGAAATTAGCAGCCCTATCAGTAGCATCTTTGGCCTTGATATCGGGTAATATTTACTTGATTGAAAAAAAAGACAGTAAAGTGGAACGGACCGTTTTTACCGAAAGATGGACACAAGTTAAGAAAGATACCATAACTGAAACATTTCAAACAAAGGGAATCTTTAAACCGGCAGAAGAATATGATGTTTATTTTGATGCTAAAAACAATGATTTTCAGAAATTCCTGGTTCACGAAGGGGACGAGGTAACGGCTGGAACATCCCTGTTTGAATACACTACAACCGAACTGGATGCACTAAAAGATAATTTGGAAGCGGAAAAGGCCGCAACCGAAGGAGAAATCGTCGGAATTGATGAGTACATAAATAAGTTGAAAGCTTATCAAAGTGGTCTGACCCTGGATTCAAACAAAACGGTTATCGATGAGACAGTAGAAAAGAACCTAAATATAGACATCACCACTTCTTCCTCAGACTTAATTAAAAGTAATATTGAGCAGGAGATGTACAAGCAGGAACTTGAAAAAAATAGCTTGAAGGAAAAAGTGGTCATGCTAGAAGCACAATTAAGCTCAATTGAGGTGCAAACCAATGCCGTGGAGACGACAAGTGAAGCGGATGGTGTCGTGAAGAAGATCAATAAAAATTTAACGAATCCGATTATTTCAATTGCTTCTGCAGAAATGGCCATCGAAGGTTCCTTCTCTGAAGAAGAGTTAAAGAAGGCAGAGGTAGGGATGGAGATAAAAGCTAGTTCTCCTGATTTGAAAAAGAGGTTGGGCGGAACCATCAGCCGTATACATCCTTATCCCAAAGAGGAGCCAACCCTAAAGGATGAAAATCGCTATACATTCGAAGCGGAAATTGTAATGGAAGCAGAGAATAAGGAAGCGCTATTAGACGGTTCAAAGGTCGACCTTACCGTTATAACGAATGTGAAGAAGGGAGTCCCGACTGTTCCAACAGAAGCGATACATGAACGGAAGCAGCCGCATGTCTATAAAATGACCAATAAAGGGCATTTGAACCGACAATACTTTACAAAAGGGGCTCAAGCAAAAGGGAAGCAAGAGATGCTTAAAGGTCCAGCAGTGGGAGATGTCATCCTTTTAGAACCGAAAAAGGTAGTGAAGAACCACTCTTACTTCATTACCCCGCTCAAATTGGACAAGGTTCACTCTGCAACTTTTAAGAAACTATCCAAAAGGGAAAAAGTTAGATACATTTTACTAGGATTTTTGGAAAAATAATTTTCAGTTAAATCAAAAATGGCCATAATTTTTTACTGTTAAAACTAATTACCTATTTAAACAATAAGTGTAAACCCACGTAGCACTCAATATTCTTAATCCCCTCTGTACTTTCGGAGTGTGGGGAAAGAAAATATATTTACAGATTAATATTTTTAGTATAATATTTTAATATAAGTTAGCTCGCTTAATCTTATAAAAAAGAACGGGGGAACCAATTTTGCGGATTATATTCGCTAGGGGTGAATTCAGAGATGAAAGGGCCATTGTGTTTCCGATTCCTAACCCGACAGCTAACCCCGTAAGCGTCTTCGAGGGAACATGTGTGAATAACACGCCAATAGGGAAAATGACACGTAGGGTGTCTTTTTTTTAAGCGTAAGGATAGAAGTTTTTCAATATACAGAAAAATTTTTCTCTTTTTATTAGTATCTTGTTTCCCTTACCGAGACAAATGTTTTTACATCAAAGACTATATGGAAGGTGAGGAAATTAAATGAAGAAATTCAAACTGAGTTTAGCAAGCCAAATATTCATTGGTTTAATTCTAGGAATTATCGTAGGTGCTATATTTTATGGAAGTGAGACGGCACAAAGCTATCTACAACCATTAGGTGATATTTTCCTACGTATGATTAAAATGATCGTCGTTCCAATTATCGTTTCTAGCCTTATTGTTGCAGTTGCAGGCGTGGGCGATATTAAATCAGTAGGGAAATTAGGTGCCAAGTCACTATCCTACTTTATAGTAGTAACACTAGTTGCAATAGGCGTAGGTTTATTATCTGCCAATATTATTCAGCCTGGCGCGGGCGTAAATATGGGTGAGCTTGAACAAACGGATATTTCCACTTATGTTGACACAGCAGAAACTAAGCAACACGAATCCTTTATAGATACAATCGTTCATATTGTCCCATCTAATCCGATTAAAGCAATGGTAGAAGGCGATATGCTTGCAATCATTTTCTTCTCAGTCTTGTTTGGACTAAGCATTGCAGCTATCGGTGAAAAAGGAGTACCAGTATTCCGTTTCTTCCAAGGTGCGGCGGAAGGTATGTTCAATCTAACCAATATGGTTATGAAATTTGCTCCGATTGGGGTATTTGCACTAATCGGTGTGACAATCTCTAAATTCGGTTTATCATCACTAATCCCATTAGGAAAGTTAGCCCTTTCCGTATACGGAACGATGATTTTCTTCGTAGTTGTCATCCTGGGGCTCATTGCAAAATTTGTAGGCTTCAGTATCTTTAAGTTAATTGCCATTTTGAAAGAAGAATTGATCTTAGCATTTTCCACAGCAAGTTCAGAAGCGGTTCTTCCAAGAATCATGGAGAAGATGGAGAAAGCCGGTTGTCCAAAACATATCACCTCTTTTGTTATTCCGACTGGTTACTCATTCAACCTAGATGGTTCCACATTATACCAAGCTTTAGCAGCCATCTTCATTGCTCAAATGTACGGCATACATCTAAGTGCTTATGAGCAAATAACGCTCATGTTAGTGTTGATGATTACCTCTAAAGGAATTGCCGGTGTACCGGGCGTATCCTTCGTTGTACTTTTAGCAACATTAGGTACGGTGGGCATCCCAATTGAAGGACTTGCCTTCATAGCAGGTATTGACCGTATCCTTGATATGGGTCGTACTGTAGTAAACGTTATTGGTAACTCTTTAGCAGCCATCGTTATTTCTAAGTGGGAAGGTCAATTCAACCCTCCTGCCGAAAAAGGAAAACTCGAACAGGCTTCTTAATATAAGTCAAAACTCCAGGGTGATTGCACTCTGGAGTTTTTTTGTATTCAGATGAAAGTCGAAAGTAACTTATTGATGGACGATCCAGAAATGGGAGTCAGGGGAAAAGTTCATAGCCATATCGCTTTCATTAAATGAATCTTGGTGAAAGGTTTCCAAAACAGTCAGTTGGGCTTCTTCTAAGCAATCAAGGACTTCCTGCTGACTCGGGATATGGAGATAGGCCTCTTCTTGGTGAGACTTTCCCTTTGTGAAGATATCACCGAACTCATATAGCCGTTCATCCTGTTTACTATCACACCAAATCATTTCTTCCTGTTCCCAAAAATTAAGATACCTTTCATTACTGTCGCGAATCGGTGTGGTGAATAGGAAACGGCCTCCTGGTCTAAGTATGCGTTTGATTTCTTTCAAAGCGAGAATGCGGTTTTTTCGTTGAGGGATTTTCATTAAACCATGAAAGGAAAAGAGTGCATGGTCGAATGACGAGTCGTTGAAAGGGATTTCCGTGGCATTCCCAAGAAAGAATGGAATCTCCATATTTTCATCTTGTGAAAACTTCCGGGCTTCTTGAATCTTGGAGGGTGAAGGGTCCAGTCCGGTTATATGATGAAACCCATTCTTGTATAGAGCAAAGGTCGTCCTCCCTGTACTGCATCCAATATCAAGGATGGAGTCGGCTTGATGAAAGTATTTATCGAATGCAAATTTTTTGAGTTCCCAAAGACCCCAATTTTTTGATGAATCGGCGACAGCGTCTTCCTGCAAGTGATTGATGAAATCGTCTTTTTCTATTTTATCCATCATTCATCCTCCAAGCCTTTATTTTTACTATAATATGGAAATTACTTCCTGTCTAGTTTCTTATTTTTACTACTATTTTATATACACTTCGTGAATATTAAAAAGTTTGATAAAATAGAACTATTGATGAAAGGCTCGGAGGGAATATAATCATGAAAAATGAAGGTAATGACATCTTATATATGCATATGCAGGCTTCCGAAAGATTTGTCCTTTTTAATGGCCTTAATTTTCGAGAATTCTCCTATTCCTTACCGCATAGCTTGAATTCCATCTTATTATTGAAACATCAATATGATGGTGGGGAGTACGATTTGAATGTCTTGCTGGAGAGCGTGTCATCTGAGAACGTTTATAAGCTACTTAAAGAGGATGTTCGTGCATATGGAGATTTCTGTTGGGTCGATTTTAAGGAAGCGGATTGTCTAGAAGAATTGGACGGCAGGGAATTAGCGGAACTCCTATATGTGGGGCATACCAAAAATCACTTAGAACCCCCTTTCTTTCACAAACTGAATAATCAATTTGTCTATCTGGCCCAAGATGATGGATGGTTTAATAAAATTTACTTTCGTTCGATTTCAACGTACTATAAGATGCTGGGAAATTTACTTCCGTTGAAGCTTGAACCATTGAAAGTCGAAAGAACATGGTTAGGAATGAGGAAGAAAAAAGAATTGCCTGCAATTCCTTTGGATATTATTTCTTCCCTGGCTCCTATATTGGCGGAAGGTATAGTTTTTTCTTTTAGACATGTGAAGATTACAAGGACCAAAATCGAGATCCCAGCATGGATCGTGGGAGATTATTTGAACATGGATGAGATGCATGATGATTTCTTAGATAGAAAAGAACAAGGACCTGATGCCTTCATTACTTTTCATCGTAAAGAAAAGGTTTGGGAGAGCGTTATCAACACGACGCTATATAAATAACTTCTTTAGCTAATTAAGGGTTTGGGTCGTAGGACTTGTAACTGGGTGCATAAACTTCTAATTATAGCTATAGAAGGGGGAACTTTCACTTTTCCCGTTTTAGTGTAAAGTGTTACAATGGAACATGGCTAAAAGAATATTGGAGGGTAATAACTCATGAAAACTAAACTTGGTTTGCTTTATGGTGGGAAATCTGCGGAACATGATGTTTCTTTGCAGACAGCTTTAGCAGTCATTAAAGCTCTCGACTTAGCAAAGTTTGACATATATCCGATTTACATAACAAAAGAAGGTTCTTGGGTAAATGGTCCAAAGTTGACTGGTCCGGCAAAATCCGTCGAGGAATTGGCTTTATCATCCGATAAATTGACTTCTCCTTTGTCATTGCAAGCCCATTTAACTGATGAAAATAGTGGGTCCACGGGTTATGATGTCATTTTCCCTCTTCTACATGGACCGAATGGCGAAGATGGAACAGTACAGGGGATGCTTGAGCTGTTGAATCTTCCTTATGTGGGAAATGGGGTACTGGCTTCATCCGCAGGGATGGATAAGGTCATCATGAAAAATATTTTTGCACAGGCGGGATTACCGCAAGTTAACTATACATGGTTCATCCGCTCGGAATGGGAGAGTAACACAGAACGGTCCATTGAGAAGGTGGAAGAAGTATGTGGGTACCCTTGTTTTGTAAAACCGGCTAATTTAGGCTCAAGCGTAGGAGTCAGCAAATGTAATAATGCTAATGAGTTGAAGAAGGCAGTCGCAGAAGCATTTCAATTCGATCGGAAAATTATCGTTGAAGAAGGAGTCATCGCCCGTGAAGTGGAGTTTGGCGTGATCGGGAATGATACCCCATCTTGTTCTGTGGCAGGAGAAATCATTCCTAAGACAGACTTTGACTTCTATGATTATTCAGCTAAATACGTCGACGGAAATTCAGCGATGGCCATACCTGCCGAAATAGAGGAAAGTCAATATAAAGCTTTATCTCAAATGGCAATCACAGCCTTTAAGTCATTGGACTGTTCAGGACTCGTCCGGGCCGATTTCTTTTTGACGAAAGATGGAAAGGTCTATATCAATGAAGTGAATACGATGCCTGGCTTTACGCCATTCAGCATGTTCCCGCTATTATGGAAGCACACGGGTCTTGAATATCCACAATTAATAGAAGAACTTGTGAAGCTTGCTTTAGAGCGCTATGAAGAAAAACAACAAATTAAATATACAGTGTAAGCGGTAATGTAAAGTGGGTTCCTGTATTTTCAATTATACGCAGGACATACACTAGCAAGCAGGAATCGGTTCTCCATGCCGATTGCTGCTTAGTTTGGTTATAAAGAAAGTGGAAGATTTAGTTTGATGAACGAAGGAGGAACGAAAGTGATAAAGAGAACGTTGAAACAAATATCTGAGATGGTAAATGGATTGAACGATAGTAAGGTATTTGAACCCATTGAAATCCATGGTGTAACCATCGATTCAAGAGCGGTTACGAAAGGATGCTTGTTCGTTCCGTTAAAGGGAGAGCAAGTCGATGGCCATCAATATGTCAGAAGTGCCATTGCGCAGGGAGCATCCGCTTCTTTTTGGCAGCAGGATATTCCGAATCCACCTACTGATTTACCAATCATCCTTGTGGAAAATACTGAAAAGGCATTACAGCAATTGGCACGCGCTTATCGGGACCAATTGAATATTAAAGTCATTGGAATAACGGGGAGCAATGGTAAAACCACTACGAAAGATATGACGGCTGCCCTGCTGGCCACTACCTATAAAGTCCATAAGACGAATGGTAACTTCAATAATCATCTTGGATTACCACTTACTATCCTATCCATGGATGAGGAAACAGAAGCAGCCGTTTTAGAAATGGGCATGAGTAGTCGTGGGGAAATCGAATTTTTATCCAAGCTAGCAAAACCAGATGTAGCCATTATTACAAATATAGGCGAATCGCATTTGTTGGATTTAGGCTCGCGAGAAGAAATCGCCAATGCGAAGCTAGAAATCGTGGAGGGATTGCCACAGGGCGGAACGCTTATTTACCATGGTGACGAACCTTTGCTGGAAAGCCGGATTCAAAAGCAATTCCCCCATTTACGTGTCCTATCCTTCGGACGTACGGAGCGGAATGACTTGTTCCCATTGACGATTACCCAAGAGGCAGACAGTACCTCGTTTACACTTGGTGGAGAGAATCAAGGTGACTATCAAATTCCGGTTTTGGGTCAGCATAACGTGCTCAATGCATTGGCTGCCATTCTTGCCGCAAAAGAACTGAATATAGATAACGAATCCATCCATAAGGGCTTAGAAGCCATTCGCCTTACAAATATGAGGATGGAGATGGTCGAAGGCATAAATGGGCAGAAAATCATTAATGATGCTTACAATGCCAGCCCCACTTCCATCAAGGCAGCAATTGAGCTGATTGAAGGTCTATCTGGTTTTAGGAATAAAATCCTTGTACTTGGAGATATGTTGGAGTTAGGAGCAAGCGAAAAAGATTTCCACTTGAGAATAGGTGAACTGATAGCGGTTGATCAAATTGATAAGGTCTTTACATATGGACCGCTTGCCGATTATATTGCTAAGGGTGCACGTAAAACATTTGCAGCTGAGAATGTTCAATCTTTTCAAGATAAACAACAATTAATAGAAGCGCTACAGACTTCTACTGATGCCCATGATTTAATTTTGGTCAAAGCTTCAAGAGGCATGAAGTTAGAAGAAGTCGTAAAAGCCTTGCAAAAATGATGAGAAATAGAAAAAGAGCCGATTTCATTATGAAATCGGCTCTTTCTCTATTGGAGGCTTAAAACAAGGTACCAGCAATGATGCAGATATCATCATTGATTTCGGAATGCTTCATCCTGGAGAGTAATAATTCATGAAGAAGATCTGATGTATCTAAGTGGACATTATCTATAAACTCCTGTTCAATCTTATCGAATCTATGAATGGTATGGTTACTGGGAGACTCAGAAAGTCCATCGGTATATATAACGAAACGACTCCCAGCTTCATAGTGAATGGACCCTTTTTCTATAGGCATATCTGGTACAAGCCCTATAGGCATCGAGCCATTACTTAAAATTTGCAATTCATTATTGCAAGGGGAATACATCATTGCAGGAGGATGCCCATTGTTAACATATTCAATAATTCGAGCGGCCGTATCCACAAAAGCAATGAAGGCCGTAAAGTATGGGGCATTCGTATTTTCCTTTTGATACTCCTGGAACAGATGGCCCATATGCTTGTTCAGTTCTTTCGTAATGAAGGTGGGGTCTTTTACACGCTTGATAAGCCCAGGCATTAAAGAGCGGATAGACATGCTGATGAGTGCGGCTTGAATTCCTTTTCCACAAACATCGATGATGATGAACCCGTATTTCCCGTCCTCGACCTCCTGCCAGTAAAATAAATCCCCCGACAGCTCACTTGATGGCTGGAAAAGCCCCTGGATTTCGATATCTTTCTTTTGTATGGATGTAGGAAGGACAAGCTGTTGAAAGTTTTGAGCTACACGCAAGTTTTGCTTAACTTTAAGTCCGATATTTACTAGTTCCTGTTCCTTCATCTTCGTTGAGTATAACTGCATGCTAATATTCTGAAGAGCTTTCAATTTCAGCTTAATCTCCACTGGGTCTGCAGGGAAGGCCATCGACTCATAAATCGTTTTTTTTGGTAAGGTCTGTGGATCCTTTAATTTTTTTGAACGCTTATAAATGAATAGTATGGGTATCTCATAAGACTCGGCTAAAGCAAATAAGGCGGTTTGTTGGGAGGAGTCTCTCGAAAGGTATAAAGGTAGGATGAATAAGGATTGCAATAAGTCCGTCTTATTTCGAAACAGATGTTGTTGTCCTACCGGGTCTTCTAAAAAAATGACTTTCTTGTCTAGTGTTTGTAATACAAGGCTAAAGTCTCTACATTCTGGGATATCCAACGTATATATATTCATATAACCCCCTGATATTTGTTAGGTTGTGCATATGCAGGACTATTATACTATACAAAGACACATTTCATGCTTTTTTTGCACAAGAATTCATAATATTGTTGATATTACTGCATGTTCATTGGGTTACAATGTAAAATATGGTAGGTATAAAGTCTTGTAAGGGGAAGGGGAAATACAGTTGAGTGGGTGTCCATTTACATCATTATTTAGTTTGAAAAGTAAGGAATCATTGAAGAAACAAGAGAAGCATCCTACAGTCCCCATTAAAATAGGATCTACTCCGACTCGTGCACCTATATTCTCGGAAATTGAAAAGGGAAAGAATGCTCTTCAGCTTATGTTTGTGAATTTGGAAGAACAGGATATTACGACACTTATGAGTCTAAAGCCTATTATGGAAAAGAACGTTGAAAAGATAGTGGACGCTTTTTATGCTCGCATTTCGGAAATTCCCAACCTAACCATGATCATTCAGGAACATTCCACTATTCATAGGTTAAAGCAGACATTAGAGAAATATATTCTGGATATGGTTTCGGGGGACGTCGGGGAGAAGTACGTGGTACGACGTAAGGTTATTGGTAGTGTGCATAACCGGATAGGTCTTTTCCCAGAGTGGTATATCGGTGCCTTTACCATCATTCAGCATGAGGTCCTGCAGATGCTGACCCGTGAGTGTGATAGTTGGCAAGAAGCCCAGGATTATTATTACTCATTTCAAAAGCTTTGTTCATTCGATATGCAAATTGCGATCCAGACATATATAAAGTCTTATACATCCTCCATGATGAAGCTAAATGAGATTGAGGAGCTTCAATACCGTTTGAACGATTCTTCATCCATATTGGCATCCAGTGCG
Organism: Peribacillus sp. NPDC097284; assembly: GCF_044761765.1. Taxonomy (NCBI): domain Bacteria; kingdom Bacillati; phylum Bacillota; class Bacilli; order Caryophanales; family Bacillaceae; genus Peribacillus; species Peribacillus sp. NPDC097284. The sequence goes on from NZ_JBIWCZ010000021.1 coordinate 16,463, forward strand.
AAACAAACCATGGCTTCGCTAGCCGAACGGGATACTCGGGTCCAAAGCATGCTCGAAGATATTGATGAAATTAATACTGGGTCAAAAGCGATGATCCATCATGTTGAAGCAGGAAAAGGCAATGTCTCGAAGGCTTTGAAGAAAGTCGATGATGTCGTGGACTTAATCGAAAAAGTTAAGAACTTAACAGAGGAACTGAATGAGGACTCCTTACATATTGGGCAAGTGGTACAGACGATACGCACCCTATCTAATCAAATCAATATTCTATCGCTAAATGCAGGGATTGAAGCAGCTCGAGCAGGCCAACACGGAAAAGGTTTCTCTATAGTCGCACAAGAAGTTAGAAACCTAGCCCGCAAAACCGAGCTATCACTTGATTCCATTCAACAACAGGTGGCATCAGTCCAGAAGACGGTGATGAAATTTGATGAGAGTTTTCAAAGTATCGTGGATGAAGCGAGATTCTTTAGACATGTAAATAAAGAAATCATAGATATCCTGGATGATTCGGTAAGAAGCGTGAAAGAGAGCGACGGGAAAATCAGTCATTTGGGCGGAGAAATTGGAGAATTTAGATCAACGTTTGAGGAACTCACATCGGCTTCTTCCCAAATATCAGAGATGGCTGAGCAATTGAGTTCGTTGAATATTGAACTATCGCAGAAGTTCAAGGGTTAATGGATACTAAATTAAAGAGGTGACCTATGATGAAAGGGTACCTGGAATTTGAAGGGAAAACGTATGCATCAACGTATGAAATGACACAAGTTCTTTTAGAACAGGCGAATGAAAAGATTATTCGAATTGACTTGGGGAAATTGCCAAACAGTCCCGAGGAAAGGCTTTCGATAAAGTTGTGGCTGTTGCAAATCGATCGATGCGTGGAAGAAAATACTTTAGAAACAAAAGCAATAATAGGTTCAGTCTGGAGCCAGTTTTACCGATTAGAACATCAGGAAGATTATATTCATCCATATCTTTCAAAAACTTTGGAGCAGATTCAAAATGCCAATAAAAAAAATCCAGGTTAGACAGTTGAATGTGAAAACGCTCGCCCAGACTGTAAATGAAATCATGCAGGAATTTGAAATGTTTAAGGTAAAGGATAGCTCTGAATTTTTGTTCTTTAATGTGAAATTAGTGATTTGGGAACTTTTATCGAACATTATACAACATGAAGGTCAGGATAAAGCAGATCTAGAGATTGAGGAAGAAGCATTCGAGCGAATCTCCATAAAAATTCATTCATTTGCTGGAGGGTTTAATTGGGAGAGCTATAGGAAGATGGAATGCCCCGATGTGAGTAATGAAGGGGGCAGGGGCTTATACTTGATCCAGCAATTATGTGAGTTTTCCTTTGATGAGGCAGGAAAAAGAGCTACAGCGGTATTTAATGTGAAAGAGGTGGTGGGCGCGCATGCTTCATGTCCATATTGATCAAAATACGTTTAATGTGCATATCTTAAGTGATATTCATTATGAGAACTCGTCCTATCTTGAAAGGCTATTGAATACCTTCCAGGTTCCGGATAATATAGATCGCCTTCAAATCGATTTATCAAAAGTGAAATTTATTGATAGCACCGGCATTAGTTTCCTCGTTAAATGGTTATATCCATTATCCGCAAACTTGGAAATAGAAATGACGGGTGCAACGAAGCCTGTGAAAAAGATATTGTCCATTTGTAAAATCGAACAATTCGTTTTATTGGTCTAAATGGGAAGGAGTTCGGGTACCATATGGGTACCCGGATTTTTTTTATTTCGGAATCGGTTGGGCATCGTTCCTTATTTCACTTCTAGGAGAAAAACCCGATGAATGGGTATCAAGACTATTGTTTTTGGGGGAAATGGATATTTGACATGTCGGCTTCCCGCCGTATTCTTTATAAGTAACGATGGATACGAAAATATCCTTTATTGCAATAACAGTTTGAAAATGGTAATATGAAGTATGAGTTTAAATGTCTTATCATTGATGAATAATTAATTAGATTAATCAGGTTGAGGCAACATATTGTTTCTTCTTTCATGTTTTTCATGAGGTTTTTTGAGATTATTTTAGATTAAATAGGCCGCGCGTCTGGTCATATATAAAAGCTGCGTACCACAGTGGCTTTAGTAGCTAATAGGGAAATAAGCTGCATTTAGCGTCTTTCCACTTCTGCACATCCTCAACGCACCGGGCCTGTTTTGTATAAGAATCTTGGCGCTCGTCAAGTTTTATTCAGACAGACTTTTAAGTCTGTGGAATAATAGGTGCAGCAGCCCTCACCTGAAATAAAACGGTGAATAACCGTTTATGCTACTTTTAATTTTCCATTTTGAATTTAATTTTGGTTACATGCACTTTTAAAAAGATGGGCGTATGTTAAAAATAAGTCTACACGTGCGCAATGCATTAAATGCCAGTGAAACGCAAGTACTGGTATATTTCCTTTTTAAAAAATCATATTGAGTTCATTAGAGCTAAAAGGTAGATATTCTTTTAGGTGATAATGATAAACTTTTTCATAAGAATAAAGTAGAACATCTGTCATGATGATGAGGATTTGAACTAATCAATTCGTGCATTGAATGCACGTGTAAATTTACGATATAAAAAGGAGTACGAAAACATTGACATTGTTTAGCGAATTAGGTTTAGATAGAACGTCTATGAAATCAATAGAAAAAATGGGATTTGAAGAAGCGAGTCCGATTCAAGCCCAAACGATTCCTCTAGCACTTGAAGGTAAAGATATTATTGGTCAAGCGCAAACGGGAACAGGTAAAACAGCAGCATTCGGTATTCCATTGATGGAAAATATCGATATTGCCAACGAAAATGTGCAAGGGATTGTTATTGCACCTACTCGTGAGCTTGCCATTCAAGTTTCTGAAGAACTTTTCAAACTTGGTTACGGAAAGCGCGCTCGTGTATTAGCAGTGTACGGAGGACAAGACATCGACCGTCAAATCCGTGCCTTAAAGAAAAAACCACATATCATCGTTGGTACACCTGGTCGTCTGTTAGATCATATCAAACGTAAAAACATCAAATTAGGTGGAGTTCACACTGTAGTCCTTGATGAAGCGGATGAAATGCTTAACATGGGATTCATTGAGGATATCGAGTCTATCCTTTCAACGGTTCCTGATGAAAGACAAACATTGCTTTTCTCAGCTACAATGCCTGACCCAATCCGTAAAATTGCAGAACGTTTCATGCATGAACCAGTTCTTGTTCGTGTAAAAGCGAAAGAGATGACTGTTGACCGCATCGAACAATACTACTTGGAATTAAGAGAAAGTGAAAAATTCGATACATTAGCACGTCTTTTCGATATCCAAACACCAGAACTTGCCATCGTATTCGGACGTACAAAACGTCGCGTCGATGAATTGTCTTCTGCATTGAATATCCGTGGCTATAGTGCTGAAGGAATTCACGGTGACCTTAGCCAAGCGAAGCGTATTTCTGTATTGAAGAAATTCAAAGAAGGAAATCTTGATGTCCTTGTCGCTACGGACGTAGCCGCTCGTGGACTTGATATTTCCGGTGTAACACATGTATACAACTTTGATATTCCTCAAGACCCAGAAAGTTACGTTCACCGCATCGGTCGTACAGGACGTGCCGGTAAACATGGTATTGCAATCACATTTGTAACACCAAGAGAAAGAGGGCAACTTCAAGCAGTTGAACATACAACTAGAAAACGTATGGAGAGAATGAAAACTCCTACTTCAACTGAAGCGTTGCAAGGGCAACAAAAAGCAGTAACGGAGAAAGTTCTTTCTGCAATCGAGAATGACGATTTATCGTTATACCTTGGTCAAGCTGAAGAGTTATTGAAACAACACAGTGCAGCTGATTTAGTTGCAGCTATGCTTAAGTCAATGACGAAAGAACCGGATCAAACTCCGATTAAATTAACTGAAGAATCTCCTTCAATGCGTCGTAACCGTGGTGGAAGCAGTTCGTCTAACAGACCGCGTAATGGACGTAGTTCTTCAGGCAGAAAAGATTACGGTAGCGGGGCAAATAAACGTCCTAGCTCGAACCGTAAATCTAATGGCTATGGCAACCGTAGCACAAGCCAAAAAAGAGAAAAATCTAGCAATTAATTGAAATGAATTTCGATAAATAAGTCGCTCATCTGAGCGGCTTATTTTTTATTCAATAAAGTGTTTAAGTGGATGTTTTTGTAATAAATAGAATTAAATGAATGAGGTAGTTGTAAGAAAAGTTTGAATTCTGTACAATGAGGTATATCAAATTGGATGCACACCAATGTGTGGAATAACAAGAGCATTCATTTTAAATCGGAAAAGGAGGGTACTATGGAACCTCAAAGCCTCATATCCGATAAGGCACTGACTGCTTGGAAATTCAGTGGGCTTATTGGCTGTTCAATCATTTGGGTTTTGAGCTTGGTCATTTTAGTGTTGACGATCATTCAAGGGTGGACTTATTGGATCTTTGGAGCGTTGCTTATCTTCTCTTTCGTTCAATGTTACCTGACCGTATTTTTGATTCCTTCTTTACGCTGGAAAAGATGGCGTTATGACGTGCGAAATACGGAGATTGATATCCAAAGTGGGATTTTTGTGATTAAAAGGACCCTCATCCCGATGATTCGGGTACAGCATGTTGAAACGAAGCAAGGCCCCTTATTAAGGAAGTATGATTTGGCATCCGTGGAAATATCCACAGCTGCAACGGTGCATATTATACCTGCTCTGGATTTAACGGAAGCGGATGAATTACGGCACTATATTTCCAGGATGGCCAGTGTGGAGGAAGAAGATGTTTGAACCGAAACGGCTTCACCCCATTGCTGTCCTTCTCAATATCATTAAATCGATAAAAGAGTTGGTTTTGCCATTCTTGATAGTGATCGTGTTACCAGGGCAAAATAATGATGTCCCGGGATGGGTCCAGCCATTAGTTATCGGCGTCGTTGTGCTCTTGCTCGTTATTCGTGCTTTCATACAATGGTTGCGCTTTACATATCGGTTAGAGTCCGGGGAGCTCAGGATAGAATCCGGCGTATTCATCAGGAAGAAGCGTTATATTAAGTTTGACCGGATACATAGTATCGATATTTCAGAGGGGATTATCCAACGCATATTCAGGCTTGTGAAAGTGAATATCGAAACGGCTGGTGGCACTCAGGCTGATGCCGTTTTGTCCGCCATTAGAAAAAGCGAAGCGAATCAGCTGAATACAATAATTATTGAGGAGAAAAAGAAAAAAACTTCTTCTGACATCCTTGAAGGGGAACGTACAGAAGAAGATTTACACGTCGTGGAAAAAGATAGGGCTTCCTCTACTTTTAAGCAAGCGTTGCCTCAACTTTTTGTTATGGCGGCAACGTCGGGGGCAATCGGTGTATTCTTATCCGGTGGAATCGCTTTTATATCACAGTTCGATGAAATCATTCCTTTTGAAAAAATCTTCAAGAATTATGAAGAGTATATCGGGCTCGGGTCAGTCATACTAACTGGTTTTGCCATTTTGGGCTTATTGGTCGTTTACGTGTTGGCCACTGTGAGTATGGTCATTAGATATGCCAACTTCACCGCTTTGAGGACAGGTGAGGAGCTTGTTATTACAAGGGGATTGTTGGAGAAAAAACAATTAACAATTCCCATCCGCAAGGTCCAGGGGATTCGGATCATGGAAAATCTCGTACGTAAGCCATTGGGATTGGCCACTGTGTATTTGGAGTATGCTGGGGGAAGTGCGGAAGATCGTGAAAGTCTTTCCATCATGCTCTTTCCGTTAATTAAAAAGAAACACTTGCCTGATAAAATCCAAGAATTTTTACCAGGCTATGAAACGGTAGCGGATATAAAGCCTTTGCCTAGACGTGCTTATTATCGTTATGTCATCCGCAAAGCAATCGTATTCTTCCCGATTATCGCGGTCCTCATATGGTTCTTCAGAACTTGGGGATTTTTCTCCTTATTACTGATTCCACTTGCCTTCCTTTGGTCCTATTTGCAGTTCATAGAGGCCGGGTGGAAGACCCAGGGGGACTTATTGATACTGAGCAGCCGTTTAATCTCCAAGCAGACTTTAATCATGCCAAGAAACAGGATTCAATCGCTTACATATAAAAAGGGATATTTCCAGAAGCGAAGCCATTTAGCGACGATATCAGCTTCCATAAAGTCAGGGATCAGCTCCCAAGTGGGTACAGTGGTTGATATAGAAGATAAGGATTGCCATCTAATTGAAAAGTGGTACCTGCACAATAAGTAGCCGACTCCGTATTTAGAGTCGGCTGTTCGGTTTACCATTTTTTTCTCCAGAAAAGGGGCGCTGTCAAAAAACCGGCAGCCAGTCCCGCTAAATGACCGACAATGTTTATTTGTGGCTGAATAAATGTCATAATTACTGCAATGCCTGTTAACGTATAAACCGTATTTCTTTCATTGGTGGAAAAGTTGCTTTTATGAAAGAGGACAAGATAGAGGTAGAAGCCTAGTATGCCAAAAATTGCGCCGCTTGCACCTACGTGTGTATATGTGAGTGGCAGTAACAAGTAAGTGGCGATATTGGCTAGGATACCGGTCATTAAAAAAAAGATGGCGAATTTAACAAAGCCAAGGTATTTTTCGAGGGCTGGACCGAAGATGGCAAGAGAAAACCCATTAAAAAGTAAATGTGTAAACGTTCCATGCAGAAAAATAGGTGTAATCAAACGCCACCATTGGCCCTCGGCAATGTACAGGTTCACGCCTGTACCATAATAAAAAAGAACATTACCAGGAAACAAAGGGAATAGGTTGAAAACAAACACGATCATCATCATGAACATGAGGCCGGTTACGGCGCGATAAGAAGACACGTATTCGCGAAAACTTTCTGTTCTTGTAAACATGGAATTCTCCTTAGTATTGGATTTCTATACATATAATATCATTTTTTAGGAGGTATCGTCCTCTGATAATATGCAAGATAGTAACTTAGTAGAAGAGGTGTTGAAGTGATTAAAGGAATTGGTGTGGATATAACGGAGTTGGATAGGATTGAATTGCTGCTTAGTCGGCAGCCTCGCTTCAAGAATCGCATATTAACCGATTCAGAAATTTCACTGTTTGAAAATTTGCAAGGCAGAAGGAAGATTGAGTATTTTGCTGGCCGTTTTGCTGCCAAGGAAGCCTTTTCAAAAGCAGTGGGGACTGGAATTGGGAAGCATCTATCTTTCTTGGATATAGAAATTGTTTCAGATGGAAATGGAAAGCCCATGATTATGAAGCCATTTTCTGTAGGTGTCCATCTTTCAATCAGTCATAGCCGTGACTATGCGATTGCACAAGTCGTAGTTGAAGGGGACTGATTGAGTTTGTCTTATCGGGTCATAAACCTCAAGGTTGTCTCATATACATTTAGTGCTATAGGGAGACAAGGCCCGGTAAAAGGTACATGGCAGAGTAGGTGCTCTCAAAAAGGTTTTGGCGGGACGGGAAAAGTCGTGTCTAAAATCTTGGGATGCAAGTCATCAGTCGAGCCAATGTCCGGATCCTGCCTTTTCCTCTCCCTTTTACGTTCAAATGACAAAAAGGGGTTGAAAAGATGAAGAAGATGGTAATGCTTTTTGCAGGGATCATGCTCTTGCTTGCTCTTTCTGCTTGCGGCCAAAAATCACAGGGTGATGTAGTGAGCGATTTAAATGAAAAGATTGGGGAAATGAAGGGGTATAAAGCAAACGCGAAAATGACGCTGAAGATGGGGACGGAGCCTCAAGTGTACACTGTGGAAATTTGGCATAAAAATCCTGCGTTTTACCGAGTGAATCTAAAAAATGAAGAGAAGGACCAGAGCCAAATGATTTTGAAAAACGATGATGGTGTGTATGTACTGACGCCCGCTTTGAACAAAAGCTTCAAGTTTCAAAGTGAATGGCCGGAAAACAGTAGCCAGGCCTATTTGTATGAATCATTGGTGAAAGATATCACGGAAGATAAAAGCGCAACATATAAAGAAACGGATAAGCATTATGTTTTCGAGACCAAAACACGCTACCAAAACAATAAGATGCTTCCTTTTCAAGAAATCACACTCAATAAAAAGGACCTATCCCCGGTAAGCGTTAAGGTCATGGATCCGGATAAAACAGCATTAGTCCTGGTGGAATTCTCTAAAGTGAAATTTGATACGACATTCGACAAGGATGCATTCGATATGAAAAAGAACATGACAAGTGCCCAACTTGAAGCTCCTGTCATGGCAGAAGTGAAGGATGAAGGATTTTCCGTTAAATATCCATCCAATCTTGATGATATGAATCTAACAGAAGAAAAGAAAATCGCAGCTGATGGGGGAGATCGTGTCATTCTGACCTATGAAGGGTCAACTAGTTTTACATTAGTGCAAGAAAAAGCAAAAGTAGTCCAAACCTCTGTTTCTACCAATGTCAATGGAGAGCCTGTCGACTTAGGTTTTACAGTGGGGGCGATGACGGGAAATACAGTAGCCTGGACCTTTGACGGTGTGGATTACATGTTAGCTTCGAAGGACTTAACACAGGAAAAGATGATAGAAATAGCCCGTTCTGTTGGTGGAGATTCTGTTAAGTAAGGCGAAGAATTCAATCAAGCTAGGCTTTCCCACAATTACATTGGGATGGGAGGGCCTTGGCTTGCCATTGAATAGAAGAATATATCTTTACTGAAGTAATCGGGCGTTTAGTCGGTATATAAAATTTTGGTAAAAAAAGCACTTTATCTTTCTATCCGTTAGTAATAGAATGGGCTATAATAAAAAACAAACTTCTATAATGAGAAGAAATCGTTATTGGTGATGTCAGAAAGAAGGAACGGGTTTTGGAAACACAAGGGTTTCATCGTGATACTTGGGCAGAAGTGAACTTAGATAGTGTATATGAAAATATTTCAACCATGAAGAACAGACTACCGTCCAGTGTTAGTCTGTTTGCTGTGGTCAAAGCAAATGCATATGGTCATGGAGATTACGAAGTGGCTCAAACTGCATTGCAAGCAGGTGCTGACTTTTTATGTGTCGCGTTTCTTGATGAGGCACTAGCATTAAGAGAAAAGGGAATAATCGCTCCCATTTTAGTTCTAGGGGCTTCGAGACCCGAAAGTGCTGGGATAGCTGCCGGACATGGCATATCGTTGACAGTTTTTGATCGTGATTGGTTAATAAAGGCAAGTCATATACTCAAGGCAGGGCAGGTTCTGGACGTTCATGTGAAAGTGGATAGTGGGATGGGCAGGATTGGTGTCCGTACGACAGAACAGCTAAAGGAATTGGAAAGTTCAATTCAACAGGAAGAATGCTTCAACTTTCAAGGGGTATTCACTCATTTTGCAACGGCAGATGAACTTGATACGGATTATTATGAAAAGCAACTTGAATTATTCAAAAAAATGCTATCGGTATTGAATAGGAAACCTCCTTACATTCATGCTGCTAATAGTGCAGCGTCCTTAAGGTTCCCTGAAGCCGATTTCAATGCAATCAGAATGGGAATCTCCATGTATGGGTTAAGCCCCTCCCAAGAAATGCTTGGTCTTTTACCATTTCCGTTGAAACAGGCGATCTCTTTAAAAACCAAGATCGTCGCCGTTAAGCAACTCGCTAAGGGCGATAGTGTCAGCTACGGAGCTACGTATACGGCTAGTGAGGATGAATGGATTGCTACTTTGCCGATCGGGTATGCCGATGGTTGGATCCGTAAGCTTCAAGGGCAGGAAGTTATTGTAGAAGGACAAAGGGTCCCCATCGTAGGCAGGATTTGCATGGATCAGTGTATGATCAAATTACCTCGTCCTTTCCCGGTGGGAACGGAAGTGACCCTAATTGGCGAGAATGGAAATGAGTCGATATCGGTGGATGAAATAGCGGCCAAGCTTGAAACGATCAATTATGAGGTAACATGCATGTTAGGAGCGAGAGTTCCACGGTTATATCTGAAAAACGGCATGTTTAGCCACGTACGCAATATACTATTAGGATAGACGGGATTGTAAGAAAATCCAAAGTTTGTGAATAAGAAATCCATTATTATGCTGATAATAGAATGGAGAAATGGAATATACTCTTTGCAGATAGGAATTTTAATGGTAATATTGAAAAGGATATATAATAAAGGTGTGTAGTGATGGTGGAGGTGTATGTTTGTGTCTGAATCCAGCGCAACAAGAGAGATATTAATTCGATTACCTCAAAATTTTTTAACTGAACTAGATGGGTATGCGAGTGAAGAAAATGTTAATCGCAGTGAATTTATTTATCGTGCCACAAAAATGTATCTTCGCGAACGTAAAAAGAAAGAATTTCGCGAATCAATGAAACGCGGTTATATCGAAATGGCGGCCATTAATTTGACGATTGCTTCTGAAGCTTTTCAAGCTGAGTTCGAGGCTGGGCATTGCGTTGAACGTTTAGTTAGCGGAGGCTGAGCCATTGATTGTTGTAAAGCGTGGTGACGTGTACTTCGCAGACCTTTCTCCGGTAGTAGGGTCAGAGCAAGGTGGAACCCGTCCGGTACTCATTCTACAAAATGATATTGGTAATCGCTTTAGTCCGACTGTGATAGTGGCAGCCATTACAGCTCAAATTCAAAAAGCGAAATTGCCTACACATGTTGAGATTAATGCGAAAAAGTACGGATTCGAACGTGATTCTGTCATTTTACTGGAACAGATCCGTACAATTGATAAGCAGCGTTTAACTGATAAAATAACACATCTTGACGATCCTATGATGCAAAAAGTCAATGAAGCTCTGCAAATTAGCTTAGGTCTGATTGAGTTTTAAAGAAAAAGTTTCCCGTCATTACGGGCGTTATTATAATTCGAATTCTATAAGGTAAAACTGGCGATTCCTTTTCTAAAGGAATCGTTTTTTTTGCATACAAACTTTTGAGTGTATCGGTCAGTTTATCAAAAAATGATGGTGAAGCTATCGATTAAAGTTACTAAATAACCATTAAGCAGGAAATGGGAGGATTTTGACGAATAACAATTAGATAAGGGGTGTAAAGTGCTTGCAACGGCATTCCATTCCATTCATGTTTCTTGATGTGAATCTTGGGTAAAATGATGTGTTAGGACTATAAGGATCGATAAATAGGATTGAAATAAAACTAAAATTGGAAAAGATTACAGTTCAGTAACATTGATGTGACGCAGAGGGTAAAACATAGTAATTGTGGTAAAATGGAGGGATATTATGAATCAATTGGTTTACAATTTTATTAAACAAAACCAAGACTACATCCTAACTGAATGGATGAACATCATGAAGGAAAATACAGATGTGAGATTGATAAAAGTTGTCTCCGATAAGATGTTCACACAAACGAGTAGTGAATTTATAGATATGATAATCGCCCATGTCGATAGTAAGGACAGGGAGTTCACGTTGAAACTTTCAGATTTTGCCGAGAAAGTGGTCCAACTAGGGTGGCCCCTTACTTTCGTCAATGAAGGATTTCAAAAATTCTTGATTATCGTCATGCAAGGTATGGCTGATAAAGGTATTGTATCTCCAGATAATCAAATGGAGCTGGTTAATTATTTAAATAAATGGTCGACTCCGATAAGTAATGAAATCGTCAATATATATTCGCAAACCTGGGAAAGGACCGTCTCGTTGCAGAGAATGGCCTTACAGGAACTTTCGGCACCTTTAATTCCCGTATTGGAGGGCATCACAGTTATGCCTTTGGTCGGTACAATTGATACGGAACGTGCAAAGCAGATCATGGAAAATCTTTTGACGGGCGTGGTCAAGCACAGATCCGAAGTCGTTCTTATCGATATTACGGGTGTGCCGGTAGTCGATACCATGGTAGCCCATCATATTATTCAAGCAGGAGAAGCGGTTCGATTGGTGGGGGCAAGGTGCATATTATGCGGCATCCGGCCGGAAATTGCCCAAACGATCGTAAATCTAGGAATTAACTTGAATGAGGTAATTACAAAAAACACCTTGAAGAAGGGAATAGAGGTTGCGTTGGAATTAACGAGCCGAAAAATTGTAGAGGTGGAGAGAGACATATGAGGATTCCAATTTTAAAGCTTTATGACTGTTTGCTAGTCTCTATCCAATGGGAATTGGATGATATGACTGCCCTTCAATTTCAAGAAGATTTATTGGATAAGATCCATGAAACCAGTGCCAATGGTGTGGTGATTGATATTACTTCCATTGATTTTATAGATTCCTTTATCGCAAAGGTATTGGGAGATGTTTTCAGTATGTCAAAGCTTATGGGGGCCAAGGTTGTCATTACAGGAATCCAGCCGGCAGTTGCTATCACCTTAATAGAATTGGGAATTAGTCTCGAAGATGTCCTAACAGCTTTAGATCTAGAGAAGGGCCTGGAAAAATTACAACAGGAATTGGGGGATTAGTGTATGGGGGTCCAATCCTGCGTAAAAATTATTAATGAGTGGGACATAGTAGCTGCAAGGCAGCTTGGAAGGAACTTCGCTAAAGAACTGGGCTTTGGCACGGTAGACCAGGCTAGAATCACAACCGCCATAAGCGAATTGGCACGGAATATATACTTATATGCAGGACAAGGAAATGTGAGTCTGGAAAAATTGCTTGTAAACGGCAAGTCGGGCTTGAAAATCATTGCAGAAGATAACGGACCAGGTATACAGGATATCCGTAGAGTAATGGAGGACGGTTTTACGACCTCAGGGGGGTTGGGGGCAGGCCTGCCTGGAGCGAAACGCTTAATGGATGATTTCGATATTGAGTCGATACCGGGTGAGGGGACTAAGATTTCCGCCATCAAGTGGCTCCGTTAGGAGGGAATATGGATATAAGAGAAAAAATGGATAAAAAGTACCAGGAGGCGCTTTCTACCTATTTAAAAGATCAAAATGAACAAGCTCTCTATCAGGGTCAAAAAATCAGCAGATTAAATATTAAATATAATATATCCCCTGAAGAGATCATCAGTATGCATAAAAATAATCTAATGGCATTGTATCCGGATCTGCCAACCAAAGTGGTGGATTCATTCGATTTTCTATTAGAAGTCATGATGGGGTATGGCATTGCTTATCGTGAACATCAGAGTCTAAGGCACCAACAGCAGGAGCTGAAATCTGAAATAGAGATTGCGGCAAAGGTGCAACACACCCTTTTGGAAACGAAGATACCCGAAATCAAGAACTTGGATGTTGGCGTGATAAGTGTACCAGCCCGACAGATGAATGGGGATTACTATCACTTTGTTGAAGATGAACTTGGGTGTATTGGAATAGGCATTGCGGATGTAATCGGGAAAGGCATTCCTGCGGCCCTATGCATGTCGATGATCAAATACGCGATGGATAGCTTGCCGGAACACCGCCATGAACCGAAGAGTGTACTGGAAAGTTTAAATCGCGTCGTTGAACATAATGTGGATCCGAGCATGTTCATTACGATGTTTTATGGCTTATATAACCCTCATGATAAGCGGTTCACTTTTGCATCGGCCGGGCATGAGCCAGGGTTTTATTATGATGCGTCTGCCGGAACCTTCAGTGACTTGGATGCAAAAGGTTTACTGCTGGGCGTGGATAAAAAAACGAAATATAAACAATATGAAAAATTCGTAAAACCGGGTGACATGATTATCCTTTTATCCGATGGGGTAACGGAATGCCGTACGAGTGATGGTTTCATAGAGCGTGAAACCCTTATAGAATTCATTAAGAAGAACATGCACTTACAGCCGCAGGAAATAGTGAATAATCTTTATAAACAGTTGGAGAAAATGCAGAATTTTCAACTGCGGGACGATTTTACATTAATAATTTTCAAAGCGAATGTTTAGCTTTGAAAATCAAGGGTATATATAAATAAGAATTGATGAGGATGTAAAGAGGTGGGTCAAGGATGAATATAGCAGTAGATGTTAATGAGTTAAACACGGAATATACAGTTAAGCTTCAAGGCGAAATTGATGCCTATACAGCACCAAAGCTTAGAGAATCATTATTTCCACTATCAGAGCAAGAGAATGTTTCAATTATTATTGATTTAAAGGAAGTATCCTATATGGATAGCACGGGATTGGGCGTATTCGTTGGTGCTTTTAAAAACGTAAGAGCACATAATGGCGAATTCACTTTAATAGGACTATCGGAAAGGTTACGACGTTTATTTGATATTACAGGTCTTGCAGATATTATTGATATTAAAAGTGGTACAGAGGGTGGGTTAGAATGAGTCAAGTATATGATTACATCGAAATGAAAATACCTGCAAAACCGGAATTCATCGGTGTCATTCGTTTAACACTTTCTGGGATAGGTAGTCGAATGGGATTTGCGTACGACGAAATTGAAGATTTGAAAATCGCTACAAGTGAAGCCTGTACGAATGCGGTTCAGCATGCTTATAAAGATAAAGAAAATGGCGAAGTGAAAGTAAGTTTTGGGCTCTATCCTGATCGTTTGGAAGTAATGGTTTCTGATAGTGGTGAAAGCTGTAATTTCGAAGAGGTACGTCAAGGGCTTGGACCATATGAACATGGAGAAAAAGTCGAATTCTTAAGAGAAGGAGGCTTGGGCCTTTACCTCATTGAAACCTTGATGGATGATGTGAAAATTCACCAGCATGAAGGGGTTACGGTTTTTATGACTAAGTTTTTAGAAGGAGAGCAGGTGGAGATGGATGCAAAAACAGTCTCAACCTAATCAAGCGCAAAGAGAAAAGGTAAATGAATGGATCAGAGCCTATCAGTTGAATCAGGATGATGAAGCACAAAGTAACTTAGTCATTCATTACAAGGGTTTAGTGGAGACGATTTCCAGGAAATACGCAAAGGGGAAATCGTTTCAAGAAGATATCTCTCAGGTCGGAATGATTGGTTTATTAGGTGCCATTCGCCGATATGACGAATCTTTCGGTAAAAGCTTCGAAGCGTTTGCGGTTCCTACGATAATCGGCGAAATTAAAAGATTCTTGCGGGATAAAACATGGAGTGTCCATGTTCCGAGAAGAATTAAAGAACTTGGACCGAAAATTAGAGTGACCGTTGAGGAA
Organism: Peribacillus sp. NPDC097284; assembly: GCF_044761765.1. NCBI lineage: Bacteria > Bacillati > Bacillota > Bacilli > Caryophanales > Bacillaceae > Peribacillus > Peribacillus sp. NPDC097284. The sequence goes on from NZ_JBIWCZ010000021.1 coordinate 31,485, forward strand.
TTAACGACCACGCTGCATCGTTCGCCAAGAATTGATGAGATAGCGGACCATATTGGGGTAGCCGAAGAAGAAGTCTTGGAAGCAATGGAGATGGGAAAAAGTTATCAAGCTTTATCCGTTGACCATTCCATCGAGGCAGATTCTGATGGCGGTACGGTTACGTTACTCGATATATTTGGAAACGTTGATGAAGGATTCGAGCGTGTCAACCAACGATTAGTACTTGAAAAGGTTCTCCATGTATTGAGTGATCGCGAAAAGTTGATCATTCAATACACATATTTAGAGAACTTAAGCCAAAAAGAAGCGGGCGACAAGCTTGGCATATCGCAAATGCATGTTTCAAGACTTCAACGTCGTGCAATTAAAAAGCTTCAGGAGGCAATTAATGCTGAAAATTCGGAGTTAATTCCGTGATTAAAGAGATTTTGCGAGAAGAAAATATAGAAGTCCTTGTCTCTCAAACCTCTAAAAACAATATGGTTTTTTGTGGTGATGATTACTTCTTTCTTCATGTGAAAGATTACTTTATTTGTGTTTTGGCTGATGGTCTCGGTAGTGGGGAACATGCATATGAATCTTCCCACGCGGTTATAGAGCAAGTCAAAATGCATCATCATTTAGATGTAGAGTCACTTATGGATGTATGTAATCAGGTATTGATTGCTAAACGGGGGGCGGCCGTCGCCATCATGAAGATTTATTATGAAGAGAAGGAGTTTGTCTACAGTTCAGTAGGGAACATCCGCTTTTTCCTATATAATCCGATGGATGACAAGTTGGTATATCCTCTCCCTGTTACCGGGTATTTGTCAGGTAGAAAGCAAAAGTACAGGACACAGAGATTTAAATATGAACAGAACGCAAAATTTATTTTTCATTCAGATGGACTGGAACTCAAAGGAGCTAAATCGTTTCTAAAGAGGAAGGTTCCTATCGAAAAAAACGCTCGTTGTATTTTAGAAAGCTGTCCACAAACAGCGGATGATACAACTCTTATTTTAGGAAGCTTACTTTCGCCATAAACGGAAGTGGGCTTTTTTGTATGCGAATTCGCACAATGATCGTTCATTTGCTAGACTATACATAGAAGAACAAAAAGGGTGGAGGTTTTATGAATTGGTAATGGTAGAAGATTCTTTGAACGTATTGATTAAGCAAATATCCAATGAGCTAACCTTAAAGAACAATCAAGTACAGAATGTCATACAGATGCTCCAGGATGGTAATACCGTGCCTTTTATAGCTCGTTATCGTAAAGAAATGACGGGTTCGCTAGACGAGGTACAAATCCGTTCAATTATGGATAGATGGAATTACCTAGAGAACCTTGGTCAGAGAAAAGTGGAAGTCATCCGATCCATCAGTGAACAGGGTAAGATGACAGACGAATTGGCTTTACAGATCGATAAGGCAGGAAAGCTGCAGGAAGTCGAAGATCTTTATAGACCTTATAAACAAAAGAGAAGGACTAAGGCTACGGTTGCTAAGGAAAAAGGCCTGGAACCTCTGGCATTATGGTTACTTGAATGTAAGGTTTATGCTTCGGTCCGTGAAAAAGCAGAGGGATTCATATCAGATGAAAAAGAAGTCTCTTCTATAGAAGAAGCAATAGCAGGTGCTCAGGATATTATTGCAGAATTACTTTCTGATGATGCGGAATTAAGAAAATGGATCAGGGATGAGATTTTTAAGGCAGGCAAGTTGACCTCGACCGTGAAAAATGCTGAAAAGGATGAGAAAGCGATTTTTGAGATGTACTATGAATATGAGGAGCCCATTCATAAAATCGTTCCGCATCGGGTTTTAGCCCTTAATAGAGGTGAAAAGGAAGACATTTTACGAATATCAATACAGCCGCGAACGGATATCATCATCAGTTACTTAGAACGGAAAGTGATTAAAAATAATCAGTCCGAAGTTGCTGAATTGCTTAAAGCCGCCATAGAAGACGGCTTCAAACGATTGATTTTACCTTCTATAGAGAGGGAAATCCGAAAAGAACTAACCGAAAAAGCGGAAGACCAAGCCATTCATATCTTTTCGGAAAACCTCCGGAATTTGCTTTTACAACCTCCGCTTAAAGGGAAAGTGGTGCTAGCTCTCGATCCGGCGTATCGAACGGGCTGTAAATTGGCTGTTATTGATGAGACAGGAAAGGTGATGGACATTAGTGTAATCTATCCACATCCTCCTGTAGGTAAGAAAGAAGCAGCCCGCACGAAAACGATAGAAATCCTTCAGCGCTTCAATGTAGAGATTGTTGCCATTGGAAACGGGACCGCATCTAGGGAATCTGAGCAGTTCATTGCTGATATTCTAAAGGAAATGAAAGGGAACATCTCCTATATCATTGTCAATGAAGCGGGAGCGAGCGTGTATTCAGCTTCAGATATTGCCCGTGAGGAGTTTCCGGACCTTCAAGTCGAGCAAAGAAGTGCTGTGTCGATTGGTAGGAGGTTACAAGATCCACTTGCTGAACTTGTCAAAATAGATCCTAAATCTGTAGGAGTAGGGCAGTACCAACATGATGTTTCACAAAAAAAACTATCTGAATCTCTTACTTTCGTGGTTGAAACAGCCGTTAACCAAGTAGGGGTGAACGTCAATACCGCTTCTCCATCCCTATTACAATATGTAGCGGGGTTATCAAAATCTGTTGCACAAAATATCGTCAAAAAAAGAGAAGAAGAAGGAAAGTTCTCAAGTAGGAAGGAATTAAAAAAGATTCCTCGACTAGGCGCAAAAACATATGAGCAATGCATAGGCTTCTTACGCATTCTAAATGGCAAGGAACCGCTTGATCAAACAGCCATCCATCCGGAGAACTATGGAGCTGTGAATAAAATGCTAAAGAAAATCGGTTTCACTTCTGATGACCTTGGTAGTGATGAGTTGAATAAACAATTAGTCAGCTTAAATCCGAAAGAATTGGCTGATGAGTTGGATATCGGGGAAATAACGATTAAAGACATCATCGATGATTTGGTCAAACCGGGAAGAGATCCGAGAGACGAGCTTTCAAAACCCTTGCTTAAAAAGGACGTTTTGAAAATGGAAGATTTAAAGACCGGCATGGAACTACAAGGTACGGTGAGAAATGTTGTAGACTTCGGTGCTTTTGTGGACATTGGCGTCAAACAAGATGGACTCGTGCATATTTCCAAACTTAGTAACCGTTTTATAAAGAATCCGATGGACGTTGTGGCTGTCGGAGACGTAGTAACGGTTTGGGTGGAACAAGTTGATGCTCAAAAACAGAGAGTGTCGCTGACCATGTTACAACCTAAGGACCAAAATTAATGAATGAAAAGACTCCTTCTTTTTTAGAAGGGGTTTTTTTTATAGGAGAGCGAACACTACGTAAGTAGAATCATGATCATAAATGTAGCGTTTCTTTTTTTTGATAAAAAAACCAGCATTGATTCAACATTTTCACTTGATAATAATCCTTATCATAGAAAGCTCTTCTAATTTGGTTTTGAAACCATTTCGGCATAACGCTAACCTCCCCAAAGATTCCTGTTGTTTTATTAGTCTATGTTATAATAGGTTGTCTTGTTACCATGGAAGGAGTGTGGGAGATGGATAATCAACAATTGCAAAAATTGGTTGAGGAAATTTCGATGAATCACTTTCAAAGGAAGTTTAAGCATCAAGCTAGTTTTAACCCACGACTTCGCACAACAGGTGGAAGGTACTTGCTTGGTACTCATAATATAGAAATAAACAAGAAATATTTCGAGGAACGTGGTTTGGAAGAATTGATTGGGATCATAAAACATGAATTATGTCACTATCATCTCCATCTTGAGAAGAAAGGGTACCAGCACCGGGATGCAGACTTTAAGCATTTACTCAAAAAAACGGGAGCCCCAAGATTCTGTTCGCCTTTGCCTTCGAATCAAGTTAAGAGGAAAAGGAATACAATTCAATATATATGTGCACAATGTCAGCAGGTATATTTAAGAAAAAAAAGAATTGATACTTCGAGATTTGTCTGTGGAAAGTGCCGAGGAACGTTGATTTACCAAGGGATTAAAGAAAAAGAAATAAAAAAATAAAAAAAAGAAAAAGATGTCTTGACTTTAACTCTGAACCTCTTTATAATCATAAGAGTCGACAAGATAACAACTTGTTCTTCACGACAACCACTAAGGTCCTTGAGCATAAAAAGGGAACCAACTTTCACTATTCCGCAGTAGCTCAGTGGTAGAGCATTCGGCTGTTAACCGAACGGTCGTAGGTTCGAGTCCTACCTGCGGAGCCATTTTTTTGGGGAAGTACTCAAGAGGCTGAAGAGGCGCCCCTGCTAAGGGTGTAGGTCGCGCGAGCGGCGCGAGGGTTCAAATCCCTCCTTCTCCGCCAGAAACATTTTAATTAAGGCCCATTGGTCAAGCGGTTAAGACACCGCCCTTTCACGGCGGTAACACGGGTTCGAATCCCGTATGGGTCACTTTTTTCGTAACATTATTTGCTGGTCCCGTGGTGTAGCGGTTAACATGCCTGCCTGTCACGCAGGAGATCGCGGGTTCGATTCCCGTCGGGACCGCCATTATTTTTTTAAAAATAAACTCTTGCTAAAGTGATGTTATAGTGATATAATATTAACCTAGCTGTTAATGAGTTTGATTGATGGGCTATAGCCAAGCGGTAAGGCAACGGATTTTGATTCCGTCATGCGAAGGTTCGATCCCTTCTAGCCCAGCCATTTTCATTTAGAGCCATTAGCTCAGTTGGTAGAGCATCTGACTTTTAATCAGAGGGTCGAAGGTTCGAATCCTTCATGGCTCACCATTTTCATTTTATTACGCGGGTGTGGCGGAATTGGCAGACGCACCAGACTTAGGATCTGGCGCCGCAAGGCGTGGGGGTTCAAGTCCCTTCACCCGCATAACTTTCTACTTGACAACAAGTTGAAAAGGTGTTAAACTTACGAAGTCGCTTTCGCGGTCGTGGCGGAATGGCAGACGCGCTAGGTTGAGGGCCTAGTGGGGGAAACCCCGTGGAGGTTCGACTCCTCTCGGCCGCACCAATAACATCATAGAAATTAGCGCCCGTAGCTCAATTGGATAGAGCATCTGACTACGAATCAGAAGGTTGTAGGTTCGACTCCCGCCGGGCGCACCATATTTTACGGGAAGTAGCTCAGCTTGGTAGAGCACTTGGTTTGGGACCAAGGGGTCGCAGGTTCGAATCCTGTCTTCCCGACCATTATTTCTCGGAATCATTCATAAATTATATAATGCGGGTGTAGTTTAGTGGTAAAACCTCAGCCTTCCAAGCTGATGATGAGAGTTCGATTCTCTTCACCCGCTCCATTATTACCATTATTGCTCTTTGAAAACTGAACAAAACAAAGCGCCAACGTAAATTTTGAGTGAGCACACACTATAAAAAAGCAAAATGAGCAAGTCAAACATTTC
>NZ_JBIWCZ010000022.1:0-35705 GCF_044761765.1 Peribacillus sp. NPDC097284
CCCCCAATTAAAGATACCCCCATTATTCCCGCCATAATTCCCATACCTAACTTCTTTTTCAATTCCATATTTACTCCTCCTTAAGCTTTTTCCCCCTTTTTCAGGGATGTTATTTTTGAACGGCTATTAAGTTGTAGTTTTATAACCGATTCGAACTGGATAAATAGGCTAAATGATATTGTTCCTTCGCTTTCTTCTTTACTTCCAATTCCCCTTAGGGTCTGCCAAATGGTAAAACCTGCATTGCAGAATAACAACACCCCCGGTAAGGAGTAAAGCGCTAGTCTCACGTGAATTGACAAAGTGACCGATATAACCGATATAGGGAATTGTAACCCCTGTATAGATACCCACCATATATTGGGGAATCCGGTGCATTGTTGTGATCGCCCTTTGTTATGTATTGCGTCCCCGCCCCTTAACAATCCGATGGGTAATCAGGATTCCGTCACTTGTTTTATAAGTAACGACCTCCCCTTTTTTAACATGGGTTTGTACACTAACCGGCTTTTCTCTTCAATAATTTGCCACCTTCACGTTTTAAAAGTTTTTGAGTTTGTTACCCCCTATGCCGGGCCGCCCCCGGCACAGAAGGCATATCCTGACATGTAATCTAACCTACTGCCAGACCTCAATCATTGCATCGGCATTCGCTTTCAAACTGTTATACGCTTTCGCGGAGATCACATTCGTATTTTTTTGATGATCCAACAGCACTTTAAAACCAATCATTTGTTTGACAACCTTATCCGCAGATCCTGATTTTTCAAATTGGTCAACGCCCGCCAAATGAAGTTTCAAAGCTTGCGCTGCACCTGCTTTAAAGGCTCCCTCTTTGGCAAAGCTATCAATAATAGAACTTAGACCGGTTGCGCTAATATTGCTTGCCAAAAGATTCGTATCGGTAATACTTTGATTAGGATCTGTCTCTGAAGTAGCCGTAAAGGCAAGGGTGGCCGGGGCAGTCTTGCCCTTCGGAATTTTCACGTATACCGGTACATTGACGGTTGCTCCAGGCTCCACAGCCACTACGTTTTTATCAAGTTGAACTGTCCAATCATTACCTGCATAGGCGTTGACACGAATAAGATCCTTTGCCTCGCCGGTGTTAGTGACTTTAAAATTATATACTGCCACTTTGTCCTGGACGGCAGGCTTTATAGTTCCAGCGCTTACATTTACCCCGCGTTTATAGGCACCTGCACCATCTGTGTTACGGATGGCAACTTGATAACGAACTACGCCATCATTGTCTTTATGATTCCCTAAAATATAGAAATGAAGTTTGTTGTATGGATCGTTATACTCACTGACAATAGTATCTTTATCAATTGAACCATCGAACTTTCCTGCAACTAAACTTGCCCCACTCCCAGCTTTAAATAAAGCATCAAGAGTTTGACGGGGGTCCCCTTTGCCAACCATTGCTGTTGTGCCGTCAGGTCTTGTAAAATCTTTCAGATTGATATCCTCAGGATGTGAATCAACTACCCAAATATTCGGAGCAGTCTCCGCATTTTTTGTCTTGGCTATCAATACACCGGAGTCTGCTGCAAAGGAATCCGTGCCAAATCGGTCTACAACTTCAAGGGTATAGTTATCGTACAATCTATTGTTTAGAATATCATTACGCCAGTCACCGGCAAGGTAATCTGTAGGTGTTAAATCTTTCATGCTGATGTTGATACCGTAGAGTCCGGTCCGGCCAAATTCACTGCCAATTGGTGCTTGACGCGCGATAATATCTGCAAATACTGGTCCAGATTCTTTTAATTCATCACGGTTTATCTGCAAGACTTCATCTTCTTCAATAAATCCCTGCTTCATCTTATTACGAAGCATATGCGCTGCTGGTAAAGACGCACCAAGAGTAGAAGGAATCATCCAGCGAGTATGTGTTCCACCGGGACCATTAAATGATCCACGGCTCATTGTTTCCCAATAACCCGAATAGGTTCTAGGGTCAAGAGCTGCATTATTATAGTTGTCGCCAAGGCCCCGGATATGACCAAATTCGTGAGCAAATGTGCCCATTCCATCACTTTCACCTTGAGTAGAAACACGAATCCTTTTCCCATTAATCGTTGCACTAGATGCAGCCGACCATATCGTTTTAGCTGCATAATAAGAAGTCCATGGTACATAACGAGTTTTTGCCCAGTTTGGCATGTTTTCAAATCCAGGTAAATCCGGTGGACCAAATGCATCAGGCACCGATTCTGGATTCAGGAACATCATTTCGCCGAGTTCCTGCCATACAGTTGACTCATCATAGCCGGCATGAACGATGAATGCAAAGTCATATTCTTCTCCCAAAGCGGCTATATCGGCGGCAGCGGCATTTATGCCATCCTGAAAAAGGTTTCCGCTTGTATAGTTACTTGGGAGTGTATTAGAGTTATGACTGCTTTCTAGCCCATATTGAAATTCATTTTTATCCAAACGGTATGGACCAAATGATTCAAGGGTTACGCCCCATTTTCCATTAGAGTTTTCTTTCCAAAAGCTATCTATTGTCTGGTAGTTGTTGAGTTTGCTAGGAACATTCAAGAAATTTTTCCACCACTCCCCTAGTTCTTCACGAGGAACAGCAGCCACTTGTGGGTTACCGACAAGTTCTGAGCCCTTAGGTTTTGTCAAGATAAAATCCTGATCCGGAAAGTCGACCAAAATCAAGGCCCCTTTAAGTTCTGTTTCCGGTTTAATATCGGTGTTATTCCAGTCAATACCCGGAATTGGATTATAATCATTCCACATCATATCCTCCGGATTCACCCATGACTGTGGGTCCACTGGGTCTGGCATTTTATCCAGCCCTGGCTCCACAGCAAAAGCGGCTGTTGAAGACATTGCAAGCAATATTGTGGTCGTTATTACTGTAATCTTATTTCTAAGTTTCAAATAAATTCTCCTCCTAAAATGGCCTACTTTATATGTAGGCTTATCTTTTCAAAGATTACCTGATGATGAACTCATGTCGTTCGTGTTATTAGCCCATTAATCGCCTCCTATTCACAACTTAAGGACATACTTGGTTATCTACCCCATCAAAGTCAGAAACCATAATCATTAATCGGACAATCACATGCAAAAGAAGCCATAATACTAATTTGGAAAGTTAAAAGAGAAGAATCTTGTAATGGAAGTTTTGTGTTGTGGAAAAATTTATGAGTTCTAAAAAAATATTCATAGATTCTCTGAATGGGGTAGTGTTAATTATAAGTATCTCACAATTAACAGAATATTAAAACTATTAAAATACTTTTACCAAAAAGCGTTTAATAAAAATGGGTTAAAAATGATAGTTAACTATCCATGTATTATAGAAGTGTTTTTTTATGAAGATCTCTTTCCTTAATAAGCCTAGGTGTAAGCTTACTGTTTATTACCTGTTATATTTCAAATGAATGTAATAATAAAAACTTGCTTAGGTAATGCATGTTGGCATGTGTATCGCACTTTTAGTCACAACCAAGATATAGGGGGAAAATCGAATTATTTAGAAGGAAGTCCAGATAGATAGATTGGTGCTTAACTTTTTACATAAATGAGGAACAGATATTTATCATTGTGATTTTCTTTGAGGAGCCTTAAGATTTCCAAGTGAGTTTGAGTGTTTCTTAATCATTTATATTTTATTACTTTATTGCCTGTTCATTATTTCCCTCAACTCTCAACCCCATTTTGTTGATGCATAAAAATGGTAAACTCTCTTAGAGTAACTATATATGTATAAACAACGAAAATCCCTATAACGTTTATAGAGTGGCCTTATGGGATGGAAGATTTTAAAAAAAGCATGAAGCACATGATAAAACCGAATGGGGCCGTCTAAGTCCTTTTCGAGTAAAATAATGGAAAAGTGAGGAGGTGGAAATGTTGTTAAACGTTTCTACCTCCTCACTTTTTGTTCAATTTGGGCTAAATCACCCCTCAGCCTAATTTTACTGATTATTCAGTTTTATAGTGATGAAAAAGCTCAAAACTACCCCTTATGATATGATTTCTTTATTTGACTCCATTGTAAATTTATCTTTTGTTTTCCCTTTCATGCTGTTAGCAACTAGCACGCAAATCATACTGAAGATAAATAAACCAAGAAAGAAAATCCATGCAACACGGTAGCTTTCAGTGAGATCATAGATTAAGCCGGAAACAATGACACCTAAGGAACCTGCTGCAACAAAGAAGACTTGTACGACTCCAAAAATTGCTCCGAAATCCTTGTTACCAAAAATATCGTTTGTCATGAATGGAGGTCCTAATGTCGAGATAACGACACTGAATCCAAAAGCAATCGCAAATAAGTACGCGAAAGCAGGGCCTTTTGCCAACAGGAGGGATAACATAGCAATAGTCATACATATCCCTACATAGATAGCTCCTCCAGCGGTACCGAACTTATCCAATACAGTACCTAAAATCAATTTCCCCACTGTGTTTGCGAGGGAAAGCAGGCCAAAAATCGTACCGGCAAAGATGGCGGGATGACCAATATCTATTAAATAAGCGGGAATATGCATCTGTACACCCCCTGCTACCAATGCAAAACAAACGATTCCTAGTACAAAAATCCAAAACATTACTGTCTTCTTGGCTTCGCCCATCATTAAGCCGCTCTTCGCTGTCTCTATATTCTCAGTTGCCTCCATTTTATCAGCACCAAGTGGGGCTAGTCCTTTTTCGGAAGGACTTTTCTTGGCAAATAGTAAAACAAACGGCAATGTTAAGACAATGAGAAGTATTCCCGCTATAACATAAGCCGTTCTCCATCCGTAGTTTGTGATGATGGTAGTTAGTACAGGACTAAGCACAGCAGCGCCTATTCCTGATCCAGCAAAGGCAAAACCCATGGCCTTTCCCTTTTTCTCATAAAACCAGTTCGTTACCATAATGGAAATGGGTATATTCGAAAAACCCGCGACACAGATACCTATCATAAACCCAACAATACAAAAGTATAGAGCCGAATTGGCTAATGAGTATGACATGAATCCCAAGCCCGCCACCACTACACAAATGGACATGATCAATCTCATATTTCCCTTAGCCAGTAGCTTTCCCATAAATGGAGAAGCTACTGCCACGCCAAGACCAGCTATGGAAAGAGCAATTGAAAAAGTGGTTCTGCTTATTCCTAAATCTTCAGTAACAGAAACCATAAATAGGCTGTGTAAAGAATTTATTATAGAGTAAGCGGCAAACATTATAAAGAACCCACATAATACAACATACCAACCATAGAATACGCCTTTAGTTCCTTGCTCCATACATAACCGCCTTTCTCCAACTACTTCAATTTACCTTCGAAGATTAACCGATATCAATATAACAAGTTTTCTCACGGGTGAATTCCATAATAGAATCCACACCGTATCCACTACTTTTTTGTCCACCGAAAGGCAACTCAGGACCTACTGTCCGGTATGTGTTGACCCAGACATTTCCGGACTCTAATTTCCGAATCATTCGGTGTGCCCGGTTCAAGTTCGTCGTCCAAACGCCTGCTCCTAAACCAAATTCAGTATCATTAGCCATAGCAATCGCTTCATCTTCCGTATCAAAAGGGATGACGGTCGCCACCGGACCGAATATTTCCTCCTGGCAAATTCGAAGGGAGTTACTATCCACCCTGATTAATGTAGGCTCAACCCAGTAACCTTCCGCTAAATGTGGCTGATTTGGCAATAGGTCCTTTCCTCCATGGCGACCGCCGATGATAATTTCTCTACCTTCTTTTTTACCTAATTCTATATACGAGCACACTTTTTCATATTGTGTGGCATTAGCAATTGGCCCCATTGCGCTTTCAGGATGCATCGGATCTCCTAGTTGGATATACTCGGTGATCACTTCTTTCATTTTGGTAACCATCTTTTCAATAATCGATCTTTGAATAAGGATCCTGGATCCACCTACACATATTTGGCCTGCATTCCCAGTGAAAATCCCATTGAGTGTAACCCCTTGTGCAGCTTTTTCAAGATCAGCATCTTCAAAGACGATGTTTGCTGATTTCCCACCAAGTTCAAACGTCATGGGCTTTGGATTTTTAGCCGTTGATTGGGCAATTGCCCTGGCCGTTGCCCCAGATCCAGTTAGGCTGACTCTATTCACGTTAGGATGACTGACCAATGTATTTCCTACTTCCACTCCATCCCCTGAAACAACATTCAGAGTACCAGGCGGAAGAACCTCATTAATTAATTCACCGTACCTTAATGACGCGACAGAGGCCAGTTCAGATGGTTTGATTATGACGGTATTCCCCGCAGCAAGGGCATAAGCTGCTTTAACGGTAAAAGTAAAAAGAGGTGAGTTCCATGGAAGTATTCCTACAACTACCCCATAAGGTTCCCGTAATGTATATCCAACACTCGATGAGCCCAACTGTACGGTATCTCCCTTACTTCCTACAGCTGTCGCTCCTGCTGCATCGTACCAGTAACTTGCTAAACTCGGAATGAGTCCGTAACTCGTTTCCCTAATGACCCACCCATTATCTCTAGTCTCTAACTCCGATAGTTCTTCGCCATGTTGGACAATCAGATCACCAATTTTCCTCAAATAGTTTGCCCGCTCCATAGCTGGTAGGGTAGACCAGCCCTCAAAAGCACTCCTCGCTGTCCTTACTGCCGATTTGGCATCTTCGACTGTACTGTTAGGAATAGTGGCCCAAACCTTTCCCGTAGATGGATTGATACTTTCTATTTGTCTTCCGGAAGAAGATTGAATTAAATTCCCGTTGATCATATTTTGAAAATCCCTAATTTCATTTGCTATTTTCAAAGTTCAACTCCGCCTTTCAAAATGAGTATATATTTCAAACAGGCATGATTACCGCACTTTCGTCATACCATCCTAATGCTGTTGCGGCTTGTTTATAAAACTGATCTGTTCGGCCTAAATAATTCTCATAGAATCGGGCCCGCTTTACAAATAGCTGGCAATCCATTTCTTCTGTAAAACCAATTCCTCCATGAATTTGAATATTATCAGCGGAGATACGGGTAAAGGCATCCGTAGCAAAGATTCTTGCGCAAGCAATGGCCTGAACACGATCGGATGCATGACTTTCCAATGCCCAATTCGCATAATATGCCAAAGATCTTGCCGTTTCCAAGTCTGTCTTCATATCTACTATTCTGTGTTTGATCGCCTGGAATCTTCCAATGGGTTGGCCAAACTGTTCACGAATTTTTGCGTACTCGGTAGCCATCTCCACTACTTTCTCCATAGCTCCCACTATTACAGCTGAAAGTGAAGCATTGAAGGAAAGTAAACCCTCTTGGAGAACATCCCAGCCTTTGTGAAGAGTTCCGAGGATTTGATTTCTTGGAATTTTAACGTTACTAAATGTAAGCTTTCCTAAGCTGCGCGTCTCATCCATGTTTTTTTGGTTTTGAATAGTCAGATTGGGATCGGTACGATTGACAATAACTAACGAAATCCCTTCTGTACCTTTTCCTATATCTGTGCGGACCGTTACGATAAAATGATCGGCTAACTCGGCATCTGGAACAAGCGATTTTACCCCATTTAATATCACTTGGTCATTTTCTACTTTTCCAGATAGATTAATTCCAGAAGGACCATAACTTCCGCCCCTCTCTAACCATGCAAGAGAAAATGATTGAGTCCCATTCGCTATATTGGGTAGATAGTTTTCTTTTTGTTCTTCCGTACCGAACTTTTCTAATAAGGGGACAGCTAATGCACTCGTTTCTAAATAAAGTCCTGGTACTAATGAACGACCGGATTCTTCAAGAACAGGTATTAAATCCAAAGGTCCTAATCCCATTCCTTCATATTCTTCTGATATATTAATACTAGTACAGCCTAATTCGGCCATTCCTCTTTGCAGGGCTAGTAATGATTCTGTATCACCCTTGATAAAATCACGAGCTGCCTTTGTTTGACCTGCATCATCTAAATACTTTCGGACATACCCCCGAAACATCTCTTGTTCTTGATTTAAAGAAAAATCCATTTTTCATCACCCTATTTAGACTTAGCGTCCCATATCCTTCGGTAAGCCTAGAATTCTTTCAGCAATTGTATTCTTTTGTATTTCACTCGTCCCTCCACCAATTGTCTGGCCGAATGAATAGAGATAATTATCTTGCCAATATGACTGACCTGAAATGGCATCTTCTTTCCATAGAACTCCCTGATGACCTTGCAGGGATATTGATTCAGAAAGTAAGTCCTTTGTGAGTTCACTTACTAATAATTTATCCATGGAACCCTCGGCTCCTGGATAACCATTTTTTATTGTTTTCGTTAAATTCCGATAATAATTTAAAAGAGAACCACGGGAACGAGTATATAAATCTATCATCGTTTTTCTAACAAGTGGATCGGCCATTAACGGCTTGTCATCCTCTTTCCATTCTTTTGTCAATGATACGAGGTCATTGAATTGCTGTTCCAATGTGAAAACCTGTGCTCCTATACCCGTTCTCTCATGCATAAGGAGAGCAATTGAAACCTTCCATCCTTCATCCACTTCTCCAACAATTTCAGCATCATATGCAATCGCGTCATTTAAATACACTTCATTAAAATCATGTTGCCCATCCATTTGAATGATAGGTCGGGTTTCCACTCCTGGCTGTTTCATGTCCAAGAGGAACACCGTAATCCCTTTATGTTTCTTATCAAAACGATTTGTTCTAGCAAGTAAAAAGCAGCGATCCGCTAGATGCCCAAAACTTGTCCATACCTTTTGACCATTAATGATCCAACGGTCTCCATCTTTTACTGCACTCGTTTGGATGGCGGATAAATCTGATCCAGCGTTAGGCTCGGAATACCCTTGGCACCACACTTCTTCACCTGTGAGGATTTTTTGAATATACTTTGTTTTTTGTTCTTCCGTACCTATTTGCATAAGTGTTGGTGCAACCATATGTAGTCCAACATAATTCACCAAAGGAGGTGCTTTAACACGAACCATTTCCTGATGATAAACAATTTCCTCCATCAACGTAGCTTCCCGGCCACCATACTTTTTCGGCCAAGCAATTCCCGCCCAGCCCCCTTCGTATAACTTCCTTTGCCAATCTCTTAAAAAAGCGGCATATTCACCTTCATCCTTAGAAACCTGGCTAGATCCATCTAACCAACCTTCAGGTAAATTTTGTTCAAGCCACATTCTTAATTCATGTCGGAATTCTTCTTCCTTTGCTGAAAACGAAAAGTCCATTGTTTCTTTCCCCCTTTTTTACCAGTCTAAATTGAATGATCTATACTTGAATCCATTGTGGCAAAGAATGTTCTTCCGTCATTTTCTCCCAAGTCATCTTGACCTGCATTCCGATATGAACATCATCGGTAGAACACTGCAGAATATTCCCGATTAATTTGACATCAGGCAATTTATCTAATTCGACAATTGCAATGATGAGTGGTAAATCATCTTGGAATCCTGGCAGAAATGGACGATAGGAAATGATATACGAATAAACTTTCCCGTTTATGTCACTACCTTGACTTTCCCAACTTAGTTCCGTACTTCCGCATTTTGCACAACTTGGTCCAGGAGGATGCGAATATTCCTGACAGCTATTACACTTTTGTAGAATCAGTTCATGACGATCTGCCCCATCCCAATATGGGGTATTATCTTGGGTTTTTACCGGAATTGGTTTTTGATATTCCATCTTTTTCCCTCCTAGTTTCTAAGAATCATAGCTCCTGCGATATCAGGACCAGCCCAGCCAGTACATATACCTATTTCACAATTTTCCACCTGGCGATCTGTCCCTTTATATTCATGTCGGACTTGTCGAACAATTTCCAATACGTTATTCATCCCATGTGTATAGCCTTCTGATAACATTCCTCCAGCAGTATTCGATGGTAATTTCCCACCCATCCGTAAGTTTCCTTCGGCTACAAAATCCCCTACTTCGCCTCGTGGCGCGAATCCATAAGCCTCTAATTGACGTAGCACCACCCAGCTATAACAGTCATAAATGGACGCAACCTGAATATCTTCGGGTTTAACCCCTGCCATTTTATATACTTCAGGTGCAACATAGTCAGAAGCGACTTCATCTAAATTGTTCCAATAATGGGCATGTGACACACATTGCCTTGCAGATAAGCCCATGATGTAGACTGGTTTAGATTTACCATTTTTAGCTCGCTCTGCTGAAGTGACGATGATTGCATTTGCTTCATCTGACTCCATGCAGAAATCGTGCTTATTGAATGGATAACTTAAATATGGTGTATTTTTATATTCTTCCATCGTTAACGGTTTCCCGTAAAAATATGCTTTTGGATTTCTTTGGGCATGCTCATAAAAGCTCGTGCAGACATGTCCAAGATGCTCCTGGGTCAACCCGGTTTCATGCATATGGCGAGTCGCAAAAAGTCCGAACCACTGTGATGGGCTACCCGCTCCGTAAGGAATGATAAAGCTCCCACCTTCAATGGCCGATTGGAGCAGATTCACATCCCAACCTCCCCCGCCCATTCGGACGCCAGATCTCCCATTCATAGAGCGGTAGATTAATACCGTATTTAATTGCCCTGTTTCAATTAGACCAACAGCATCAGCAATTAACATCTCCGTGCTGCTTCCTCCACCCATAATATCGTTTACATATTTCGGACGAACGCCTAAATACGTGGCTAACTGATGTGAAGTGCAAGAATCATGTTCGGAATAACTCATGAAACCATCAATATCTTTCGCTTGAAGACCAGCATCATTCAATGCTGCCCGTGCTGCATCCAATGCCAAATGAAGGGGCGTTGTTCCAGAATTCTTGGATCGTTCACTCTCCCCAACTCCGACAATGGCGTAGCGATCTTTTATACTTCCCATAAAAAAGCCTCCCTTTTGATTTCTAAAGCAACCCCCTATTGAAATTGCAAGACGACTTGCCCTGATCCTACAACATGCTCTGGTTCTTTTTCTGCAATAAGATCCAGTTTGACAAAGCGTTTTCCCTCTTTCTCATACACATTTTTCACAAATGCTGAACAGGTAATTTGGTCTCCGGGTACAGTGATAGCACCGAATCTCATTTTAAAGTTCGTTGGCATAGCGGTATCCCCAGCCAATTTCATTACATATTCCCCTAGAAAGCCCATGACCAGCATTCCGTGAGCAATCACCCCTTGCATTCCTACTTTTTTGGCAAAGTCATCATCTGTATGGAGCGGATTGAAGTCCCCTGAAGCACCTGCATATTTGACTAATTGAACTTTTGTTACACTTGGCTTGGTAAGTGACTTGAGTCTTTGTCCTTCTTGTAAGCCTTCATAATTCAACATTTCCCTTTACTCCTCTCATTGGAAGTCTTCCTTTTGCTCCAATCGACTATTTATAAGCAATTATTCCCTACTTAAACTGTAGATGATTTAGCTTTTAAGGGCCTATAGATAATATTCGTACGGCTTATCACAACCAATTTACCCGTTTCATCTCTGATTTCCGTATCGAGAACCACGAACTGCATAGGCCCTTTTTTTCCTTCACGTTCATACACATCAGAGACCTTCATCTGGCAATATAGTGTATCCCCCGGACGAATTGGGCGTTCATAGATGAATTCCTGCTCACCATGCAGCATTCTTCTTTGATCGAGCTTTAGATCCAAGTTTTCTCCACTATCTTGCCCTATTGCTATAGGGAAAGTGGGAGGAGCAATAATGCCTCCATATATTGTTTTTGCAGCATACTCTTCATCGATATATAAAAGATTAAAATCACCGATTGCTTCTGCAAATTGCCGTATATGCCTTTTTTCGACTTCAAATACAAATTGATTTCCAGTTAAACCCTTTAAATAATCCAACTCCATAGTTTGCTACCCCCTAATCGTTGTTTTCACTTCAGATTCGTTACCGATAACAAGCATCGCATCCGCTGCTTTAATTCCATCTCGATAAACAATTAGAGGATTTATATCCAGCTCTTTGATGGAATCTTTATAATCAGTGACCAAGGCTGAAACCTTTAGTAACACATCAATAATAGATTCGATATGAACCGGATCTTTTCCCCGCGTTCCTTTAAGGATGGCTTTTCCCTTGATCTCTTCAATCATTTCATGAGCATCTTTTCTCGAAATTGGCGCAACCCTAAGTGACACATCTTTGAAGACCTCTACAAATATCCCTCCCAGACCAAACATGATAACAGGTCCAAAAACCGGATCATTATTAGCCCCTATAATTACTTCCACACCTTCGGGGAGCATTTCCTGTACGGAAATTCCATTGATTATAGCGTCTGGTTTATACTTCAGTGCATTACGGGTTATTTCAGTGAAAGCTTTTACGACTTCTTGTTCGTCTTTCACATTCAATCGAATGGCATCTGCTTCTGTTTTATGTGGAATATCGGGGGAATCCACTTTTAAAACGACTGGGTACCCCATTTTTGTTGCAAAGTTTGATGCTTCTTCAGCTGTTGTAGCTAAAGATCTCTTTGTAGTTGGAATTTGATAATGATCCAATATAGCGCTTGCTTCTGATTCACTCAGTGTCTTGCCAGCAGGCAATAGTTTTTCTATATCTTGCTTCTCTATCAACTTAGGAATTTCAAGTTGTTCAAATGCATGTAACTCCTTATTTTTTCGATAATATTCACTGTATTCGACTAATTTAGCAAATCCTCTGATTGGATTTAAATTACCCGGTACAACAGGAATTCCATTTTTAACAAGCTCTGCTGTGCCTTGAGGAATGGACATGCCTACCAATGGGAAAGAGGTAATGAATATGAATTTGTCGGAAGCTTTACAAAGACCTATAAACTCTTTTAACAAAGGATGATCAGCATCCCAATAATTAGGAAACTCAGTGAAAATAATATTATCTACTTCAGGATCTTCAATAAGAGCCCTTAATGGAGCGATAAATAATTCTGGATTGGATACAGAGGCAGCAGCTGTTAAATCAACTGGGTTGGAAGCGCTTGCATAAGTAGGAATATTAAGCATGATTTTTTCCTTTGTTTTTTCACTTAGAGGAATGATGGTAAGACCATTTGCTTCACAACGGTCTGCTTCATTAATGCCTCTTCCTCCAGAACTTGTGATGATTACTGTATTTCTTCCTTTAGGCAACTTATTGGAAAGAAATAACTTTGAAAAAGAGATGATATCTTCATAATCATCAGCTCTGACAATACCGGATTGCGTAAAGAATGCATCATAAACATGATCCGAACCAGCGAGTGAACCAGTGTGAGAAGCAGCAGCTCTACTTCCTGCTATACTTCTGCCTGTTTTCATGACAATGATTGGTTTATTTTTGTCCAGTGCGTCTTTAGCCAAAATTCTTAGCTTTTCTGGATTTTTAGATCCTTCCAAGTAACCACTTATTACGCTTATTTCTGGATCATGGATCATATATTCTACGATATCTGCAAACTCGGTTTCCATTTCATTTCCGACACTCACAAAGTAGTTAAAACTTAGTTCATTCTGTGCAGCAGCCATGTATGTTAATACACCAAATGCCCCACTTTGCGAGACATACCCCACACCTTGTTGGCCATCCAACGGAACTGATAATATCGCAGGTGAAAACGTCCCGATTAATCCATTAGACAAATTAACTAACCCAACGCAGTTGGGACCGACTATTCGAATACCATTCTTTTTGGCAATCTCTGTGAGCACCTTCTGCTTTTCAATGCCTTCCTGTCCAGTTTCAGAAAAGCCCGCAGAAAAAATGATGGCCGCTTTAACATTCTTTTTTGCACATTCTTCTAACCCTTGCTGTACTTGTTCGGCATTTAAACAAAATATGGCCAAGTCAATATCGTTTGGTACATCCAATAAGGAAGGGTAACATTTTAATCCTTCAATCTCCTTCGCTTTGCGATTGATTGGATAAATCTCTCCGATAAATTCCCCATCCAAAAGTGTCTTCACTTGTAGATTACCAATCTTATATTTATTCGCAGATGCACCTAGTATGGCTACAGACCTAGGATTAAATAAAGGATCAAGCGATTGATTTGAAAGATCTATTTGATTTTCATTTGTCATACATTCTCCCCCAACCTCGTAATGTATAAATCATTTCTCTGTTTTCATCTTACATGTAGAGAAAAAAAGATAAGAAAATTAACTATCGCTAAATTCATATAAACATTAGGAGGTTAATTCATGTAAAACCTTTCATTTAACCTTGATGCAGCAAGGGATACAAGGAGACACTAAAAAAATTACGTTCTATATAACCCCGACTATGGGTGGGGATAGCCCCGACATCTGAACAAGATAAACGCTTAACTTTTTAGTTTGAAATAAAAAAGGAAACCCCGTTTAAGGATTTCCTATATAAACTCTATTAAATTTTTTCTACTGTTCCTTGGTGATACTTGAATTCGTACCTTTTCTTAGTTCAATAGGAAACCACTTAAAACCATAAGAATATTAAAAATAAAGTGCCAAAGAATCGAAGGAATCACACTTCTGCCTTTGATAGTAATCCCTCCATAAAACATTCCTCCAATTGAAAAGGCAATGCAAGTAACCCATGGAATTCCAAGTGAATAATGTTGCAATCCAAAACCCAAACTTGTTAGTACGACCGCCCATTTTTCACCTAATAGTTCTGAGAACCGATTCAGCAGATTACCTCTCCAAATAAGTTCCTCTAATACAGCATTTGTTATTGAAAATATGATGGTGAGTAGCCACATTTCTTTGATGGCGAACCAACCATTTTGAATAATGAAAGGTGTAAAGACAATAGTATTAACGATTAATGCTATGAATAGAAAAAACTTAACACTCGTTCGGTGAAAACCGGACCATATAAATGGAAAGTAAATCAGTTCATTCCATTGTGGTTTTTTCAAATATGCTATAAATGGAGACTTGGAAAAGAAAGATAAAATGAATAAGGGGACCAAAATTAGAATTAATGATACTCTACTGAAAAGTATGCGTAATTCCTTTGTTTCAAACTGTACCGTCCAATGAGTAATTGCATATAAATAAGCGGAAAATCCAACTCCAAATAGAATACTTGTGATAATAAACGATTTCATGGATTTATCGAAGGTTATAAAAATAAAAATAGACGTAATTAGCCATATACCAATAAGTAAATAATTGTTTAGTTGTAACGATATGATAAGGGATACAAATATAAATAATGAAGCGATATGTTTAAATACATATGACAATATGAAACATTCACCCCTCCGAAAACAGTAGTTGCATTAGGGCCAAATCCCTCCTGCTTACTTCGGGGGCTATAGTCCAATTCCTTCCCTTTTATTAGAGTGTAGTGTAGGAATTGGACTCTTTGGCTCAATGGAATTTAATGAGCGGAATTCGGCGTTATAACCACTATGTATGATGAACCGTTTCATGTTTTTCCAACCATTTAAGCATTTTCATGCGAATTTTTTTTGATGGGACTTTAATTCCCCTCTCAATATTACTAACGTAAGGAGCAGAAATTTCTAGTTCTTCTGCCAATTGATATAGTGTAAGATTGAGCATTTTTCTAGTGTTTCTTATTTGCTTACCAATTTGTACATTCTTTTGGTTAGAATGTTTTTGTTCCGAATCATCAATAGTCTTTTTTTTCTCAATTGAACGATATTGTTCCATAATAATCTCCGGAGGTTCTATTAAAATCATGGAATTCAACCAAATATTCGCCCATCCTTTAAAATCCGCAATAGACTCGTCCCACTTTTCATAATGCCATGATGCAATTACTCCATCATCAAGTAACTTATCCAAAGCCTTTTCAAAACGTTCTCTTGTACGCGATGGAGTTCGAATATTCAACTCTTCCCCAATAGATTCCAAGAGCGTACTTGTTTTATTTGGCTGTAAAAAGGTTCCTTTTCTTGCTTGTGTCCTCCAACGCCAGCTTAAATATCTAGTAAGTCGTTTCTCCCACAGTTGTTTATAAGGGTTATATTGCAGGGCTTTAATTGAAAGAAGTGCAACCTGCCTGCCAGATCCATTCAAGAACTTCGCGAAAACCCGATCAATTGTAAAGGTAATCTTTTTCTTACATGTTTCCTCCGAAATGGAGTATTCTTCCCCCTTACGGTCGATAAAAATAAATGTCCGTCCTTGCAACCTTGTATGAACTGGTTTACCTTTTTCGTAGACGATCGCTTTTTGGATATTAATCCATATGCTTTGAATATTTGTAAGCGATTTCAAAACTTGTTCTCGTTGTTTCGCTTCATATCCCCCTCTTCGCCCATCTCCACCAAGTTTAGGTTTTAAGCCTCTTATGGATAGTAAATCACTCAGGTGAATTTCTATAATTTCTTCATTGTTTCTCGCCTTGGATAAAAACAGGCTGCAAAGGGCATCGAATACATCCACATCCGCATCCGACAATGATTGTACTCTGTTCCATGCTTCGTCGGCTATACTCTGTTCCACATTTAGAGAGTGGTTGAATATAGGGATAATTTGTATAAATCCTTCTGTGTTTCCACGTAGAATAGGTGTTGATGGCCATGGAGCATTTCCGATTTTTTGAAAGTTCTTTTTATAAATGGCGTCTCTGACAGATTGGTACGGAGCACTATTCATTACCAGTAAATGGTCTTGGATAGTAAAGCTTGAAGAAAAATCCCTGATATTTGTTAATAATAAATCGGGTGTTCGAAAACCATCTTTCTTAATACAAAGAAGCTCTTCTATTTTTTTTACAGAACAAGATTCCAGATTGAAATGAATGATGATTAATTTAACCCATTCTTGTACATAGCCATTTACGATATCAATTAATTTCAATACAAAATCGGCGTCCTTAGCGAATTTATTCGTAAGTTGTTGATAGAATAATTTATTCAGTTCATCATTATCCAGTCTTGCCAAATGATTATTGCCTAACAAATCGACAATTTCCTCAATAATCCAATCTTTTATCTGATTCCTAAACCAACTATAAAAATTGACCCAAACAGTCTCCTTAGCCAAAAAGGTATCTGTTTTTAATTTGTTTTCCATTTGATAAATGGAATCTTCAATTAATTGTTTATCATTAAAAACAGCCTCGCTTTTTGAAGACATCTTTTCATATCTGCTTATAAGGTAAAACACAACATTCTGTGCTATTTGTGAAACGGTTTCATTTCGTGCTGTAATCCTTAGTTTAAAAAACAACTCTTCATTTTTTTTGTATGCCTCTTCCCAAATAACAAAAGATGTACTAAAACCTTCTTTAAATGTTTGAAAACCTGTCCGGCCTTTAGCCTTATGAATGTGATACATTTTATGAAAATCATTATATTGGTTGTTTGATTCATAGATGCAAAGCACCAAAAAGTTATTTATTTTGTTTGACCAGGGAAGAGTTGGCATGTTACCACTCGACTGGCTATTTGGTCTTTTTGTTTCGTTTTGCTTACCATCTATATTTTTTTGCATGAATACCTCCCCATTGAAATACGTAACCGCTCAAGATTTACTATTAAGATATAAAAAAAATGAGATGTATAACATGGAGTTAATGAAAGAGCAGGTAATAGCCATCCTATTACATATATTCAATAAGCATTAACTTTACCCTTCTTTTGAACTAGAGTAATTAAAATTTTCTTGCCTGATTGCTTATATAAGAAAACGGATCAAAATAAAAACTCCTCAATTTAGAGGAGTTCATTCTTGTGAGAATTCTTTTAATCTAGGTAAAATAGGCACCAATATTTCATTTGCTATGTAATCCGTTTCTAAACCGATAAACTGTTTTCCGTCCAATTCAACAGATCGGGCATACTCGGGATTGTTACAGAATATGAACGAGATAATTCCATTTTCTTCAGTCATGTCAACATATTTGAATGAAATATGATTTTGGGTCAAACAGCTTTCAAATGCAATACATAATTCGTCTAGGTTCGAATGGTCAATCGCTGAAAATTTCATTTTTAACATCTCCTCTGAATACAGGATAGCAAAATATTAGTTAGATTACAAAGGACATAACATAGTTACTTTTACACACTTTATCATCACCATGGCTACATGCTGTCATTTTGAACTGTATGGATAGCATGCCATGTCATGTCATCCTTCAATATGAATATTCCGGTGCCTGTCTCATATATTTATACAAACACCTTTTGAGGAGTGTGACAGCATGCAATCTTTTTATAAAGGAACGCTCATCTTGATAGTCGCAGCGTTTTTTGGTGAATGTATCGAGTTTTTTGTAAACATGATTCTCGCCAGGGAACTACAAGAGGAAGGCATGGGGCTTTACATGTCCATTTTGCCTGTATTCTTTCTGATATATGTAATTGCCAGTTTTGAATTGCATGTTTCGATTGCCAAGTTTGTCGCTGAAAACAAACCTGCATTACATTATAATTTACTGCTTCATGCCTTCAAATTGGCAACTGTGGTCGTGCTGATCATGTGTATCATCCTTCCTTTTATCCTTTCATTTTCTTCAATAATGGACGGGTTTCACCCATATATAAAATGGATGCTGATCGGTTTGATACCTATCGTCGCATTTTCCTCGATTGCAAGAGGTTATTTTATGGGTGTACAACAAATGAGCAAAATTGCAATCTCAAACTTTTTAAAGAAGATTTTTCAGTTCGGCCTGTTGCTCGTCATCTTTAACTTGTTTCAATTTAACCAGGAAAAGTCTTTGCTAATGGCCTTTTTCGTATTGGTAGGAAGTGAATTTCTTGTATTCTTATACTTGATCAGCATACTGATCCTTCAAGTTCGGATCATGGGCCGTGGTACGAATTTAAGGACCACAGGTAAACATGCCCGACAAAAGCTTTTGGAGGTATCCCTCCCAACTATGGGACTTAGAATCTTTCATGCAATCACTAATGCCATTCAACCCTTTCTTATTCATGCTGCGCTTCTTTCAGCAGGGTTTGGTGCCGTTCTTGCAACCGAGCACTTTGGGATGTTAACGGGTGTCGCGATGACTATAGGTTTCTTTCCGGCATTTATTGCTCATTCTCTAATGATCATGCTTATTCCGACTGTATCGGAAGCTCACAAAAATCAGGATAAAGAAAAGCTTAGAGTCCTGTTACAAAAATCAATGTGGTTTACGGTTATGTATGGAGTCCCAGCCGTACTCATTATCTATTTATTTGCGGAACCTCTGACAGCACTCTTCTTTTCTTCCACAACGGCTTCTCTTTATTTGAAAATGCTTTGTCCTTATTTCCTTTTCCACTTTTTCATCATACCGATGCAAGCCTACCTCATTGGATTAGGTCTCGTCAAAGATGCATTCATCCATACCGTGTGGGCTCATATTGTTTCCTTTACCCTAATGTATATTCTTGGATCTCAAGCTGTCCTTAATATGGAAGGCGTTATCTTGGGTATGAATACAGGTGCTGTTTTAATTACATTAATGCATTACTTAACCATCTGTAAAAAAATCGGGATAAGCCTCTGGTTGACGAAATCCAAACAAAACGTTTATTAATAATGGATTGTTTGGACAATTTGGTCATTCAAAATCCCAACCATCTTGCTTAATGCTTGTACACGTAACCTATTTCCAGAAACTGATCTATAAGGATTTTGAAAAATATTTGTCCCTTTTCCTGTACTTATGTCGCTATTTGATGTATATTTCAACATACTTGGGTATTAATCAAGCAATGTGGTTTAAACTAAGCATAGACTATTAATGGAGTGATTTCATGAGCAAGGCTAAAGCTAAGAGTGGAACAGGTAAGGGAACAGGAACAGGTACGGGCAAGAAGGGTTGGAATCGTTGGAAAACGGGAGCCAATAAGAAAAAGAGTGCCAAGCCGTACGTAAGTAAGGGCGTCAAACATGGCAATGATTCCAAAGCCAATGGTAACGATTCGAGTAGTAAAAGCGAGAAATAATTAATCCACTTAATCGAGTGGCTACAAATAAACTTTCTTGTCTCAGATTCTAATACGGGTTATTCATTCAATTAAATCCATAGAAGAAGATTGGACAATTAAATAATGAGATTAATAAAGGAAAGACACTACCCAATTTGGAAGTGTCTTTTTTGTTCTATGAGGTAAATGAGATGTATGTAGAAAGAATAAGAAGAAGATTTTGTGCTATCTAATATTACTTTTGGGTTTAGTAGGATTGCTTTTTTTGGGTGAAAGCTTTGTATTATAGGTATTTGTAGCTTTTTTAACCGTATCCGTCACTGAATGAATGGCTTCCCCGACGTCTTGGGCCGAGTCGAATAATGGTTCCACTGTTTTGATCTTCCCTTTCACATCCACAGTGATATCGTTCGCTGTATGAATAAGTTGTTTTGATTCGGATGAAAGGTCCTGTATCGCTCCTCTCACATCAATCAATGTTTTATTTGCCTCCCCTAACGTCACCATCACTTTTTGTAATGTACCAATCAAGAAAACAACCAACCAAATGAAAGCCAATGCGATTGCTGCGACGCTATATTCCATAACCATGAAAGGATCCCCCTTAAACTCAAAAAATTCATTACATGCATATTGCCGTAGTTTAGATGTATATGTTAGTAATTCTCGGGGTGCATGGTCCTAATATGAAATCTTTTATTTGATTTTGATGTGTACTCCCTCTGGCTGGTTATTAGGAGCAGTTGGATTTGAAGGAATTTCTGAATCGGTCCTGCTTCCTTCTTTGATGGTACTGGTGACGTTATGAATCATTTCGCCAACATCTTGGGCCGATTCCAATAACGGATTTACATTACTCATTTTCCCTTTTACATCAACTGTAATTTGGTTCGCGGTATGGATTAATTGTTTGGATTCATCTGTTAACCCATGAACTGCCTTTCTTACCTCTTCTAGGGTTTTATTGGTTTCCTCAAGCGTACCCATTCCTTTTCGAAGCGTCTTGTTTAAATTATAAATCAAATAGACGACAGCTCCGGAAACACTAGCCACGCTTAATTTAATATACATGCAAGCAACCTCCTTTTCTTTAAATTTATGCACTAGCTTCCCTATTCATTCCGTTAAAAGACTTTGCTTGCCCTGTTCTTCTCAATCTGGATTTTTTGCTATGTTCGACTACGTCTGTACTTTATCTGTTTGGCTATTCATGTTTTGAAAATTGTTATTAAGGAAATAGACGTAGACAATATGAGATAACCATTAAGGAGGAAACTTACTTATGTCACACGAAAATTATCAGTCAGTCATTCAAACTTTGCACGAATGCATGCAACCATTGTTTTGATGCTTGCTTAAAAGAAGAGAACGTAAAGATGATGGCCGAGTGCATCCGCTTGAATCGAGAATGCGCGGATATGTGTTCATACTTGGAACAAGCATTAGGAAGAAATACACCATTCGTTTCTGAATTGGCAGCTATCTGTGCTAAGATTTGTGAAAGTTGTGGGAATGAATGTAAAAAGCATAATCATGAACATTGTCAGAAATGCACCCAGGCTTGCTTAACGTGTGCAGAAGAATGCAGGAAACTTGCAGCATAACTTCATGTAAAGGGATAGGGTGCTCTATCCCTTATTAATTTTGTTTTTTCTTCCTAATGATTGATGTTAATTTATTTAAACTATACTTTGAGTTGAAAGATCAAATAATATATTCTACCGAGGTTCATGCTAAAATTATTGTTTGGCATTTCACTTGAATTCTCTTGAATTCTCATACTTTGCATCCCTCCATCCTCAAAGTTATTAAACTTGGCTATTTTAGGAATACTAGTCTTAAAATAGGAGGGTAATGTGCATGGTAAATCAAAAAGTTTCTGGTGAGAACGATAAGGGAAAAAAAGTATCGACTATAGATAAGCAAGAGAAAGAAAACGAGGTAACTCGACTCAATCGATTATTAGGAGCCGTCATGAGGTATTTATCCGACGACGAGCAAGAAGAAATTGACATCGAGTACTTATTGGAAAATACGGATGGTTTAAGGGAATGGTGGGATCAATACCGCGAGCTTGACCGAAAACGGGTTGAAGAAAAAATTAAAAGTTCCCTTGCAGAGCTTCCTGTTGAAGAGTTGGAATTAATCCTTGAACAGATACGTAATAAAATGAATGGAGGCTGATTGCTCACTTCATTGAAATAACTAGTAACTCACAAGTGGCTCCGTTTAAATATATCCTTATCCTATGGATATGTTGTCCATATCTTTTTTCAAACGGGTCAAATATCTTGGTTTCCCATTTCCCAGGCAATTCCCTTATCATATCAAGAACTTTCATTCAAAGGCTTTACGCGACAGTGGGACCTCTATAGGAAATTTCCAACCCCATTCATAGCACCGAAATAGGTTAAGTGTTATATTAGGGGTATCTACTTTTAATTTTGGAGAGTGATCAATATTCTATATTTAATCGCCATTCTTTTTCCTCCTCTAGCCGTCTTATTGGCCGGTAAACCAATTCAAGCCTTGCTTAACTTGATTCTCACCTTATTTTTCTACGTTCCAGGCCTAATTCATGCCATTTTGGTTGTTCATGACAAAAAAGCGGATAATCGAATGAAGCATCAAGCTGCCTTGATTGCAAAGTCCAATCGAAAAAAATGAATTCAACTCAAAAACCCCGTATATCTGCCACCATGTAAAGGTGTACCATATCCGGGGTTTTTCTTTATTATTTCCTTAATATTTTCGATTTTTTCTATGGCCATTATGATAACAAGCGTCACATATTTGAAAACGCGAGGTATCTGGAAGCTGTTTTCCACAGCGCTTACACTTTTTCTGATAATTGATTATTTCATCTTTCAACTGATCATGAACGCCATTACTGATTTCTTCCCGCACCCGTTCCCAATAGACAGCCTCGGTTCTCTTACCCATCCTATATAGAAACAAAAGATGAAGACCTATTGCTTTATAAGATAGTTCCAACTCCTCTAAGTTCCTAGTCCTTATAAAGGGATCGGGAAGTTCGCTACTCTCAGCAATTGCTTCTATGGTTTCTAGCCATTGGCGAATAAGGCGAGGTTCTTTTGCCGAAAAAGGTAAATGCAGGAAACCATATAGGTCCATTAATGAAAAACGAGCTTCGATTTCAGTCTCACGGATCAGTTCATAAAGCTCCCGCTCTTCCGAAAGTGATGCTTTTTTTGTTCCATTTGGCGGAGTGAACTTTTCCCATAACTCAAAGAATGTCCCTAAATTCCTGTAGTACTTCTGAAACCGTTCAAATACCGCAGAGGTCGGGGCAATCGTAAAGGTTTGAACCGGCTCATCTACCTGTTCAAGTAATTTCCTCATGATTTTTATGTCGCCCGTAAATGCTACTTTACCCGTGTCATAAATCCCTTTTCTTCCAGCACGCCCTGCTATCTGTTTTACTTCTTGAGAAGTCAGCCTTCTTCTTCTCGTCCCGTCGAATTTCTCATTTTCAAGAAAAACGATGCGGCGAATCGGTAAATTCAATCCCATCCCAATTGCATCAGTTGAAACAACGACGGATGTCTCCCCCCGATTAAAAAGCTCAATTTGCCTTTTTCTGTTTTCTGGGGGCATACTCCCATAAATCATGCTGACCCTATGCCCACTAACTTGCACACGTGAGGCCGTTTCGAGTACTTGCCTTCTTGAAAAGCAAATAAGGGCGTCCCCTTTCTTGGTATTTTTCAATTCGAATTCTTTCGGTTCTATTTCTAACGGTATTTCCCGACTATATTCATAAATCTCCAAATCCGTTTCATCAAGTAAATTCAGCAGCATCTTTTGAATATTTCTACTTCCTATAATGTGTACTTCTTTTGCATTTGCTTTCGTAATCGCTCTATACCAAGAAAATCCACGGTCCTTGTCCGCTACCATTTGAGCTTCATCAATGACAATTACATCATAGTAGTCCTTCTCATGAAACATCTCAACCGTACAAGAGATATGCTGTGCCCCATTTACCAGCTTTTCTTCTTCTCCCGTTTTTAATGAGCAAAGCACACCGTCTGCATTCAGCTTATCAAACACTTCCAGAGCAAGAAGCCTAAGTGGTGCAAGATACAATCCGCTCTCGGCCTTTTTCATTTTCTCCAGGGC
Organism: Peribacillus sp. NPDC097284; assembly: GCF_044761765.1. Classification (NCBI taxonomy): domain Bacteria; kingdom Bacillati; phylum Bacillota; class Bacilli; order Caryophanales; family Bacillaceae; genus Peribacillus; species Peribacillus sp. NPDC097284. The sequence continues at coordinate 23,972 of NZ_JBIWCZ010000022.1, forward strand.
CTGGTGTGTCTTTCCTGTATTCGTGTCTCCAATGTGTAAAATGTATTTGACCTTTAGTCCTAATGATGGTGTATAGGCCTTTCCAAAAATGTCGTCAAGGATTCTTTTCTCTTCTTCCTTCTTTCGAGCAGCTTCTGCCAGCGCTTCTGCTTTTTTTCGTTCCCTGGTTGCCTCGTCCCTTTCAAAAATCTCTTGATGAACAGATTCATCAAAGGGAATCTGGGCAAGCTTCAGTAAGTCAGATAGGTATTCTTCTTGAAGTTCGTCGAAACAAGCCTGTGACAAATCTGTCAAATCCTCTTGAAGTAACTCTTTAAGGATCTCCGGGGTGACAATATCCCCTAAGGTTTCTGAATAATCGTTCAACACTTCTGTAGTCAAGTTCTCAAGAACCTTTTTAGGTATATATTCAAAGATAAAGTCTAATACCAACCGTTCATAACGATAGAAATAATTTTCATACTCGTAACGACTTTTACCCCAATCAAAAGTAGAATGAATATCCCCCGTCAGTTCATCGAAGAAATCAGTCACCATAAGGTAATCGGTAGATTCGAATGATCCCTCCTCAATCAACCGTTCTTCAAGTAGATACGGTTCTACAGACTGAAATTTCGGCTTATTAAGAAGATCAGTGGCAATTTTGCCTGATATATAATAACGGACATGTAAATAAACTAGCAGAGAGTTATTTTCTAAAAAAGTGTACGCTTCATTTTCAAGCTTTTCCTGTACCAGCCACCGCTTATGTGCTAGCTTTTGTTCCTCTTGCCTTTTAAAGAAGACTTCCCTTGCGTTCACATATCTCTGTTCCCAATCTTGATCGTTTTCGGAAAAGGTCTCCTCCAGCCAGGATATTGTATCAAAAGGGTGATACGCCCTTAACTCATTTCGAAACAAATGGTTGATATGCTTATGATCTGTCCCTTCTGTAACGAATCCCCTGCCTTTTAAAAATACTTTCTTTTCTTTTCTCGGAACGTCATTGGACGCTTTATTTAACCAAACATTCATCCAAATCTGTTCGATATAAGACATCCGATCTGAAAGGTATGTTTCAAAGGTCGGCATTACATCTTTATTTTCTACATAGCGGTCGATATCTTGGAGTAATTTTTGCTTTGTCTGTTCAATTGAAAGTGGGTGTATATTTTCTAATTTTCCCATGATAATCCCCTTTTGAATCTTCTTATTTATTATCCTTTCCAAAATTTTTTTTAAAATCAGCAAGATAAGCCATTTTATCGGAACTGTGAGAAAGCACAAAGGAAGTGCTACGATGCAAATGGTGATAAAATATGACATGTATGATAGATTAATGGTATTACTTCCATTACATGTACAGTGAATGGTGACTCTGTCTACAATAAGCTATGTAACTTCTACATTTATAATGATGGTTTAAACTAATACTAACAAATTTCAAGCAAAACTGTATCCATTTTTCGTGATAGTAACCTCGAATTAGCAATGAGCTAACGCGACGAACATACCGTCATTTATATAAATAGATTCAACCCATGATAAATCACCCATATAGAACCCATCAAACAACCTGACTTATGGAAAGGGGATTCAGAAAATGATTCACCACGACATTAATTACTACAAGAATTTTGATTCCATCGCTAACGAAGTCTTAGAATTACTAGCGCATACGATTAAAGTCAATACATTCGTGCTCACGGTTTTCGATCAATCCCAAAGCTTTATCGTCAAGTCCTTTAATCGGAAAGCAAATCTAATCAAGACCGGCGATACCATACCCTTTAATGAAGTTCTTTGTAACCTGGTCGTCGAGAATAAAATGGAACCCGTAGTTATTAACGATATAAAAAATAGTACCCTGACAAGTAATCACCCCATATTGGATAGGATTAAAAATGGATGCTACATGGGTGCTCCTATTAAAAATGAGGATAAAATCATCGGAACATTATGTGCATTCGATATTAAACCTTATGAATTCAAAGAGTATGATGTAGTGCTACTTAGCTCCTTGGCATCGCTGATCAGTCAAACGGTCAACATCGAGAATGGAATAATCAGGGATTCTTTGACTGGTCTCTATAACCGTAACTACATTTATAACTATTTTGAATATAATAAGGATGAAATTTATAACGAAATGTCCCTCCTTTATATCGATCTCGACAATTTTAAATATTTCAATGATACTTTTGGTCATGATTTTGGAGATAGTGTCATTAAAAGGACCGCGGAGTGTCTTTTGAAATCTTCACCTGACAATAGTTATGTCGCTCGAATTGGTGGGGATGAATTTGTTATTTTATTACGCACTGAGGATAGAATAAAAAGCACAAAACAGACAGCCGAACTCCTTTTAAAACAATTATCTTCCATGCCTATTCAAGTCGGTGGGAAAGAACATTTGATTTCTGCAAGTATGGGGATAAGCGTTTACCCGGTCCATGGGGACGACATGGTTACGTTACTGAAAAAAGCGGACCATTCTATGTATGTTGCTAAAGAAGGCAAAAAACATATTGAATATTATCCTACTTGATTCGTAATTCAAAAAAGTGTGGATGATTGTAATCATCCACACTTTTTGTCTTTACCGTATAAAAAACCAACGTTTCGTTTTCAACTTACGTAAAACATTCAACAATTCAGCATTTTTTTTATGTATCCTGTTTTCGGATGGCGATGCTGAAGGGGCTGGGATGTCTACTCTCACAGGTTTCTTGTTCATATCTAAAGGACCCTTCCTATTTATCATTATAAAATAGTATATGCAGGTGCCCTTAAAATATCATCAATCCCAAGCCTCCTTCTTTCTAGAGGACATCTCTCAATTTGTTCAAACGTGTTGTCTTTTCTTTATGGTTCAGGATAACACGTTCATTTTGTTTCATCACCTTTTTTGTATGTGGACTTAAAGCCACATCGGGAATTTTGACCTGGGGTTTAATTACAGCGACGGAAACATTGCTTCCAGCTTTATCATAAATGCTCATTTAACCAACTCCCCTTAATTTTGTTTTATGACCATATCAAACATCATGATCAATAATGCTATTAATAAACAATCCACTTCTGACACGAAGCTTTCCGATCTTATCTCTAAAATATAAGGAAATGTCAAAACATTAACGGGCTGAAGCGCCATTTTCTCTTCATCATTGTAATACGTATCTTCTCTTTCCAATGTAGCACGGATCGTACTTCCAGACAAGGTCGGGTAAGCTTTTAACATCAAGTTCTTGTCTTGTTCCGTTTTAAAAGGAATAATTTTGACATTCATCCCTTCCTTGGCTGCATAAGCCTGAAGCATGATATGCAAGTAGGCCAGGTATTCCTCATTCGTCTGATAAAACTCCGGAATCCCTTCTTTTTTCAAAAGGTAAAACATATTTTTGACCTTTTCCCGATTATCCGATAATAACTTATCGCTTTCCGCAACCGCTTTAGTTGCGTAGGAGAGCTCATTATCGCCAATTTTTGATATATACATGCTCAAAAATACGAACATATCTATCAGCACAAACAGAACGGCGACAATGAGAAAATTCTTCCACTCATCAAAAATGCTCGTCGGATAAAAACTCCAGTATATTAAAGCCCCCAATATGAAAATGACATACCATGTTTTTCGAATGGCTTCTATTTTCATGCTGATTTTATCTTTATACCTCCAGGATAAAACCACATAAACTAATAATGCAATAAATACGGCCCATACAAAGACTCTGAAAAACATCAACACTGTTTTTATCCTCCTACCCTTTTTTCAGCTTCTATAATTCTTATATAAATTATATTCAGGATGTCTCCCTCTTTTCCCTGCAATCAAAGAGAAAGTATAAGTGGGGATTGCTGTTTACATTTGTACTTGAACAGCGACCCTCACGCGTTTCATTCAGAACCACTTCAGTGAGTGATTACCAATTTTTATGTTATGATTAGTTCAGAATAAATCCCTAAATATTCAGGAGGAACATATATGCTGAAAACGTTAAGAATTTTCATGTCCATCCTATTAACCGGGATACTTTTTATAAGTCTTTATCCTCCACTAGGAAGACGTGCATCAAAGAAAAGAATCAAAAACTTCAGTACGAAAGAAAATTTTAAGAATGGGCAATTCATCAATCAAATTCCTGCGAGTCAGATGATGAGCCTTAAACATACTGGCTCCATACTTCGGGAGTATATGAAAGGAAATCCAAACAGACGACCTGCCGTTCCCATTTTGATTGATTCGACGGTCCGATCATACAAAGACGCCAATAAAATCACCTGGTATGGACATTCAGCCTTCATGCTTGAGTTGGACGGTAAAACTTTATTGGTGGATCCAATGTTTGGTAAAGCCCCTACTCCTTTTCCGATGTTTGGAAACAAGAGATTTAGCGGTGACTTGCCAATCGATTTGGAAAACCTTCCACCGATTGATGCTGTCATTCTCTCGCATGACCACTATGATCATTTAGATTACTATTCCATAAAGAAATTAAAAGATAAGGTCGGTCAATTCATTGTTCCCCTAGGGGTAGGAGACCATTTGGTGAAGTGGGGTGTATCCAAGGAAAAGATACAGGAACACAACTGGTGGGATGAAGTATTCTACGACGGACTCCATTTAGTCTGTACGCCAGCAAGACACTTTTCTGGGAGAAGTTTAAATGATAGAAATTCTACACTTTGGTGTTCATGGGTGATATACGGAAAAGAAGATAAGGTCTTTTTCAGCGGTGATAGCGGGTACGGCACACATTTTAGAGAAATCGGCGAAAAATACGGTCCCTTCGATCTTACATTAATGGAATGCGGACAGTATGATGAACGATGGTCCACCATTCATATGATGCCTGAAGAAACGGTCCAAGCAACTATCGACGTAAAAGGAAAACTAATGATTCCCATTCATTGGGCAGGCTTCACTTTATCTCTTCATGATTGGACAGACCCCATTGAAAGGGTGACAAAAGCTGCCAAGGAAAAACCCGTACAAGTAGCCACCCCAAAAATCGGCGAGCCTGTTCACATTGGCGGAATGGAATTCCCTGACACAATATGGTGGAAATAAAATCAGCTTATCCCTTTATTGAGGATAAGCTGATTTTTTCATTTTACACTATGCTCTTTCTCATCAAAATGAAGTTTCATTTTAATAGGGTGATCTTTCCTCTCCCCAAAATAGTTGGTACCGAACACGCCCAGGATAATTAAAACTGAACCCACTATATCGAAAATCGTAATTTTTTCATTAAGAAAGAGTGCTCCTACAATAATGGTCACCACTGTCGATAGATTTGCAAAGACACTCATTTGAGAAGCCTTGATTTTTGATAATATCGTGTTCGAAAGCATCGACGTGACCAACGAAGCCAAGATTCCTAAATATAAGATAGAACCGACAAATTCCATACTTGACCATGGTGAAATGAATTCCGGCATCGTTCCCTTGCTCATATGAGATATGATTGCAGCCAGGTTAAAAAGGATGAAACCTGTTCCCATCATGAAAAAGGACATTTCACCAGGCGTATATTCCTTTGCCAAGGACCGTGTCATCGTCGTATATCCTGCTGTCGCTAAACAAGATAGAAGGATTAATCCCATACCGAGCAAATCAGAGGCATTCATCGTACTTCCTTTCATAAGGAAAATGAAAATGACCCCTACTACCGATAAAACAATAGAGATGTTTTGATAAAGAGAGGTTCTTTCCTTTAGAAAGTATCCCGCAATGATGACTGTAATGATTGGGGTGATAGCCGATAAGATTCCGGCATCCGTGGATTGGGAATATTTAAGTCCGAAAGTTTGAAAGACAAAGAAAAGGATGGGAAACATTAATGATAATGGAAGCAGTTTTTTGATTGACTCAATTGTATAGCTCACCTTAATTACTTTTAATGCGACCAGAACTAATATAACGGCGAAAGAAATGCTGAAACGGAACGCCAACGTATCAAGTGGGTTCGATTCGGCGATTGCCATCTTTGTAAACAAAAAGGATAAGCCAACAATGCTGGCATGCAATATGGCTAGCATATAAGCATATGATTTGGTTTTCATGATTGCATCTCCTTAACTAGGATACTATGATTCCGTTTTAGTTCTAGTACCCTTTGTACTTGAAATGCAATCCAATAATTCATTTGAATATTCATTGGTTAGAATTCAGTGAATGACCCATGGATCGAAGAAAAGGAGATGGAGTTGATGCTCCTAAAACATAGGTAGCAAAGTCTGCCAACGTTATACAAGTTATGATAGAATTCAATGAAGAAAGTGAGGGATACATATGATTGTGACCATCCTTATATTTCTTATGGCTGGTCTGGCCGAGATTGGTGGCGGATATCTTATCTGGATGTGGCTACGAGAAGGAAAATCCATTTATTTTGGATTGGCCGGAGGAATTGCACTTATTTTATATGGCATAATTGCCACATTTCAAACATTCCCTACTTTTGGACGTGTATATGCAGCATATGGTGGCGTTTTTATCGTATTATCGGTTTTATGGGGATGGGGAATAGATAAGAAAACACCTGATTTATATGATTGGATTGGCGCTATCATTTGTGTAATCGGGGCATCCATCATCCTATGGGCACCAAGAAACTAAAAAAACTAAAGGGCTAATAACCCCTTTAGTTTCCTAAAGCAACAGATTGATTTAAATATTTATCTTCCGTGAGTGCTCGTGTTATGAAATCGGCAACATCTGCACGGGAAATGCTACGGCTTCCTTTTGGTACACCTTGATGCTCTTCCCGATACGAACCAGTAGGCGGATTATCAGATAACCCCATCGGTCTTGCCACGGTCCATGTCAAATTGTTTGCTTTAATAACATCCACTGCATTACGATGATCTTCCAATACATTCCCCAACATCTTCATTGTCAACTTCCCAATCAATCCTGGGATTTCTTTTTCAATACCCGCTGACGCCATATAAATGATTCTTGAAACATTGTTGACTTTCATTCCATTGACAATATTCTGCGTCATTTCATGTAGAACGGTCGTCTTTCCCAACCCACTGCTTGAGCCTAGGCATGATATGACCACATCTTGGCCCGATATGGCCTTTTGTACCGCCTCTTCTTCTAGAGCATCCCCTTGAACGATATGCAAGTTCGGATGATTCAATTGCAGCTTAGTCGGGTTCCTTACAAAGGCTGTTACTTCGTGCTGTAAATTTAGTGCTTGCTCCACAACCAATTTTCCTGTTTTACCTGAAGCCCCAAATACGATTATGTTCATGTTTTATCCTCCAAATGAAATGATAGAGTTAATCATAACACTGACCGGATATTTTATCATTACGTTTTACTCTAAAGTGATACTAATCATACAATACTCTGTTAATTTACTTTCTTTACTGAATTTAGTGCTGCATTGCTGAATTTTTCTTGTATGAACCATATCGCTATCGCTGCGATAATACAAGGAATGGCAAAGGCCAAGAAATTGACCTGAAGGGACAATTTCATTTGGGTAATACTGTGATACATAGGCATTCGTAATGATTTGTGTACCTGTTGTCGTTCCCCCTGCCATGGCTAGGAGCAAATAAAGCATGAACATGCTTGGTTTAAAGCTCAACATCGTGAGTGTCCCGAACCCCAGGATTAAAAAGGAGACGAGTACGACTTTTGAACCAAAACGATCCGCAAGTTTACCTCCAACTATCGCTTTATATAAAAGCACTTTTGAATTATGTAGGAAAAAAGAGTTAAAGTATTTATGAGATTTTACATAGAAATTAACTCTTTGAATACTGTCCTATAATACCTCTAAAAAAACGCCTCTAAGATCTTTTATTATATAACATTGCCTCTGTTTATTAACCTTCGCTTAATTAAGTTGAACAAATACAAAAGACCAGCCCCCATTAGGGACTGGTCTCAAATTGTAAAAGTTATAAAGCCGCCATTGCCGTATTTCAGTAAGAAAGTTTTAAACCACCACTCCTCAAAGTGGGTGTTTGCAAAAATTTTCCTGTTTTCCAAGTCAGTGACGAGGCATAACATTCCAACCTTGATATAAAACTCCCTATTACAGCTTAAAGGTTAAAACTTAATTATCATTACGAACAACGCAGCTTATGTATTTATAATACCTAAAGATATCTTAAGTTGCAAGGTCAAAAATTTCCATCCACTACATTTCGTGCAATAAATTTTATAAAGGCTCAGTAATACGACCATTAAAGGCGGATTGATAAATGGTTCGAATATCTTCTTTTCCCAGTGGCATGGGGCTTCTCGCTAATAGCCTTTTTTGCTTTTCTCCATCTTCCACCAGCTTGTCTATTGCATTTTTAGGAATATCGAAATCACCTAATGTAGTTGGGATCCCTATATCTTGCACCAATCTTTTAATTTCTTCAACACATCTAAGGGATGCCTCTTCTTCGGATAAATAAACTGAGCTTCCACCCATGGCATTTAATAAGTCAGCCATCTTTTTCGTACAACTTTTTCTAATATAGCCCATAACATACGGAAGCAGGACGGCATTCGATTCCCCGTGTGATAGATGAAATTGGCCACCTAGTGGATAGGCAAGTGCATGTACTCCCGCTACGCCAGCATTAAAAAAGGCAAGGCCGGCCATATAACTTCCCTGGCTCATGTCTGTCCTTGCTTGTTGATTTTGCCCATCCTGAACGGCAGTACGAAGAGATTTGCTAATGAGCCTGACAGCGTGCAATGATAAGGCTTCAGTCGTAGGGTTGCTATTGACTGAAACGTAGGCTTCTACTGCATGAGTTAGAGCATCGATACCTGTTGCAGCTGTTATATGTGGTGGCACGGATACAGTCAGTTCTGGATCCACTATGGCAGCGTCCGCCAATAAAAAGTCATGGGTCACAACATCCTTGGTGTTTCCAAGAGAAAGCACGGCAATATTGGTTACTTCAGAACCCGTTCCCGCAGTGGTTGGGATTAATATTTTGGGAATCCCTTTTGCAGCAATCTTCCGTGTTCCCGTTAGATTCAGGTAATCTGCCACAGAGCCTTCATGAACAGCAAGAACCGCAGCCAGTTTCGCTAAATCCAGAGCACTGCCACCACCTAGACCAATGATAAGATCGAATGGATGCTCCTTTACATAGCTAACCAGTTTTTCTCCTGTTTCTAAAGGGAGTTCAGGAATCACTTCTGTATATAATTGAACTTGATACCCTGCTTCTTCCAATGGGAGAGTAATCTTATTCGTCACCCCTATTTTTATAAGCACCGGGTCCGTGATGATCAGAATACTGGAGATGTCATACCTCTTCACTTGAGGAATAAGTTGTTTCAATGACCCCCAGCCCACATGACTGAGCGGGGTAAAAATAAGTGTACTGGACACATAAACACCTCCAATCCAATATTTTTATCCATCATGTAATTTAATGGTAACACAAAATATGGTAGGAAGGTAAAGTTATGATGAGGGAATCGAACAATCAAACAATTTAGCTTGCAAGCAGAGAATAATATGGAGGCAATATGTTTAGATTATAAGCAAACAAGGCTTACAATTAATAGTAATTAACCTTTGCAATTGACGGTGTGAAGTCTATAATATTAGATATCAATATTTTTAGGGGTGACTATCTATGTTTTCAAATATTGGAATACCTGGTTTAATTATAATCCTTCTATTAGCTTTAATGGTCTTTGGCCCAAGTAAACTTCCTCAAATTGGACGTGCTGTCGGCACTTCGCTTCGTGAGTTCAAGGATGCCACAAAAGGGATCACCGATGATATACAAGCCGATTTCAAAGAAGACGTACAAGCTGCTAAAAAAGAGTCCATTAAATAGAAAAGTGCATAGAAAAAGACGCCTGCACGCAGCAGGCGTCTTGATGCGTTTGTGGCGCAAAACCGTCAGGCCACATCCCGACGTTTAGCTAAAAGCATGTTCTACGGCTTACACAAATTAGCTCATCGCTTTATTAATATAACATTAATCTGAAATTATTACAAGTTAATGTTTGAGACTTTTCTATTCTTAATTTAGTCCCCTTACTAGGTAGCACCTATACTCACTCATTCCCAAAAAAAGAAGGAATTAAGAATACTTTTCTAAAAAAGCGTTTTAGAGGGGTATACATTTCATGATTCACTCCCTCCCTTTTACACGCTATTGGTCAAAAAGGAATGAATCTAGCAGATTCCGTATCTTTTCTATCATGATCTTATAAATTCATTGTCATTGTTGTTAATTCCTCAGAGGATACCGCCACTTGATCGAATGCTTTACTGATTCCATCGAATATTTCGTTAAGCTCGTTCATTTCTTTGGCGACTTTAATGTTTTGCTCTTTGACAGACAGCATGGCCTCCGCAATATCAGTAAAAAATAATCCAGTTTCCTTTCCTTGTTGCGTACCTTGAATAATTTCATCACTCACGACAGCAATGGATGTATTCATCACATTTGTAAAGTCCCCTATTCCGTTTACCAATTTTGCCACTTCAGTAACGGACTTTTTCGTGTTTTCCGATAGCTTTCTAACCTCACCAGCCACCACCGCAAAGCCTTTACCATGTTCACCTGCTCTAGCTGCCTCAATTGCTGCATTCAAAGCTAAAAGATTCGTCTGTTCTGCGATTGAAGTAATGATTGATACAATTCTTTCAATTTCCTTGGATGTATTGGATAGCTGCTCCATATCCTTTGAGATAATAATTATTTGCTCTTGGGTTTTAACCATCCTTTTTTCGAGCCCCTTTAAAAGTTCAACCCCTTCTTTGGATTGCTCTTCTGTCCTTATGGCGGTATCGGATCCCTTTTGGGTAACAACTTGGATATCCATTACTTTATCCGCCATTAATTGAGTGGCGGAACTAGTCTGTTGACTGATGGCAGACAATTCTTCTGCATTCCGATTGACTTGTTGTTTAATCATTTCCTTATCACCCTGGATTTGTTGGCGAATTCTCTCATTTTCAAGATCATATGCTTCTAGAACGATTTGTTGTTCTAAATTCATGATTTTTGTGACAGCCAAAATCGTGTCCTGGTATAGTTCTATGTCCTTGATATGAGTCATCACTTGGAGAATGATTGACTGAAGCAAATCCTGAAATGCACTCAGATACCATTTTGGCTGCAAGCCAATCCTTACATGGACATGTGCAATGATATAACGCTGTTTAATATATTCATCATCGATACAACCACTAAACATTTCAAACATATGATGGTGTAACGTCGTCTTCAACCGATCAACAGAACTGTGCTTATTAATCACCTGCATTAAAGAGGGTTCCTTTTCTAAGTTTCTGTAGAAATTGTCTACAATTTTAATAATATGTTCCTTCACATCGTCCTGTAATGAACGAATAACACAGAGATCCTTTGTAGTTAAATGAATCATGTCTATTTGGGTTAACACACCTGAATGGTTTTTAATTTGTATACCAACTTGATCCTTATACTTCATATAATCAATATCATTGGTAAGGTTATTTTTCCATATGATTTTCATTAAGACTTGCCTCCGGATATCTGCTTTCGATTTATGATAGTAAGTCATATTCTATGTTAATATTAAGCTATTTTGATGAAAATTTCCTCATTTTTGAACATATTTTCACATTACTTTAGGACTATTTTTGGTATTGCCCTAAAAAAAACACTCCGTAAGAGTGTTCAGTTTGTCGACAAAAGGGGTCCGGAATGATTTCATTCCGGACCCCTTTTTGATATTTTCTTGAAATTTCGCTCAAAATTTAGAATATAGGTC
>NZ_JBIWCZ010000023.1:0-31669 GCF_044761765.1 Peribacillus sp. NPDC097284
ATTTTACTAAAAAGGGCGATTTTTTTGTGCATAAATTTCATAAAAAAAGGGTTGCCCTAAAAGTCATTTTCCTGACTTTTGGGACAGCCCCTTTTATGGTCCCATAAAAGTTAAGTAGTTATGAGATTAAGAATATTTAGGTGGTTTTTAAGGTTGTAAGTTTTTAATTAAGAAAATTCTGGCCAGTTTTTTTGGACTTGGTCTCCTTCAATTTTCACAAGGGTACGATAGTTTAAGGGTAATAAATCGCTTTCTCCCTTACCGGTATGTGGTAGTGCCAATTCAAAAGGGATTAAAGTGAATTCTTCTTCTGTTTCGGAAATCAGATACACACCTTTAATTTGACCATGTTTCTCCATGTCCAAAGTCAAAAAGGCGGGATAGTAGGTTTCATCATTAGCCCTAAGTACGGCTTTAGCGGTAATAAGGTGATCTTCTTCCTTTTCTACATCTGGGTTACTCGTTTTCTCAAGAGTTTTTACCGCCCATCCTTGTTTCTTATAGCCACCAATGATTTTAGGAGGATTCTCCTGCAACTTCTTTAAAAGATCATTTGTTTCGTCATGATTATCCATTTATGTTTTGTTCCCTCCAATGATAATTCGTTGTTATGGCAACTATGTAAAAAGCTTCAAATAATTCAATCATTAATATTATACCTATCTTTTTCTATTAGGTAAAATATCTATCTGACAAAATACTGAATAACCATGCTATATCATGAATGTGTTTGCTGACAATGAATGATTCTGCGTGCTTTGTATGAGAGAGTTTATTAGCCATTTGAAGTTGACCAGGTGGACGAGCACCGCAATTAGGAGGATGCCTATAGAATGTCGATGATTAGACATTCTATAGGCTCCATATTAAGAATGGATGAAGATTTAATGATTTAATCAAACGTTTGATTAAATAAGGGGGAGCCTTACCTGAGGTGATTGATTTGGAAAATGAGGGAGTGGCTCCCTCATTTTCTTATATACCAAGATGCATCTTCAAACGATTTTGTGCTTCGGTTTTTGTTTCATCGGATACAATGTTATACCAAAGTCCATCAATTCGTTGGTTCTCTCCTGTAAGTGTAAATTGTTCAATATTATTGAGGGAAGATTTGTAGTTTTTCTGTATGCTTAACATTTCATTAAACGTTAAATTAGTTTCTACATTTTTACCGATGGCTTTAAGGATATCATCATAATTGGTCAATGTGGACAAGCTTGCGCCTTCTTTAATGACCGCTTGTATCACTTGTCGCTGTCTCATTTGTCGACCGAAATCACCGCGAGGATCTTCTTTTCGAATGCGGGAATATATCAAAGCTTCTTTACCATCTAAATCAATTGTTCCTTTTGCAAAGCTGTAATTTTTATAGTTGAGGTTCATATCATTATTGACTGTGATGCCGCCAACAGCATTAACAATGTCCTGGAAGCCCTTCATATTCATCTTTACGTAATAATCTATTGGTATATCTAAATAGGCTTCGACTGTGTTGATCGACATAGTAACGCCACCGTAGGCATAAGCATGGTTCATTTTCTCCGTTGTACCTCTCCCGATAATTTCTGTACGCGTATCTCGGGGGATGCTTAACAATTGAATTGATTCTTTTTTAGGATTTACTGTCATGACAATCATCGTATCTGAACGACCACTATCGTTCTTTCTTTCATCTACTCCTAGTATCAGTAATGAAAAGGGGTCCTTGTTTTTAAACGTTATATCTTCGACGCGTTTATCTGTTTTATGCTCAGTACCCTTCATAGTGTTTATTGTTCCTAATAGGGACTGGTATATAGATGTTGCATAAGCTCCTCCACCAATGAAAAGGATAAGAAGGATGAATCCCAATACTTTTAACGATTTACGTTTTCTTTTCTTTTTTTTACGTTCTGATCTCATTTGTGTTCCTCCTCGAGCCATTCCACTTAAATGGAGAAGTGTGAAAAAATACCTAGATGGTATGTCTAATATACCTTTTTTTTACTAAAAAAAGAATAGTTTCTTTTTGTACATGCAGTACATATTTACCTTTTTTAAATGGGAAAAGCGAGGGAATCTAAATGACAAAGATTCCTTCGCTCACTGGGATTGGTGGTTATTCTTATTAAGCGTCTGAGCCGTCTTTTGGAACTTCAGAATCTGGGTCCGGAACTTCCGGGTCTTCAATTGGCGCAGGCTGTTCAGGTACTGTCGGGACATCTGGTTCTAGCAGAAGAAGCTCATCTTCAATTGCTCTTAGCCTATTTTTGAACATAGTTTCTAGTTTTTTGTAGGAGTTAGTAGATTTTAATTTTTTATATTTAGTAATATTTTTTTTCACATCATCGTATTGTTCATTATCCACTTGTTCTTCCATATCCAATAATAATTCATATCTTGCTATATCGTAGTCTGCATTTTTCTTGTTGGTTTTAGCAGGAGTGACATATTTGAGTGTGGCCAATTTTTGAACACTCTTACTGAACATTTTTTTGATTTTATTTTCGGTAGTGCTGGTCTGCTTGACCAATTTATCATAGGTAGTAAATGTTGTACTATTTAGTTTTCCTGCTGTTAAGTGGTACGCTAACTTCTTATTTGTTTGAATAAGATCGTCTCCAGCTTGAATAGCATTCATAAAGGCCAGAGAGTTATCGCGATATGATTTAGTCGTTTTTAATGCTGCATTTGGCTTTGTACGATATTTAGCGGGAAGCTTGGCGATTGCCTTTTCCTGTTTTTTAATTTCTTTATTCGTTTTGTTATATAGGGACAGATGTGCGCTGGTCACTTTCAATTTACTTTGGCTTTTAATGTCGGTAGAGTAATAGTTTTTTAATTTTGTTGCTGTCTTATTATATGTTTTGATTTGCGTGGTCACTTTATCACTAGCTGCAGTATTGCGGGTATCGTAAAGCTTGAATCCTTCTTGTGCTGTATATAGGCCGATGCTTGCATTTTGACTCCAGATTCTAGCGTAATTCCTAAGGGGTACATGGGTTTCACCAACTGCTGGCGACACTTCAATAGTGAAGGCTGGTTTTTTTTCTACATTGGAGAACCAGTCGCTGAAACCTCCACCGAATGATTTCGATTTAACCAAGCTATAGCCAGTTATTTTGCTCAGTTTACTTGCATATTTGGCATCTTGGGCATAACGGCTTCCGGTTTGCTGATACTTCCAGAAGATGATTTGTCCACTCGAATGGTATGAAATGGCCATTTCTGGGTCGATTTTATCTACAAATGATAGTAGAGCTTTCGTTTCGGATGCGACCGCCACTTTTGATCCGTTGTAATTTTTATAATAGGGAACCTTAGGACCACCAAGGTATTTCCAATTAGGACTATATTGTCGGTTTAAATCCACGCCTTTGGCATTGGCTTTCCAGCGCTTGAAATTCTTGCTGCCACCATTCATTTTAATGATTTTGGCATGGTCTTTTGTAGGAAAATATTTTAGACCGTATTGTTGTAAGGTGACCCCATCCGGGTTGACCATTGGCACAAACCAAATGGTCGTATTATTGAGAAGCTTTTTAACATTGTAGCCGTTTATGTTGGAGTTGCTTTTATATGCAGCGGCATATGTATCTAACATATCCATATTGAGATTGGTCGTGATCCATTCACGTGCATGGTGAGATCCATTAATGAAGACTTTGGATTCTCCTTTTCCAAGTGAGACAGCGTAGATATTACGACCGTATTCGGATTTCCCAATGACTTCTTTTTTGACTAGTCCTGGATAGGTCTGTTCTAGTTTTTTTATATCTTTTAACATTGTGGTAGTGGAATAGGTTTGGTTAGGATTAACAATTGACTTGGCAAAAGTAGAATTCGAGAATAGGAAAGTTCCACAGAGGACGATGAGTGAAAGTAATAAAAGACGAAATCTGGACATATTGTGCCACCTTTTCTAGTTAGTATCTAGTTAATAATGACTATATTAACATAAATAACTAGAATAAATTATAATTTTTACATAAAAAATACCAGACTTATAGAAATATAGTCTGGTAAAAAGAATTATAGACTTCTGTAGCCTATAAGTTTGCTTTTGTAATAGGAGTTTGAAACGTTGTTAATCTCTATTCCATTGCTTGAAGAAGCATGAATGAATTGTCCATTTCCTAAATAGATGCCCATATGACTGACGACGGATTTACTTGATCCAGTCGCAAAGAAAACGAGATCACCTGATTTTGGCGAAGACACTTTCTTGCCCATATCATAATAGGTGGAAGAAGAAAGTCTGGATACTTCATAGCCTGCTTTTTTAAACGTGTAGTAAATGAATCCACTGCAGTCAAATCCTGAAGGGGAGGCTCCTGCCCAGGAATAAGGGGTGCCGATTAACTTTTTTGCTTCAGAAATGAGTGTATCCACTTTATTACCTGAGTCTGTTACTTTTTCAGGAGTTTCTACTGCAGAAGCTGGAGTTGCCGATTTAACCAGGGATAATTTCTGACCGATTCTTATAATGTCGGAGGTTAAGGAATTGTATGATTTAAGGTCAGCTACTGATATGTTTGCCTGTCTAGCGATTTTTGATAGGGTGTCGCCCTTTACAACGATATATGTATTCGAAATGAGATTGACTTTAGGTGTTGAGACATTCGCTGGCTTGGCACTGCTCGGTAAATCAATGGTCGTGGTTGTTTTAGAGCTTGAAACAATCAGTTTATTACCGGCATATATCATGTCGGATTTCAGGTTGTTTAGTTTTTTTAATTCAGCGAGTGTAAGATTATGTTTGTTGGCGATTTTTGTTAACGTATCTCCAGGTACGATGGTATAAGTGGAGTTTTTTGTTTTTTCTACGGAAACTGACACTGTTGTAGCTTTTATTTTAGTTGTTGTTTGAGATTTAGACGTAATAATCTTTTGATTGATCTTTAACATGTCTGATTGTAAGTTATTAAGTAGTTTTAACTCTTTTACGGTCGTCTTGTGTTTTTGGGCGATTTTGCTTAAGGTATCACCGCTTTTTACTGTATACGAGTTGGCAAGGGCTGGAGAAACAAAAGTCGAAGATAGGACGGCTAATGTCGAAATTGCAACGATACTCTTTTTCACGTATTCCACCTCTAACATGTCTTTTTCCCTATTCTAACAAACTAAATGGAAAAAAATATATTACATTTATGTTACATGGATAAAATGGTATAAATTAACTGACTTATTTTGTTGTAAAGTAGTTGTGTAATTTCAGTTGTTTTCTCCTATATTGTGAGTGTTTTTTCACCATGGTAAATGTATCTCACTCACTTTCCTATTCTTTTGTCGACTACTTTAAAAGGGGTGCTTGTTAATATGCGGGTATTTCCGGCGGTGTCGGTTAACTTTCCTTTAAACTGATAGGTTCCTTCTTTTGTATAGACATTATTGGATATCCTTCCATCCCAGGTAATTATATGATTTCCTTTTTGATGATTTCGCAACGATTCTAGTTTTTTTATGGTGTCACCTTTTGAATTGATAATGGAAATAGTAGAAGCAACCGATTCATTCTTTGTGATGGTTGTGGTGATTGTAGAAGCCCCCGTCATTTTAAAAACTGTGCTTGAATTTTTCATGGTTGCTTTAGGGGCTTTAGTATCAACGACTACCTTAAGTATCTTCTTCTTTCCTGTATGTTTATCCATATCAAGTAGTGAGGCTTGGAGCGAATAAACCCCATCCTTCGCCTGTTTATTGCTATTGGTTTTTCCATCCCAGAAAAGTGTGTTCTTCCCACCTTTGAAAGTCTTAGATTTTGATAGGGTATCTATTTTCAAACCGGTGTTATCCACTAGAGTTGATGTTAATACAGCAACTTTGTTCAGATGAAAAGGAATTTCCAATTGATCGCCTCCGAGTGGGGAATAACTAATTGATTTCTGATTGAAAGTAAGCTCAGGCGTTACCTCATCTTTTACCGTGACATACGTGCTCTTGGAAACACTATGTTTCTTGCTGGAAATCTTCACAGTGACTTTCACTTTCCCGGAAGGAGCATAGGAGCCATTATCCAATTTCCCGTCCCACTTCGTTGAAAAGACCTGCCCGTTCGACTTTTTATTCGTCACAAGTTTCCGGATGGGTTTATTGTTGGCATCATGAATGAAAACGGATATACTCGTTCCCTTTTTTGCCTTGAACGAAAGGGAAAGGGAATTCGTTCCGTCTTCGATCAGTGTTTGGCTTGATGTCGTCAGCTTTGATAAGGGTCCTGGAGTATGGGTCAATGCGTTATAGGCATCGACACGGCCATATCCATAGAAATCATCTCGGCCCATTACTCCAAGGTCCTTACTGGATGTTTGTAAGATATCCGCCACTTCTACTGGAGTAAGGAATGGGTTCTTCGATAAAACCAATGCGGACACGCCGCTGACTACTGGAGCTGCCATGGAAGTCCCACTCATGACATCATAGGAATTCCAAGGAACGGTGGAGTAGATATCCAGACCAGGTGCAGCTAAATCGATAGATGCACCATAGTTGGAGAAATCAGCTTTCTTATCTTGTTTTGTTGTGGCGCTGACGCCTAATACATGCTCTAACGCAGCCGGATATTGTTCAGTCTTTGTATCCTCATTTCCGGCTGCAGCTACGATGAGTATCCCTTTCTTCCACGCACTTTGTATGGAGTAATCCAATACCTCTGTATAATCTTCCATTGTCAGGCTTAGATTGATGATATCGGCCCCCGATTTAACGGCATAATCGATTCCGTCGATAATCGTAAAAATATCCGCCTCATTCTCACTGAATACGTTGACTGGAATGATCTTGACGTTTGGGGCGATCCCGGCGATTCCCTTTCCATTTAGGGAAGCACCGATAATGCCGGCAACATGGGTACCGTGGTCATTCGAAGGTAGCGTTTTGTTGCTCCCGGTAACAGCATTGAATGGATTGATGATGTGGTCTTTCAGTTCGGGATGAGTGGCTTGTATGCCAGCATCAATGACGGCCACTTTAATGTCTGGCGATCCTTTGGTTAGGTCCCAAGCTGTATCCATATTGATTTTCTTTGCGTACCATTGTTTGGAGTAACCCGAATCTGTAGGAATATAACTCGTCCTCACTTTATAGTTGGGCTCTACCGCCTCTACCTCATCCCACTTTTTAAGAGAGGTGATGGCCTCTTGCCTATCCATTCCTTCATGGAGGGAAATGAGGGTGAAGTTTCCGTTTTGGATGGTTTGGAGTTCTTTTGCTTGAATGCTCTGTAATATGGATTCTTTAACGTTATAGGTAGTCTCCCTATCGAACTTAATGATTAGTTGTTCGGTTTGATAGCTTGTGGTGGAAGAAGACACTTGGTTCTGATTATCATTCGGCTTCGAATTCATTTCGGAACCATAGGCATGTGACCAGTCCGTCGAAAAGAATAGAAGGATAAAGAGCATGGGAATGCATTTTTTCATTGACATATTCCTCCTGAGTTGTTCTAGAAGATTCATATCTAAATAGTATCATGGATTGAAGCGTAACCTAGTATTTTCCTTTTGAGAAGTGTGTCGAATCACCTCTAAAAATGTCTATGAGTGATTCAACCTAGGTGGTTAGTACCCTATTTATGCTAAAATTACTCATTTTTCTTAACAATTTATGTATATATACGATATTATTAACAGTATATCGATAAAATTGGACTAGGAGTGAGTTAATTATCAAAACAAAGTGGTTAATGGTTGGCGTAGTTACCTTAGGATTGGTGTTATTTTCAAGCGGAGGATTTTCAGGGACGACTGCTGAGGCGAGCAGTGGTAAATGGAGCGTAACGTATTATCCGAAACTTAACTTCAAAGGAACCGCCGTCAAGAAGAAGGTAAGTGATATCAATTTTGCCTGGGGCACTAAATCCCCGGCAGCAAAGATTCCGGTCAATAAATTTTCCGCTAAGTTGACGAAAACGCTTACGGTCAAAGAGGGCGCGAAATACCGTATTTCCGGAAAAGCGAATGACGGTGTCAGAGTCTATGTAAATGGTAAGAAAAAAGTAGACTATTGGAAAGATGGGTCTCATTCATTTAAGAAGGACCTTATGTTGGCAAAGGGAGATCATAAGGTGGAAGTGCAATATTATGATCAAAAGGGCAATGCCTACTTGAATGCCGACGTTGAAAAGGTACCGGAGACCATCCCAACAGACAAATGGACAGGCTTGTTTTTCCCAAGTTCTAACTTCACGGGAACGCCAGTAAGTACCACGGCTAGCAATCTGAAATTTTCTTGGGGTTCAAAAGCCCCCGTTGATAAAATAGCAAAAGGTACATATTCGGCCATCTATCAAAAGAAAGTGGTCGTGAAAAAAGATACAAAATACGTGTTAATGGGGAAAGCGAACGATGGCGTCCGCATTTATGTGGATGGCGTAAGGAAAGTAAACGAGTGGAAGGATGGCACGCGTAACTTCGAAAAGAACCTCACGTTGAAAAAAGGGACTCATACGATAAAAGTAGAATACTATAATAAAAGTGGAAGTGCGCAATTAAATGTGGATCTTAAGGAATCCAAAGATGTTACGCCGCTTGAAAGATGGGCAGTGACCTTATATGGTAACCAGGATTTGACGGGGAACAAGGTCTATCAAAGTGCCGCTACATTGGACTATGATTGGGGCACGAAAAAGCCAGCCACTGGAATCCCGACCAATCATTTTTCAGCGATATTCGAGAAACGGACAAAGCTGACAAGCTCGGGTACGTATATCTTATCAGGCGGTGCTAATGATGGGATACGGGTTTATGTAGATGGAACGAAAAAAGTAGATCAATGGAAAAATGGAACACATCCTTTTAACATAGAGATGAAATTGGATGCAGGCATTCATGTCATCAAAGTGGAGTACTATGACAATACGGGGTTTGCTAAAGTTGAGGTGGATTTAAAAGAGAAATCGAATATCACCAGGGCAGCAAAGACCGGGTATAATGTGACCTTGGATTCCGCCCTGTCGAAGCAAATGTCGACTAACCCGCAAACTGATAAAAAATATGAAGCTTTCATCCCTGCAAGCAGTGTGAAACTTGCTTCGACGAAGACGAGCGGGACAACGAAGGAAAAGGTAAACATCATTACAACGGACTCAAGGAAATTAGGTTCGTTATCGAAGAACGCGAAGGTGACGATCCAAGATAATAAAACGATCGATAAGAAGAAGTATTATAAAATTGCAACTGGTTGGGTTAGTGCTTCCAAAGCTGATACGAAGTATTATATGGATCCGAGTAACTTTACGAAATCGGATACGTCCTATTATCAATTTGCTAAACTATCAATGTTCTCCGCACTGAATGAAAGTGAAATCAATCAAAAAATCCTCCATGATAAGGGGATCTTGAAAGATCAAGCAAGTTCATTCTTAGAGGCTGGGTTCAAGTATGGCGTGAACGAAATCTATCTTATTTCCCATGCTAATCTTGAAACGGGAAGAGGGTCCTCAAGGCTGGCTAAGGGAATCAAAGTGAAAACGAAAAAAGACAGCAAAGGCAACATCGTTTATGCAGCCAATAAGGAAAAAGAGATAGTTGTATTGGCGGATGATGCGAAGGATTATGAAGCCAAGGTTTACAATATGTACGGAATCGGTGCCTATGATAGCTGCGCTTTGGAGTGCGGTGCAAGAAGGGCGTTCAATGAAGGCTGGACAACCCCAAGCAAGGCTATCGTGGAAGGTGCGCAATTCGCAGCGGAAAACTATATTTATGCCGGTCAGGATACGCTTTATAAAATGAGATGGAATCCAGATCAGTTGGTGGAGAAAGGGTATGCCACCCATCAATATGCCAGTGATATTGGCTGGGCCGTTAAACAGACCAAAAATTATGTAGAGCTTTATTCTCTACTCAATAGTTATACGGTCGTGTATGATGTTCCGAGTTATAAATAAACGAAAAAAAGGTACCCGATCGGTACCTTTTTTTCGTTATTGAACATTGGAAGAGGCGATATACCAAATTGTTTTCGAACCTGATACTTGGATCTTGTACCAATTGAACAAGTTGGCGGCATTATTGTCTTCGATGGAGCTTTCTACAATCTTGAATGTCGTTCCCTTTTTAAATGTTTGCTTTTTGGAACTGGTTGTCGAAGGCTCATTTCTAAATAGCGTATCCTTCTTTAACGTGAATGAGGCTCCTTTTTTATGGAGCTGAGTGGATTTTGTTTGTTTAGGTGTTTGATAAGACAGCTTATTTTGGAAATTCAGGATGCTGTCGCTAACCTTGATATCCACATCATCTTTGGTGAAGATATAAGGATTTACAAAGGCTTGTTGATTAATCAAATGATAGACCTTTGCCTGATAAGGAGCCTTTGCAGCCGGGTGGTTCCGTTCGGATAGACCGTTATAGGCCATGATGGCAAAGTACCAGTTTTCAAGAATGTCTGTTTTATAGTGATTGACCTTAGGCAATACAGGTCTCTTCACATTGGCATAGTCCCACTTTTTTAGTAGGATCTCTACGCCGGCCTGAATATTATACTCCGTATCATACTTTACTTTATCCCAATCATAGCTTTTGTCTTCTTTGGATTGGGGCGTGATCTGCATGATTCCGTACCCACCATCCGAACTTGTGAACACGTCGCCGGCATTCGTGAATTGGTGCCACTTTCCATTCTCCGTTTTGGCAATGGCTTTAACAACCTCAGGTGGAATGTTCTTTTCGATTGCCTTCTTCGTTAGCAAGGCTTTTAATTCTTTCGTGCTTAGAAACACGTCGGACATGATGGTCGTTAGTTTTTGCTCCAATAAGTTTTTTTCAGAAGGAAGGGCTTTTATCTTTTTCATAATGGAATCACGAATTTGTGGGACCTTTGCATCTGACTTACCCCGAGAGATAAGGCCATCTACCTTATCGTAGTCAGATTGAAGGGCAACCCATTCGCCAAGTTGGTCTTTCTTCGAGAATTTCTTTTTGGCAAGGCCGTTCTGAATTGCGCTGAATTCCTTCTTTAGCTGTGCTTTTTGTTTTGCATTGGAAATCGTATCGATATATAGAATGACCTTTTTATAATATGGCAGGATCTTTGCGCTAGTGGCATTCATATTTTTCTTGGTATCGTTAATGGCTTGTTTCACGGTCGAAACCGTTTTTAAATTCCTCTTATGCTTTTCGACAGGCTTGATATACAGTGATTTCATTTTTTCTTTTGTTTTGGTTCCTTTTACCTGATTGACCTTAATGGATTGCTTATCAAAGGTGGTTACAAGGGAAAGGTATGCCGTATGAGCGGATTGCGTGTATGGGCCGGACTTCAAGGCCTTTTCAAGACCCACTCGTTTTTTGTCTATTTCTTTCCCGGCTTTAACTGCAGCGATATAAACCTTTCCAGTGTCCACTTTTGTCTTCACTTTCTTGAGACGATTGTTATACTTTGTTTTCGCCTTGCCGTTGGATAGCTTATTGACTTCCTTTAGAGCTGTCGCATACTTGGTGTTTGCCGATTTATATTCTTTCTCAGGCAGGTTTTTCCCGGTCGCTTTACCAGGGAGATAACTCAACGGATATAAAGTGGACGCTGCCTTTTCCGCATTGGCGACTGCGGTCTCTGTTTTGGAAACGGCATGCGTTGAACTTGGCTGTAGAATGGCAACGAAGAGAAAAAGGGTACAGAGGGTAAGAAAAAGTTTTTTAGCTTGTATCAAGAAATGAAACCTCCTAGTAGAATAGTCTATGTTACTAGTATTCTACCAGAAAATATATGAATTTACATAAAAAACCACCCTTGTATTTGGGGTGGTTGAAATAGTCTATTTTCTGGTAAAAAGGAAGTCGACCAGATTTCTGCTCGAATCCCCGGTTGAATACTGATTCCATTTTTGCTTGAAGGGTTCGACTTTTTCTAACTGGTAATCAGCTGTACGAATTTTCTCGAGAAGTTCTTCTGTTGTTGTGACGATGTGCCCTGGCATCGAGGATTTGTAGTCTTCCCAGAACCCACGCTCTTCTTCGTATTCTTGCAAGTCATAGGCAAAGAAGATCATGGGCTTTTGTAAAATGGAAAACTCAAATGGAATTGATGAGTAGTCCGTTATGAGAAGGTCTGTGCTTACAAGAAGCTCGTTTACGTGAAAATCGCCGGTAACGGGATACACGAATCCTGGAAACTTATGCATGACATCATATTCAGCTGTTACAGCTGGATGAAGCTTGAGCAGTAACGCGTAATTTTCACTTTGTAGTTCTTTGTAAAGCAATGCTAAATCGAGAGCTACTTTTCCCGAGTTTAAGTCGGCATTCCGAAAAGTGGGAGCATACAAGATGATTTTCTTATTCTCAAGTTCGGGATATTTGGTCAACAGTGCCCGTCTTGCATCCTGCTTTGCACTTTCATTAAAAAAGAAGTCGGTACGCGGAATTCCTGTTCTGAGTATATGGGAATCCGGCAACTGAAAACTTTCCTGATAAATCCCGGCCATTTTCTCTGAACCGGTCGTGACATAATCGAATTGTTGATAGACGCTTAAAAATCGTTTTCTGGCCCTGGATGAACGATCGACAATCGAAGGGTCCATGGCGCCGAATTTCTTGACGGCACCAGCCGCATGCCAGACTTGCACAAGGCTTACGGGCTTTTTGAATGTTACCGTCGAGAGAAAACCAAAATAGTTATCCATAATGATCCATTTGGATGTAGCCAGATGATAAATGGACCGGATTAAGGCAATGATATTCTTGGTCTCAAACGGAAGGACGATGGTTGTCCCATCGTCCTTTACTTGTATATGGCTGCCTGCCTTCGTTAGAATCACTTTTTGGGAAGAAATGTTTTGCTTGTCCATTTCATCTTTAATGTACTGGCAGTTATCTCCGAATGTAGTGACGAAAGTTGTTTTATTTCTTAATGGGAATAGCTTGAAAAGTGAGAAAAGAACTTTGAAGCCTAATAAATAAATCTCTATCGCAATTTCCCTAGCCATTTGTAACTTTTAAAAGGTCATCTTTGATTTGTGAAGTGGATATTCCAATGGTTCTTGGCAGGTATACGACTTCACAAACTTCAGCTAATTCATCGAACTTGCCTTTCCAGTCATCGCCCATGACAAAAACATCTACACCTTCACGAATGATATCTTCTCTTTTTTGTTCCCAAGTATTTTCCGGAATGACTTCATCTACGTATCGTATGGATTCAAGAATCATTTTCCTGTTTTCAAAGCTATGGTAGGACTTTTTATCTTTTAATGCGTTAAATTCATCCGTGGAAATAGCAACGATTAAATAATCTCCTAAATCTTTAGCGCGTTTAAGTAGATTAATATGTCCCCAATGAAGTAAATCAAAGGTTCCGTAAGTTATAACTTTTTTCATGATTTTCTCCTCCTGTACTTGTGAATTTATATATTTAGCGGAAATCTGAATGGTCAAATAGTAAGGAATCAAGTAAAGCACTATTCTTAAACTTTTTAGATAGTAAGCAGTACACCTAATTATACCTTATTAAATTTACAATTGAACCACAAAATTTTTACAATCTTGTTGAAGATATAACATATCTAATCAACTTGGATATAATTTTACATTTTTTTCTGACGTAATTCAAAAATTTCTATTTCTAAGTTATGATGGTATTACTTGAAAAGTGGATTTTAAGTATTTCTTAAGTGGAAGAATTACGGGGACTGCTTCGTTGAACTTCGTGTTTTTATAATAGTCGCAATATTCTTTATATTAGTTCGGGAGGAGAAAAGATTACGGATGCAGAATAGTTTACTAAAAAATAGAAAGATAATTAGTGTGCGCTTAGATAAAGATGTTTATTGCATTGAAGTGGTCATTAAGCAGACGTACTTGGAAGGTGTGGAAGATTTCTTTTTTGTTATAACGAATAGATATAATGAAGATAATAGTATGTACTTGGATTTTGTGAAAAAGGATCAACTGAATGACTTTGATTTGTTTGAAATAATGGTGCCATTCAGTTCAGATATAGAGAAGCTCGTTGAAGGCGAAATATGGGACCTTCATATTTTAAGGATATTAGATAATAACGAGGTTAAGTCTAGAATTAAAAGCAAAGGGCACGAGTTAAATCTGTATTCCATTGTACAAGAAGACCTAGAAAAAATGGTTTATCCTTATACTACTAAAAAGGGGAATTTTTCTTTTTGTGCGAGTGATTATAAACTATTTTCTATGTTCGATGAATTACATGTAAAAAAGGATGGAACTATTCAATTTTCTGGTTATTTTAATTATCCACCATTATTTCAAATAAACGGTTATGAGTTTGGTCAGATGACGCTGCTCGTTAAGGATAATTTAACGGAAAATGAAAGGATGGTTCCTTTAAAAAGCGTAAATCGCGCTGAACAGGGCAAAAAGTATATCGGAAGTAAATTACCCGAAAATATAGGTTTTCAAGGTGAAGTTAATCTCCTGGAGGAATTAGAGTTAGAACAAGTTAAGCACTTTTCGTTTTACATGGTGCTTGATTATAAAATCAATGGTGTTCAGAAACAGCTGTTGAGTTTAAGAATGAAATGCAATTCGGTTCAAGGTCTTCCTGTTAGATATATTTTAAAGGTGAAGGACAAAAAGGTACAGCTGCGAATTAAATCGACAAAAGTCTCAGAGTACTTATCTCTTTCCGTTTCCCGTTATAACCTCAAAGCTGAGGTTGTTCAAGGGATTAAAAAGAGATGGGTGAAAATTCGTAGAAGCAAGCGGCTTATAAGCTGGTACAAAGCTGCTTTCACAGTTATCGGCATGTTAGTGCCAACCAATAAGAAGCTGGTGGTATTCGAGAGTTACCATGGAAAGCAATATAGTGATAGTCCAAGGGCTATTTGCGAATATATGAAGGAACATTGTCTGGATTATAAGCTGATTTGGAGTGTGAACCGTGCTTCTATGAACTATTTTGCTCAAAAAGACGTCGAGTATGTTAGACGATTTTCGATACGCTGGCTTCTAATTATGACGAGGGCGAAATATTGGGTGAACAACGTTCGGTTTCCGCTATGGCTTCCAAAGCCCAAGCACACGATTTACGTGCAAACATGGCATGGTACGCCACTTAAACGCCTTGCGATGGACATGGACGCAGTACATATGCCAGGAACAAACACCAGCAAATATAAAGCGAACTTCTTAAAAGAGGCAGGTAACTGGGATTACTTAGTGTCGCCAAATGCCTATTCAACGGAAATTTTCCAACGTGCGTTTCAATTTAATAAGAACGTGATTGAATCAGGTTATCCGCGTAATGACTTCCTGAAGAATTCTAATAACGAAGAAACAATAAACAATCTTAAAAGGAAATTCAATCTGCCACTTGATAAAAAAATTATTTTGTATGCCCCTACGTGGAGAGATAATCAGTTTTACAGGAAAGGGAAATACAAATTTAATCTAGAATTGGATTTAATGCGAATGCGTGAAGAGCTAGGCGACTCCTATATTACCATTATGCGTATGCATTATTTAGTGAGCCAAAATATGGACCTTACTGAATTTGAAGGCTTTGCGTATGACTTTTCCCACTTAGAAGATATTCGAGAATTGTATGTAATATCGGATATCCTTATAACTGATTATTCATCTGTATTTTTTGATTATGCAAACTTAAGAAGACCGATAATCTTCTTTACATATGATCTTGAAGATTACCGTGATAACTTAAGGGGATTTTATTTTGACTTTGAAGAAAAGGCACCGGGCCTTCTGACAAAAACGACAGAAGAGCTTATTGCGGGTGTGAAAGATATTCAAAGTAAGCAATTTAAGGTAAGTGAACGATTTGAAGAGTTTTATGAGAAGTTTTGTTATCTGGAGTGTGGACAATCTACTAAACGTGTCGTAGAGGCATTTGTGCAAACGGAGAAAGTGACCATGGATGTGGAACGTGAATGACCCCGCTGTTTTAACAGCGGGTCTTTTTAATTGAAAAACAATGTCCTTTCCGTGGATTATTACATAATACGTGTTATGGTGATACTTTCTGAATTCTACCCTTAGTATGCGCAAAAGTATGCGCAAATTTTCTTGAGTAATTACTTTAAATGTCCGTCTTATTGATTTACATTATATAATGTACTCTTCTGCATAAAGCTTATTAATTAGATGGCGCACGACATATCTTAAATGAGGATCCACCCGGCTAATCGGACCTTACTATTATCAACATTGAGAAAAATATGAAAAAAGTTTATGATTTTAGAGTATATATTTTAAAATAGTTCTTTTTAAATAATAAATTATAGGTGGTTCGACATGATAAACAAGCTTTTTAGAATAAGGAAAGCAAGAAAATCTCCTAAAATTAAGTTAAAACAAAGTCTGACCATTACCCAAGATAAAGATTTTGTATTGATCAAAGGGAAGTTCTCTAAAGAATATTATTGTGCAAAAGAACTTTGGCTTTTTTCTAGGGAAGATGAAGAAAAAAAAGTAAAGATAGCCGAAACTGCTATTTCACCTGATTTTAACTTTGAATTGAACCTGAAACGTTTAATCCAAAGTTTACAAGAGGATGAACCAGCCGTTTATGACTGTTATATAAAGGTTACCGTTCCTGTTGAAATGATTGGAGAAAAGACATTATTCAAAGTACAGCATGGAGCCGACTGTGTAGAAGTTGATGGGCATTTAAATATTGAATACCTTATTCGACTTGGCCGTTTCCAGGAAACGAACATTGGTCAATTAGATTTTTATAACGATAAAGATAGACATTGTATATTCTCTTTAACCAAAAAAGGGAATTTGTCTCTTTATATGAATATCACACCTAATACTTCGATAAAATCTCAAATTGAAAAAATAATCAATAAACCAAAAACGATGCTTATCAATGGTCAAATCTTCACTAGACATTCAAAAATCTTATCTGGAGAAGGTGTAATCAAGGGACGACAAAGTGATAAAGAATATAAGGCCGATATTTCTTTTATATATAATCAAGAAATGAATATAAAGAAGTTTGGTCTGAATCGCTATATATATAATATTAAATTAGATCTGGAACAAATAGTAAGTGAAACCTTAGAAGATGATGTATTTGATTTTTATATGAGGCTGCAGCTACATGATCAGGAAGAACCGAAGCTGGTCCGTATTGGGAGACCAACGACTAGAGCTAAATTATTTACTAAACAGACTAAGGTTAGTAGAAATCGTACCGTTGCGATCATCAATCCATACTATACTTTTAAAGCTTCCAATCTGTCTTTAGAAGTGTTTAACTTCCCGAAAGATACGTATGAATATCTAAGAAGGGAAATGGGATGGAGAAGATTCCTGAATGTATTTAAACAGAAGAAAGATGTCTGGCTGATTGGTGAAAGAATTTATAAAGCACAAGATACAGGATATCATTTCTTTAAATATATGAGAGAGAATCATCCTGATAAAGAAGTTTATTATGTGATTGAAGAAGGCTCTGTGGAAGCTAAGAACGTTGAGCCACTTGGAAATGTACTCTACTTCAAATCCAAGGAACATATTAAAAAGACATTGCAATCGACACGTGTTATTTCTTCACATCATCCAGATTATTTATATCCTTTAAGAACGTCTACCTTTAAAAAGAGGGTTAAGTCGATTAAAGTCTTTCTTCAACATGGTGTAATGGGCACTAAAAATATGGTGGCTAATTACGGGAAGAACTCAACATCTGGTTTCAAAACGGATATTTTTCTAGTTAGTTCAGATTTTGAAAAGAATATGATTGTTACAGATTTTGGCTACAATGAAAAAGAAGTATTTGCTACGGGTTTATCTAGGTTTGATTCCCTTTTTAATAATGATGTTTCAGTAAAACGACAACTGTTGATTATTCCAACTTGGAGAGATTGGATTACATCCGATGAAATCTTTTTGGAAAGCGAGTATTTTGAGCGTTATCAGGAATTAGTAAATCATCCGTTTTTACATGCTCTTTCTAAGAATTTCGGCTTTGAAATCATATTTTGCTTGCACCCTAATATGCAGAAATTCACGTCTTATTTTCAAGATGCCCCAGTAAGGGTGATTAGTCAGGGAGAAGTGGACGTGCAAAGGTTAATTAAGGAAAGCTCGATTATGATAACGGATTATTCTAGTGTGGCATTCGACTTTAGCTTCCTGCATAAGCCAGTGATTTACTATCAATTTGATAGAGATCGTTTCATAGGGAGAAGACCATCGCATTTGGATTTAGATAACGATCTTCCGGGTGAAATCAGTAATGAATTGGATGAACTGCTTGCTATACTTGATAGGTATGCCAAAAATGATTTTACAATGGAGAATAAGTACATTGACAGAGCAAATCGTTTTATTAAATATCGTGATGTTCATGCTAGTGAGAGAATCTTTGAAGTAATTCAAAATGTAGGCAAAGATGAAAAGACGGCAGTGAAAATCTACAATCATCCGGTTATCAAGCTCTTAATGAATCGTTTTAGAAAGAGTAAATATTACTTCCCTGTTATGAAGAAAGTATATAAAATCATGTCTAAAGTCATTCCAGTTGATCAAAATCTTATTCTTTTTGAAAGTGGAATCGGGAAGCAATATTCCGATAGTCCTAAGTACATTTTTGAAGAACTAGTGAAAAGGGATAATAACTATAAAAAGGTTTGGGTTTACAACAGTAATTTACCTGTGAAGGATAAGAATACTATACGGATAAAACGTTTAAGTCCGGAATATTATTATTATTTAGCGAAAGCAGGCTATTGGGTAAATAATCAAAACTTCCCTACGTATTTAAGTAAAAGAAAAGAAACTACTTATATACAGACATGGCACGGTACACCTTTGAAAAAAATGCAATTCGACATTGAAAATATTCAAGGTAGAGATGATGGATATTTAAATCGAGTGCACAGTGCAACAAAGACATGGGATTACTTAGTGTCACCAAGCTCGTATGCCTCTAATGCCTTCAGGAGTGCATTCCGTTATGAAGGAGAAATATTAGAAACTGGCTACCCGAGGAATGATCTGTTTTATAGAGAAGACGTTTCAACGATTGCTAATGTTGTAACAGATAGATTGAAGTTACCGAAAGGGAAAAAGGTTATCCTGTATGCTCCTACTTTCCGGGATAATCAAACCTCAAAAAATAATAAATTTACATTTGATTTAAATTTAGATTTAGAGAAAATGAAAGAAGCACTTGGAAATGAATATGTTCTATTACTAAGAATGCACGTAGTGATTAGTAACAAGCTCAAAATTCCAGAAGGGTATGAAGATTTTGTTATAAATGTGTCCAAGTATTCAGATATACAGGAACTTTACCTAATTAGTGATATATTGATAACTGACTATTCATCAGTCATGTTTGACTTTGCTAATACGGCTCGTCCGATTTTGTATTACACCTATGATCTGGAAGATTACAGAGATAATATCCGTGGATTCTATATCGACTTTGAAGGTGAAGCACCAGGGCCATTCCTTAAAACGACTGAGGATATTATTGAATCCATTACCAATATTGATGAAATCAATAGGCAATATGAAACAAGATATAGTTTATTTAGAGAAAAGTATTGTGGAATAGAAGATGGACAGGCAGCGAAAAGAATCGTTGATAAATTCTTTGATAATTGATTCCTTAAAAGGGTATATAGTACAATAGCTGTTTTATTGAAATATGTACTTTAGACTTAAAAGGAGTGTATCGAATGAATTTTTTGGTGCGTCAAAAAGCGAGGGAACTTCTAAAGAGCGGTAATTTTCTTATAAAAAATAATCCTTCAAGCTTAAGAAATAAATTTTCAGGAAAAGTTAGAAAAGTTACTGTAGTTACTGCTGCTTATAATGCCGAAAAATTCATAAGAAAAACGATTGATTCAGTAGTAAATCAATCCATAGGTATAGATCAGATCGAATATATCATTATTGATGATTGTTCGACAGATGGGACTAATAAAATCATTCAAGAGTATACAGCTAAGTATAAAAATATCTGTTCAGTTACCCTACAAGAAAATAATGGGTCACCTGGGACCCCCAGAAACATTGGAATAGAATTGGGGACATCCAAATATATAACTTTTTTAGACGCGGATGACTGGCTTGCTCCTGATGGATTGGAAACCCTCTATAACATCCTCGAAGAAACAGGCGATGATTATGTAGTGGGGAAAACGGTAAAAGTCGAATCTAAGTCAGAGAGTGTTATAGGTGAGTTTGCTTCCATTAAAGAAAGAAGAAGTATTACCCCAATGGATGTTCCACACTTTTTTTATCATATGGGTCCAACGGCTAGAATGATGAAACTGCCTATGGTTAAAGAAAATGAAATTGGTTTTCCTAATTTGAAATTTGGTGAAGATAAATGGTTTTTTACGGATGTTTTCTTTAAAGTGAGAGCAGTATCAACTACTAAAAAACCTATTTATTATGTCAATAGAACTTCTGAGAACCCATCGTCCTTAACACGTGCTACGAATGTGTTAGATAAAAGAAAAGCCGATCTAGAGGTAATAAGATATATTCAATCCAAGGATATTGCCAATGAATTGAAAAAGGCGGCTCTTAACCGGATTTATGAGTACGATATTGTAAAAACGTTCGATAGTCAAACTTTTGTGAAATCTAAGCATAAAAATGATTTTATAGAAATATTAAGGGAAGCTGTCGAAACAACGAAAACTCTGTCATATGACTTTAAGAATGAATTTAAAGAACCTATTTATAAATGTGCCATTGATTTATTTATGGAGGATCGTATTGATGATTTCGTAAAGTTATTTGAATGGTTAAAACGAGATCCCAATAAAAAATATCATATTATAGATGGTTTACCTTATTATGAACTTCCATTTCTGAAAGATGATTATCGCTACGTAAGGATACCGATGCTAGCTCGTGCAATAGATTCCTTTGTTATGGATAATGTCTATCATCAGAGTTTTGAGATCTATGGTGATGATCTAGATAACATAGACTCTGTATTGATACGTGATAGAAAAAGAATTGACAATGAAATCAATTGTGAAGTCCAAATAGAAGATAATAGAGGTCATTTCACTGTTTCTTTAGATAAAATTGATCGAATGGAAAAGTCATTATTTGCAGTATTCATTCGCTATAATGATTATCAATTGGTGAATATTAAAAGGATCCTGAAAAATAAGATGATCTATAATAATAAAAATGTGGAGTTTTATACAACAGTGGCAAATAATTTAGGACTAGCAATAAAGTCTTTGGAGTAGCTGTTACGTGTACACGGAAATAAGCTCTCCCTGATATGGGCGAGCTTATTTTTAGTTTTGAATATTTTAAAGAAGTAGGTTCTATTCTCTGGGTTAAAGCATTCAATCACCACCACTACTACTACTCAATAAACAGGGAGAAAAGATATGTCAATTGAAAAACCGAAAACGCCGAATGAACCTTCCTTGCTATCCATATTGAAAAAAAGTTTGAAAGCCATCTTTTTTAGAGCATATAAAATGGCATTCAGCATGGCAGGGAAAGTGTTGCCCGTCAATCAAAAGCTTGTTGTTTTTGAAAGCTTTTTAGGAAAACAATACAGTTGTAATCCACGTGCGATATATGAATACTTGCAGAGTAACCATCCTGAATATAAAATGTATTGGAGTGTCGACAAAAGGTATACGGCGCTGTTTGAAGAGGCGGGCATTCCACACCTCAAACGATTTTCGGTAGGGTGGTTGCTTAAGATGACGCGTGCCCATTATTGGGTGACGAATAGTAGGATGCCGCTATGGATTCCAAAGCCAAAGCACACCGTATATTTGCAAACCTGGCATGGTACACCATTGAAGAAACTTGCGTCAGATATGAAGGAAGTCCATATGCCTGGGACGACGACGGAGAGCTATAAAGAGAATTTCCATGCTGAATCAAGCAAATGGGATTATCTGATTTCTCCGAATGCCTATTCCAGCGAGATTTTTGCGCGCGCTTTTAATGTCGACCCCTCTAAAATTCTGGAAACCGGTTATCCACGCAATGATTTACTGTATAATGGGAATAATCGTGTTACAATCGACTCATTGAAACAGAAAATAGGGGTACCTGTGGAGAAAAAGGTCATTTTATATGCCCCCACTTGGAGAGACGATGAGTTTTATAGCAAAGGAAAATATAAGTTTGAAATAAAGCTGAATTTGGATCAAATGAGACAGGAATTAGGGGATGAGTATGTCATTTTACTCCGTCTTCATTATTTGATTTCCGAGAACTTGGATTTGTCGGCTTATCAAGGCTTTGCTTACGATGCATCGAGTTATGAGGATATTAGCCATTTGTATCTCATTTCAGATTTATTAATAACGGATTATTCATCGGTTTTCTTTGATTACGCAAATTTACAGCGACCGATGTTGTTCTATGTATATGATATTGAAAAATACAGGGACAAGCTTCGCGGGTTTTATTTCGATTTTGAAGGGACCGCACCAGGTCCGTTAGTAAGGTCGTCGGATGCTGTCATTGAAAGCATCAAGGCGATGGAATTGGAGAAGCCCGTAGAGTTGGATCAGTTCCATGAGAAGTTTTGTGCACTCGAGGATGGTCAGGCTTCACGCCGTATCGTAGAAAAAGTGTTTTTAGGAAGGTCTGTGTAATATATGAGTTCAGCTTTGACCGTTTTAAAAGAACAAATCAATAATTTTTATTTGGTTAGACGCTTGTCAGCCTATGAAATGAAAAGCGCCAACAGCAATAATTACCTGGGGATCCTCTGGGAAATCATCAATCCGATGATTCAGATTGCGATTTATTGGTTCGTGTTCGGTTTCGGGATCTTCAATCGTAAAGATGTAGATGGCCATCCATTCTTACCATGGCTGATGGCGGGGATTGTCGTCTGGTTCTTCGTGAACCCAGCCACGACCCAGGCGTCCAAATCGATCTATTCGAGATTGAATATGGTGTCCAAGATGAACTTTCCCATGAGTGTCATTCCTTCTTATGTCATTTTTGCGAAGTTGTATCAGCACTTTATGTTACTGGCAGTCATCATCATCCTTTTAGTTTTCACGGGATATGTCCCGACGTTTTACATCGTTCAACTGCCATATTACATCGTTGCAACGGTAGCGTTGCTGTTTTCGTTCGGATTGATCACGTCGACGTTATCGACTGTCATCCGTGACGTACACAATATGAT
Organism: Peribacillus sp. NPDC097284; assembly: GCF_044761765.1. Lineage (NCBI taxonomy): Bacteria > Bacillati > Bacillota > Bacilli > Caryophanales > Bacillaceae > Peribacillus > Peribacillus sp. NPDC097284. Next base: position 23,068 of record NZ_JBIWCZ010000023.1, read on the forward strand.
CCAGTCATTGATGAAAATCTTGTTTTATTTAACACCCATCCTTTGGATACTAGATGCCACCCAGCATCCGACAATCGTCAGTATTATGAAGCTGAATCCCCTATACTATATAGTGGAAGGGTATCGCGCTTCGTTGTTGGGGGAATCATGGTACTTCATCGGTCATTGGGAATACACACTTTATTTCTGGGCAGTCGTACTCGTCTTCTTTTTGATAGGTTCCTCGCTGCATGTTAGATTTAGAGATCGCTTTGTTGACTTTAAGTAAACTGGAAGTGAGATATTGGAAAAATCGGTAATTGTCAAAAACGTAACGAAGAAATATAAATTATATAATAAAAACTCGGAAAAGCTTCTCGACCTCCTTTTGCCCAAAAGCTATGGGGAAGAGTATTATGCGCTGAGAAACGTTAGCTTTGAAGCGGAAAAAGGTGACGTTATCGGATTTGTCGGGGTCAATGGCTCAGGGAAATCCACGTTATCGAATATCATTGCCGGAATCGTACCGGCAACGGATGGAAACGTCGTGACCAATGGTAAGACGGCATTGATCGCCGTTTCATCCGGTCTTAACAATCAATTGACCGGGAGAGAAAACATCGAATTGAAAATGCTGATGCTCGGATTCGATAAAAAGCAAATCCGTGAGCTGGAGCCTGAAATCATCGAGTTTTCGGAACTGGGCAAATTCATCAATCAACCGGTAAAATCCTATTCAAGTGGGATGAAGTCACGACTTGGATTCTCCATTTCGGTGCATATCGACCCGGATATCCTGATCATTGACGAGGCTTTATCGGTCGGCGATAAAAACTTCGCTGAAAAGTGTTTAGAGAAGATGAATGAATTCAAGGAAAAAGGCAAAACGATGTTCTTCGTCAGCCATTCAATCGGTCAGATGAAGAAGTTCTGTTCGAAGGCATTGTGGCTCGAATATGGGGAAGTTAAAGCATATGGCACGATGAAAGAAGTCATGCCACAATATGAAACGTTCTTGAAGGAATATAAGGCGATGTCCAAAAAGGAACAAAAAAAATATCGCGAAGAACAAATGGAGAAACGCAGTAAAGCAACGGTATAAAAAACAGGCAGACTCAAAACTTGGGTCTGCCTGTTTTTGCGTCGATCACTTCTTGATACACGTCCATAAAATGCTTGGCGGCTGCCAGGTGAGAGTATTCCAGCTCGATTTTTTCTCTGGCTTTTATGGCAAGCCTCTCGCCTTGGGAGGGATCATTAAGCAACTTTGAAATGGCTTGAGCGAGTTCCACGGGATTCTTTTCCTCCACTAGCAGTCCGTCTTCCCCATCTGTAATGATTTCTTTAAGTCCGCCGATCCTGCTGGCAATGACGGGTGACCCGGAGCCCATCGCTTCTAAGGCTGAAATGGAGGTGGCTTCTTCCACTCCGTGTGAATGGACACTCGGGATAAGGACGTTATCAGAAGCGCCATACACGTTATTCATATTCTCATAGGGAACAGAACCGAGGAAGAGCACGGACTCTTGTAGACAAAGCTTTGTTGCCGTTTCTTCAAGCTTGCTTTGTTGCTCCCCTGTCCCGGCATAGACTAACACCGTATCAGGATTCTTTTTCAGCACTTCTGGAAGAGCAAGAAGGGGGTAGATGACACCGTTTTTTTCCGTCATCCGCCTTGGGACGAGAAGCATCCTTTTATGTGAAGGAATTAGGAATCGTTTTTGCGTTTCTTCCCGGTTGGTGGTTTTGGGTTTGAAAGCAGTGACATCAATGAAGTTTTTGATCGTGGTGGCCTCGACATGTGCAGCATGGCCGATGTATTCCTTGATGCGCCGGTCGACCGTCACGACTTTTGCCGCTGAACGATAAGCTTTTCTTTCATACTCTTGAAGCAGTAAGTCCTCCTCGCTGTTCTCGAAAATGGCGCCCCTGCTAATTGCCTCAAATGAATAATATCCATGCACCGTTTGGATCGTCGGGATTCCGGCTTCAATGGAAGCAAGGGTCGCAAAGATATCCTGGGCATGGATGATGTCGTACCTTTTCGTGGATTTTTTAATGGTTGCAGTCAATAATTTCATCCGTTGCCGGTCGTTAAACAGCTGTCCGCTTCCTTTTTTCATTGAATTCAATAGAAAGCCAGGGGCTTTTGCAAGAAGCGTTTTCCTGAATGGCGGCAAGTGCGAGAAGGATAAAACATCCACCGTATGTCCCATCGATTCTAAGCCGCTTTTCAACGTCGTGATGTGACTGGACAAGCCTCCCTCATGGGGATAGGAAAATATCGTTGTCATCAAAATGTTCATACGATGATCCTTTCTTTTGAATGGTGAGTATCCAAATTCTTTAATTTCTTGAACGGATGTTTCTTAAAATCTGCAGGCTGCTGCTTTTAAAAAGGAAGGATAGAAGGAGATAACCTCCGAATACGAGAGCGGTGATCATACTCAATTCAAGGAAAATCGGAAACTCTATACTATATGGATGAAGCCATGAAGCGATTCCATAGAGGATGCTACCCATGACCAAAAGCTTGCCCATCTCTTGAAGAATGTCAGTGAATAAGGATGCATCCGCTTTTGTCGTGTTCACGTGTAGCAAGCTGAACAGGAAGATACATTGGAGGAGCATCGAAAGGCCTGTTGCAAGGGCGATTCCTCCGACACCGAGAAAACGCGATAGCACCCAGCTGAGCAGGATATTCAGTAAAACGGCACTCAAGCAGGAATACATCGCCATTTTCGTTTTTTTCAAGGCGTAAAAGGCATTCATCAAATAATCCCTCGCTGCAAAAAAGGGAAGGGCTGCCGCATAAAAGAAGAAAACGGCATAGGTGGTGTCTGTTGCGGACGCATCAAAGGCACCACGTTGAAAGGCAAGTGCGATCAAGCTTTTCCCACTGACCAACATGACGATCATAAAGGGGACTGATAAAAAGGCAAGTGCCTTCAGCCCTTTTAAGGTAAGAGTGAGAAAAGCACGATAACTTTCAAGGGCACGACCGACGATGGAAGGATACAGTACGGTAATGATGGGTGTAAGGACAATGCTCAGTGGCAGCCAAAGCAGCCGGTTTGCATAGTTAAGGGCCGACACGCTTCCTGACTCAAGTGAGGTCGCGATGATCCAGTCGACGACACTATTCAGCTGGAGTGCCAATGCCGCGATGATGATCGGGTAAAACATCGACAATGCCTCAATGATTTCCCGTTTATGTGATTTGAAAGAAAACACCAAGTGAAAATGGTCCTTTTTTAATGCCGGGAATTGAATCAAGAATTGACTGGCGGCCCCGATTAAAAATCCCCAGGCCAATCCTTTCACACCAAAGGGTGCTGCGAATAAGACCGTGGCTACAATGATCACCGTATTGTGAGCCGTTGACGTGAAGGCGGGAAGCAGGAAACGCTGATTGGCTTGCAGGATTCCTGTTGCCATGTAGGCAAGTGTGAAAAACAGTAAACTTGGCAGCATGATCCTAGTCAATACTTCCGTTAATTCGAGTGCAGAACCCGTGAACCCTGGGGCTACCATCCAGACGAGCGGCTTTGTGAAGAGAAGGCAGAGGAGGGTCAGGATGATGGCAACCATCACGAAAAAGGAGCCCAAAACACTGATGAACTCATCGGCTTTTCTTGGGTTTCTCTCTTTTTTCTCCAAATAGATGGGGATGACACCCGCTTGAAGGCCACTGCCGAGTGCGGTAAATAGTATGGTCGGAATAAGGCTTGCGACAAAGAAGATGTCGGCCGTCGATGATGCACCGAAGTACGCGGCGATGATGGATTCCCGCCCAAAGCCCAGGACTTTTCCAATGGCACCGATGATGGTGACGATTCCTACCGATTTAACAACATGTGAAAGTGCAGGCATAGGTTCAACCCTTTGAAAAGATGTCCTTTTGTAAACAAAAGCCTAAACAACTATAAAAGAAGAGCGTAAATGTCTTATCTTCAAGGATATTGTAAAAAAGTCCGGCTATAAGCGCTGCCAGCAATAGGCAGATGGTGAAGGTGGCCGCCGACCGGTTGCTGCTGTGAAGTAGTGTGCGATAGGTTAAAAAAACAAATCCGAAAACGGCCGCCAAGCCGAGCAGACCGGTCTGGACCAGAACCTGGATGTATTGGTTATCTGTATACATGTTTTCGCCAATTCCGTATTCCTGATAAATCGGCGATGAAAAAGAAAGGGTGGCGGAATCTCCGAAAGTCGCAAGCCCTGTACCGATTACAGGATGGTCCATGAAAATCTCCATTCCTTTGATCACCACATATAACCGACCCCACTCTGTACTCTGGCTTAAGCTCTCATCAGAATAAATCTCTGAAAACCGCTTGGAGAGGGCCTGATCACCTTCGGGAGGCAAGCTCCCTATCATCATCGTGTCGACAGGAACGGAAGCGGACAGATCATCATTGCTTGATGTGAATGAAATGGGAAAGTAAATGAGAAGCAGGCCACAAAGGAATGAACCCAACCCATATAGAAAAAGCGGTTTGTTTTTTGTCAGGATGATGTACAGGAGAGAGGCCAACCCGAATGCAATCATCGTACCCCTGGAATAGGTGAATAAAAAAGTCCCGAATATCAAGGCGGACGAAAGAAAGATCCAGACTTTATGTTTTTTGGCAGCTTGGAAGAGAAAGAAACTAAAAAAGAACTGAATGCCTAAAAATAAGGCAAATACATTGGGATTGGCGGCTGCTCCATAAATTCTCATGTTGTTTATCGGAGGGAGATCCCATGCGCCCCAACTGTCAGGAATGAGAATCGTGCGCGAGAAACCTTTCTCGATTAAACCGTGAATGGAAAGTGCGACCGCAAATAGGAGCATCCCCTTTAAAAAGAGTAAGATATCCTTTCTTTCTAGATGTAGTTCACCGATAATGTAGAGGAGCAAGAAGGTCACGAGCAATGCCCGTAGTTCAAATAGAATCGGAATGAGATCCACACCGGTCATGAACGCGGCGATCACCCCGACTAAGCAGAACAACAAAAATGGAACAGTAAAATGATAGTTTGCGGTGGACCACTCTTTATTCTTCACTTTTTCAATCAGCACAGAAAGAAGTAAAATGAGGATGATGAGGTCCCCGGTATAGGTTAATCCGTTATTTAGTTCCATGAATAAGGGTCGGGCAGGGAAGTACATGAATAGAATGAATAGCAGATGTTTTTTATGGATGAATGCGAAAACGACCAGCGTTGCGGTTGCGGCGTAGCCGACAATCGGATTAGGCATGGCTAATGGGAAGAGTAGGCACGCGATCAGAATGGGCAGTGAATATTTTTCAAGAAGCTTCAACGACGAAAAACCACCTTTGCATGAAGGTTCCGTTATAAGATGTGTATGAGAAAAACATTGAATAATTCCTGACCCTCTAAATATATAGTACATATGAAAGGCTGAAAAAATATGAGCGAGAAGTTTGTGGAAATCTTAACGATTCCCTTTATAGATACGAATATGGATGAATTTATAAATCAGATGCTGTATCCAAGAATGAGAAATCAAGAAAAAACGTTTGTCGTAACGGCAAATCCTGAAATTGTGGAGTATGCAAATGAACATCAGGATTATAAGGACATCATTACGAACGCGGATTACATTACCCCGGATGGCATAGGTATCATTATGGCGTCCAAATGGCTGGATCAACCACTACAGGAGCGAATTACAGGGTTCGACCTGATGAATGAACTTTTCTCCATTGCCAATGAACAAGCACTTAAGGTGTATTTATTGGGGGCGGAGGAATCGGTGATTGAAAAAGCGGCCGCCAAAGTCCAACAGCAGTATCCTGGACTAAACCTGGTCGGTCATCATCACGGGTATATTGATATTGAGGATGAAACCTTGGCGAAATCGATAGCGGATCTTGAACCGGACATCGTTTTGACGGCCTTAGGCTTTCCACGGCAGGAAAAGTGGACATCGCTCCACTATCCCTTGTTTAAGAAAGGGCTTTTCATGGGAGTCGGCGGAAGCTTCGATGTTCTCGCAGGGAAGGTGAACCGGGCTCCCGTTGTGTGGCAAAAAATGCGTCTTGAATGGATGTACCGGCTGATTCAGGAGCCTTCCCGATGGAAGCGGATGCTGGTGTTGCCACAATTCGTATGGAAGGTCAGGCGGATAAGGAGAAAGGTACAGCGTTCCTAAACAATAAGGAGTGGACTGGATGAAAATCTTGCACCTAAACGCTGGAAATGAAACCGGCGGTGGTATGTTTCATATTCTGTCCTTGCTGAATCAACTAAATAAAGAAGAGTGCCTGCTTGGCGTGTTTGAAGAAGGGGAATTGTATCGTCAGGCAGTGGCTTCTGGCATTCAAACCGAAATTTTCAGGCAACGATCCAAATTTGATTTGACCATATTGAAACCTTTACGGAACTTTATCCGTCTACATCATATAGACATCATTCATACACATGGACCACGGGCTAATATTTACGGTGTGCTTTTAAAGCGGTTGGTAAAATGTCCGTGGGTCCTTACTGTACACAGCTCCCCTGCTTATGATTTTTTAGGGATGGGGCTAAAAGGGAAGCTCTATACAAGCTTGCATCTATTGTCATTAAAGCAAGCGGATCATCTATTGGCGATTTCCAATGAATTTAAAGATGAATTGACTGGTCAGGGAATATCACCCACCAGAATCACGAAAATTATGAATGGCATAAATTTTGAACAGAACATAGACGAACCTTATCAAAGGGCGGAGTTCGGTTTGGAAGCGGATGATTTCGTCATGATCATGACAGCCAGGCTTGAACCGGTGAAGGGGCATGAATTCGCCTTGGAAGCAGTAGCTGACATGGTTTCGGATTTTCCTCATATAAGGCTCTTGATTGTTGGAGATGGCAGAAGAAGGCGTGCATTAGAACAGGTGGTTTTGGATAAGGGATTATCTGACCATGTGTTCTTTTTAGGGTACCGTGATGATATGGAAAGGCTCTATCCTTTGGCAGATATGACCTTGCTGACTTCGATAAGTGAGAGTTTTCCGCTTGTTCTATTGGAAGGGGCGAGGGCTGGATTGCCGGCCCTTACGAGTGATGTCGGTGGAGTGAAGGAACTCATACCCGATAGAGAACATGGTTGGATTACCCAGGCGGGCAATGTCCAGGAAATCACGGAAAGCATCCGCGAGGCTATCATCCTGAAAAAAGACGGAAAGTTGACAAAGATAGGAATTAACTTACAAAAATTTGCAAAAAACAACTTTCCTATAGAGATTTTAGCTGAAAACATATATAATATTTATTTGAGGATGAATAAATATTAAGTAATGACATATATAGTTTGTTTTATAGATTATTAGGGTATTAGATTTTAAGTTGAATAGAGGTGGTTCTTGATGTTAATAGGGGCCTTATTTGTAGCATTCTTTTTATCTCTTCTTTTGACTCCATTTGTCGGGAAACTCGCCTTTAAACTTGGAGCAACCGATAAACCGAATGAGCGGAAAGTTCACGTAAAAATTATGCCACGCATGGGTGGTTTGGCGATATTCTTGAGTTTTTTAATTACTGTACTGGTTTTCACGGATGATTTTTTAGGGCAGTTGCCACTGTTGGTCGGCGCCCTTGTCATCATTTTGATTGGTATTGCGGATGATATATATGAATTAAGGGCTGCGCCTAAGTTTTTAGGTCAGATTTTAGCTGCTCTCATCATCGTGTTATGGGGCGGCCTTGAAGTTGAATTTATCAATCTTCCATTTTTCACGGATAAGCTTGAGTTTGGGATCTTCAGTATTCCCATCACGATTTTATGGATTGTCGGCATCATCAATGCCATCAATTTGATTGATGGCCTAGACGGACTTGCAGGTGGGGTCTCGACGATCGCTTTGGTGACCATCGCGACGATGGCCCTTATCAAAGGAGATTTATTTGTTGCGACGATTGCCTTGATTGTCATTGGTAGTACCCTCGGGTTCTTGAAATACAATTTTCACCCGGCAAAGATTTTTATGGGGGATACAGGTGCCCTGTTCCTGGGGTACATCATTGCGGTACTTTCCTTGCTTGGATTCAAAAACGTCACGATGATTTCCTTGATTGTCCCGATCATCATTTTGGGGGTTCCCATTTCGGATACATTCTTTGCAATCATTCGCAGGCTTGTCAATAAGCAACCGATTTCGGCCGCTGACAAATCGCATCTACATCATTGCTTATTGAACTTAGGTTTCACTCATAAGCAGACGGTTATACTCATTTATGCATTAGCAGCATGCTTTGGACTCGCTGCGATCATCTTCTCCTTTGCGACATTATGGGGAGCGTTGATTCTTGTAGCCGGTATCCTCGTGCTCATTGAGATATTGGTCGAGAAAATCGGGCTGGTCGGTTCCAATTACCAGCCACTGTTGAAAATGCTTAATGCACGTAATATGAAAAAATAAACGAAAGGCTGTTCCTGATTTTTCAGGACAGCCTTTTCTTTATTTTTACGCTTTTTATAAGCTTGTGATTTATGGAATTTAAAGGGCGGATGGGGGAGGAATCTCTAGCTCAGTCAAATGAAAAAGGGGCTGTCCCAAAAGTCAGGAAAATGACTTTTAGGGCAACCCTTTTTTTATGAAATTTATGCACAAAAAAATCGCCCTTTTTAGTA
>NZ_JBIWCZ010000024.1:0-13102 GCF_044761765.1 Peribacillus sp. NPDC097284
CGCCGATGGTAGTTGGGGGTTTCCCCCTGTGAGAGTAGGACGCCGCCAAGCCATTTCAAAGGTCAGCCATTAGGCTTGGCCTTTTTTTGTGTGCAAAAAAGGGGTGTATGCCCCTAGTGACTTATGATCTTTCAGGAATTTCACCGACCAAGACTTCCAGGTTTAAGCCATTCGAAGACTAACAAAGGTATCTTGGCTTGGCTTATTTTAAGGAACTGTACAATAGAGGGGTAATCATCATTCGGCATCGTTTTCAGGAGTTCTGCCCACCATTCTGTTTCATAACGAGCTATTATACTAAGGTTGTATGAGATTAAATAATGAATCAGGAGTTCAGGTAGTGAAAAAGCCGATGAATTCTTATTGAGTGATAGCATAAAAAGTTCAGCCTCCATATTGAATCGCATAGGAGATGGCCCATTCATATCGAGTGGCCCATCTACTTTTAATGATAGCTTCCCCTTCATCTCTTTCAAGTCAGTTACTTCTTTCGTTTTACCCTTCATGAATTCGAAGAAACGGTCGGCCGTCATTTGGTAGCTATCGAGTATAGAAGAAGGTAGTTCAAAACCATCATGGATATAAACGGGCGTGATGAAATTTGTTTTGGAATGGGTCCACGCAATCGATTGCAATTCAGGAATTTCTGCCAATAAGGATTCCATCGAAAACTTCTCCCCTTCCAAATGTTTAATATGGAATAAGTTTTCGGCAACCGAAGTGAAAAGTCCATTCTTCTGTGTTTTTACTTCATCCTTTAAAAAATCATATTGCTGTTTTTTTCTTTTCCTTGTCGTGACTCCATGGGCAAGTAAAGAGGTAGACTCCGGATAGTTAGGATTAACGGTAAGGAGGCAGGCTTTTAATAAATGGGTAAACCCATAAAAGGATAAGATTGGTTGTATGCAAAGAGGTGCTTTGGCTGATTGGTTATAGTAGATTTTAGAGTGCTCAATATAGTAAATGAATGGGTAACAGTTTTCATAACTTTTTTTTTCGGCATCTTCTATTTTTCCTTGCGTATAACGTTTTTGTAAAAAAAGTTGAGAAGAAGTAGCCGAAAAAAAGGGGGTGAATTTATCGAAATTATCATTGTTTTCAGGCATAATGAGTACTCCTTTTAATTAATAGAATAATCAAACATTTCATTCTTATCTTGACAGTAGTATAACCAATTGATAACCTACAAATAATATTTTTAAGTAGGAGGGGAAAAAAATGTGGGAAAATAAATTTGCAAAAGAGGGTTTAACTTTTGATGATGTCCTATTAATACCGGCAAAATCAGAGGTTTTACCGAAAGATGTTAATCTTCAGGTCAATCTAGCAGAAAATTTAAGGCTTAACCTTCCTATCATCAGTGCAGGAATGGATACCGTAACAGAAGCTGAAATGGCAATTGCGATGGCCCGTCAAGGTGGATTAGGTATCATTCATAAAAATATGTCGATTGAGGCTCAAGCTGAACTGGTTGATAAAGTAAAACGGTCAGAAAGTGGTGTCATTACGGATCCATTTTTCTTGACGCCCGATCATCAAGTGTTTGACGCAGAGCATTTAATGGGTAAATACCGGATCTCAGGTGTTCCTGTCGTTAATAATGAAGAGGAACAAAAGCTCGTTGGTATCATTACAAACCGTGACTTGCGATTTATTTCCGATTTCTCCTTGAAAATTTCCAGTGTAATGACTGTGGAGAATCTTGTGACGGCCCCGGTTGGCACAAACTTGGAACAAGCTGAAAAGATTCTTCAAAAGTATAAAATTGAAAAACTACCTCTTGTAAATGATCAAGGCGTATTAAAGGGCCTTATTACTATTAAAGATATTGAAAAAGTCATCGAGTTTCCTAATTCCGCTAAAGATAAGCAAGGTAGACTACTTGCAGGTGCAGCGGTGGGAGTAACAAAAGACACAATGAAACGTGTAGAAATGCTAGTGAAGTCTCAAGTAGATGCTATTGTACTAGATACGGCACATGGTCACTCTGCTGGGGTCCTTAACGTAGTAAAAGATATCCGTGAGGCTTATCCTAATTTAACAATCATCGCAGGAAACGTTGCCACTGCCGAAGGAACGAAAGCTTTAATCGAGGCAGGAGCCGATGTTGTTAAAGTGGGAATCGGACCAGGTTCAATTTGTACTACTCGGGTGGTTGCTGGTGTGGGTGTCCCACAAATCACCGCTGTTTACGATTGTGCTACAGAAGCAAGAAAGCATGGTAAAACGATTATTGCAGATGGAGGAATTAAATACTCGGGCGATATCGTCAAGGCACTTGCTGCAGGTGGTCATGCCGTTATGCTAGGTAGCATGTTAGCCGGAACAACTGAGAGCCCTGGAGAAACGGAAATTTTCCAAGGACGCCGTTTCAAAGTGTATCGGGGAATGGGTTCCGTTGCTGCTATGGAAAAGGGTTCTAAAGATCGGTATTTCCAAGAAGATAATAAGAAATTCGTGCCAGAAGGAATTGAAGGCAGACTTCCTTATAAAGGGCCACTATCAGAAACCATCTATCAGTTAATTGGTGGAATCCGGTCCGGTATGGGTTATTGCGGAACTGGTTCATTAGAAGAGTTGAGAGAAAATGCTCAGTTTGTTAAGATGACGGGTGCTGGATTAAGAGAAAGTCATCCACATGATGTACAAATTACCAAAGAAGCTCCCAATTACTCTATGTAATCAAATTAACATATGATTGTCATAAAAATTTATTGTAAAAATAGACAGGGTCTTCGATTACTCTGTCTATTTTTTTTATTTTTTCTGTGATAAACTAGACAAAGTGTCAAGGGGATTACATAGAATTCTTTGTATTCTATAGAGATAAGCTTAATAGTTGGAGGTATTGGAAATTGAAAAAAATCAGCAAGATTACTCTCGTTTTCACTTTTGTCTTTGTTCTTGTTATGTCACAATTTGCCTATCAACCACAGAAGGCTCAAGCTGAAACTGATTTAGGCTTAAAGGCAGAGGCTGCCATCATCATTGATGGAGTAACAGGGCAAATCGTCTATGAAAAGAATGCCGATAAAGTTTTAGGCATTGCTTCTATGTCAAAAATGATGACAGAGTATATCATCATGGAAGCGATTAAAAATGGGAAAATCACTTGGGATCAAAAGGTTAAAATAAATAAGTATGTTCACGATCTTTCAAAGGCACCGAACTTGTCGAATATTGGCTTAACTGAAGGGGAAGATTATACAGTTAAGGAACTATACCAAGCTATGGCTGTCTATTCAGGAAATGCTGCAACAGTAGCTCTTGCGCAGCTAATTTCTGGCAGTGAAAAGAATTTCGTGAAATTGATGAATGAAAAAGCTGGTAAGTTAGGACTGAAGCATTATAAATTCGTTAACGCGAGTGGTTTAAATAACTCGGATCTTTTAGGGGAATACCCTACTGGTAAGGCTGATGAAGAGAACGTCATGACGGCTAAGGATACGGCACTTCTTGCTTATCGTCTAATTAACGACTATCCGGAAGTATTAGATTATGCCAGTATTTCTAAGCTGAAGTTCCGAGATGGAAAAGAGTATTCTAATTTCAACTGGATGTTACCTGGTCTAATTTTTGAATATGAGGGTGTAGATGGACTTAAAACAGGTTCTACAGACTACGCTGGTTACGCTCATACGGGCACAGTCATCCGAGATGGGCAGCGTTATATAACCGTAGTGATGAAATCCACTACTAAAAACGAACGTTTTGCCGATAGCACTAAGCTGATGAATTATGCATACAGTACATTTAAAAAAGAAAAAGTCCTTCCTGCTAATTACGAAGTAAAAGGTAACAAGAGCCTGGCTGTCGTGAAAGGGAAGGAAGACAGCATTAAAGTTCAATCTAAGAAAGCGATTGAAATGCTAGTCGAAAACGGCGAAAAAGATCAATATAATACTAAAGTTGTAGTTGATAAAAGCAAGTTGAATAAAGATGGTAAGTTAACGGCCCCAATCAAAAAAGGGGAGAAGCTGGGTTATATCGCTGTAACTCCTAAGCAGGGTGAAGATTATGGATTTATTAACAGTGATATAGCGAAAGTCGATTTAGTGGCTGCTGAAACTGTTGATAAAGCTAACTGGTTCGTATTATCAATGCGAGCAATCGGTGGATTCTTCGGTGATGTATGGAGCAGTGTGGCCTCTACGGTTAAAGGCTGGTTTTAATTTTCGTGTATAAAATGGTTGCGTAATGTGTAAAATTATAGTACATTATGGAAAACAATTTGATTTCGAGAAAACCATGACAGGAAAAAGTAATAAGTGCTTCTTTCTTAAGAGAGCCGGTGGCTGGTGCAAATCGGTGTGAGAGTCTTATGAATCCCTCCTGGAGTAAAGTATGGAACGCCTTTACTAGGTTAGTAATTACTTTCGGCTAAAAGCCGTTATCGTGATAAGTGGAAGGTGTTTTTTCGTACACCTTTAACTAGGGTGGCAACGCGGGTTAACTCTCGTCCCTTCTTCAGGGGACGGGAGTTTTTTGCGTTCTCGAGTAAAATCATCAGTAAATAAGGAGGAAATGTAATGTTGGACTTGAAATACGTAAGAAATAACTTTGAAGAGTTAAAGAATGTTTTGCAATTCAGGGGAGAAGATTTGACCGATTTAGGTAAATTCGAGGAACTTGATGTTAAACGCCGTTCTTTAATTGCGGATACCGAAAAGTTAAAAAGTAAACGAAATGAAGTATCTCAACAGGTAGCCATTTTAAAACGGGAGAAGAAAGATGCAGACCAACTGATTACGGAGATGCGTCAGGTTGGCGATCAAATAAAGGGGTATGACGAAGAACTACGTGAAGTAGAAGCGCAATTAGCGAAGTTGCTCCTTTCTATACCGAATATTCCACATGAAAGTGTTCCAGTAGGAGAAACGGAAGACGATAACGTGGAAATTCGCAAATGGGGTGAATTGCCGGAATTCACATTCGAACCTAAGCCCCATTGGGATGTGGCTGGTGATCTAGGAATACTGGACTTCGAAAGAGCTGCGAAAGTGACGGGTAGTCGTTTTGTCTTTTATAGAGGTCTTGGTGCCCGTTTGGAACGTGCATTGATTAGCTTTATGCTGGATTTACATGTCGAAGAACATGGATATGAGGAAATGCTGCCTCCTTATATGGTCAATCGTGCAAGCATGACAGGTACAGGACAGCTGCCTAAGTTCGAGGAAGACGCATTCAGAATTGAAAGCGAGGATTATTTCTTGATTCCTACTGCGGAAGTACCGGTTACCAACTTCCATCGTGATGAAATCTTGAGTGCCGATGATCTGCCAATCAGCTATGCGGCATATAGTGCATCTTTCCGTTCAGAAGCAGGTTCTGCAGGCCGGGATACACGCGGGTTAATTCGCCAGCATCAATTCAACAAAGTGGAATTAGTGAAATTCGTGAAGCCGGAAGATTCATACGCAGAATTAGAAAAGCTTACAGGTCATGCCGAGAAAGTTCTTCAATTACTTGGATTGCCTTACCGAGTCCTGAGTATGTGTACGGGTGATCTTGGATTTACTGCTGCTAAAAAATATGACCTTGAAGTATGGATTCCAAGCTATGGAACCTACCGGGAAATCTCATCATGCAGTAACTTTGAGGCATTCCAGGCTAGACGGGCCAATATCCGTTTCCGTCGTGAGGCGAAAGGCAAACCGGAACACGTTCATACATTGAATGGATCAGGTCTTGCCATTGGACGGACAGTAGCCGCTCTTTTGGAAAACTATCAACAGGAAGACGGCACGGTCATCATCCCTGAAGTATTACGCCCATATATGCGTGGTGCGGAAGTCATCAAGCCAAAATAATGTTTAAAATCATAGTGTGGACCAGACCCCGAAAAGGGTAATCTGGTCCACTAATAATTATTTTAAAAAAGTGTTCTAAGAGTGCTTGACTTCTTTTGTGAATCGGTGTAATATAATAAATGTTGATACGGAGGTATACCCAAGTTCGGCTGAAGGGATCGGTCTTGAAAACCGACAGGGGAGTCAAATCCCGCGGGGGTTCGAATCCCTCTACCTCCTCCATAACTTATTAATAACCACAGCGCATAAATTGGATATCGTTGTCCCGTTACAGAAATGTAACGGGATTTTTGTTTTCTGATATAACAAAAAAACCATTGGCAACAACGCCAATGGTTTTTCTTTATTTATTACGTAGTAAACGGGTTTGTTCCATGTATTCAGCAATCCGTTTTATAAGAGGTTCGATGCTAGCTTCATCGTGCATAAGATCATATTCATTAATGTTTAAACGAAGGACCGGACAGGCATTGAATTGATTGATCCATTCCTCGTAACGATTGTGCATTTCCTGCCAATATTCAATCGGTGTATGCTGTTCCATCGGACGTCCACGTACTTGGATTCGATTAAGGATATCATCGATTGAACCCTCAAGATAGATGACCAAATCGGGGTGGGGGAAGTAAGGTGTCAGCACCATGGCGTTGAACAGGCTGGTATACGTTTCGTAGTCCACTTCATTCATAGTGCCTTTTTCATAGTGCATTTTCGCAAAAATCCCCGTATCTTCATAAATGGATCGGTCCTGAATGAAGCCGCCGCCATACTCGAAAATCTTTTTCTGCTCTTTAAACCGTTCAGCGAGGAAATAGATTTGCAGGTGGAAACTCCAACGATCAAAATCATCATAGAATTTATCAAGATAAGGGTTGGCATCCACCTTTTCAAAAGATGTCCTGAATTGCAGGGCATCCGCCAAGGCGTTCGTCATCGTCGATTTACCTACGCCAACCGTACCGGCTATTGTAATGACAGCATTGTTCGGGATATTATACTTTTTACGCAAGTTCATGTGGTACTACTCCTTTTTGCAGGGCATTCTCTATTTGGTTAATCATCATATTTAGATCGTTCTTGTTCCCGACGAAGTCTAAATCATCCCCATTAAATGTGAGGACGGGTATGTCTGGGTGCTTTTGCTCGAACGTTTCCATGAATATTTGATAATCTGAGGATAGCTGTTGTAGGTAACTAGGACTGATATTTTTTTCGAATTCACGCCCTCTTTTGCTAATTCGAGTTAAGAGTGTGTCTAAACTAGCATTCAAATAAATGACCATATTTGGCTTCGGCATGTCTCGAGTTAAAATATTAAATATTTCAATGTATTTATTGTACTGTTCGTCCTTTAACGTTCGTTCTGCAAAAATCAAATTCTTGAATATATGATAATCAGCCACCACGGCTTGTTCATTGGTGAGAAACTTGGTTTCGATATCTTCTAATTGCTTATAACGGTTACATAGAAAAAACATCTCTGTTTGAAAGCTCCACTCATCGATATTATCGTAAAATTTCCCGAGAAATGGATTTTCATCAACGATTTCTTTCAATAAAGAAATGTTGAAGTGATCAGAAATTACTTTTGCAAGCGATGTTTTTCCCACACCAATTGGTCCTTCGACAGTGATAAATGGGATGGTTTTCATCCATTCTGTCCTCCTTCAATGAGGTATCGGACTGAAACTTCCAGTTTGTTATGTTTTTCAGCCAAAAGATATTGTAACACAACTGGGAGGATTCTGTGGTATTTTGTTGGTTCCAAATTGTAGAGAATGACTGGTAAGCACGAAGGAAAATACTCAAAAATCCAATGAACTTTTCTTTGTAGAAGCTTTAAGGACGTGGTTCATCATGGTCAGTGCATAATAGTTATCATCCTTTGAGGCAGAAGCGATACAATCTTCAGGAACCCATAATTCATATTCTCTCATATAAGCATCGTTGGCTGTGAAAAGGACACAGATGTTACCGGCAATCCCTGTGAGGATCAAACGTTTTACATGAAGTTGATGGAGAAGCGTGTTCAGCGCCGTTCCATAAAAAGCGGAATGCTTCGGTTTGATTAAGAAGAACTCATCTTGCTCTGGTTTGATTCTTTCTATTAGATTAGCATTTCTTTCATTTTTGCAGGTCTCGATGATTTTATTGTAATCGGCCTGCCATAACTTATAGTGATCGTTAATATAAATGATTGGATAGCCATTTTCTTTCATATATCTTTTTAATTCTATTATCGGTTTCATGATAGCTTTAGTATGTTGAAGGAGCATATCACCATTATCGAAATTAAAGTCATTGATCATATCGATAATCAGTAGGGCGATTGAAGGGGAATCAGGTCGGTTCATGTAGTATCCTCCTTAAGTATGCAAAATTACTTGCGACAGGTAGCTGCTTACGGTACTATTCATTAGAATAAGTAGTTGACCTTTATTTTGTCTTATATTTGTCTATTTACTCCTACTTAGTAAAAGGGGGTTTTTTCATGAAAGATGATATATATTATATGAATGTAGCCTTGGGTGAAGCCGAGAAAGCGCGTCAACTGAATGAAGTACCAATCGGGGCCGTAATAGTTATAGAAGACCGGATCGTTGCGAGAGGTCACAATTTACGGGAAACCGACCAAAACGCGATAGCCCATGCGGAGCTGCTTGCCATCAATGAAGCGTGTGTGGAACTTGGTAGTTGGAGACTTGAAGAGGCGACGCTTTATGTCACACTGGAGCCGTGCCCGATGTGTGCTGGCGCAATTCTGCAGTCAAGGGTGAAACGGGTCGTATTTGGTGCCCATGATCCAAAAGCAGGCTGTGCGGGAACCTTTATGGACTTACTTCAAGATCAGCGGTTCAATCATCAATGTGAGGTTACGAGCGGTGTGCTCGAAGAAGAGTGTGGCGGGATTTTAACAGCTTTCTTTAAACAACTGAGGAATCGAAAGAAAGCGCTGAAGCAAAAGAAAAGGGAAGAAAGCCAGGTAACAGAAAATTAATGACGTGAAACTAAGAGTCAGTTTTTCACCCCCTAAAAAATGGAGCATTGCCATTCCATGCCCAACACTTGCGTTTTTTTTATAACCTTAGTATAATAAGATATGCGTCGTAGTGACGCTATGAATATTGGTCTCACATTTGCCGTGCTAGACGGGGAGGTAGCGGTGCCCTGTACTCGCAATCCGCTCTAGCGAGGTTGAATTCCTTCTCGAGGTTAGCATTCTGTAGGGTCTGCCTTAAGTAAGTGGTGTTGACGCCCGGGTCCTGCGCAATGGGTCTCCATGAACCATGTCAGGTCCGGAAGGAAGCAGCATTAAGTGGAAGTTCTCATGTGCCGCAGGGTTGCCTGGGCTGAGCTAACTGCTTAAGTAACGCTTATGGTTGCTAATCGACGGAAGGTGCACGGCAGTTATTTTACATAATCAAAAAACTCATTCGTAAAGGGTGGGTTTTTTTGCGCGTTAAGAAGGTAATTCGGTTCATCGGAGCATTTTTCTTTAATGGATTTTGAAATTAAGGAAACCAGTACGGTATAATAGAAATGATGGAGAAAATAAGGAGGGATTTCCGTGGGGTATCAGGCATTATACCGAGTGTGGCGGCCACAACAGTTCATTGATGTTGTTGGACAGGGGCATGTGACGAAAACGTTGCAGAATGCTCTTGTCGGGCAAAAAGTTTCCCATGCCTATTTATTCTCGGGACCGCGTGGGACAGGGAAAACGAGTGCGGCCAAAATACTTGCAAAAGCAGTTAACTGCGAACATGCGCCTACAAGTGAACCCTGTAACGAATGTGCTACTTGCCGCGGAATCACCGATGGCTCCATATCAGATGTTATTGAAATAGATGCAGCATCCAATAATGGCGTCGAAGAAATCCGTGACATTCGTGATAAGGTCAAATATGCACCGAATGCGGTTACATATAAAGTTTATATTATTGATGAGGTACACATGCTTTCGCAGGGGGCGTTTAATGCCTTATTAAAAACATTGGAAGAACCACCAAAGCACGTCATTTTCATATTGGCGACGACTGAACCTCATAAAATTCCATTAACGATCATTTCCCGCTGTCAGCGATTTGATTTTAAAAGAATACAACCACAGGACATTGTCGGACGGATGTCACAAATCATCGCCGAGAGTGGGATTTCCTGTGATGAGCAGGCTCTTCACATCATTGCCAGAGCAGCCGAGGGCGGGATGCGTGATGCGCTTAGTCTACTTGACCAGGCCATTTCATTCAGTTCCGAAACGGTATCGGTGGAAGATGCTTTAACGGTAACGGGCTCCGTGTCTCAATCATTCTTAAGTAGATTGGCGAAAGCAATATACGATAAGGAAGTTGCCGTGGCTCTTGAAGTCCTTGATGAATTATTGGCTATGGGAAAAGACCCAGCCCGCTTCATTGAAGATATGATTTATTATTTCCGTGACATGCTTCTGTTCCAGGCTGCCCCATCTCTTGCAGAATCCTTTGAAAGGGTGTTGATTGACCCGCAATTCAAGGAGTTGGCAGAAGTGATCCCTTCTAAATCGATCTATTCGATTATTGAAAGTTTCAACCAAACGCAACAAGATATGAGGTGGACGAACCATCCCCGTATATTCCTGGAAGTTTCCTTGGTGAAGCTATGTAATGAGCAAAAGCCTAATGAAATGGATAACGGGAAGGTCCAACAATTGCTTCAAAAGATAGAAGCGTTGGAAAAACAAATGATGGATTTACAGCAAAATGGAATTGCTGCCGTTGTTTCTGAAAAACCGGCGGAACAGGCAAAACCCCAACGGTCGATGAAAAAGGCTTACAAGGCGCCGACGGGAAAGATAAACCAAGTATTGAAGCAAGCTACGAAACCTAATTTACAGGGTGTAAAGAGTAAATGGGGGGAAGTGCTTGAACATTTAGGGCAGCAAAACCAAAAGTCACTCGCGGCTCTGTTGACGGAAGCGGAACCTGTTGCTGCGTCTACGGAAGCTTTTGTGGTAAAATTCAAATATGATATTCATTGCCAAATGGCGATGGAAAATAACCGTTTCATAGAAGTGATCGCCTCTATCATGCAGCAATTAACTGGTCATCGTATGGAGATAGCCGGAGTTCCGGAGAGTCAGTGGCAGAAGTTGCGGGAGGATTTTATTTCAACACAACAGTTTGAAGGCCCAGAAGAAACGGAATCAAAAGAAGAAGACCCTTTCATAGCCGAAGCAAGAAAGTTAGTCGGAGATGATTTGCTCGAAATTAAAGAATAATTGGAGGTAGGAAAAATGGGTATGCGTGGCGGTAATATGCAAAATATGATGAAACAAATGCAAAAAATGCAAAAGAAAATGGCAGAGGCACAAGAAGAGTTAGGTGAAAAGAAGATTGAAGGAACAGCTGGTGGCGGCATGGTAACGGTTGTCGTAACCGGACATAAGGAAATCGTAGATGTCATTATCAAACCGGAAGTCGTTGACCCGGATGATATCGATATGCTGCAAGATCTAGTGTTGGCTGCTACCAATGATGCTTTGAAAAAGGCTGAAGAACTAACAAGCCAAACGATGGGACAATTCACCAAGGGAATGAACCTTCCAGGCATGTTTTAAGCAAGTTTAAAAGAAACTTCCTTTCAAGGGGGTTTCTTTTGAAATTTTAGGAGGAATTTGATGCATTATCCAGAACCGATTTCCAAGCTTATTGATAGCTTTATGAAATTGCCGGGGATAGGGCCGAAAACTGCGGCTCGATTAGCCTTTCATGTACTGAGCATGAAAGAAGATACTGTTTTGGATTTTGCGAAAGCGTTGGTGAATGCAAAGCGAAATCTCATGTACTGTACAGTATGCGGGCACATAACGGATCAGGATCCTTGCTATATTTGCGAGGATCAAAGAAGAGATAGGGACTTGATATGTGTCGTGCAGGACCCTAAGGATGTCATAGCCATGGAAAAGATGAGGGAATTCAATGGCCTGTATCATGTATTGCATGGCAGTATTTCGCCAATGGACGGTATTGGTCCGGAAGATATAAATATTCCTGATTTATTGAAGCGACTTCAAGATGAAACGGTACAGGAGGTCATATTGGCCACGAATCCTAATATCGAAGGAGAAGCGACGGCCATGTACATTTCCCGGTTGCTTAAACCATCGGGAATTAAAGTGACGCGGATTGCTCACGGGCTTCCAGTTGGAGGGGACTTGGAGTATGCAGATGAAGTGACTCTATCAAAAGCAATAGAAGGAAGAAGAGAAATATAAGATAGTTTGGAGGACTCCGCGTGTTCTTTCGTAAAAAAAAACAGCTTCGAAACGAATATAATGAGGCGTTGATAGGGGAACTTGAACAGTTGAAAAGGAATTGGCATAACCAAAAATCCTTACTTGAAAAAAGTGTAGACCCATCTGTAGAAGTAATCGCACAAACGAGGTTAGCGGAAGTGAAGTATTTCTACTTATTTAGAGAAGTGAAAAGAAGAAATGTCCGCATACAAAGATGATAGACCGTGGTTATAAGGGGTTTCCTTTATAACCATTTTTTTGGGCCGGTTCTTTATCTATATCATCCAACATATAAGTGTAATACAAGCTTGTGGGGAGGTATGAGATTGGAACCAATTGTTTTTGTGGCTGTAATTGGCGGTTTGATTCTTGTTCTTTTAATTATTGGAGCACCATTGAAACCCATTCGATTTATAGGACAAGGCATTATAAAAGTCATCATTGGGGCAGCTTTTTTATTCTTCCTTAATATGCTGGGTAATCAAGCGGGTATTCATGTCCCGATCAATTTAGTGACCTCTGCGGTTGCTGGACTGCTTGGGATACCGGGAGTTGCTGCTCTAGCGGCTATCGGATACTGGATAGTATAGAAGTGAAAGCGGAAGGTGTTGAAAAAGCTTCAAGGAAAACTCCTTGAAGCTTCTATTGATTTAACGAAAGTGGAGGCAAGCCATGTATTTTTTATAAAATAGTAAAATATCTATTGACGGAAATAAAACAACCTGATAATATATTAGGAGTCGCAACAATGACAAACAAATTAATAAACATTCAATCAACAAAACAACATAAATAAATGTTGACAAGAGCTTGGATGCATGGTAAGATAATAAAGTCGCTTACGAGGTAAGTGATTGAATAATTGCTCTTTGAAAACTGAACAAAACAAAGCGCCAACGTAAATTTTGAGTGAGCACACACTGTAAAAAAGCAAAATGAGCAAGTCAAACATTTCTTCGGAGAGTTTGATCCTGGCTCAGGACGAACGCTGGCGGCGTGCCTAATACATGCAAGTCGA
>NZ_JBIWCZ010000025.1:0-9167 GCF_044761765.1 Peribacillus sp. NPDC097284
TCGCTCGACCCGACAGGCAAGGGCCAGGCACGATGGATAACGAGGTGGAAGCCCGCTCTGAACGCGTTTGCGATCACGTTCGCCGATCGTTGGCCGGGATCGGAAACTTACTGATGGAAATCCGCCGAAACACCGTTAAAGAGATAGACCCTGCGTCCGATTTCCACGCGATGCGTTCGTCCGGGTGCTGTTCGGTGATGGTGGCGTCGAATTCTCGTGTTTGTCCGGCTATTTCGAGGATCCACTGTGTGTGCACATCGTCGGTTTGTCGAATTTCCCGTACTCCGGACATGAAGTGCAGGTCGGGACGGCCCGTGTTCAGATGATGAGGTTCGAAGCGTTTCGTTTTCAGACTCGCAATTGGGGTCAGGTTTCTGGCCACCTGTCGTATGCGGGCCATGATTCGCCCGAGCCGGTCGTTGTTGACCCGTCCGGCGGCCTCGTTGAGCTGTAGAGCGGATATGTGCAGTGCGTTGTCAATCGAGGCGTTCTCGGTGTTCGTTGGGTGTCATGCCGGTGGTGTCGCGGAACGCTCGGTAGAAGGTGCGGGGGTCGGAGAATCCTGTTTGTCGAGCGATGAGGGAGACGGGCCGGGAAGGGTATTTTCGTAGTAGGTGCTGGGCGGACTGGATGCGCGCTGCGCGGAGATATCCCATGACTGTGTGGTCGGTTCCCTGGAACAGGCGGTAGAGGCTGCGGCGGGAGAGTCGCATCGCGGTGGCGATGCGTTCGGCGTCGAGGTCGGGGTCTGCAAGGTGGGCATGGATGTAGGCCAGAACCTGATCTCGTCGTAGGAAGGCGGGTATTTCGGCGGCAGAGCGAACCGGTGTGACGAGACTCAGTAGTGATGTGGCCAGTGAAGAGGCGTGAGTCTCGAGCTGTGCGGCGCCGTGGGGATCGCTGTCTTGGTGTTGGGCCAGTTGGGTGAAAAAGGCTGCGACGGCGGACATCGCTCCTGCACAGCTCATGGTCGTGGCCAGGATGTCCGTGGTCCGGTCGATGCCGGCGAGCGCGAAGGCTCGATCGGCGGGCACCTTGACGATGACCTGTTCGTAGGGTGCATCGGCTCGGAAAGCGAAGGGCAGGGAACTGTCGTAGATGACCATGGATCCTGGCGGGACTACTGCAGTGTGTCCGGCCTGTTCGATGACGCAACTTCCGCGCGTCTGGAATGTGGCGAACAGATACTCGTCCTGTTCCCGCCCTTGGGCGATTCGGCTGCGATTGCGGTGTGTCTGCTCGGCGGTGGCTCGTTTCGTGGACAGAGTGAAGTTCGTGTATCGGCCGAGACGGACATCGCCGTAGAAGTCGGGGTCGGCGGGGTCGGTGCTGACGTCGACGTAGGCATGGCGCCGGGCCTCTCGCCAGTAGTCGATGACACCGTCGTCCGGCGCCCGCGAGGTCGACAACGTTTCGAAGTGTGGCAATGAGGGCTCGTCTGCATCAGCCATGGCCGGATCACCTGCCTTTCGGATACCACTGAGTTTACTGAGCCGCGCGGGAAAGTCCTGCGGGTCGGGGAGAGAGCGAGCCGGCCCTGTGTCCGCCAGTCGGGGGGCGATCACAGGGCCGGAAATCTACGCGTGCTGCAAAACGCTCAGGCCGTGAGCATTCCGTGCTGTATTGTGCTGAGACCATGAGCTTTCCGTGCTGGATCGTGCTCAGGCTGGAATCATTCCGTGTGGGTCGATGATGAACTTGCTCGATGACCCCTGATCGAAGGTCTCGTAGGCGGCGGGTGCTTCGTCGAGGCCGATGACCTTGGTGTTGAGCATTGCGCTCAGATACGGCATGCGGTCCCACAGGATCGACATCATCAACTCGCGGTTGTAATGCATGATCGGTGCCTGCCCCGCGGACAGGCGCGGTGACTTGATCCAGGCCTTGCCGAATTCGAGCGGGAAGATGCCTTCCTGTTCGGCCTTTGTCGGTGCCAGAGGGTCGGGGCCGTAGACGCCGATGACGCCGGTGGCGCCGCCGGCACGGGTGGCTTCGAGGACGTCGTTGATGGCACCTGCCGGCTGAGGCTGATTGGACTCCGAGCCGATGCCGTGTGCTTCGGAGCCGACATAGTCGACGCCACAATCGACTTCGCGCTCACCGAGGATGGCCTCGATCTGGTCGGGCAAGGGGATGTCCTGGCTCAGGTCGATGGTCTCGCAGCCGTTGTTCTTGACCAGGTCGAGTCGGTCCTGATAGTAGTCGCCGACGATGATGCAGGATGCGCCGAGAAGGCGTGCTGCTGCTGCGCCGCAGCGTCCGACCGGCCCGGCGCCGGCGATGTACACCGTTGAACCTGGTTTGGCCCCTGCCTCGATGAGTCCGTGAAAGGCGGTGGGAAGGATGTCCGAGAGCAGGGCAAGATCGAGGATCTTGTCCATGGCCTGGTCCTTGTCCGGGAAACGGAGGAGTTGGAAGTCCGCGTACGGGACGAACAGGTATTCGGCTTGTCCGCCCACCCAGTCGCCGAGATTGAAACCGTATGCGCCGCAGGAGACTGCAGGATTGACGGTTTCACAGACATCTGTGCGGCGAGCTTTACAGTTGCGGCATCGTCCACAGGCGACGTTGAAGGGGACCGAGACGAGATCGCCTTCTTTGAGGAACTCCACGTCGGAGCCGACCTCGATGATCTCTCCGGTCATCTCGTGGCCCATGACCATACCCTGGGGGACGGGGAAGGACCCTCGGTAAATGTGCAGGTCGCTGCCGCAAATGTTGGTAGCGACGATTTTCAGGATGACGCCGTGGGGCGCTTTTCGTCCGTTCGGCATCTCCAGCTTGGGGAAGTCGAGTTTCTCGACCTTCATGGTGCCGGGGCTCTCGAACACCACTGCGCGGTTGCTGTCTGCCATGCTGTCGCTCCTAACCTGGGGGATCCCTGCACGCTGCGATTCGGGACCCGGTTGTGGTGGCGTGGCCACCGGGGGACCTTTCGAACGTATGCGCACGTGGCGATACGTGTCAGTGACCTTGCGTGTCAACTGAGTGACGATGTGTGCCAGGAGTGCTGTGGGGTCTGCCGCAAGGCTCCCTTCCTTCGTTATGGTCACCGGCATGACAAACCGTTCCGAACATCTCGCCGAGGCCGATGATCGCTGGAGGCAGGGTGTCGTGGTGCGGGGAGCTCGGCAGAACAATCTTGCCGACGTCGATCTCGATGTTCCTCGAGACCGTCTGGTGGTGTTCACCGGTGTGTCCGGCTCGGGGAAATCCTCGCTGGCGTTCGGGACACTGTTCGCGGAATCGCAGCGGCGCTATCTGGAGTCGGTGGCACCGTATGCCCGTCGGCTGATCGACCAGGTCGGTGTACCCGATGTCGACGTCGTCGAGGGACTGCCACCGGCGGTTGCACTGCAGCAGCACCGAGGCATCGGTAATGCTCGATCGAATGTCGCCAGCGTGACGACATTGGGCAGTCTCGTGCGGATGCTCTATTCCCGTGCCGGGTCTTACCCAGATGACCAACCGATGCTCTACGCGGAGGACTTCTCGCCGAACACCGTGCAGGGCGCATGTCCGACCTGCCATGGCATCGGGCGCGTCTACGAGGTCGATGTCGACAAGATGGTCCCCGATCCCACACTCAGCATCCGGGAGCGCGCGATCGCTTCGTGGCCGCCGGGCTGGCCGGGTGGCAACCTTCGCGACATCCTGGTGTCACTGGGATACGACGTCGACTCTCCGTGGAAGAAGCTGCCGAAGAAACATCGCGACTGGATCCTGTTCACCGAGGACCGCCCCACCGTTCCTGTGTACTCGGGATTTACCCCGGCACAGACTCGGCGAGCGATCAAAGCCGGAACCGAACCCAGTTACGAGGGCAATTTCGTCGGCGCCCGGCGGTTCGTGCTCGATACCTTCGCGAACACCAAGAGCTCGATCGTCAAGAAGCGGGTCTCTGAGTTCGTCACCAGCGAGGTATGCCCGATGTGCCAGGGCAAGCGGGTCAAGGCGGAGGCGCTCTCGGTCACCTTCGAGGGCCTGGATATCGCCGAGTTCGCGTCCTTGCCCCTGGCACGACTGGCAGAGATCGCGCGCACTGTTGTGTCCAGCGACTGGCTACCCGAGGCGGCAGGAGAAGCTCTCGACGAAACCCGACGAGCCGAGGCCACGCGACGACGTGTCGCATCGGGAGGATCGGCGCACACCGCCGCTCCCGACGTGCGACGCACCCCGAACGTGTCAGCGGAAAAACAGGTGGCGGCGCGGCGCCTGCTCGACGACCTCCTCGAAAGAATCCAACCCATCATCGACCTCGGGCTGGGATATCTGTCACTGGACCGGACGACGCCCACACTCTCCGGCGGAGAGCTGCAACGACTGCGCCTGGCGACGCAGCTGTCCTCGAAGCTGTTCGGCGTCGCCTACATCCTCGACGAACCTTCGGCGGGACTGCACCCCGGCGACTTGACGGCGCTGCTGAGAATTCTGCACGGACTTCGTGAGCGAGGAAACAGCGTCCTCGTCGTCGAGCACTCCCTACCCGTCATCCGAGAAGCGGACTGGCTGGTCGATATCGGTCCCGGTGCCGGCGAGAACGGTGGACGCGTGCTCTACAGTGGAACACCCGCCGGGCTGGCCGACGTACCGGACTCGGTCACCGCACGCTATCTCTTCGACACGTCGGAGCAGGTGCGCCGCCAGCGGCGTACCCCCCGCGGGTGGCTTCGCGTCGAAGGCGTCGAGCGCAACAGTCTCCGCGACCTCACCGTGTCTTTCCCTCTCGGGGTCTTGACCGCGGTCACCGGAGTCTCCGGTTCGGGGAAATCGAGCCTCGTCAGCCAGGCTCTACCAGCGTTGATCAACGCTGAACTGGGCCGGCCCGCCGCGCCCGATGCCAACGTCGAACCGCGCGACGACACCGATCTGCTGCTCACCGGAGATCAGGGCGCGGTCCGCGGCCGCATCGAGGGCACCTTGGGAGGGCTCCGTCGGGTGGTCGCCATCGATCAGCGCCCTATCGGGCGCACACCCCGATCCAATGTTGCAACCTACACCGGCATGTTCGACCACATCCGCAAGCTGTTCGCCGCAACACCTGCGGCCAAGAAACGGAACTACAAACCGGGGCGGTTCTCCTTCAATGTCGCCGGTGGCCGCTGTCCGACCTGCGAAGGTGAAGGCTTCGTGATGGTCGAGCTGCTTTTCCTGCCCAGCGTCTACAGTCCGTGCCCGGACTGCAACGGCACTCGTTACACGCAGAGCACACTCGAAATCACCTGGCGGGACCGCAACATCGCCGACGTTCTCGCGATGAGCATCGACGAAGCCCACGCCTTCTTCACCAGTGAGAACGACGTTCTTCGCTCGCTCACCGTCCTACGCGAGGTCGGGTTGGGTTACCTGCGACTCGGACAACCCGCCACCGAGCTGTCCGGCGGCGAAGCTCAGCGTGTCAAGCTGGCATCCGAACTCCAGCGTGCTCAACGCGGCGACACGCTCTACATCCTCGACGAGCCCACTGCTGGGCTCCACCCGTCCGACAGCGACAGACTGCTCGCTCACGCGCAGGGGCTCGTCGACGCCGACAACACCGTCGTCATGGTCGAACTCGACATGCGCGTCGTCGCCCAGGCCGACCACGTCATCGACCTCGGACCGGGAGCGGGCGCCGACGGCGGACGTATCGTCGCCACCGGTTCCCCCGAGCAGGTAGCTGCCACTGCCGACAGTGCGACTGCCCCCTATCTACGAGCGGCGCTGGAAAACACAGGCGCCGGCACCACACAACACTGACCTGACCGCGCACCACCGCCTGGACTGAACGGCGATAAGGATCAACTAGCGATGGCACGACAGGCACCGAAACCCCAAGGCCTGCGTAATCAGCTCTCCAACTCTCTCCGGCCTCTCTCCGGCGTGAGTCCGGCTCCGCGGTGCTGCTGCTGGTGGTAACCGTGACCGCCCTGCTGTGGGCAAATTCGCCGGCTTCGGACGCGTACTTCGACCTCTGGCATCAAGGCGCCGGATTCGAACTCGGCCCGGTGGCGTTGCACATGAGCCTTCACCATTGGATCAACGACGGGTTGACGGTCGTCTTCTTCTTTCTGATCGGGCTCGAGGTACGCCAAGAGTTCGCCCACGGGTCATTACGTGATCGAACCCGCACTCGTATCGCCGTGATCGCCGGAGTCGCGGGGGTGTGTCTACCCGCCGTCATCTACGCCGTGATCGTCGGCAGCGGAGACAGCCTGCAGGGTTGGGGGGTGGTCGTCGGCACCGATACCGCCTTCATGCTCGGGGCCTTGGCGCTCCTCGGGCCCGCACGATCAGGCCAACTGCGAGTGTTTCTCCTTACCGTCACGGTGGTCGACGACTTCCTCGCGGTGTCCATCATCGGATTCGTATACAGCGAAAACATTCGCCTGATTCCACTGCTCGTTTCCCTGGCATGCCTGACAGCATTGTGGCTACTCGGGCGGGCGCGACAGTGGCGAGCCGCGCCATACATTCTCGTGGTGATCGTGCTGTGGTTCAGCACGATCGAGTCGGGTGTTCATCCCTCGCTTGCCGGAATGGTCGCCGGCCTTCTGATTCCCGCGTACCCGACACAGCGGCACAAGGTGGAGGCGGCTCCAGAACTGTTTCGTGACTTCTGGCAGTCTCCGAGCGCCGCATCAGGTCGTGCAGTGTCACGTGGACTGGCCAAAGGCACAGCCGTCAACGAGCGGATACACGAATACCTCCGGGTACCCACCGCGCTGATCGTGGTACCGATCTTCGCTCTCGCCAACGCCGGCGTCGACCTGCGTGGCGGACTGCTCGTCGAAGCGTTCAGTGCCCGTGTGACCTGGGGAGTTGTGCTTGGCCTGGTTCTCGGCAAGCTCCTCGGCATCGGAGCAGCCACATACATCGCTGTCCGACTCGGAGCGGGCCGATTACCGCAGGGGGTCGGCATGGGCAGTGTGATGGGCGGATCTGCGCTATCGGGGATGGGATTCACCGTATCGCTGCTGATCATAGGTTTGGCTTTCGGCACATCTCCCGAACTGGCCGGGCAGGCGACCGTCGGCGTGCTCGTCGCCATGGTGCTGGCTGCAGTACTGGGTGCGGTGATCTTCCGCGTGGCAGCGACCAAGCTGGGTGAGGCCGAAGCCGATCTCCCCATCGTGCTGGAACCTCCCGTAGATCCCGAGATCGACCACATTCGTGGACCCGAAGACGCCCAGCTGACCCTTGTAGAGTTCGTCGACTTCGAATGTGGATTCTGCGCACATGCCACCGGAGGATGGGACGACCTGCACGTCCACTTCGGCGACGATCTGCGCTACGTGGTCCGTCACCTACCGCTGGTGGACATCCATCCGCACGCACTGGTTGCCGCACATGCAGCAGAGGCCGCCGCACGGCAGCACATGTTCTGGGAATGGCTGGACTTCGTGTTCACCCGCCAGAACGCGCTCGCGCGAACCGATCTCATCGGCTATGCAGCCGAGATAGGACTCGACGTCGACCAGTTCGTCGCGGACCTCGACAGCGACGCGGTCGCCGAGCGCGTACAACGTGACATTTCCAGCGCCCAGTCCAGTGGTGCCCGAGAAACACCGACCTTTTTCGTCGAAGGCTGCCGAATAATCGGAAGCTATGACGCGCGCACCCTCACCAAAGAACTCGAGCACAGCCGCCGAGGCGCTCGCACGTCCCTGCAGTAGACGCCGGAGAGTATCGCCCTCAACGGCACCGTCCTCAACGCCCGACGACTTCGCTCGGATTCCCGATGTGATCGAGACGCTGATCGCGCGAATCAGCCGTCTTCCCCAAACCGTCACCTGCCGCACGTGGTCAGAGAACGCCGACGAAGACGAGCCAGTGGACTGCCGCACGGAATGCGGCAGCGAAGGGCGGGCCGACGAACAGCTCCAAATCCAACATCAACGACGGGGATTCATCGGCAGTGCCCACCGGGCCGGCACGGAGCGTTGTCTCGGACCGCAGACACGCACATCCTCCGGCATGAGCCCGGAAGACACACGCGACCAGATCAGCAGAAAGTTCATCGTTGATGTCTCCTCGCCGTTCCGTGCTCGTCGGAATGCGTGGCGCCGGGACTCGAGCTCGTCCTGAACGAGTGCCAACCGGATTTCGTCGCATCGAGTCCGATCCTTCTGCTCAGCGAGCCGGGCAGCTTCCTCGACCAGCTCGGAATCCGTCATTCCTCGCCTGACATCCTTCACCGCAAAACCTCTCGAATAGTTCGTTTCGGTGTGGATACCCAATTACCTGGCGATCAACAGACTCCGACCGGCAGCCCGCGACGTCGGATGGTCGCTAGGTGATCTCAGTGTCGACGCCGTCCAGGTTGCTGCAACTTCGCCTATTTAGATGGCGGAACTATCCTCGCGGCGTCCTACGGCTCGCGATCAAACCAGTCATCGACGTGCCGCAGTGATCGCTGCGGCACCCCGCGGTGCCGCCATGGCCTTCTCCGAGCACTACGACACCATGCCTCAACAGACCTACACGTGGTCGAGTTCGATCAAACCCGAAGCATCACAGCAAAACCCGAACTCGGCCAAGTTGCGCACCTTCTTGGAGTCCTGAGATCGGTCACCAGCTCATGAATAGCCGCACCGTCCCACACATGGCAGCAGAGGAGAAGGACTGAGACTGTGAGCACCATCGGATACACCGGTGTCTTAGAACAAACCCCGAACTGCAGCAGTACGCACTCCGCCAAGCCGGAGCGATCTGTATCTTCACCGACTGCGAATCCGGCTCGAAAACGCAGCGACCCCAGCTCGCCGAACGCCTGAGCTACCTACGCGGGAATGGCGGTGTCGTCCTCGTGGTCTGAACTCGACAGGCTCGGACGATCCGTTTGTCGCCTCATCGGCACGTCCACATTCTTTGCGAACACTGCTCCGTATTCCGTTCTTTCGCAGAAGGATTCGGCACAACCACCGGCGGGGTCGTGAATTCTTCTCCCGCATCATGGCCGCTCTCGCCCAAAGGTGGGCACCACATGATCGTCGAATGCGCTCACGCCGGCCTCGAAGCCGTCCGGCGCCAAAGCCGACACGGTGCCCGCCCAACCGTCATGACACCCGAACGTACCGAACGGGCCCGCTCCGGGAGTGTTTCTTAAACGGTGTTTCGGCCCGACACGCTGGGTGAATGCCCGGCGAGAAGGGTGCCGTGATGACGACACTGGATGATGTGACGAA
>NZ_JBIWCZ010000026.1:0-6851 GCF_044761765.1 Peribacillus sp. NPDC097284
TTGCTCATTTTGCTTTTTTATAGTGTGTGCTCACTCAAAATTTACGTTGGCGCTTTGTTTTGTTCAGTTTTCAAAGAGCAATTTCGTTGTCGTTTCTCTCAAAGCGACTTCGTTAGTTTATCATGTTTCGTTGCTGTTTGTCAACAACTTTTTTAAAATAATTTTCAACAGCTTGTTGAGCCGTTTAAGTTGCTGTCTTAGCGACAAGAAATAATATACCATGTATAAAAAATGTTTGCAATATATTTTTACAAAGTTTTTTTAAAAAAGTTTTCATTTTCATTTCTTCTATATAAACTTCCCCTGCATTCACTTTATCTCCGTAACAAAATTAAAATATCCCGCATATTTCATCTTGAATTTATATATAGATAGATTGATATCTTTTTTATGAGGTGAAATGATGAATCTTTTATTGGTTGCGCTACTCATTTGTTATAGCATGGCTCTTTATTTATTCTGCACCGCTTTTTATGAAGCCATTAAATTCAGTAAAGAAAAAGGGAAAGTGAACGGCACGACCTTCTTATTCAGCTTTATCTTCGCCTTGATTTTCACCAGGATGACCTATTTATTCTATCCCTATGAATAAAAGCAGTAAGTCGCGTCAGACTTACTGCTTTTATATGAGTCTTTTTCAACCTTCTTTCCCTTCAGCTTTTAAAAACGTCGTTAGACCAACCAAGATGATGGTGCCTCCGAGAACTTGAGTCCATAGAATAGGCTCATCGAGAATAAAGTAAGCAAGGACCGTGGCTCCTACCGGCTCCAGAAGTATCGCCATCGAAATGGTTGTAGTACTTAGCCATTTCAATGTCCAGTTGAATAACGAATGTCCTAATAACGTTGGAAAGATGGCAAGAAGAATGAAATAGATCCAATCTTCAACGGCATAGGGCGCGAGTGCCTCGCCTTTAACAAGAACATAGACGAACAAAGTAACCGCACTAATGCTATACACGACAAATGTGTATGTTATAGAAGAGATACGTTTTACAACACTCTGTCCAAACAATAGGTAACCCGTTACTAATGCACATGCGATAAGGGCTAGGACATCTCCCCAAAGTGCCATCCCGCTGATTCGGAAATCTCCCCAGCTGATGACAAAACTTCCGGCTATCGCGATGACGCCACTACCTATCGCTCTCAACGAAAACCTTTCTTTAAAAAAGAAGTAAGCCCCCGCGAAAGCGAATAACGGCTGAAGTGTGACAAGGACTGTCGAACTGGCCACAGATGTGTAATTGAGCGATTCAAACCACAGTATGAAATGAAAGGCTAGAAACACACCAGCGGCAATCGATAACAACCAGTCCTTTTTCCGGATGAGCTTGAGTTCATGCCGGTACTTGATAAGGAAAACAGGAAGCATCAATAGAACGGTAAATAATAATCGATAAAAAGCAATGATTCCCGAAGGCGCAGTTGCTAATTTGACCAAGATCGCCGAAAAAGAAACCGAGGCTACTCCTATAGCTAAAGCCAAATAGGGATTCATTTTTGGTTTGGGCTGCATTCTCTCTCCTCTTTCCCCGAATTCTAGTTTGAAGTTTATTTTACTATGGTAGAATTATAAGGGATAGTTTATTTGAAATGGGCTATATTGAATAGATTATTAATTCTTCTATCTTTTCTGAGGAGATGTGAATGGTATGGAATGGGTGTTCGAACCTCAATCTGAACTGCAGATATTGATAAAGTTAGGGATTTCGGCTCTCCTCGGATTAATCATTGGGTTAGAGAGGGAGATGAAACGGAAACCAGTCGGACTAAAAACAAGTCTGGTCATTTCCATCGTCAGCTGTTTATTAACAATCGTTTCGTTGGAATCAGCTTATAAATTTCCAGGCAGTGACGATGTTAATATCACGATGGACCCTCTTCGTCTTGCGGCCCAAATCGTATCAGGGGTCGGTTTCATCGGTGCAGGGGTCATCCTGCGTCGCGATAATAACAGCATTTCCGGTTTAACGACCGCCGCCATCATATGGGGTGCCGCAGGTATTGGGATTGCGGTCGGGGCAGGATTCTTCCTTGAAGCGATCGCTGGAGTCATCCTGTTAATCATCAGTGTCGAATTGGTGCCGTCCCTTGTCACTTGGCTCGGACCAAGAAAATTGAGACAAAAGGAAATCTTTCTAAAGCTAGAGATCAAGGGTAAAGATGATATTGCTATCGTACTGAAGAAAATTAAAGAAGAGAATATTTACATCAAGGCGCTTCGGATTAAAGATGTCGAAGAAGACCTTCACCTTTTAACACTAAAAGTGTTGGTCGATTATAAAGTCAAGACTTCCGAGGTGTACTATACCGTCTCTAAACTCAGTGAAATATCCAGAGTGGAAATTGAAAATGGCTAATGTACAAAACCCGTTTGAATTCCTTCAAACGGGTTTTTCTTACTCATTTTACAAATTATAAAATTTAATATTGACTTTTCTTCGGATTCCGAATAAAATAATTATTGTACCATAACCCGGGGGCTTAGCTCAGCTGGGAGAGCGTTTGGCTGGCAGCCAAGAGGTCAGGGGTTCGATCCCCCTAGTCTCCATACTTCGAAACCCTTTGCTTTTAAGCAAAGGGTTTTTCTTTGTATCCCTCCCCTTTTCTTCTCAAAAAACTTCCCTTTATAATCGCCTTAACAGTAATTCATGCTTTTTCCCTCTACGTTGAAATAGCTACATTTTGCTTACCCTTGCCTCGATACCATTCTCATCTCACATCGGACGATTCAAACCAGCCACTCATCAGTTGTTTTTTCTTGTGTTTCTGATATTTTTAGAAGAGTGAAGGAGCTAACTGTTTTCGGAATAAATTCGTCAGGCACTTTTTCACATTTATTTTAACTAAAGTGGAAATAAGGGTACAATTAATAACTCTTATATAAATAATTAATGAGGTGAAAGAATGATTGCAAAGACTGAAGAAGATTTTAATGGCTTGAAAGAAATCGGCAAAATTATTGCCTCCATTAGAGATGAATTGGTACAAAGATCAGTCCCTGGCGTAACGACCAAAGAACTTGATGATATTGCTGGAGAACTGCTAAAGAAGGCAGGTGCCATTTCCGCCCCAAAAGGGGAATATGATTTTCCTGGTTATACTTGCATTAGCATTAACGAAGAAGTGGCGCATGGCATTCCAGGTGAACGGGTTATTCAAGAAGGGGATCTCGTAAATATAGATGTCTCCGCTTCAAAGAATGGTTATTTCGCAGATACAGGAATCTCATTTGTAGTAGGAGAGGGCAATGAAGTCTTAACGAAACTATGCGATGTCGCTAAAAAGGCATTTGATGCAGGTCTCAAGAAAGCAAAACCTGGTGCCAAGAAAAGCAAAATCGGAAAAGCGGTCTTTGAAACCGCGAAACAACATGGATTCACTGTTATCGAAAATCTTACGGGACATGGTGTCGGACGAAAGATCCACGAAGCACCTGCCCATATTTGTAATTATTATGATCCTTGGGATAACGAAATACTAAAGGAAGGGATGGTTATCGCATTCGAGCCATTTATTTCAACCTTTGAAGAAGAAGTATTCCAAAAAGAAGATAATTGGACCTATGCCACAGAAAAAAGCTTTGTAGCTCAATTGGAGCATACGATTATCCTTACTAAAAATGGCCCGATTATTGTCACCCTTTAATTCAAGCATAGACGGTAAAGTTTTATATTAAAATAGTAGTACACGGCGGAGTGTTCTTTACACTCCGCTTTTATCTCGTCAGGTAGGGAATATTGCGAGAATGATTCGGGGAGTGAAGGCATTTACGCTAACTTCTACTCATCATTTTCTTGATCTTGCGAACAGCGGGTACTAGAACGGATTCTTGTACTTTTGTAAGGGCTACACCCAACCCAACCATCAGCATCAAGGCGATAATCAATCCTAATACCAAGCTCACTATTTCTCCAACTTCTTTAAATACAGCAACCAATACGGCAACCATTCCACTCGCCTCCCTTTACCACCACTTTTTTACGAACTTCTCACCAAACTTAAGTGAAGGATTATTTACTTTCCCTTTTCCGTGACATTAACTGAACGAACGATTACCTATAGATAGTCTCATTATAACCAAATGTATAATAATGGTCCATTTACCACCTTTGTGAATATGAAGACACGCCCGACTCCGCTAGTCCGCTATCCATTTCTTTACTCATAATATGTAGTTCCCTTTTTGGTAATGACATCAAAAAAAGCTAGCCCAATCACTCGAGCTAGCTTAATTGAAATACATATATCATTTCATAGGATTATGATATTTTCTCTTCATCCTTCATATATTCATGCTCCCAGAAATCCGCATTTTTAATCCCCAATGCTTTTGGATCAAAAACTGGGTCCACCCCTTGTTTCTTTTGTTTCTCGTAATCCCGTAATGTTATGAGTGCTGGTTTGGCTAGAATCAGAATCGCTATGACATTGAGCCATACCATGATTCCTAACCCCGCATCCCCTAAGGCCCAAGCCACTTCTGCCGTTCGGATCGTTCCATAAAAAGTGGCGGCAAGGATAATGACCTTCAAGGTGTGCATCGCCCATTTACTATTCCGATTTCGCATCAGGTAAGCAATGTTCGTTTCTGCGATATAATAGTAGGCCATGATGGTCGTAAAGGCGAAGAAAAAGAGGGCTATAGCCACGAATCCTGCACCAAACCCAGGAATCACACTATCAATGGCCGCTTGTGTATAGCCTGGACCCGGTTCCACCTCTCCTAAGTTATTCACGATTGATGTCCCATCTTCCGCTTGCGTATTGT
The DNA here is from genome assembly GCF_044761765.1 of Peribacillus sp. NPDC097284. NCBI lineage: Bacteria > Bacillati > Bacillota > Bacilli > Caryophanales > Bacillaceae > Peribacillus > Peribacillus sp. NPDC097284. Next base: position 4,775 of record NZ_JBIWCZ010000026.1, read on the forward strand.
ACATGCCTGTGAATAAGATCATGAAGGCAGTAGCCGAACAAACGAATAGGGTGTCTATATAAACGGAAAAAGCTTGGACAAGGCCTTGCTTGGCCGGATGGGAAACTTCGGCTGCAGCTGCTGGGTGAGCACCCGTTCCTTGACCAGCCTCATTCGAGTACACGCCGCGTTTCACTCCCCACGCGATGGCCATCCCGATCAACCCGCCAAATGCTGAATCCAGACCAAAAGCACTTCTAAATATTAATGATATGACACCGGGTAATTCTGTGATATTCATGAAGACGATGATAACGGATAATAGAATATACCCGAGGGCCATAAACGGAACAATCAGTTGTGCGGCATTGGCGATCCTCTTTACGCCACCGAATATGATGAACCCAAGTAAAAGGACCACGGCAATTCCTGTGATGAACGGCTCAACACCGAAGGCATTTTCCACTCCGGCGGCAATGGAATTGGACTGGACGCCCGGCATAAGAATTGCCATTGCGATAAGTGCCGCGCCTGCGAAAAGGACGGCGAACCATTTCCAACCTATCCCTTTTTCAATATAATAAGCAGGACCCCCACGATATTGACCGTCTTGCTTCACTTTATAAATCTGGGCTAACGTAGATTCTATGAATGCGCTGGATGCCCCTATGAAAGCAATGGCCCACATCCAAAAAACCGCACCTGGTCCACCGAAGGCGATGGCCGTCGCCACCCCAGCTATATTCCCTGTCCCGACACGTCCTGAAAGGGCAATGGATAAAGCCTGGAATGAAGAAACCCCCGCTTTCGAACTCTTTCCCCGGAACATCAATACAATCATTTCTTTAATATGCCTAACTTGTAGAAAACGCGTCAATATGGAGAATAATAGCCCGACCCCCAATAAGATATAAATGACCGGTGAGCTCCATAACACTCCATTCAAAGCGTCTATGAATTCCTTCAAGTAAGTTCCCCCTTTTATCGATTAGAATATTCAAAATTATATAATAATTTATATTTTTCCACAATATGTTATGTTAGTTTTTCTTACATTTGAAATAATTTTGTCGTAAAAAAGGGGAACCTTCTTGACAGCATAAAAAAGAAGGGGCTGTCCCAAAAGTCAGAAAAATGACTTTTAGGGCAACCCTTTTTTATGAAATTTATGCACAAAAAAATCGCCCTTTTTAGTAAAATGAAGTTACCACACACCATTTACGAAAGGACGATTTTTTATGAGCAATCCAAAGATCACTACAGAAAATTATAACATGGAACAAACTATACTACCACTCACCATTCAAGAGGAAACTACCGTTCCTCAAAAACGAAATTCTACACCTACTTTTATTCCCTATGATAACCAACAAACCACTGTTATTTTTGACATTCAGGATCTCATTCCGGTTCACCACGTGGCGCGTGTGATTGATCAAATGATTGAATCAGTAGAAGATAATGTCTTTTTTGAGCACTATAATGGTGGCGGACGTAGCTCTTACCATCCTAAAATGATGACGAAAGTCATTTTGTATGCCTATTCTCAAAAAGTCTATTCCTGTCGTGAAATCGCCAAACTGGTTAAAGAAAATATCCCAACAATGTGGCTGGCTGCCTTGCAAAAACCGGATTATCGAACGATTAATCGATTTCGCACACAACAAATGGATAAGCTCCTTCCGAAGCTATTTGAAGAAATGATTCATCAACTAATAGAAGAAAAGCACGTCACAATGGAGAACTATTTTCTAGACGGAACAAAGATTGAAGCAAGCGCAAACAAGTATTCATTTGTGTGGAAAAAGGCGACGACCAAATTTGAGGCGAAGCTGCAAGAAAAAATCGAAGAAACGTACCAACAGATTCAGACCATTGCAAATGAAGAGGGTCTTGAACTGTCTACTCAAGATGAAACCTCCTCATTAACGGCAGAGGAAAAACTAACTCAAATAGAAAAAGCATTAGTGGAAAAAGTTGAAAAAGAAACGAACGGTATCCAACTTGAAGAAGATGTCCAGGTACGAAAAGAAAAACGACGGGAACTCAGTCCGGTTAAGAAACTATTGAAATTAGTGCGCGAAGACTTAGGTCCACG
>NZ_JBIWCZ010000027.1:0-5454 GCF_044761765.1 Peribacillus sp. NPDC097284
TCCCCCATAGAATCATCGATCAGTTCGCCTTGTGACATTTCTGAATTGTTTTTACCGCGCTTGGACAGATACAGCATACGAAGCTCCCTATTGGATTTGCGCCTACGCTTAGTGGCCGGTTTCAACAAAATACCTTGTTCAGGGATCAGCTCCATTTCCACTTTCGCGCCCAACGCTAAATCAGCAATTTCCAAGAACTCCTGCGGAATGCGAACACCCGCGCTATTTCCCCATTTGCCAACGGTTGTTGTCGCCACATATATCAGTCCTCTCTTGTCTTTTCGACTCAATTATACCACCACCTTTCGGATATGTATATCCAAAGTATATCCAAATGGCAAAAAAAAGTGCAAAAACCAGAAAAATTCCTCCAAAAACGGGGACTTGCCTATATTAATTTATCTAAATTTAATTTGTAGAAGCTAAAGATGAAACAAGGTAAAGGAATGTCATGCCGGCATAACGAATTGATTTAAGAAAGAATGAGAGGAGTTATGCTGTCATGACAGAAAGACAAGCAGTAGTAACAAAGACGGTAAGCATGGTTTATAAAGCCTCGGATGTTATGGGAAAACTCGGATTAAAGGATTCTGCATTTAAAAAATACATTTACCTTCTTGAAAAAGAAGGCTATCTAATCAAAAGAAATAACAAAGGACATAGAATATTCACCGAAGATAATATAAAAACTTTGGAAATGTTTCTTGAACTAAGCCGTTATGACGGCGTGACTCTTGAATCAGTTGCAAAGAAAGTCGCAGAAATGAACCATCATAATGGCATGACAGAATCAAAACCAGAAAGTCATGACGGCATGACACTAATTTCTACGCTTCTTAAAGAACAACAGCAACAATTTGAAATTCAAAGATTAAAACAAGAGGAACAGTTTGCAGAACGAATGCAAAAAGTTCTTGAGAGTCAACTGAAATTGCAAGAAAGAACCCTGAAAGCAGAGCTAACAGTGAAATTAAGTAAAATAGAAGAATCCAACAAGCGAATAGAAGAACATCTCATCACGAAGAAAAAGCAATGGTGGAGATTCTGGGAATAGCAAATAATGTTGATAAGTTGCCCGCTGCTAATCATGAAGAAGAAAAAAGGGTTTCAAATTAACAGGTTAATTTATTATTAATCCTTCTTGCAACAGTTCATAATGCATTTGCAGTGATTCAGCCGGGCAGACACTTCACGTGTCGCCCTCTTTATTTGTCTATATAAAAAAACAGGCTAGTCCTATAGACTGCCCGTTTTCATACTTTCATAAATATATACTTACATAAATATATACTTACATAAATACATAAAATCATAAATTTATTGATTTCACATATTCTAAATGGGTATACTTTACCTATTAAATCTTTTTATTTGTCTGAAAGAAAGTTGGAGCTTTCTTTCGACTTAATTTTTGATGACGTATGTTTTTAAGCCTATATGCCAATAGGCTGTAACTTTTTGGATTTCTTGTGAAACATCGTCTTCTATCTGATTGTCGATATGAATCAGATCATCTTCTTTGTCTGCGAGGCGTAATTCGTCTCGTATTTTTTTTAGGCTTTTTCCCCATGCAACAAGCCTCTTATTAGCCATCGCACCGTCTAGAGTAAACACCGTTTCTACATTCTGTGCTTCTGTTCCAGTGAAAAGATCAGTATCTTTCACAGTATATTTTGAAGCCTCAAGAATCGCCTTTTGAACCGCTTGTTCATCGCTTATAGCCTTCTCTATGTCTTTTACAACCTCTTTAAAGTCTTTTTTCGTCTTCTTTGCTTTGACAGCTTCCACATGGACAATAGGTTCGTAATCAAGCTTCATCGCCTTTTGCCACAATCTTGTCCATTCTTCTTGAGGAATGTACTTATTCTTTCTAGCAAAATACATTGGTTTAACTGCTAAGAGTATATGAAAATGAGGATGATATGTATCTTCATCATTGTTTTTTGTGATTTCCAAGGCTCTGAACCAACCCTCGATTTCATCATCGACACACTTATATTTCATCAATCGATGATAACCCTCCATCATCGCTTTGATTGTATCCTCTAATTCATCACCCTCACAGTTCTTAACCGTAAGTGTTAAGAAAAGCCACCTTAGCTTTTGTCTATTATTTGCCACTTCAACTATTCTTTTATTCTCATATGTAAGCTTAAGAGATCTTCTCCAGTTACACATAGGACATAATCGAACCTTACAGAAGAACGCTTGATTCAGCTTTAAGCCTTCATTGGTTTGTTTAAAGGTGAGAAAATCACCACAACCACTCATTCTTTCAGCCTTCTTCAACAGCGTTGCCTCCTCAAACAGAGAGGCGGTTTTTAATGACATCCGCTTTTTATCATTCCATGGTCTTTCCTTACCACTCTTAGCAATATCCTTGAGTGGTTCATAATTCAATTCTATCATCTCCAATTTTTTTAATTCCGATAATTCACCTATGAATAAACGCTTCAGGCCTAGAGCCACAAGGCTTCAACCCTATTTTCCAAAATCCTGTTGTTTCTATAGTATCAAGATAAGAAGAATTCCGCTCCGCTATATTCTAAAAACCTCAAAACCTAACCCCAAACCCAATGAATCTATCATCCTACAGTTTCCAGATTGTTGTCCACAAATAATTACAGGATCCGCAATAAACCTTCGGCTGACCACTGCCCCAATATAGTGAAATACCTACAAGCAGCTCTCAAACAGCCTTCGACCAATCCTCACGCCCACCTGATCTCTCGGGGAGCGCCCATCATACATAAGTTTCCGCCCCAAGTCACCTGAGCCAGGAAAGAGGGACGATTCCCCCATTAGCAAAGCTTGGCTAAAGCCACCATTAGGGGGTGAGTAGCTTCTCACACATGATTCTATTTTACGGCATGGGTTCCGCTTCGCTTTATGGCTGCCATTAAGAAAGATAAATTACTCCGAAAGGTTGCGCAGCCATTAGCAAATTATGAATCTATGCAATTTGTTTTTAGGTTGGTAAGATTCCACCTGTGCCATATGCTATTTGGAGCACATGTATAGTCATTATCCTTTAAACGCTCACGAACCGCGTCTATACGTACATAAGGAGTTTCAGGTGTCTTTGGTATATTCATCATTCTAATCCATTGTATACGGTGTAAATTCGCGCTACGTTGCCACTCTGTCACATTTCCCCGGTTGTTTTCATCTTCCAAAGCCTTAATGACCTTTTCATAATCCATCTTGCTTACATCCCCCATAATTGAAGTCCCCTTTTGCCCGCAAGATGCTCATATTTTTGATGCAGTTCATCCAAAAGTAGTTTTAAAATCTCTTTATCGTAATCGCCATCGAGATAACTTTCAATGATTACAGAATGATTTTTAGATACATTGCGTTTTCCGGTTTCATAGCGACAAAGTAACGATTGATCAATTTCTAAAATATCCGCTAATCGTTGCATTGAAATAGATTGCGCCTGACGTTTTTGTTTAATAACTTGCCCTATATTCACTTGTGATTCCTCCAATTTTTGTGTTGAAGGGAACATAAGCAGTTGAAACGGATATGTCAATACGATTTATTCCGAACCTTTTCAAAACCATGCCAAACCACAACCTCAATGGGGGTCTAACCATTAAAATAACGCTTTTCAAATGATTAATTGGAAGTATTTACCCTATAAAAGATTTTTTATGAAATTTTTTGACCCCAAGGTGGTATATATGAGTTTGTTTATTGAATCTTTCGGTGGCCACCCAGGGGTCGGAAGGATAATCCTTACCTTCTAATGAACAGTCTCAAAAAGTACACCTAATGATACTGTTTCGAAAGTGTTATGAAACTGCATTAAATCAACGTTTCACATGTATCAAAAAGTATGTTTTATGTTATGATACGTATCAATTAATACATATATGTTTTGATACAAATTAATCAAAATTAAAGGGAGAGAGTCAAAATGAACAATAAAATTTTTGGTTATGTAAGAGTTAGTAGTAAAGATCAAAACGAGGCAAGACAGATCGAAACAATGAAACGAGAGGGAATTGATGAAAGGGATACATACATCGATAAGGCAAGTGGGAAGAACTTTGATAGACCTAAGTATCAGCTACTCAAACAAATGGTCCGAGAAGGTGATACAGTCATTTTTGATTCAATCACCCGCATGGGAAGAAATATGAATGAGACAATGAATGAATACGATTGGTTTGTTGAAAAAAACGTGCAGCTGCGTTTCATAAAAGAACCTATGATTAATACGAGCAACGAGCAAGAGGATATCATGAAACAAGCTATTCAAAAGATTATTTTAACTCTGCTTACTGCATTTGCTGAAAAGGAAAGAGACGAAATCAGAACAAGACAAGCCGAGGGGATTGCAATAGCACAAACGAAAGGAATAAAGTTTGGCCGCCCTGTTATCGACCTATCAGAAGAGTGGAAACCACTCTATGACCGTTGGAAAACAAAGCAGATTACTGCGGTTCAATTCATGACTAAGATCGGTATGAGCAAAGCGACGTTTTATCGCAAAGTAAAGGAATATGAGGAAAGCAATAAGTTAAATTAGGTAGTGGAACATGCGCCCGAACCCATGGATTAATTCACTTTTCATTTATAATATAGTTATAAACAAAGAGCCTATGACTTAGCACAGTACACAGACTCTTCAAGGTGGTGAATTATTCATGGATAAAGATACAGTTATCGCAGTCTGTTCATTATTAACTGTTGTTATTTCCATCATTGGTTTATTGATATAAATGATTGGCTTAGAGTGTTGAGCGACGCTTTAAGCCTTTTTATATTTAATAACATTATGCGATTTTTCAATACCGCTTTCAAGTTATTGATTTATTTGCTGGTTCTGGAGGGTTCCCTTGTCAGTATTCGCATTATGACCGCAGGAATCCATCAATAAAAAACCGTCAGGGGTTTATCCCTTGACGATTTTCTCTTAATTATCGGTTTACTCGTCATCTTCAGGGTATGCTACCAGTGACATTACATTGTCAACGATATCCACGAAAAACTCGGATTCCGTATCAACCTTGCCAATTACAATCGCATCTCTCATGTCCAGATCGATCGATCTAACATTGTTGATAAGAACTACACCTTCCAGTTCCGAAAAGTGGAGAGTAGGCGGTAGTAAGTGTGAATCAGGTGTTTCGACTCCTTGAGGAACGGGTATTTCAAAGCTATGACCCATACTTTGTGTCGTAACCGGAACCGTCAGTGCTATTTTGTTCAGGGACGGATCAATGAATCCATCTGATATTACGATTGAGGCACGATAGCCCCTTTGCTCTCGACCTTTTGTGGGGTTAAGATTGCACCACACAATGCTGCCTCGTTCTACAACTCCTGTAATTGACATTATTAAATCTCATCCCCCATAGAATCATCGATCAGTTCGCCTTGTGACATTTCTGAATTGTTTTTACCGCGCTTGGACAGATACAGCATACGAAGCTCCCTATTGGA
>NZ_JBIWCZ010000028.1:0-5254 GCF_044761765.1 Peribacillus sp. NPDC097284
GGCAAGAAAATCGGTGGCGCAGTCACGAAATGCATTGCGCCACCGATTCGTTATCTACTGCGCCTGGGTTTGATGTGCCAGAACTGCCGCAGTCCGCAATTGTTCCCAGATCGCGGGGTGCAGACCGTTGTCGAGAACCTGCTCGAACATTTTCCCGAAGCTGTGGGACGGGTCGAGTCGGCGGCCACTCGTCAGTGCTTCACGTGCCAGCGCAGAGCGGCGATTGACCCAGTTGAAGACTCCGGCGAACACCATGAGCGGACCGGCCAAATCCTCGGGTAAAAGTGCGCCGACCTGCCGCATTACCTCGGCGGCTGCATCGGCATTGTTTTCGTCGATGTGTGCGAACAACAGATCGCGCACCGTCACGTCATGCATGGCAGCAGCAATAACGGCTGCGTGCTCATCGGTAACGGTAATGCCGTGCTGTGACGTGCCGTCCAGGTAGTGCGAAAGTGCCAGATCGAATACCCGATCGGCCGCTCGCTGTGGCTCCATGGCGCGTAGAACGATGCGCTTGGCGCCGAAGGCCCGTGAGGCCGCGGCAGCGCGTTCCGGGCCGTGCTGCGCGGCGGTAAACCCTGCTCGGATCTCGCTGCGGGTCTTGAGAATCGTTGTGCCCTCGAACAACGCTTCGGTGATCAGTGGGTGTGCTGCAAGATCGACAGGTGTACCCGACTGTGCGGCAAGTGATCCCGCGCCCGTCCATTGACGTACCAGACCATCGGTGAAAACGAACACAGGCGGAACTGAATCGGGCCGAAATGTTTCGAGCGCTTCGGCTACGTCATTGCCCCGTTCGAGCGTGCCAAAGACAACCACAAGCATCGATTGGCACTCTTCCAGAGCTGGTGTCACACGCAAGGAACTCAGAATTCCCTCCGACACGCCAGGGAGCAGATTGAGGAGGGGGAGCATGGCGACCCTGCACGGGTGCACATCGAGGGTGATGATGACCAACTCGTCCTCGGGAAGATGGCCACCCATAGCCACGGCACCGGCGACAACATCGGACGGGCTGGTCATTCGGAAAGCTGGCATTACGGAACCCCTTTGGGTCGGTGGGCGAACTGGTCAGATTCACCCGATGGATTGGACTGACGAACACTTGAAAGCTACCCCACGCCTACGACAAAAAGGCACTTTGACCTGTGTCTATGTCCCCGGCACACCCGGTGCCGGGGACATAGACACAGGAGGCGACGCAAAGCGCCGGCCTCCCGTAGTCTTAGCTGCTAAGGGGCAGTGATCACCTCGGCTGTGAATCTGCCGATCCGGGTGCGTGACAGACGAGAATTGGTGCCGCGCACATGCTCGAACCAGGCTTCGCGCTGATCGTCCGGCAGAGCGTCCCACGAGCTCGCCGTCAGAGTTTCGTAATCGAGAGCGGCGACAGTCTCGAGCGGTGTGAGCAGACGCCAGCTGGCGAGGCGGTACACGTCCGCGAAGTGGCCGTTAACCGGTGGCCACTCGGTCTCGGGGTGGAGTCGCATAAATGTTTGGGCAGCAACACGTTCCACGGAACGTGCAACCGGATAGTGGCGCGACTGCCGAAACTCTCCGCTGTGAATCTCGTCCCGGAGACTGTTCACGACCGAACCTCCTTGATGGAAGATGAACTGGCCGAAGCTGTTTCGGCTTCCTTCGCCTGCCTGTGTCCAGCAAGTTTGTGATACGGAATAGTGTCCGTCCAATCGCCGCCAATCCTCGCCGGAACAGTGACAGATTTCTTATTGACCCGAACCACCGAATACCAGACACCCGAGCACCTGACCAGATCTCCTTTCGCGATCGTGTCCGGCCCGAAATTGTTGGCCTGACCTGACGCGATCTGCTGGGCGCGGATTCCTTCCCAATAGGTGATCTGGTCGGCCCGCTCGGCGATACGGGTAATCAACGCCTGACGGTAGGTGCCCTCGGCCGGAGGAAATTTCTCGATCAGCTTCACGCCACGCACCACGAAGAGCGTCCGCTCGTGACCGTCGAGCTCGCGTTGGTCCGCGCGCTGCTCTGCGTGCATTTTGTCGATCCGATTCTTCACGGTCACCGGGCTGTAGCGAGCCGCTGTGGTCACCGCTGTCGCCTCCGCGCGCCTACGTGCTTCCTCCGCATTCCCCTCGGCTGCCACAGCCTGTCCCAGGCGCTGATGGACTTTCTTGAGCGCTCGCCGATGCCGCCCCTCCGAATGGTGCCCGACCTTGATCGGCTCACCCCCAGGAGGAAGCTGGGCAGCCGCGCGCTGCTCTGCCTCCCAAGCCGACTCCGCCTGTTCTGACCGGCGCCCCGCCTTCAGCGCGAGCGCTTCCACCCGAGCAGTTTGACGATCAATGCGATCGGCCTCGACCTCGGCCGTCGGCCGCGCTGTCGAGTCGATATCAATCTCGACATCGAAACCACTCGCGCGCAACGCCTCTGCAGTCAACTCAATCAGGCGAACCTTCGGAGCCCGATCCCTACTGCTCCGGATCCCCCAGAAACCGATACTGCGAAACCACCTCCACCCGTGCGCCGCCAATACATCTCCGGAACCATCACCGCGAGAGGTCCCGTCAATTAGCGTTCCATCCGCGGCAGTGTGCGAAATCGTCAACGTCACTTCGAATCTCCGACCTAACAGTGGGGCAGGTAGTCAGTCCGCCCGTCAGCAATTGGACACCTCCAAACCTACCCTCGATATCCGACAAAAACATGCATTCACCTGCGTGTATGTCCCCGCCGCACCCGGTGCCGGGGACATACACGCAGGTTGTGATTGTCTATAGACAGGAACCATCAGGGAACGCGGCAGATGAGGCGAAACAATGATAAAAGCCAGTAGTACCGTCCAAACCGGAAACATTGGGGAATTAGCCATCGGCTACCAGTTCACGAAATTGAATTGGCACGTAGCCCCCAACCCTGCCGGCGAAGTCGGTACAGATGTCTTTCTGCAGCCGCGGACGGCAACAGGCATTGATTCTGGTGCACTCATCGCTGGTCAGGTGAAGAACGGGGACACGTGGTTCGATTATCCGGAATTCGATGCGGACGGAAAACTTGTTGGATGGTGGTTCCGTGATACCAACAGTGAGCATTTGAAGTATTGGCTCGAATACTCTGTGCCGTTCATCCTGTTCCTGCATGAGGAGTCCACCGAAAAATCGTATTGGGTTCATGTGACACAGGATTCAGTTAAAAGTACCGGCAAAGGTGCCAAGATTCTGGTCCGCGTTGATTCAACTGTCGACAAACACCACATAGGAGACCTCCTGGAAATCGCGACCAAAGGCCGAATCCACTCACAATGGGAAGGGACTGCGTGGGGTAGTGCAGATGTGTTGTCGACTGATCGTTACCGCTATGCGATGTTGACGCCGCGCCTGGTGGCCCCCCACCCGAACTCGCCAGTGACGAAACTGGAACCCCACGAAGCCATCGCATTGTTGATCAAAATGCGGCTGAGGCACCTGACACCGCGCACGGCGGTTGACGCGCTGGCCAAAAGTACTAAGGATCCGGCACCGGACCTCGCGGAATGCCGAAGCTCGACCACGTGGGGGTGGCGATTTTATGCTGCAGCGCACGACATTCTGGGCGGTGACGCCAACATTGACGCGCTCGAAAAACTGGTCAAGGACGCCAAGGCGCCATCGGAACGGGCTGCAGCCGCAGTGTTCGCCTGTGCTCTTTCCGTCGAAGACGGAAACCCACAAGGCGGATTGGACGTCGTAGACGGCGCTCTGACCCATAGCGATTACAGCGACGTCGATCGGGCGTGGCTCCTCCTGCACAGAGGCCGTTGTCTAGCCGAGCTCGGCGATCTCGCAAATGCACGTCTCTGTGCCGTCGACGTCCAAAAAATTCGAAATGTAGCGGTAGATGACCCAACCGCTATGGCAATCACAGGATCGGGCACTGATCTCATCTTCAGACTCAACCCATGGTCGACGGACAGCAAGGAAGTTATCGGTGTTGAGGAAGTGATCAAGGGCCGTGACACCCTCGCGTCGTGGTGGAGTCGGCAGGAGGTAGCGGACGGCCTGGAGATTCAGTTCACCGACCAGTTCCAAGTATGGGTGGGTAATTCCGAGGGCCCAGAACTGGATCCGACCAGCTTGAGGCTCCGGTCGGCGACGCTGCTTGCCGGGATCGCTGCGGATCATTCATCCTGGCGAAGATCGCACACACTCTTGGCCCAGTACACGCTCATGAACGACAGCTCAGCTGAGGAGATCGCTAAATCGCTGGCTGCGCTGAGGCACGCAGGTGAACACAAGCTGATCGAGGACACTGTGCGGCATTTACTAAGGGTGGGGCCCGCAACCGCGGTCCGCGCTGCAGCGGGCGTAGTGCGACTTGAACTCGGGACTCGAACTTCGCTACACGCTGACCTGCAAACGATTTCGTCTGCCTCCGATGTCCTTGAAACAGACTGGGCAGACACGCATGCACGCTGGATACTGGCGAGGTTGAATGATACTGGCGACTTGGCAACTCGGCTGCAGCCGACCTTCTCACTGGAGCATGCACTGCTGAAGGTTTTGTCGAATCTTGTTTCCGTGATTTCAGCGCCGGTCCTGCGTGAGGTGATCGAACACATCAAAGAATCTCCACAGCAAGGGGATATCGGCTCCTCGTACGATTGGGCACGCGTCGTGGAGAACGTGCCAATAAGTGAATGGACCAGCGACGACAGAACGGCGGTTGCCGTGCGCAGCAAGGACGGCCCGGCACTCAAAGAAGCGTTCGATCGAATCCTCGCCAAGCACGATTCCGCCCATCGGGAAACGATTCAGAAGCGAATTGAAGAAGGGAACTTGTCCGCTCTCAGTGCTTTTGGAGATGTACGAGACCTAGATGACGACATAGCGAAGGGCGTTATTGAGAAGCTGTCCTCCGCGACCACCCAGCGGATCTCCGACCTCAAAAGCGGCTCGTTCGCCATGGGAGTGAAGGACTTTGCATCCGATCTGGTCACACTGAATGTCTGGTATCCCCAGCTCGCTTCGTGGGATTCGATCTCCGACCTATTGACGACGGAACTGCCTTTCGTCTCTGACCGCCAGGGAGTGCTAGCGAGGATCGCAATTCTGGGGAAAAAGATTCCTCCAGAGGTGGTCGATGTTATTGCAGGTCCGCTCCATGACTTGATGGTCGCCCTTCCCTCAGAGGGGCCTAGTTGTTGTGGGTATGGACGTTGCTGACGAGGGATTGAAGTAGACGGGCTGGTCCTCGGCGTAAGAATGGGAGTTGCGACACAACCGTTCTCGACCAA
>NZ_JBIWCZ010000029.1:0-3017 GCF_044761765.1 Peribacillus sp. NPDC097284
AAAGCGTTGGTTAAGTCCTCGATCTATTAGTATCAGTCAGCTCCACATGTCGCCACGCTTCCACCTCTGACCTATCAACCTGATCATCTTTCAGGGATCTTACTAGCTTGCGCCATGGGAAATCTCATCTTGAGGGGGGCTTCATGCTTAGATGCTTTCAGCACTTATCCCTTCCGCACGTAGCTACCCAGCTATGCCTTTGGCAAGACAACTGGTACACCAGCGGTGCGTCCATCCCGGTCCTCTCGTACTAAGGACAGCTCCTCTCAAATTTCCTGCGCCCGCGACGGATAGGGACCGAACTGTCTCACGACGTTCTGAACCCAGCTCGCGTACCGCTTTAATGGGCGAACAGCCCAACCCTTGGGACCGACTACAGCCCCAGGATGCGATGAGCCGACATCGAGGTGCCAAACCTCCCCGTCGATGTGGACTCTTGGGGGAGATAAGCCTGTTATCCCCGGGGTAGCTTTTATCCGTTGAGCGATGGCCCTTCCATGCGGAACCACCGGATCACTAAGCCCGACTTTCGTCCCTGCTCGACTTGTAGGTCTCGCAGTCAAGCTCCCTTGTGCCTTTACACTCTGCGAATGATTTCCAACCATTCTGAGGGAACCTTTGGGCGCCTCCGTTACTCTTTAGGAGGCGACCGCCCCAGTCAAACTGCCCACCTGACACTGTCTCCCACCCCGATAAGGGGCGCGGGTTAGAATTTCAATACAGCCAGGGTAGTATCCCACCAACGCCTCCACCGAAGCTAGCGCTCCGGCTTCTCAGGCTCCTACCTATCCTGTACAAGCTGTAACAAAATTCAATATCAGGCTGCAGTAAAGCTCCACGGGGTCTTTCCGTCCTGTCGCGGGTAACCTGCATCTTCACAGGTACTATAATTTCACCGAGTCTCTCGTTGAGACAGTGCCCAGATCGTTACACCTTTCGTGCGGGTCGGAACTTACCCGACAAGGAATTTCGCTACCTTAGGACCGTTATAGTTACGGCCGCCGTTTACTGGGGCTTCGGTTCAAAGCTTCGCTTGCGCTAACCTCTCCCCTTAACCTTCCAGCACCGGGCAGGTGTCAGCCCCTATACTTCGCCTTGCGGCTTCGCAGAGACCTGTGTTTTTGCTAAACAGTCGCCTGGGCCTATTCACTGCGGCTTTTCTGGGCTATTCACCCTAAAAAGCACCCCTTCTCCCGAAGTTACGGGGTCATTTTGCCGAGTTCCTTAACGAGAGTTCTCTCGCACACCTTAGGATTCTCTCCTCGCCTACCTGTGTCGGTTTGCGGTACGGGCACCTTACATCTCACTAGAGGCTTTTCTTGGCAGTGTGGAATCAGGAACTTCGGTACTATATTTCCCTCGCCATCACAGCTCCGCCTTAATGGAAACGGGATTTGCCTCGTTTCCGGCCTAACTGCTTGGACGCGCATATCCAACAGCGCGCTTACCCTATCCTTCTGCGTCCCCCCATCGTTCAAACGATGTATAGGTGGTACAGGAATATCAACCTGTTGTCCATCGCCTACGCCTTTCGGCCTCGGCTTAGGTCCCGACTAACCCTGAGCGGACGAGCCTTCCTCAGGAAACCTTAGGCATTCGGTGGAAGGGATTCTCACCCTTCTTTCGCTACTCATACCGGCATTCTCACTTCTAAGCGCTCCACCAGTCCTTACGGTCTGACTTCAACGCCCTTAGAACGCTCTCCTACCATCGACACCATACGGTGTCAATCCACAGCTTCGGTGATACGTTTAGCCCCGGTACATTTTCGGCGCGGAGTCACTCGACCAGTGAGCTATTACGCACTCTTTAAATGGTGGCTGCTTCTGAGCCAACATCCTGGTTGTCTAAGCAACTCCACATCCTTTTCCACTTAACGTATACTTTGGGACCTTAGCTGGTGGTCTGGGCTGTTTCCCTTTCGACTACGGATCTTATCACTCGCAGTCTGACTCCCAAGAATAAGTATTTGGCATTCGGAGTTTGACTGAATTCGGTAACCCGTTGGGGGCCCCTAGTCCAATCAGTGCTCTACCTCCAATACTCTCATCTTGAGGCTAGCCCTAAAGCTATTTCGGAGAGAACCAGCTATCTCCAGGTTCGATTGGAATTTCTCCGCTACCCACACCTCATCCCCGCACTTTTCAACGTGCGTGGGTTCGGGCCTCCATTCAGTGTTACCTGAACTTCACCCTGGACATGGGTAGATCACCTGGTTTCGGGTCTACGACCTCATACTCATTCGCCCTATTCAGACTCGCTTTCGCTGCGGCTCCGTCTTATCAACTTAACCTCGCATGAAATCGTAACTCGCCGGTTCATTCTACAAAAGGCACGCCATTACCCATTAACGGGCTTTGACTACTTGTAGGCACACGGTTTCAGGATCTATTTCACTCCCCTTCCGGGGTGCTTTTCACCTTTCCCTCACGGTACTGGTTCACTATCGGTCACTAGGTAGTATTTAGCCTTGGGAGATGGTCCTCCCTGCTTCCGACGGGATTTCTCGTGTCCCGCCGTACTCAGGATCCACTCAGGAGGGAACGAAGTTTCAACTACAGGGTTTTTACCTTCTTTGACGGACCTTTCCAGGTCACTTCATTTACCCCGTTCCTTTGTAACTCCATATTGAGTGTCCTACAACCCCAAGAGGCAAGCCTCTTGGTTTGGGCTACATTCCGTTTCGCTCGCCGCTACTCAGGAAATCGCTATTGCTTTCTCTTCCTCCGGGTACTTAGATGTTTCAGTTCCCCGGGTCTGCCTTCAATACCCTATGTATTCAGGTAGAGATACTGTTCCATTACGAACAGTGGGTTTCCCCATTCGGAAATCTCCGGATCAAAGCTTACTTACAGCTCCCCGAAGCATATCGGTGTTAGTCCCGTCCTTCATCGGCTCCTAGTGCCAAGGCATCCACCGTGCGCCCTTTCTAACTTAACCGTTAAAAAGATCTTACTGATGCTTTGAAAAAAATTAATTGCCTTCTATCTATTATCTAGTTTTCAAGGAACAATGTA
>NZ_JBIWCZ010000030.1:0-3094 GCF_044761765.1 Peribacillus sp. NPDC097284
TGCTCATTGTGATGTATCTCCAATCCTATCTTTTCTTTATACAAATAAAAGTACCCTACAGAGAGACTTTTTTAAAGTGTCTACTCTATAGGGTAGAGACTTTTTTAAAGTGTCTACTCTATAGGGTACATTTTATTATAGAGGGAAACATCAAACTTATAGAAAAAAGACTCCTACGATGGCTGACCACCCTATATAGGTTTGATTAGCTTATTAAGTGTACTCATCTTTTGGGAGTTACTCTATCAATTTAGAGTAATCAATCCTATATTTTTAAGTTCTCCATTGCAAATGGTACAGGTTGGGTATCAACTAGCTGTAAGCGGTGTACTTTTGGAAAATTCGGCATTCACACTTAAGAATTTTTTCGTAGGATTCATTCTAGCTGCTTTCGTAGGGATGGGCGTCGGACTAATTACTGGATGGTACAAACCTTTAGGTATAAAGCTTTTGATCCTTTTCTAACCGCAATGCTAGGTACCCCTCACATTGTCCTACTGCCTTTAATCATGGTATGGGTGGGAGTCGGATTTTCTAGCAAAGTATTACTCGTCTTTCTCGCAGGTGTATTCGCGATTATTCTCAATACCATGTCCGGTGTACAGAATCTTGACCCCAATCTCACAAGAGTGACAAAGGCTTTCGGAGCTTCTCAGCTTAAACTTTCCTTACGGTCGCTCTTCCAGGTTCTTTACCCCAAATTGTATCTGGATTACGTGTAGGAATCGGGCAGTCCTTGGTTGGTGTAATTGCTGCTGAAATGTTTGTTTCAACGGGGGGAATAGGCTATTTTATTGAACACCCTTCAGCGAACTTCAACATCGATAGAGTATTCGTAGGAATAGTAGTGATCATTATGGTAGGAATGCACATTACGCAATCGGTTAAATAGATAGAATTAGCTTTATTAAACATCGGATTGATTAAATACATCTATAATAAGTAAATAGACTGCATCAACCTTGTCGCATCTCTTCAAGAAAAACAGTCATAAAAAAAGAAGCATACATAAGTATGCTTCTTTTTATGACCCGTACGGGAATCGAACCCGTGTTACCGCCGTGAAAGGGCGGTGTCTTAACCGCTTGACCAACGGGCCGAATGGCGGAGAAGGAGGGATTTGAACCCTCGCGCCGCTCGCGCGACCTACACCCTTAGCAGGGGCGCCTCTTCAGCCTCTTGAGTACTTCCCCATGGCTCCGCAGGTAGGACTCGAACCTACGACCGTTCGGTTAACAGCCGAATGCTCTACCACTGAGCTACTGCGGAACAATAAAATATGGTGGGCCTAAATGGACTCGAACCATCGACCTCACGCTTATCAGGCGTGCGCTCTAACCAGCTGAGCTATAGGCCCATATTGGAGCGGGTGAAGGGAATCGAACCCTCATCATCAGCTTGGAAGGCTGAGGTTTTACCACTAAACTACACCCGCGAAATGGGGCGACTGATGGGAATCGAACCCACGAATGCCTGAACCACAATCAGGTGCGTTAACCACTTCGCCACAATCGCCGTAATATGAAATTGTAATGGTGGCTCAGGACGGAATCGAACCGCCGACACAAGGATTTTCAGTCCTTTGCTCTACCGACTGAGCTACTGAGCCTAAAAAATGGCGGTCCCGACGGGAATCGAACCCGCGATCTCCTGCGTGACAGGCAGGCATGTTAACCGCTACACCACGGGACCTAATGATTGCGGGGACAGGATTTGAACCTGCGACCTTCGGGTTATGAGCCCGACGAGCTACCGGACTGCTCCACCCCGCGACGGTAATAATGAATCATTTTGCATCAAGTTTTCATGAATACTGTTTTTTTACTTCCTAATATGTAAGGTTGCTTTAAAACAACTTGTTGCTTTTTAAAAAAATGGAGGAGGTAGAGGGATTCGAACCCCCGCGGGATTTGACTCCCCTGTCGGTTTTCAAGACCGATCCCTTCAGCCGAACTTGGGTATACCTCCGTGGCTAAGAAAAAAATTCTATGGTGGACCTTGTAGGACTCGAACCTACGACCGGACGGTTATGAGCCGTCTGCTCTAACCAGCTGAGCTAAAGGTCCTTATATTTATTGGTAGCGGCGGAGGGGATCGAACCCCCGACCTCACGGGTATGAACCGTACGCTCTAGCCAGCTGAGCTACACCGCCAAAATAATATAAGTTTTCTTTTTTGAAAAAATGGTGGAGCCTAGCGGGATCGAACCGCTGACCTCCTGCGTGCAAGGCAGGCGCTCTCCCAGCTGAGCTAAGGCCCCATTTCATTAAAAATCACATGGTCGGGAAGACAGGATTCGAACCTGCGACCCCTTGGTCCCAAACCAAGTGCTCTACCAAGCTGAGCTACTTCCCGCAAAAAAAACATGGTGCGCCCGGCGGGAGTCGAACCTACAACCTTCTGATTCGTAGTCAGATGCTCTATCCAATTGAGCTACGGGCGCATATTAAGATGGTGCCGAGGACCGGAATCGAACCGGTACGGTAGTCACCTACCGCAGGATTTTAAGTCCTGTGCGTCTGCCAGTTCCGCCACCCCGGCACATACGAAAAGTGGAGCGGAAGACGGGATTCGAACCCGCGACCCCAACCTTGGCAAGGTTGTATTCTACCACTGAACTACTTCCGCATGAATGATGCGGGTGAAGGGACTTGAACCCCCACGCCTTGCGGCGCCAGATCCTAAGTCTGGTGCGTCTGCCAATTCCGCCACACCCGCATGAAAAAGTGATGAGCCATGAAGGATTCGAACCTTCGACCCTCTGATTAAAAGTCAGATGCTCTACCAACTGAGCTAATGGCTCATGCTTGTCTTACTATGAAAATGGTGCCGGCAAGAGGACTTGAACCCCCAACCTACTGATTACAAGTCAGTTGCTCTACCAGTTGAGCTACACCGGCAGGTGTAAAAAATAATGGTGGAGGATGACGGGATCGAACCGCCGACCCTCTGCTTGTAAGGCAGATGCTCTCCCAGCTGAGCTAATCCTCCATATTATATGCTTGGCGGCGTCCTACTCTCACAGGGGGAAACCCCCAACTACCATCGGCGCTGAAGAGCTTAACTGCCGTGTTCGGAATGGGAACGGGTGTGA
>NZ_JBIWCZ010000031.1:0-2490 GCF_044761765.1 Peribacillus sp. NPDC097284
AAATGTTTGACTTGCTCATTTTGCTTTTTTATAGTGTGTGCTCACTCAAAATTTACGTTGGCGCTTTGTTTTGTTCAGTTTTCAAAGAGCAATTTATCTCGTTGTTCGTTAGAACAACTTGTTTATTCATCATAACAAACTATCGTTTAGTTGTCAACTTCTACGAAGTTTTTAACTTATTTTTAATCGCTGTTTTTTTCAGCGACCATTTCATCTTATCATTTTCTTCATAAGAAGTCAATAGTTTTTATTGTGTCATTTCTTCTAGCCATTCAGCTAAAAGCAATGAAGTTTTGCGTTTGTTTTCTTAGTGCTTATTTATATTAATCCTTTTCAGTTTCAAAGTCAACACATTTAAGTGAAATACCTTATTATAATTTATTAGGATAATAATGTTCCTCCTCCATTGGATAACAAGTACCACTGACAGTACTCTTTAAGGGAAGGATTATCCCTCCACTCTTCATTTTTACACAATAAGCTTTCAATGTTAATCAAGGACAATTATTACTTTCTACCATAAAGGGATAGCCTTTTAAATAAGGAGCAAATAATTTCTATATAGAGCCTTATCAGATATTACACACCACTCTTGTTACTCTTGCAGAAATCATTCTAATATCACAATTATGAAACAAGTAAGCTGACATGAGTCTATATTAATATTAAAGGTCCATATCTAAGGTTAATGGAGAATCCCCTTATTGAACTTATGATAGAGAGCAACACCAGGGGCGTAAATGAAACGAGTTCTCCTAATGTGAATGCTTAATATCCTTACACTCTGATTATACAGCTTAACTTATTAAGCGAATTTAAGTTACTTCTAACTCAAATATAACTCTTAAAAAAGTCAGAGGGCATTACCCATTTACATGATACGGTGAAATTAATAACAAACGGTTCGTATTATGTTATAGACTGTGTTAAAGATAAGGGTTGATTTTCGTAAGGGAATGTCGTTTGTGAAATGTTACGCTTAAACTAACGAGGCAGTTTAGTTGAAGAAGGAGGACTTTTTATTAACTTAAAGAATAATAAATATTTTAGATCTATTAAGGGGGATTGTATATGCAATTAACAGACCCTACAACTTTTACAGAATGGGTGCAGCCACATTCGATAGAATGGTATAAACAACTTAGTGACATTCAGGGTAAATACATATATTCTTGGAATCCTACACTTACAGAGCCTAACGGAGAATCAATATTTGATAAAGAAGTAACTAAAATCACAGTTGGAAGGAAAGTATTGGATGTGGACACGGCGAGCTAACAAATGAATGTGGCTCGGTAGCAAAAGAAATAATAGGGTTTGATGTAACAGAAAAGTTCTTACAAGTTAGGCTAAAAGATAAAAAACCAAATGTATCTTTTGTTTTAGGAAATATAAAAAATGGATTGCTTTTTGAAATGGATGAATTTGATTGTGCATACATAAGGAAAGGTCCTACATCCGCATATCCATACCTTAAGAAAGTTATAAAAAGTGGTGGCAAAATAATTGGTCTCCATCCTGGAGATGAGACAAATAAAGAATTACCCCTTTTATTTCCTAACCTCTTTGATTCTTCAATAGGAACTCCAATCTTAAATCTCATTAATCATAGAATTAATATTAGTAAGTTCTCTCATTCTAAGATTGAAGCAATAAATAGTACAGAGTATATTCACTCCCCATTGGATGTTTTAAAATTACGTTGTTTCGGTCAACACCCTTCCATTTATGAAACTTTAAAAGAAAAAAACTTGTATGAAGTATCTAAGATTTTCGAGCAAAATGCCACAAAAGATGGCTTACCTATAACATTTTCTTGTTATATAGTTCGAGCAACTGTTTAATATTTTCTTTTCTGCTTCTTATAGAACTAGCAGGGGCTTTAAAGTTATAAGTCCTGGAGTTGATCTTTTTTTAGAAAATCTAAAAGGAGCTAATCTAATAGCCAGTTTTATTGACTATTACGCGCAGCTCCTCTCAATTCATTATTTTAATCTTAAATTCCAATCAGGAAGATTTTGAGTTAGGTCTTTGAAATCTATAATTAATATCATGTGGAATAGAGCGTTATAAATTACTGTTTATATGCTCATTACTTTCATTATTGAGTCTACCTTCATTAATAAAAAATAACCCGCAGTATAAGGGGTACAGATAATATTTAATTTGTTACGTAATATAGACCATCGTTTATAAAAAACACAGCACTTTAAATATGAGAATAAGGTTTTTTTAATATATGAGTGTGTAGAAAGGGATAAAACTTTGGAAGTCCCCTCCACCTTATAACGTAATTTGTAAAACTATTGCTAAAATAAGATATGAAGTTAATTCTTTATTTATAGGTAAAGCTCTTTCCCTCTACAAAAGTAACCCATGTTCCATTTTTATTGAGAACACAAAAAAGGCCAGCCTAGTGGCTGACCTTGAAATGGCTTGGCGGCGTCCTACTCTCACAGGGGGAAACCCCCAACTACCATCGGCGCTGAA
>NZ_JBIWCZ010000032.1:0-1627 GCF_044761765.1 Peribacillus sp. NPDC097284
TTATAGTGTGTGCTCACTCAAAATTTACGTTGGCGCTTTGTTTTGTTCAGTTTTCAAAGAGCAATTTATCTCGTTGTTCGTTAGAACAACTTGTTAATCCATCATAACACACTATCAATTAGTTGTCAACTTCTACGAAGTTTTTAACTTATTTTTTAGTCACTGTGTTAGCAGCAACTAATTCATCTTATCACTTTCATTATAAGAAGTCAATAGTTTTTACTGTTTATTTCTTCAAGCAATCTGCCAGAAGTTGATGAAATTTTTGTTTGACTGACTTGGTGCTTATTTATATTAATCCTTTTTGTCATCAAAGTCAATGTATTTTCGTTTTTTTCTTTTATGACCATATCCGTTAATTAATATCCACAATTGCACAGCATGAGTTGGATCCTATCATTACTCTTCTCATTATAAAATTAATGATACAAATTAAAGCATGGACTATTAATTATCGACCATTCCTTCTATTATTAGGAATGAGGGTAAATCAATTGATCAGTTTTCCAAATATTTAAATAATATTTTTACATTTCTACCAACATGCACTATAATGAAATTATTTTTAAAAATCGAAAGCTACTTTAAATCATTGTAATCTAGCGGGGAGAGGAATTCATAAGTGGTTAATAAAGATACATCTTTGAGGTTGCAAAGTATCGTTTTTATTGGTTTTATGGGAGTAGGTAAAACTACAATAGGCCAAAAAGTCGCTAAAAAACTATATAGGGACTTTATTGATATAGACCAAGAAATCGAAAAAGAATTTAATATGCCCACGACTGAAATATTCAAGAAGTTCGGGGAAAAGACTTTTCGTGAAAAAGAAAAGGAAGTAATTGAACGGTTCAGCCAGCAAAAATTAAAAATACTTTCTTTAGGAGGCGGGGCCTTTTTACAAGAGGATATAAGAGATATATGCCTCTCCAATTGCATAGTATTTTACCTTGATTTATCTTGGGACTATTGGAAAGAAAGAATTAGCTTACTTATTGATAGTAGACCGGTCTTGCAAAGTAAAAGCCTAGAAGAAATTGAAGACCTTTTTAAAACCAGACAAGAAGTTTATTCCTATCATCATTCAAAAGTGAACACAAATAACTTGGATGTTGATGAAGTAGCAGATTTCATAGTAGATTCTTTAAAAGTTGCTTGGGAGATTCACGAACCACTTTAAAAAAGATGATTGGCTCAGCGTAGCCAATCATCTTTTTTATTGTTAATAAAAATGATTCACAAATGTGATCATAGCTTTTTACAATGATTAGGAAAGAAGAGACCATTTTAAATGGATGATGGTTTAGGAGCCATTTCTGAATGCTAACTCTCCAGGAAAAATCAACGTATACCCACCGCATTCCCATACCATTTATAAAAACAAGCCAATAAGCTATTAGAAAATATATAAAGAAAACGAATTAGCCATGTATTCTCCGCGATTTCGAGATCTTACGGTCTTCTTCTACTGTCTGGCTGAGAAGGTAAAAGGATTTACTAAAAACAAAAAAGGCCAGCCTAATGGCTGACCTTTAAAATGGCTTGGCGGCGTCCTACTCTCACAGGGGGAAACCCCCAACTACCATCGGCGCTGAAGAGCTTAACTGCCGTGTTCGGAATGGGAACGGGT
>NZ_JBIWCZ010000033.1:0-1462 GCF_044761765.1 Peribacillus sp. NPDC097284
TAAAGTGTACCCTGTGTAAAGGACATTTTAAAAAAGCCTAAGCAATTTTTAAAAGATGATCTCTGTATTGAACAGGGGTCATCTTTTTTAGGTTCCATTGGTGTCTATAGTTGTTATAGTAGATCATATAATTTTTGATTTCTTTTTTTAACTCTTCAATTGTTTCACAAGATTTAATGTTAGCTTCATCTTTAAAGTGACCAAAGAAGGATTCTTGGGGAGCGTTATCCCAACAGTTCCCTCGTCTAGACATAGATTGTTGTAATCCTAGTTTCTTCACTAACTTTTGAAAGTATGGGTGTGTGTAGTGGATACCTTGATCCGAGTGTATTAATGCGCCTTCTCTCTTTTTAAATCTTCGATTTTTCTTTAGTTTAAGAAGGGTTTCTGTAGCTAAATCCATGGTCATGCGGTCTGATACGTGGTAGGCCAAGATTTCATTAGTCGAGCCATCTTTTATGGTAGACAAATAGGCTTTCTGGCCCCTTCCGTAAAATAAATAAGTGATATCGGTCAGGAGTACTTTTCCAGGAACCTCTTGCTTAAATTGACGCTTTAAGAGGTTTGGCATGACTCTATGTTCTTGAGTTGCTTTCAACATTCTCCGATAGGGATTTGCTTTTCTTATAGGGCAGACAATCTCATACTTCTTCATAATTCTACGTATACGTTTCAAGTTGAAGACAATTTTAAATTGACTTGCCAATGTCATTTTAATTTGGCGAGCCCCTTTTTTACGTTTTTTAAATTGATAGGCCTTCATAATAATTCCCCTTAACTGCTCGTCCCTTTCCTCTCGCTCCTGTCTACGTTTTTGGGAGGATGAATGAAAGTAATTATAATATCCCGAACGGGATATCTGAGAGACATTACATAAGTATTGAACCTTATTTTTAAGTTTATATTTAGTAATGATGGACCGAATTAATACATACTTTTGTTCGGCTGACAGGGTTATTTCTTTCTCATTAGCCTCCTTTCGGCTAAATCGATCTTTTTTAGCAACTCATTCTCTGCCTTCAATAGGTTAACTTGAGCTTCTAGCCGAGCATATTTTTCTTCTATAGATAGATCTCTTTCACGTGGACGTCCTGAATTTCCTTTGCGAGTATCATTTAAACCTTCTAAGCCATTCTTTCGATAGGCTGAACGCCACCTTTTACCGGCTGCCTGCACGCGATACATACCAACAACCTCTATATCAAAACCACTATCTTCAAAGATATCTCTTGGTAACTTACCTGCCTGATTTTGAGCAATAAAGTATCGCTTAAAATCATCTGTATATGTAATCCCCTTGGGGCTAACAGCCTTAACATTAGGATTCTTTAATAAGGACTTCATTTCTTTTTCTGTAAAAGTCTTTATGCTCATTGTGATGTATCTCCAATCCTATCTTTTCTTTATACAAATAAAAGTACCCTACAGAGAGACTTTTTTAAAGTGTCTACTCTATAGGGTA